>NZ_JBRBAI010000004.1:0-512967 GCF_052806135.1 Billgrantia sp. Q4P2
CTCGCCGCTGCCCACCCGCGCCGAGGTGTTCGACGTCGCCAACGCCGTGCTCGACGGCACCGACGCGGTGATGCTCTCGGCCGAGACCGCCGCCGGCGACTACCCGGTGGAAACGCTCGAGGCGATGCGCCGGGTGTGCCTGGGCGCCGAGCGCGAGCGCGTCGCCCAGGAGTCGGGTCACCGTATCCACGAGGGCTTCTCGCGCATCGACGAGACCATCGCGCTCTCCGCCATGTACGCTGCCAACCACCTCACCGGGGTGGCCGCCATCGCCTGCATGACCTCCACCGGCTACACGCCCTTGATCGCCTCGCGCATCCGCTCGGGGCTGCCCATCGTCGGGCTCGCCCACAGCCCCATCGCCCAGCGCCGCATGGCGCTCTACCGCGGGGTGGTCTCGCTGCCGTTCGACACCACCACGATGGCGGCTGGCGAACTCAACGACCGGGCGCTGGCGCTGCTGGTGGAGAAGGGGATTGCCGAACCGGGAGATCATGTCATCCTGACCCGGGGCGACCACATGAACGCCCACGGCGGAACCAATACCCTGAAGATCCTCGAGGTAGGCCAGCCATGACCGACAGCCGCCCCCGGCGCAGCGTGCAGCGCACCCTGCCGGCACGCAAGCGCATCGCACTGATCGCCCACGACGGCAAGAAGAGTGAGCTGCTCGAATGGGCCTCGCGCTGGCGCGACACCCTGGTCGAGCACGAGCTGGTGGGCACCGGCACTACCGCCGGGCGCCTCTCGGCAAGCCTCGGGCTCGAAGTGGAAGGCTTGATGAGCGGCCCGCTCGGCGGTGACCAGCAGATCGGTGCGCGCATCACCGAACAGCGCCTCGACCTGCTGATCTTCTTCTGGGACCCTTTCGCGCCCCAGCCACATGATCCCGATGTGAAGGCGCTGCTACGCCTGGCCGCGCTGTGGAACGTGCCGGTGGCATGCAATGCCGCCAGCGCCGACTTCCTGATCAGCTCACCCTGGCTCGGCCAGCCCTACGAGATGGCCATTCCCGACGCCGACGCCTGGATGGCCACACGCAACCCCCAATAACGAGAGATGGCGGGCCGAGCCCGCGCACGTGCGAGGAAACCATGTTCCAGCTCACCCGTAGCGTCACCTGGCAGGCCCTCATGCGGCTGCGTCAGGAAATCGCCAACGACCGCATTCGCGATTACTTCACCGCCGACCCCCAGCGCTTCGACAAGATGAGCCTGCGTGTCGGTGGGCTGTTCCTCGACTATTCCAAGCACCAGGTCTCCGAGGCGGTGCTGACCAAGCTGATCGAGCTGGCCGACCACTCCGCCCTGGTGCAGCGCCGCGCCCAGATGTTCTCCGGCGACATCATCAATGTCACCGAGGACCGTCCCGTCCTGCACACCGCACTGCGCAACATGGGCGATGCCCCGGTGATGGTCGACGGCAAGGACGTGATGCCCGAGATCCGCCGCTCCCGCGAGCAGCTGCGTCAGTTCGCCGAGGCCGTGCGCAACGGCGAGTGGAAGGGCTACAGCGGCAAGCGCATCCGTGACGTGGTCAATATCGGTATCGGCGGCTCCGATCTCGGCCCCAACATGGCCTGTCGCGCGCTGCTCAAGCACCGCCATCCCGAACTCAATTTCCACTTCGTCTCCAACGTCGACGGTGCCCACATCCAGAAGGTGCTGGCCCGCCTCGATCCCGCCTCTACCCTGTTCATCGTCTCGACCAAGACCTTCTCCACCCAGGAGACCCTGCTCAACGCCAAGACCGCGCGCCGCTGGTTCCTCGACAATGCCGGCGAAGAGGCCGACCTGGGCGCCCACTTCGTCGCCGCATCCACCAACAAGAAGGCCGCCATGGCCTTCGGCGTGCGCGAGGAGAACGTCTTCGAGTTCTGGGCCTGGGTCGGCGGCCGCTACTCGATGTGGTCCTCCATCGGCCTGCCCATTGCGCTGGCGGTGGGGTTCGACGGCTTCATGGAGATGCTCCAGGGTGCCTACGAGATGGACCAGCACTTCCTGGCCGCCCCCTTCCGCGAGAACATGCCGGTGCTGATGGCACTGATCGGCATCTGGCACATCAACTTCATGGGCGCCGAGACTCAGGCCATCGTGCCCTACGACCAGGCACTGCATCAGCTACCCTCGTTCCTGCAGCAGCTCGACATGGAGTCCAACGGCAAGTCGGTGGACATCTTCGGTCACCCGGTGGACTACAAGACCGGGCCCATCGTCTGGGGCCAGACCGGCTCCAACGGGCAGCACGCCTTCTTCCAGCTGCTGCATCAGGGCACACGCTACGTGCCGATCGACTTCATCGCCTCGCTCAAGCCAGAGCCGGGCATGGAGGAGCATCACTTCGCCCTGCTCACCAACATGCTGGCCCAGGCCAACGCCTTCATGGAAGGCAGCCAGCGCGGCAGCCGGCTCGACCCATACAGCTGCCCCGGCAACCGCCCCTCGAGCGTACTGCTGCTCGACGAGCTGACGCCGAAGAACCTCGGCGCGCTGATCGCACTCTACGAGCACAAGGTATTCGTGCAGGGAGTGATCTGGAACATCAACTCCTTCGACCAGTGGGGCGTGGAGCTGGGCAAGCGTATCGCCGGCGAGATCAGCGAGCGCATCGACGAACACAGCCAGGACTTCGACGCCTCGACCCAGGGCCTGCTGGCGCTGGTGCGCGAACGTTTCCGAGGCGAGCCCGAGGCTCCCGAGCCGGCCAAGACGAACAAGGCGGCCAGGAAAGCCACCGAAAAGACCAGGCGCTGAGTGAAGGGTCGGTGCAGGCAGCAGGCGCGTCAGCCGTGGCGAACCCGCACGCAGCGATCGCCCAGCCAGGCCGCGGCCAGCCACAGCGGCACGCTGAGCAGGACGTAGATGAGCGCCAGGCCAGGCCGACCGATCTCTAGCAGATGCAGCGTTTCCAGGCTGAACAGAGAAAAGGTCGTGAAGCCGCCGCAGAAACCGGCCACCAGGAAGGGCTGCCAGCGGGCAGCCCTGCCGCCGCGCAAGGAAACCAGGGCGGCAAAAGCAGCGATCAACCACGAACCCAGCAGGTTGACGACCAGCGTGCCCCAGGGAAAGGCAGTGCCAAGCACGGCCAGCGTGGACAGCGACACCAGGTAGCGCAGCGACGTACCCAGGGCACTGCCCAGTCCCACCGCCGCATAGCTGCGCCAGCCGCTCATGCCAACCACCCCACCAGCCACCAGCCCAAGGCGGCCAGCGCCAATCCGGCAACCAGGGTGATTGCCATGTTGGCGAGCGCGGCACGCCGACGCCCACTCTGCCACAAGGCCAGGCTCTGCAGGCTCAGGGAGGAAACGGTGGTATAGCCGCCCAGCAGCCCTACCACCAGCAGCGACCACCCCCTCGGCATGCCCGCCTCATGGGACATGCCGAACCAGCCGGCCAGCCCGCCCGCGAGCAGCGCTCCGCTGAGATTGACGGCCAGCGTGCCCCACGGAAACGCCGATCCCACCCGCCTGGCGAACAGATTGGAGACTGCCAGTCGCGCCATGCCCCCCAACGCACCTCCCGCTGCCACCATCAGCAGTAACCCCATGTTCACCCGCATCCCCCTGTCGTCGCCGCTCTCGCTTGCCGATGCTAGCCGAGTCGTCGGCAATGAACAAAAAGCGACTCATGATGGACTAGCCAAGCCCCCTGACAATGCGGCAAGCCAAGCATGCTTCGCGCCCTTCACTCTGGGCCTGGCGGCAGAAACCGCTTAGCTCTAATATGCTCCGACCATACCCTAGGGATTCGCAATCGCCCATCCCCAACATAATGAGGAAGGAACCTTGAAGAGCACACGCCATGCACGCCGACTGGCCTTTATCGCCTTTCCCCTCCTTGCCGCCTGTGGCAACTCCACGCCTCAGGTAAGCGACGAACAACTGCTCCATCTGCTGGGCGAAAGCAGAGAGGCTCACGGCGAACAGCTTCCTCCCAGCATCTCCCGCGGCCTGGAGGAGTGCGTTCGCCTGCTCTCCGGGCTGGAAGACGAGATCGTCAAGGACATTCCCGCCGAATTCCTCGGGCAGATGAAGGCAGAGTGCCGTGTCGGGCTCAGAGAGTATCTCGAAAACCCTGACCGCAACCCCATGGGGCTGGAGCTGGCCCATTTCGATGAACGCCAACTGGGGGAGCGCGTCAGCGAACTTGCAGAACCCTCTAGGCTGGCAGCCCAGCAAGCCGCAGCAGAGGCTCGCGAGCGCCATCAACAGGCCCAGATCGAAGAAGCGAAGGAGACCATCGCCAACCTCCTGGCATCGCTCGATGAACGGCTCACGACTTTCGATGAACTCTGCACGGCACTGAACGACGCAAAAAACGAGGCCCAATCACGAGACGTCGCATTGCCGAACAACTTGCGCTGGTACGCTCCGCCGCCCTGTAACGGTCATTATGCCCAGCAGGTCAGAACCCAAGCGGAACAAGTCGAGGAGCGGCTGAGCACACTGCAGCCAAGTAACGGCGTTTTTGGCATGATGCTTCCGCCTCTCGGTGCAGCCGACCCCGAGCGCATGGACACCTTCAAGGCGGAACTCGAAGCCAACGTCCGGCAGATACGGTCGCTGCTGCAAGATTCCTGATGACAGAGCTACAGGTAATCAGCGCTTGGTGGCGCTGATTACCCACTCGCGGCCCAGGAAATCGGCAGAAAACACTGCTGACTATAGAGGCATGAGTCAGGAGAATACTGTCCCTGTACGGCCTGAAGATGACTTTTATGGATTCGGCGGCATAGGTGATGGGTGTGTCAGCCATGGGACTCCCCGGTGTCGCGATGGGTCTGTTCGTCGGCCCAGTAGGGTCGGCCGGTACGTTCGAAATCGGGCTGCAGCGCCTCGGCTGCGCTGGCCGTTTCGGTGGGCCCCGGTGCCGGCAGCCGCCGCGAAGCGGCATTGGGCTTGGGCGCGACGATGGCCGCCTCAGCCGCGGTAGAAGGCATTCAGCTTGTCCTGCTGCTCGTTGACGCGCTGCGCAAACGCATCATCATCCATATCCCGCCAGTAACGCGGATTACGGCCGGTACGCTGATCATGTTCAAGAGTGGTGGGATCAAGATGGCGAAATTCTTCCCACATGGGGGTATCCGGCAGTGGCTGAGAGGTGTCCATATAGCGCTGGATCATGTCCCAAGCGGCGCGCTGCTCCACGTGACTGCTGGTGGCACCGAACATGCCCACCAGGGCGACGTGGGCCTCCTCGCGGTAGTGCATCAGGCTGAGATTGAACTGCGGCAGACCCTGGTGGCTGGGGGTGGATTGCAGATAGCAGTCGAACTCCTCGAAGGGCAGTTCGTGGGCCACCTGCCAGGCGGTGCTTTTCTTGCCGGGATTGGAAAAGACGACCACCTTGCCGGTGGCGCGATTCAGTTCCCACATGGGGCCGGGTTGATAGCCTGAGGACCAGTTGGGGAAGAGACGATAGATTAGATTTGCCCCCCCCCATAGAACTAGACTTCCAATAAGTACTAGCAGTGTTCCTTCCCACCAAAAAAAAGCAATAAAATTGAAAAAAAAGTTACCAGTCCTGGCGTCGTTTGCATCGATTGCTGCCAGAATGATAGCTGTAAGAAAAGTTATTGGAGTAAGCCAGAAAATACCTACAATTCCTGTAACTCTGATTATTCCAAAGAAGAAATTCCGCTTGGTCTGGCTGGTATAGCGTAGGCACTCTTCATCCCAGCGCAGGGGGTGTTCGGGGCGGTCTGGCGGTCGCGGCGTATGCCCCGGCATGGCTTCGATCTCCCGCAGCTTGGCCGGTGGAGTGTCACGCAACTCGCGCATTGGTGCCATGTCCACGGTGGGCTGACGGCGTGGCAGGCGCTGGCCGCTGGCGGCGGCCAGGCGAAAGCGCCGTGAGTGCCGGCACTCCTCCGAACGCGGCTGCTGGGCCCGCTCAGGCGTATAGGCATCGGCGGCGTAGGTGATGGGCGTTTCAGCCATGGGACTCCCCGGTGTCGCGATGGGTCTGTTCGTCGGCCCAGTAGGGTCGGCCGGTACGTTCGAAATCGGGCCGCAGCGACTCGCTCACGCTGGCCGCTTCGGTCGGCCCCGGCGCCGGCAGCAGGCGCGGCAGGGCATTGGAGGTGCGCTCGGCGATGGGCGGCTCAGCCACGGTAAAAGGCATTCAGCTTGTCCTGATGCTCGCTGACGTGGCGCTCGTAGGTGGTGTCGTCCATGTCGCGCCAGAAGCGCGGGTTGCGCCCGGTGTCTCGATCATGCTCGATGGTGGCCGGGTCGAGCGGGCGGCAGATCTCGAACACGGGAATGTCCGGCAGTGGCTGGGAGGTGTCCATGTAGCGCTGGACCATGTCCCAGGCGGCACGCTGCTCCACGTGGCTACTGGTGGCACCGAACATGCCCACCAGGGCGACGTGGGCCTCCTCGCGGTAGTGCACCAGGCTGAGATTGAACTGCGGCAGGCCTTGGTGGCTGGGGGTGGATTGCAGGTAGCAGTCGAACTCCTCGAAGGGCAACTCGTGGGCCACCTGCCAGGCGGTGCTGCTCTTGCTGGGATTGGAGAAGACGACCACCTTGCCGGTGGCGCGATTCAGCTCCCACATGGGGCCGGGCTGATAACCTGAGGACCAGTTCGGGAAGAGGCGATAGATTAAGTTTGCCCCCCCCCCACATGCCAAGTGTTACAGAAAGAAAAATAAAGTATACCTCACCCATGATTATTAGTTCCTCACGAGGAGGAAGCCCTTTGCGTATAACTATAATCATAATGGTTAAAGCAGAGATGGCGAATAGGGACATGAAAAAGCCCACCATACCTAACCCACGCATCACTCCCAACAAGAAATCCCGCTTGGTCTGGCTGGTATAGCGCAGGCACTCCTCGTCCATACGCAGCGGGTGCGTGGGGCGGTCCTTCGGCCGAACCCGGTAGTACGACTGGCTTTCGATCTCGCGCAGTTCCTGGGGCGGCACCAGGCGGATGCCTCGTGCCATGGGGGCCATGTCCACGGTGGGCTGACGGCGCGGCAGGCGCTGGCCGCTGGCGGCGGCCAGGCGGAAACGCCGCGAGTGCCGGCACTCCTCCGAACGCGGCTGCTGGGCCCGCTCAGGCGTATAGGCATCGGCGGCGTAGGTGATGGGCGTTTCAGCCGCGGTAGAAGGCATTCAGCTTGTCCTGATGCTCGCTGACGTGGCGCTCGTAGGTAGCGTCGTCCATGTCGCGCCAGAAGCGCGGGTTGCGCCCGGTGTCTCGGTCATGTTCAAGGGTAGTGGGATCGAGATAGCGGAATTCCTCCCACATGGGGGTATCCGGCAGTGGCTGGGAGGTGTCCATATAGCGCTGGATCATGTCCCAGGCGGCGCGCTGCTCCACGTGGCTGCTGGTGGCACCGAACATGCCTACCAGGGCGACGTGGGCCTCCTCGCGGTAGTGCACCAGGCTGAGGTTGAACTGTGGCAGGCCCTGGTGGCTGGGGGTGCTTTGCAGGTAGCAGTCGAACTCCTCGAAGGGCAGCTCATGCGCTACCTGCCAGGCGGTGCTTTTCTTGGCGGGATTGGAAAACACGATCACCTTGCCGGTGGCGCGATTCAGTTCCCACATGGGGCCGGGTTGATAGCCTGAGGCCCAGTTGGGGAAGAGTCGATAGATTAAATTCGCCCCCCCCCATAATGAGAGGGCGATAATACATAAAAAGCCGATGACCTTTCCCATTACCAAGTAATGCTCAGAGCCAATTTGGCTGTCTCCCCACGACATAGCAAACAGGAGCGCCATTACTAGCACTCCAACAAAAAGAAATAAGAAAAAACTTACCATACCTAAAACACGCATCACTCCAAACAAGAAATCCCGCTTGGTCTGGCTGGTATAGCGCAGGCACTCCTCATCCCAGCGCAGGGGGTGTTCGGGGCGGTCTGGTGGCCGGGGCGTATGCCCCGGCATGGCTTCGATCTCCCGCAGCCTTGCCGGCGGGGTGTCGCGCAGCTCGCGCATCGGCGCCATATCCACGGTGGGTTGGCGGCGTGGCAGGCGCTGGCCGCTGGCGGCGGCCAGGCGGAAGCGCCGTGAGTGCTGGCAATCCTCGGAGCGTGGCTGGTGGGCCCGTTCGGGGGTATAGGCATCGGCGGCGTAGGTGATGGGTGTTTCAGCCATGGGACTCCCCGGTGTCGCGATGGGTCTGTTCGTCGGCCCAGTAGGGTCGGCCGGTACGGTCGAAATCGGGCTGCAGCGCCTCGGCTGCGCTGGCCGTTTCGGTTGGCCCCGGCGCTGGGAGCAGGCGTGGCAGGGCGTCGGAAGCGGCATTGGGCTTGGGCGCGATGAAGGCCACCTCAGCCGCGGTAGAAGGCATTCAACTTGTCCTGATGCTCGCTGACGTGGCGCTCGTAGGTGGCGTCGTCCATGTCGCGCCAGAAGCGCGGATTGCGCCTGGTACGCCGGTCATGCTCGATGGTGGCCGGATCGAGCGATCGGTAGATCTCGAACACGGGGATGTCCGGCAGTGGCTGGGAGGTGTCCATATAGCGCTGGATCATGTCCCAGGCGGCGCGCTGCTCTACGTGGCTGCTGGTAGCGCTGAACATGCCCACCAGGGCGACGTGGGCCTCCTCGCGGTAGTGCACCAGGCTGAGATTGAACTGCGGCAGGCCCTGGTGGCTGGGGGTGCTTTGCAGGTAGCAGTCGAACTCCTCGAAGGGCAGTTCGTGGGCCACCTGCCAGGCGGTGCTGCTCTTGCCGGGATTGGCGAAGACGACCACCTTGCCGGTGGCGCGGTTCAGCTCCCACATGGGGCCGGGTTGATAGCCTGAGGTCCAGTTTGGGAAGAGCCGATAGATTAAATGCGCCCCTCCCCACATAATTAAAGCTGGGAGCGCTAAAAACAAGAGGATACTCCATCCAGAATATCCGAAAAAGTTGGATAGAAAACCGCCATATCTGGCATTTGCAGCGAATGAGGCTGCCATCGCTGTGATTCCCAGAATTGCAAGTGGGGTCATCCATACCAGGCCTATGAAACCGAGTGCTCGAATAACACCAAAAAAGAAATCCCGCTTGGTCTGGCTGGTATAGCGTAGGCATTCCTCATCCATGCGTACCGGGTGCGTTGGCCGGTCTTCCGGCCGCACCCGGTAGTAGGATTGGCTCTCGATTTTACGCAGCTCCTGGGGCGGTACCAGGCGGATGCCACGGGTCGTGGGTGCCATGTCCACGGTGGGCTGACGGCGCGGCAGGCGCTGGCCGCTGGCGGCGGCCAGGCGAAAGCGCCGTGAGTGGCGGCACTCCTCCGAACGCGGCTGCTGGGCCCGCTCAGGCGTATAGGCATCGGCGGCGTAGGTGATGGGCGTGTCAGCCATGGGACTCCCCGGTGTCGCGATGGGTCTGTTCGTCGGCCCAGTAGGGCCGGCCGGTACGTTCGAAGTTGGGCTGCAGCGCTTCGGCCGCATTGGCCGTCTCGGTGGGCCCCGGTGCCGGCAGCAGGCGCGGCAATGCCGGCAGCGCCGCTTCGGTCCCATCGAGTTTTTGCCACTGTACACGCACCGCGAGTTCGCGGCGGGTACGCTGCTCGGCGCTCAACCAGTTGCCCGGCGTGACCTCAGGCGGCGGTATCCAGAGGTAGTACTCGCGGCCGTCGGCGGTGTGACGCTCGAACAGGGGCGCTATCGGCTCGCTCCAGCGGCTCTCCCGCTGCCGCCACTCGAAGTATCCTTCCCGGCGGGACTCGTGCTTGCGCTCGGTGATGATCCGCAAACGCAGATGGACGACCTGGTCCCAGCCTTCCGCCAGGCCAGGGATGTTGCTCTTGACCACCACCCGGGTATTGGCGAAGGGCCCCGGAACGTGGCGCAGGTCATGCTCGGCGGTCAGGCGGTCGACATGGCCCACCGGGGCGGTGGTACTCATCACCCCGGGCGCCGGATGCTGGGCCGAGTCGGCTGCTACCGATTCGGGAGTGGCCGCGCCGATGGCATCGATACGGATGCGAATGCCGGCGAACTGACTGATCAGGCGTTCGAAGGCTTCTTGCGGATCGTGGCGCCAGCCGTAGCGTTCGTTGCTGCCGAAGGGGCCAAGGCGCAGCCACTCCTCCAGCGCGTTGTCACGCAGCCAGAGGGAAGCGAGTACCGCCGCCACCGATATCCCCAGGGCGATCCAGCCCACCGGGCCCAGGCCCAGCCACAGCGGGCTGGTCTTGAACAGCGCGCTGCCGGCCACCACCGCGGTACCGACCGATGCCACGCTCAGGGCGATGCCCGCACCCAGATTGCCATGCTGAAAGCGCTGCCAGGCATCCACGGCCAGCAAGGCGGAGCTCAGCACGCCGGCTGCTACTCCGGCGACATTGACCACGCTGATGACGCCTCTCAGTTGTCCTCCAAGCGCAGATAAGACAGTGAATTGCGAGCGCATCAGGGCATTGCCCAACGGATACTCGCGGCTGATACCTCGGGTACGTAGAGCATTCATCCGGTTATGGCGTTCACCATAAAACTCTATGGCTTTTGCGGACGCGATAGATAAATCGAATAAGGCACTCAGCGTGCCAATCTGCTGCCTTGTTGATTCTACTTGCTCTAAACGTTTCCATTCTTGCCTTAAATTAAAAAATTCAAACACTGCAATCACATATGGCAACCGAATCGCATCGGTAGCCCGCCCTAGATCCCGGGCACTTGCGGTGCTTTGCTCTGCTTTGCGGGCGAGCTGCGCGGCCCGGGAGTCGGGTTCGGCCACCAGCACCGTCAGGTGCTGCTCGCCAATCGCTTCACCGGCCCTCGCCAGGCCTTGGGCCAGCCGGGGGGTGAGTTCCTGCCCCGTGGCCTTGCGCACCACGCCGTCGAACCAGCGGCGGGCTCGCGCATGGGCATCGCTTCGGCGGTCGCTGTCGCTCAGGCCGTTGATGATATTTCCTGCTCGGTCCTGGACGCCGAGAATCACCGCGTTTTCGGGTATGCCCGCCCGCTGCCGGGCGGTCACGTCACCCAGCAGCTCGGCCAGGCCGACCCGGGCGAGGCGCTGCGCCGGTACCGCCAGCGCGGAGGCGGCCATCTGATCGGAGAGCGCTGCGCCGTATTCGGCGAAGCGCCCCAGGATCAGGTCCACGGCGTTGGCCCAACGCTTGAGTTCGCCGCTCCAGGGAAAGTCGTCTTCATTGGCCAGCAGGGCGAGCATGGAAGTTTCCAGCAGCTGCACGTCGTCCGCGTCGTCGGGCACCTCGAGTTCGGCCTGCTCGGCCAGGGCCTTGAGGCGGACCCGACCGTCGCCGGGGTTGTCTTCTTCTTCGGGCAGCGCCAGCGGCACCGCCATCGAGGCGGCCTCGTCGCTGGGAAACAGCAGGGCGTGCAGGGCGTAGCCGCTGCCGTCCCGCAGCACGTCGGCCAGAAAGCGCTGACCCGATGAGGGGCCCGTCAGCGGTTCGGCGTAAAGGGCGTCGGCCTGCTCGGGGGAGACGCGCAAGGCGTCGAGCAGGTCGGCCGCCAGGGAGTAGGCCCCCAGGTAGTCGTGGCCTTCCAGTGAGAACAGGTCGGCCAACAGAACCGGCGTTTCATGCGCCAGCAGCAGCTGATGCAGGCGCGCCTGGTAGGCGGCGAGCTGTGCACGTGCGGTTTCGCGCTGGGCGCTGCGCAGGATGCGCCTCAGTTCGCCGGTCTCACTGAGATCGGCGCTACGGGCATAGCGGTGCAGTTGGTTGTTCTGGCCGGCTTTGTTGCGTTGCGGCAGCACCGTCTGGTTGATCAGGGCGGCGCATTCGTAGAAGTCGTCCTGCGCTGCCAGGCTGGGGATGGCCTGCAAGTACTGCAGGCTGGCCTGGCAGCCGTACATGGCCTGGCGCAGCTCGAACAGGGGATCGGCAAGGACCAGCCCCGGAATCTGGCGGGCACAGGCATCGGCCAGGCAATCCTCGCCGCTCTCGCCCTGCCACAGGGTGGCATCCGGCGCGGGCTCGCCGGCGGCGTGGGCGCTCAACGAGGCCAGGGCGTCGAGGCGCGCCTTGGCGTTGAGAAACAGCGGCGAGTCGGGATTGCTGGCCTCGCGTGCGCACTGCGCGGCACGCTGGGCATCACCGAACGCTTGCGCTTCGCTCACGGCCTGATCGAGCAATTGTGGCAATGCCTCGCCAGCCAGGTCCCGGGTGACCCGCTCCGGCTGGGCCACTTGCTGTTCGAGGAAGGGCAGGCGCAGACGCTGGGGCTCCTCCTGGGAGAGCGTGTAGAGCCTGCCCGGGGAGGCAAGGTTGTTGGCCGCGCTGAGGTTGGGGGTATGGCAGCGCGTGCGGCGAGCCCGGCTGTCGTCTTGAAGGTAGTTGAGGCGCGCCGCCGACCACTGCACTTCGGAATAGGCGATTTCGAGGGCACCGTCAACGGTACGGCCATTCTCCCTGAGCGGTAGCCAGATCTCCTCGAGGGCGACACCCGCCGCCGGTCGGCGATCCTCCTGGCACCGGCCGTCGGCATCGCAGTGGGCGGCCAGATCGATGTCGCGGAATTCGAGTTGGCCCGTCTCGGCATTGGCGGTGACCTCGATTTCGCGCCAGGCCAGGTCCCGATAGAAGACGTACAGGTAGCCGGCCCGCAGCGGTAGAGCCTCGCGTCGGGTTCCGTTAAGCGCGGCGCCGTCCAGCGAGCGCCACAGAGCCATGGGCATGACCGGTTGGACGACACAGCGCTGGTGGGTGCGCTGTTGGCGGGGGGTGTCCCAGAGGCGCTCATAAAGTGGCAGGCGGATCGGCTCGCCGGCTTCGCTTGCGATCTCCAGGTGCACGTCGACGGAACGCATGCCTTCCCAGCGCCATTTGTGCAGCACGCTGACCCTGGACGGCAGGGGTTCCAGCGTCTCCTTGGCCGGATCGCTCAGATACCCCTCGCGGTAGCGGTCGAACAGCACGAGATCCTGGCCCTCGGGGTGCTCCTTGCCCATGACTTCCACGATCAGCATCTTGGGCTCGCAGGCCGGGCCTGGCTCGCTCAGCGGCCCACCGCGCACTTCATCGCTCATGGCTTATCCTCTCTCCCTTGCATGCGTCCCTGCCAGCAGGGCCAGTACCTCGTCGTCTTCGTTCTTTGCCAGGGCATCCGTGCTGTGGCGAGTGCCATTGGCCTCTTGGGTGGCGGCGCTCGTCTGGGCAAGCTCGGCCTGCCATTGCAGGTGGGCCAGACGAGAGGCCACGGGCATGTCGAGAATTCCCTCGGGCCAGACTGCATCGGGAGCGGCGAAACGCCAGGCCAGGTAATCGGCCCATTGGCTAGGAGGCAGCGCCAAACGCTCGGCTTCCCGGCAGGCGCTGACGAAGCGCTGGGCGTGGGCTTGGACGTTCTCGTCCAGGCCGTGGCGCTCGACCTGCTGGCGCCACAGTGGCCAGCGCATGGCGTAACGCTCCATGGCCGCTTCCTGCTCCGGCGCCAGGGCCAGCGGCTTGTCGTCTGGCAGCATGGCCAGTGACGGCGCTGGGGCATCCGGCTCGGCGGCGGCGAACGCATACCATTGGCTGCCTGCCTCGGCGCGCTGTTCGAAGGTGCCGCCATGCCACACCACACGCTCCAACGGCCCCAGCCAATGGCGGCTCGCGGCGGCCGAAGAGAAGAGGTGGGCGGCGATCCAGGGGTCGTAAAAGCGCAGCAGCCCCTTGCGTTGGCCATAGAACCGGATTTCCAGGCGCGCCCGCAGGTGGGCCACCACCTCGGCCTGAGGTGCATGACTGGTGACGATGACGCCGCGCAGCGGCGTCTCACCGTACCCCTCGACGAAGGCCTGCCAGAGGGGCGCGAGCGGATCGCTCACCGACACCAGCAGGGGGCTCTGAGCAAGGCTGCCGGCAAAGCGGGTACGTGCATACAGCGGCACGTAGACCGGCATCTCCTCCAGATCGTAGAGCCGTTTTAGCGTATCGGGCAGCCGGTCGAGCACCAGCCAGCGGGACAGCGCAGAGGGCAGCAGCGAGTCGAGCGCCTGCGCCTGGTGCAATACCGGCATGCCTCAGCCCTCCTCGCAAGGACAGCTCTGGCCCAACGGGCAGGGACTGCCGTCGGTGGGTTTCTGACACATCTCGATGATCGGCGAACGCAGCGCCGCCGCCTGTTCGAGGCGGTGCTCGGGCACGCTGGGCCACTCGGGGGATTCCGGCGTCACGTGGCCCGGCAGCAGTGCCGCCTGTGCGGCCTGGCCGGCGCCTCTGCCCGGGCTGCCGCCGGAGTTGAGCTTGATGCTGGGGCCACTGATCGCCACGCCGCTGGGCGACAGGGTAATGAAACTGCCGCCGGCGGCGAGGGAGATGCTGGCGCCAGCATCGATGACCACGCTGTCGCCGGCCTTGACGTGAATGTGCTGGCCGGCCTCGGCGAGCAGGGCATCGCCATAGCGGCGGTGTGCCGAGCCGCCGATACGCGCATGGTCGTCGCCGTCGATCTGGCGGTACTGCTGGCCGCGTACGGTCAGGTGGTCGTTGCCCGTGATCTCGCCGAGACGGTCGTTCTCCACCTTGAGGTGGCTGTCGTGCTGGACCACCTCGCGGCGGTCGTTGAGGGTCAGGAAGTTGAGGTTCTTCTGGGCGTGGATCCAGATCTCCTCGTCGCCGGTACGGTCATCCAGGCGAATTTCGTTGAAGCCCTCGTCCTGGTGGCTCTTGGTGCGGATGACGGTACGGGTCTTGTGCTCGGGCAGGGCATAGGGCGGGGTGTTGACCGCGTGGTAGGCGCTGCCGCTGACGTAGGGTTGGTCCGGGTCCGCGTCCCAGAACGCGACTGCCACCTCATGGCCGATTCGCGGCAGGGCGAACATGCCGTAGCCCGCACCGGCCCAGCCCTGGGCCACCCTCAGCCAGGCGCTGGCCGTACCCTCGCGATTCCATGGGAACACCACGCGCACCCGGCCGAATTCGTCGGTGTGAATCTCTTCGCCTTCGGGCCCCACCACCGTGGCCACCTGGGGGCCATCGACCCGGGGCCGGGTGGTGGGCTTGGGGCGCCAGGTGCGGCTGGCCGGCATCATTGACAGCTTGTTGGTCAGGCGGGTGGCGTCGCCGCCTTCCGCCGCCGCCACGGCGTCCTCCTGCACGGCCTGGGGCTGGTGCCCTTCGTGGCGGATGCTCACCACCTGCCACTCGGTGTTGTACTCGTCCACGTCGTGGTCGGCCAGGGTGAAGCGGTGGCCGGGCGACAGCTCGGGCAGGTTGCTCTCGGCCTTGGCCAGGTAGGCGTCGCGGCGCAGGTACTCGAGGCGCACGCGGGTGAAGGCTTCGCCGGAGGCGTCGGCCTTGAAGCGGCCGGGAAAGTCGTAATGCTCGTACCCATTGTTATCGACGACGCCACGCTGGGCATGGGACTCGAGCCCATCGGCGTGGTGCTCGTGCAACTGGGCGTAGTCTGGCTTTTTGAACGAATAGTCCTGTAGTACCGCCGCCGCGGGCGCTACCGAGGACTCCTGGCGCAGGTGGTAGAGATAGCGCGCATCGGCCAGGGAGCCCCCGGCGCGGGCGTGGTAGGTCTTGCTGCCTAGGTTAGGTAACAGCTGTGCGTCGTCGGCGAACACTGCCCGGCTGCTACCCTCGGCGGCTTCGAAATAGAAGAAGATACCTTCCTCCGCCGCCAGGCGCTGGAGGAAGGTCAGGTCGTGCTCACGGAACTGCGTGAGGTATTCCCGAACCTGCGGCTCGCGGCGGATGGCGAAGGCTACGTCGGTGATGCCGTGCTCCTCGCACAGGGTCTGGATCACGCTCAGCGGCGGGGCGTTTTCGAAGATCCGCGAATTGTGGCGCAGCTTCAGGCGCCATAGCGCCGGGCGAATGACGACCTCATAGTGAGTGCGCCGGTGGCCGGTATCGCCGCGGGCGAAGCGCGCCACCGCGCCGGTGACCCGGCGCACCGGCTCGCCATCCTGCCACACCGTCAGGGTGGCATTGACGTCGAGCCAGTCCTTGGCGGTCATGCCGCCGTCGCGGCTGGCGAAGGACACGCTGAGCTCGAAGGGCTGGGACAGTTCCTCCTCCAGGGTGAACGTCACCACCGCCAGATCGAGACCTTCGGCGCCATCGCGTTCCAAGGTGAATGCCAAGCCGTGCGATCCGGCCATACTCGCGCCTCCCTGCGGTGAGCAATGGGATGTTTGGTATCAAGAGGTTAGGAACCGTGAGAGTGAGTTACCGTAGTCGATGCCCGGCAGGGAGACAATGGGCGGCGTGTAAGACATTTGCCATACGGCTTGTCAGCCATTCACGCTTATTTGTGTCGTCCTCGCCGCAAGCGGCTGCGCTGGCTGTCGATTGACCGGCGGCTGCGCTCGGGGAAATGCGCGAGCAGTTCCGGCAAAGGCAGATGCTGCAAGCAGGCCAGGCGCTGGCGTTCTTCCTCCGTCCAGCCTTCGCCCGCCACCGGTACCGGGCAGTGCAGCCCGAGCTTCTTCGCCTTGCCGCGCAGACTGACACTCGAACGATGCGGCAATGCCTTGGCCGCTGCTGGTGGACCGCCCTGGGCGTAGTGGTGCCGCAGCAGAGCGATTTCCTCATCGCTCCAGGGTTGCGAGTAGTCCGCTCGCGACAATCCCAGCCCCGTGGCCAGACGCCGCAAGGCGGCCGCCGAACGCTCGGGGAAGTAGCGCCGCTGCAACTCCGGCACGGGCAGCGTGCCGTAGTGCTGGCGGAACCGTGCGAGCTCCTCGTCCGTCCAACGCCGTGATACAGAACTTGTCCCTGCTGCACGGTACACAAGATTTAGCTGTCTCGCCTTGTGCTGGATGGCCTTGACGGTGCGGTGGGGTAAATGAGCGTGATGCACCTGCGCCGCCCCCAGAGCAGCGTAGTGTCGTTGCAGGACTGACAATTCACGCTCGGTCCAGGGTTGGCTGGCGACGTGCCGCGGCACGTCGAAGCCCAGCCGCCGCGCCTTGCGCTGGATGATTTCCACGCTTCTGCGCGGCAGGTATTGCCGATGCAGGTCGGCTCCGGGCAGCACGTCGTAATGGCGCCGCAACAACCCAAGCTCCTCCTCGGTCCAGGGCGGCGACTCCACGGGGTCCGCCGTCGCTGCCTTGTGCAAACCGAGCTGCTGGGCCTTGGTGTAGATGTCGTTGCTGCTGCGGTGAGGGAGGAACTGGCGCCTCACCTCGGAGGCTTCCAGCACAGGGTAATGTTGTAGCAGCAGTGCGATCTCGCGCTGCGTCCAAGGTGTGGAAAGAGAGTCGTATCCCTTGGTCATGTCGATGCATTTATGGCTTGGGCGGAACGGCTCTATTTAGCCGGGGGAGTGACAGGATAGCCCATACGAACGGAGGACTCAGCCTGGCTAGAGCCTGACTAATCTTGGCCAAACAAAAAAAGAAGCCATCCGGAGGGAGGATGGCCAAGAGGATAGAGCTTCTATCAGGGAATCGCGCCCTGGGGAAGGACGCATGGCAAATATGACACACAAGAATAGTTATGTACAATGTCTGCATAACTAATAACTACCCATTCGTCCCCCGAGCCCTAACGCCCTATCATTAGCGGGACGAAATACATATCGTTCCCCGCCCGACACGCCCGAGACGGAGGTCATGCGTGATAGCACACCGGTTTCTTCCCTGGCTGTTCGGCTGGCTGATACTCGCCCTGCTGGTCGCTGCACCGGCCTTGGCCCAGCCTGCCGACGACGCCGTTCCCGCCCCGGAAGCCCTTGCCGAGCTGCTCGAGAACGAGCAGACCCGGCAACAGCTGATCGATCACCTGCGCCGCCAGGCCGCCGACCCAGCGCTGGCCGCCGAGACCGGTCAGGTAGAGGAAGCGATATCGCTGCCCAGGCGGCTGGCAGAAATGACCAGCCGCGTCGTCAGCGACGTCGGCGGTGAGGTTCGCAACCTGGTCGACATCGTGGCAGGGCTGTTCAGCGCCGATACCGATACCACCGCCCTGAACTGGGGCGACTTCACCACCGCGGTGATCAACCTGGGGCTGGTGATCCTCGCCACCTTCCTCCTGTTCATGGGGTTTCGCCACCTGTCGCGGCCGCTCTTCTCCCGACTGAGCCAGTGGTCGCGGCAGGAAAGCGGGCTCAATCCGATCATCCGCCTGGTGCTCTGCGTCACCGTCGCGGCGCTGATCGACGTACTGGTAGTGGCGCTGGCCTACGTCGGCGGCAACTTGATCGCCACCTTCGCCATCGGCGAAGCCGGCGAGCTGTCGACCCGCGCCTCGCTGTTCCTCAATGCCTTCCTGATCATCGAGCTGATCAAGGCGGCCATGCGCATGCTGTTCGCCTCCCGCTACGAGGGGCTGCGGCTGCTGCCGATCAGCTCCAGTGAGGCCTCATACTGGAACCGCTGGCTGGCGCGGCTGGTCGGCCTGGTGGGCTACGGCCTGCTGGTGGTGGTGCCACTGGTCAGTTTCTATCTGGCACCCACACTGGGCCAGGGTGTCGGCGCGCTGATCATGTTCGGCGCCTTCATCTACGCCGTGGCGGTGGTGCTCAAGAACCGCACTCGCCTTCGCGACGAGCTCAATGCCATGGCGGCCCGCTCCGACTTCACTGCCACCCGGATTTCGCTGCAGCTGTTCGCCCGCACCTGGCACCTGTTCGCCCTGGCCTACTTCCTGATGGTGCTGGTACTGACCCTGACGCGTCCGGTGGACGCCCTGCCGTTCGTGCTCTTCGCCACGCTCAAGACCGTGGTCGTGGTGGTGGTCGGCATGCTGCTGTCGAGCTTGCTGACACAAATCATCGGCCGGCGCATCCGGCTCTCCGACGATCTGCGCCGCAAGTTGCCGCAGCTCGAGCCGCGGCTCAACAGCTACATACCCAACGCGCTGCGGGTCATCCGCACCGTGATCCTGGTGGCGGTGGTGATGCTGGTGCTCAACGCCTGGGGCGCCTTCGATCTGGCCGCCTGGTACGCCTCCGAACCCGGCCGTGGACTGATCGGCACGTTGGTCAGCGTGGCCGTGATCCTGCTGGTCGCCATTGGCGTATGGCTGGCCCTGGCCAGCGTGATCGAGCACAAGCTCAATCCGGAAACGGGCTCCGGCGAGCCCGACGCCCGCGCCAAAACGCTGTTGTCCCTGTTCCGCAACGCCCTGGCCATCGCCCTGATCACCATGACCGGGATGATCGTGCTGTCCGAGATCGGCATCAACATCGGTCCGCTGATTGCCGGTGCCGGTGTGCTCGGCCTGGCCATCGGCTTCGGCGCCCAGAAGCTGGTGCAAGACATCATCACCGGTATCTTCATTCAGGTGGAAAACGCCATGAACACCGGTGACGTGGTCTCGGTGGGCGGCATCACCGGCACTGCCGAGCGCCTCAGCATCCGCTCGGTGGGCATCCGCGACCTGGCCGGGGCCTATCACATCGTGCCCTTCTCCAGCGTCGATACGGTGTCCAACTTCATGCGTGAGTTCGGCTACCACGTCGGCGAGTACGGCATTGCCTACCGCGAGAGCATCGACGAGGCGATCGTCGCCCTGCGCGAAGCCTTCGACGAGCTGGCCACCGACGAGACCCACAAGATGAGCATCGTCGCACCGCTGGAAGTGGCCGGCGTCACGGGTCTCGGCGATAGCTCGATCAACATCCGCGTGCGGATCAAGACCACGCCGGGCACACAATGGGGCGTGGGACGTGCCTACAACCGCTTGGTCAAGCTGCACTTCGACGCCAAGGGCATCGAGATCCCCTTCCCGCACACCACGCTCTACTTCGGCGTGGGCAAGGAGGGCGAAGCGCCGCCGGCCAACGTGCGTCTGATGCAGCAGAACTTCGACATCGACGGCCGCCCCGGCGGCCAGCCCCGCTCCGGCGAAAGCAGCCGCGAAAGCGAAGACGATCCGCGCGCCAAACCCGACCCGGCACCCCAGGGCGACCATGAGGATGAGCGGTAAGCGGTAGGCCGTAAGCAATACGACACGCCTTGCACCGCACGGTGGAAGGCGTTGTCGTCTCGGTCCTGGTTCGAGCAGAACGCCGGCCGGAAGAGTCGTGGGGCGTGCCTATACTGTTCCTGGGCTCTGGCGTAGCGCTGCCAGCGCTCCGCCAGCGCGGCCAACCATGCTTCGAAGGCGTTCAAGGGACGGAGCTACCATGACAAGCAAACCGCAGGGGGCGCCGTCGATCCGGAGAGCGGCGAAGTGCTGAAGAAGCACTTGGTGGATGCCCCCGCCGTCTCGATGCCGGCGGTCTATACCGACGAGGGCAAGCAGTATGTCACCTTCGCGGTGGGCGGCAATTCCATCCTGCTGCCCAAGGTCAGCGACCAGGCGGTCTCCTTCGCCCTGCCCAACCAAAGGGTGTGAGCAGCACACAGCAGAAGGGCGCCTTGTGGCGCCCTTCTGGTTTTCTGCATCGAGGCAACGGCTATCAGCCGGCCTTATTCTTGGCCTTCGCCTCGTCGGACTTTTCAGGCTGGACTGCCGGCTCGGCGGGCTGGGGCAGCGAGGGCAGCGACTTGTCGAGCAGCTCGACGCTCTGGCGATAGTACAGCTGGCTCTTGTTGTGCTCGCCCAGGTTGGCGTAGAGACGCGCGAGTTCGGCGCACACCACGCCGCTGGGACGCTGGCGCTGGCTCGCCTCGAAGTACTCCTGGGCCTTGCCCCAGTAGGCGTTGCGCAGCGCCAGGCGGCCCAGTGTGAGCAGCAGATCGGGGTCGTTGGGCCGCTCCTGCAGCCACTTCTCGGCATGCACCAACTGGCGCGCCGGGTCGACGTTGAGCAGCCCGTAGCGCAACACCAGCCGGCTGTCCCAGTGCTCCTTGAGCGAGTGACGCAGCAGGCGCTCGGCGATGCCCTCCTCGTTGCCGCGCACCAGCGCCTCGGTATACAGCACCACTAGCTCGACGTTGCCGCGCAGTGCATCCGGCATGTCCGCCCACAGGCTGCGAATGCGCTCGACGTTACTCGGATCGCGCGCCTCGTGAACGAGCAGCTCCTTGTAGGCACGCAGCTCCAACTGGTTGCGCTCCTGTGGCGAAATCAGCTGGCGCGATGCCAGGCGCGGCATCAGCCGACGCAGGCCGTCCCAGTCGTTGACGCTGAGGTAGGCCTGCTTGAGCTGCTTGAGCACCTGTGGGTGATTGGGCATCTGCCTATCGAGACGGGTCAGAATCGCCAGCGCCTCCTCGTACTGCTGGCGATCCAGCATCAGTTGGACCTGCATCAGGCCCACCGCACTGTCGGCCCCTTCGGTGGAGAGGTGGGCTCGCTTGAGCAGCGTGTCGGCCTGCTCGTAGCGGCCCTGGTAGTGGGCCGCCAGGGCAGCGGAAAGATAGTTGACCAGCGGCGTGCTGGAGTCGTCGGCAGCCTTGACCAGCGACCTCTCGGCGCGCTTCCAGCGCCCTTCGGCCAGCGCCACCAGGCCGCGCACGGTGCGCTTCATGGCATTGCGGTGGCGGGTTCGCCGGTTCCACACCTTGAGCCGGCTGACGGGATGGCTGAGGCGCATCAATATTCGCAGCACGAAATGCAGGATCAGGAACGCCGCCAGCAGCAGTATCAGGCCGAACCAGAACGAGGTCTGGTAGGAGGTATCGCCCACCCGCACCAGCCAGTAGCCGGGTACCGATACCATCAGCTGGCCGAATAGCGCTCCCAGTGCCAGACCAAGGAGAACGATCAGCAGCAATTTTCTCATGCCTCATCTCCCTGGCCGCCGCGCGAACCGAAACGACGATCGATGAATTCGGCCAGGGCCTGCTGGGAACCGCTGATGTCGGGCAGCTCGGGCTGGATGGTCTCGCCCTTGAGCTCCTCGAGCCGCTGCATGACTGCCTGAACCTCGCTGCGCTCGGTATCGTAGTAGCCGCGAATCAGCTCCAGCGCCTTGTCGATGCTGGCCTCATACAGCTCCTGTTCCTCCTTGAGCAGCGCCAGTTGGGCCTGTTCCAGCACCAGGCGCGCGCTCTGGCGCAGGTAGGACTCCTGTTCCGGCGTGACCAGCCCTTCGAGCGCCTCGTCGTGATGGCGAATGACGATCAGGTCCTTGAGCTCCTGGCCGAAGCGCGAGAGTTGCTCCTCCCAGCCACCGCTGGGCGCCTCCTCGATGCCGGAGCGCGCCGGGATTTCCTCGAGTTCACGCGACAGCGGCAGCTGTGCCAGACGCTGCTGTTGAGCGTTCAGAGCGAGATAGAGACCGGTACGATCGACCTCCGGCACGCCATCCAGAATCGACAGCTCCGAGGCGATGGCACGGCGCACCGAGAGCAGGGCCGGGTTGTCGGCTTCGTTCAGGCGGGCATCGGCGGTGCGCAGCAGGGCAGCGGCACCTTCCACGTCGCGCTCGAGCTGCAGGCGCTGGTTGGCCAGGCGCAGCAGATAGGCAGCCTCGGCGTGCAGCCATTCACGCTCGTCGGTGTCTTGCTCGCGGGAGAGTTCGTCGAGCACTTGGTCGAGCGCGCCGTCGACCTCGCTGCGGTAGCTGGCGAATTCGCCCTGCATGGATTCGACCGCCTGCGAAAGGGCAGCGTCGCGTTCCTGTTCTCCGCGCTCGAGCTGCTCGCGCAGGCTGGCGAACTCGTCGGCCGAGGTACTGGCACGCTCCTCGAGTTCGGCCAAACGTTGCTGCTGGGCGTCCAGGCGCTCCCAGGTGTTCCAGGCAAAAAGGCCCGCACCGATGCCGAGGAACAGCACCAGGATCAGCGCCAGCACACCGGCGACACGACCGCCACCTTTGCCGTCGCCGCCAGCGGTGGTCGAGGTTGGCCTGCCGCCGCCTCCGACCGGTGCCGCCTTGGGTGCGTCGCTGCCGGCCTTGTCGCTGGCCGGGGTCTGGCCGGAAGCGGCCGGCTTGGCATCGCCCCCCTTGCTGCCGGTCGCGGCCGGCTTGTCACTTTCCGGCTTCGTGGCGGCGGGCTTGCCGCCGGCCTTGTCAGAGGTCGGTTTGACGTCGTCTTCCCTCTTGGCAGCGGTCGGAGCAGGTGAGTCTGTCGAGGCGCCCTTACCCTGGCCCGCGGGAGTGCCGGTGGAAGCTGCCGGCTTCTGCTCGCCTGCCTTGCCTTCCACTGGCGGCGGTGATGAATCGCCACGCTCCTGAGAGCGACCCTGGCCAGCGTCGCTGCCGGGCTTGTCCTTGGCCCCGGCCTCGCGGCCCTTGTCGTCCTTGCCCTTTTTTCCGGAAGGCGCCTTCTGTTCATCCTGCTCGTTGGTCTGCTTGCTCATCAGTCGCTAGCCCTTTTCGAGATCATCTTGATCGACATCGGCATCCTCCTGGTCACAGGCCTCGGCCACTGCGCCGGCAAGCGCTGCCGGTGTGGCCCCCGGTGCCACCACGGGAGTGCGAAACCCCAAGTCGTCGGCCAGTGTAGCCAACCGGCGACTCGACACGATTAGCGGTTGGTTCAAGGTGGCCCTGGTGCACCATCTTGCCAGATGTTCGAGTAATTCTCCGCTACTCACTACCAGTGCCCGGAACTCGCCCCGGGCGAGCCGCTGTTGCAAGGCGGCGGGTGGCGGCTGGAGGCGTCGCCGATAGAGCGCCAGCCGCGTGACCCGCGCACCGCGCGACGAGAAAGTATCGGCCAGTAGCGCTCGCCCTCCCTCGCCGGCCACCAGCAGCACACGCTGGCCGTCGAGCGAGCGCAGCGAAGCGAGTTCGAGCAGCGCCTCGCTGGTGTCCTCGCCGGCCGCGGACACCGGCAGGTGCACGCGCACACCGAGCCGTTCGTGCAAGGCCTCGGCGGTGGCCGCCCCCACCGCATACCAGGCCGCACCCAGCGGCAGCTGCGGCCAGTAGCGATCCAAGGCATGGTAGAGGCATTCGGCGGCGAAGGGGCTGACCACCACCACCTTGTGAAAGTGGTCGAAGTCGAGCCATGCCTGGCGCATCGCCGGGGTCTCGGGCAGCGCCTCCAACGCCATGGCATCGAGATTCGCCACTGGGTAGCCCGCGGCCTCGATGGCCGCCGCCAGGGCAGCGGCACGCTCGCCAGGCCGGCAGATCAGGACGGGAAGCCCGGCAGCCATTCAGGCGCCGTAAACCTGCGCCAGGATTTCGCCGGCACCCTGCTCCAGCAGGTCTTCCGCCACCCGTACGCCGAGAGCCTCCGGCTCGTGGATCGAACCGCGTCCTTCGGCACGCAGGACCTCAGTGCCCTCGGGGTTGCCCACCAGCGCACGCAGCCACAGGGTCTGGCCGTCGTCCTCGAAGGTGGCATAGCCGCCGATGGGGACCTGGCAGCCACCCTCGAGACGGGTGTTCATGGCGCGCTCGGCGCGCACCCGGGTCGCCGTGATGGGGTCGTCCAGCGGCGCCAGCAGCGCGATCAGCTCCGGGTCGCTGATGCGGCACTCGATGCCCAGCGCGCCCTGGCCGCAGGCCGGCAGGCACACCTCGGGGGGCAGCTCCTGGGCGATGCGCTCGCCGAGCCCCAGGCGCTTGAGCCCGGACGTGGCCAGGATGATGGCATCGAATTCATCGGCGTCGAGCTTGGCCAGGCGGGTCTGGACGTTGCCACGCAGGGTGAGGATCTCCAGGTCGGGACGCTGCTCGCGCATCTGCAGGCCGCGGCGCAGGCTCGAGGTACCGATACGCGCCCCTTCGGGCAGCTCATCGAGCGAGCCATAGCGGTTGGAGACGAAGGCATCGGTGGGCTCGGCACCGGCGAAGATCACCGACAGGCCCAGGCCTTCGGGGAAATGCATGGGCACGTCCTTCATCGAATGCACGGCGATATCGGCGCGGCCGTCCAGGATCGCCTCTTCCAGCTCCTTGACGAACAACCCCTTGCCGCCGATCTTCGCCAGCGGCGTGTCGAGGATCTTGTCGCCACGAGTGGAGAGCGCGACCAACTCCACCTCGAGCCCGGGATGCTCGGCCATCAGCAGGTCGCGAACGTGTTCGGCCTGCCACATGGCCAGCAGGCTCTTGCGGGTGGCAATGCGCAGCGTTGTGTTGGATCGCACGTGGTTCTCCCCATTCAGCGGGCCCGGGCGGCCCCTGCTCAGCAGTCGTTGCCGCAACATTATCCGTCACCGGCCGGTAGACGGTCATTGACACTCATCATAAAGCACCCGGCGAAACAGGAAAAATCGAGTCTCCCGCGCTACCGCCGCCGCCCCTCGCCACCCGCGCCGACTCTGGTACACTGCAAGACCTGACTGTAGCCGCCGCGCGCGGCTCTCGAACACCACAGCATGCAACACGCAGGATGCCCACGCCGATGAGCCCTAGTTCCACAAACCCCGGCACCAACCAGTCCTGGGGCGGTCGCTTCAGCGAACCCACCGATGCCTTCGTCGAACGCTTCACCGCTTCGGTCGATTTCGACCAACGCCTCGCCCTGCAGGACATCCAGGGCTCCATCGCCCATGCCACCATGCTGGCACGGGTGGGCGTACTGTCCGATACCGAACGCGACGCCATCGTCGCGGGCCTCACCGAGATCCGCGGCGAGATCGAGCGCGGCGAGTTCCAGTGGTCGGTGAAGCTCGAAGACGTGCACATGAACATCGAGGCACGCCTGACCGACAAGATCGGCATCACCGGCAAGAAGCTGCACACCGGCCGCTCGCGCAACGACCAGGTGGCCACCGACATCCGCCTGTTCCTGCGCGACGAGATCGACGTGGTCGCGGGTGAACTCAAGCGCCTGAGAGAAGGGCTGATCGAACTCGCCGAGCGCGAGGCCGACACCATCATGCCCGGCTTCACCCACCTGCAGACCGCCCAGCCGGTGACCTTCGGCCACCACCTGCTGGCCTGGCACGAAATGCTCGCCCGGGACCACGAGCGCCTGCTCGACTGCCGCAAGCGAGTCAACGTGATGCCGCTGGGTGCGGCGGCGCTGGCCGGCACCACCTACCCCATCGACCGCCACGTCACTGCCGAGCTGCTGGGCTTCGAACGCCCCGCCGAGAATTCGCTGGACGCAGTCAGTGACCGCGACTTCGCCATCGAGTTCGCCAGCTTCGCCAGCATCCTGCTGATGCACCTGTCGCGCATGAGCGAGGAACTGGTGCTGTGGACCAGCGCCCAATTCGACTTCATCGACCTGCCCGACCGATTCTGCACCGGCAGCTCGATCATGCCGCAGAAGAAGAACCCCGACGTGCCCGAGCTGGTGCGCGGCAAGACCGGGCGCGTCTACGGCCACCTGATGGGCCTGCTGACGCTGATGAAATCGCAGCCGCTGGCCTACAACAAGGACAACCAGGAGGACAAGGAGCCGCTGTTCGATACCCTCGACACGGTGCGCGACTGCCTCAAGGCGTTCGCCGACATGGTGCCGGCCATCGAAGCGCGCAAGGCGAGCATGTATGAAGCCGCCCGCCGCGGCTTCTCCACCGCCACGGATCTCGCCGACTATCTGGTACGCCGAGGCGTAGCCTTCCGCGACGCCCACGAAATCGTCGGCCAGTCGGTGGCCTTCGGCCTGCGCGAGAAGAAGGACCTCTCCGAGATGAGCCTTGCCGAGCTGCGCCAGTTCTCCGACGTGATCGAGGACGACGTCTTCGACGTGCTGACCCTAGAGGGCTCGGTGGCGGCGCGCAACCACATCGGCGGCACCGCGCCGGACCAGGTACGCGCCGCCGCGCAGCGCGCCCGCGAGGCACTGGCGACCCTGGGACGCGAGGCATGAGTCGGGCGTTTGCGCTGGCAGCACTGTCGCTCGCGCTGCTGGCCGGCTGCGGCCAGAAGGGACCGCTCTACCTGCCCGGTGACGAAGCCGCCGAGGAGCGCTACGGCAGCCCCGCGGCGCAACAGGATGAGCAGAACGACGCCGACGACGAGGACACGGACTGAATCATGGATCACTTCGAATATCGCGACGGCGTTCTCTACGGCGAGGAAGTCCCGTTGACCCAGGTGGCCGAAGAGATCGGCACGCCCTGCTACGTCTACTCCAAGGCGACCCTGACGCGCCACTTCCGCGCCTATACCGAAGCGCTGGGCAGCCACCCGCACCTGATCTGCTACGCGGTGAAGGCCAACTCCAACCTGGCGGTGCTGGGCCTGCTGGCACGCCTGGGCGCCGGCTTCGACATCGTATCGATGGGCGAACTCGAGCGCGTGCTGGCTGCCGGCGGCGACCCGGCCAAGGTGGTGTTCTCCGGCGTGGCCAAGCAGGAGGCCGAGATGGCCCGGGCGCTCGAGGTCGGCATCAAGTGCTTCAACGTCGAGTCGCGTCCCGAACTCGAACGCCTCAGCGCCGTGGCCGAGCGGCTGGGCAAGGTGGCGCCAGTGTCGCTGCGGGTCAATCCGGACGTCGACGCCGGCACCCATCCCTACATCTCCACTGGGCTGAAGGACAACAAGTTCGGCATCCCGGTGGATGAGGCGCTGGCCGTCTACGAGCTGGCCGCACGCCTGCCGGGCGTGAAGATCGTCGGCCTGGATTGCCATATCGGCTCGCAGCTCACCGAGCTGGCACCCTTCCTCGACGCCCTGGATCGCCTGCTGGTACTGCTCGAGCGTCTGCGCGAGCGCGGCATCACGGTCGAACATCTGGACCTCGGCGGCGGGCTCGGCGTGCCCTACCGCGGCGAGCGCCCGCCGCAACCCTTCGACTATGCCGCCTCGCTGCTCGAGCGCCTGGCCCAGTGGGAGCACGGCACCGGCCTGACCCTGCTGTTCGAACCGGGTCGCTCGATTGCCGCCAATGCGGGTGTGCTGCTGACCCGGGTCGAGTTCCTCAAGCCCGGCGAGACGAAGAATTTCGCCATCGTCGATGCCGGCATGAACGACCTGATCCGGCCGGCACTGTACCAAGCCTGGCAGGCGATCATCCCGGTCGATACCCGCCATGTGCGCGAGAGCGCCACCTATGACGTGGTCGGCCCGGTCTGCGAAACCGGCGACTTCCTGGGCAAGGACCGCGAGCTGGCGATCGGCGCCGGGGACTTGCTGGCGGTGCGCTCCGCCGGCGCCTACGGTTTCGTCATGGCCTCCAACTACAACAGCCGGCCGCGCCCCGCCGAGGTCATGGTCGACAACGACAGCTACCACATCGTACGACGACGCGAGTCGATCGAAGACCTGTGGGCCGGCGAGTCGCTGCTGCCCGAACCGGCGGCGGCACAGGACGGAGAGCACCGCTGATGCTGCTGCACTTCACCAAGATGCATGGCCTGGGCAATGACTTCATGGTGGTCGACCTGGTCACCCAGCGGGCGCGCCTGCGTGACGAGCAGATTCGCCAGCTCGCCGACCGCCGTTTCGGCGTGGGCTTCGACCAGCTGCTGCTCGTCGAACCGCCACGCGACCCCGACATGGATTTTCGCTACCGCATCTACAATGCCGACGGCAGCGAGGTGGAGAACTGCGGCAACGGCGCTCGCTGCTTCGCCCGCTTCGTGCGCGACCAACGCCTGACCCACAAGCGCGAGATCCACGTGGAAACCGCAGGCGGGCCACTGACGCTGGCAGTACAGGATGACGGCCAGGTGACGGTGGACATGGGCAGCCCGCGCTTCGCGCCGGAGACGCTGCCCTTCGATGCCGCCGAGGATCGCCCGTTGCATCGACTCGAGGTGGACGGCGAAACGCTGGAGTTCGGAGCCGTCTCGATGGGCAACCCCCACGCGGTGCTACGGGTCGACGATGTCGATACGGCTCCGGTCGAGCGCCTTGGCCCCATGATCGAGCACCATCCGTGCTTTCCGCGACGGGTCAACGTGGGCTTCATGCAGGTGGTCTCGCCACACGAGATCCGCCTACGCGTGTTCGAACGCGGCAGCGGCGAGACCCTCGCCTGCGGTACTGGCGCCTGTGCGGCAGTCGCCAGCGGCATGCGCCAGGGCCTGCTGGAGAGCCCCGTCACGGTGCACCTGCGCGGCGGCGACCTGCGCATCGAATGGCCCGGTGGCGATGCCCCACTGCTCATGACCGGCCCCGCCGAACGCGTCTTCGAGGGACGCATCGCCCTGACCTGACTTGCCGGGACCACCCGAACCGAAGGAGCCACGCATGACCCGAGCCGTCCCCGAACCGCGCAAGACCCTCGATCCGGACCGGGTAGCCGAATGGCTCGCCCGGCATCCGGACTTCTTCGTCGGCCGTGAAGGACTGCTGCAGCAGCTCAAGGTGCCCCACCCCGAGGCGCATGGCACGACCTCGCTGCTGGAGCGCCTGGTGCATGACCTGCGCCGCCGCGCGGAGCAGGCCGAGTGGCGGCTCGAGCAGCTATTGGAATCGGCGCGCCACAACGAGGTGCAGTATCGCCGCACCCGCGAGCTGGTACTGGCGTTGCTGGAAGCCGAGGATGCCGACGCCCTGGGTCAGGCGCTGGCCACCCAGATGGCCGAACACTTCCAGATCCCGGCCGTGGCGCTGTGGTGCCCGGCCCACTTCACCGACCACGAGCCGCTGCCGCCACAGCCGCCGCGCCACGTGTTAGACGAGCATGCCGGGGTACGCCTGGCCGCGCTGCTCGACGGGCGCACCAGCCGCTGCACCCGGCTCACACCCACCGACTGGGGGCGCCTGCTGCCCCACGTGCGGCCACCGCGCCAGGCCGGCTCCTGCGCCCTGGCCCGGCTGACCCTGGGTGAGCCGATGGGGTACCTGGTGCTGGCCAGCCCCGACCCCGACCACTTCCGCGCCAGCATGGACACGCTGTTCACCGAGTACTTGGGCGACGTGCTGGCACGCTTGCTGCTGCGCCACGCGCCGCCAACCCATACGACTCCGCCGAAGCATGGCTGACACCCCTCTGCGCCAGCAGTTGGAAACCTGCCTGGCGGCGCTGTCGACGACTGCCAGCCCCGCCACACTGAGTGCCTATCGCCATGACCTCGAGGCGCTGGCGGAATTCCTGGAGACCCGCGACGTCGTCGACGGTGGCCAACTGGACGTGGGCCTGGTACGCCGTTTTCTCGGCGCCGAGCGCAGCCGCGGCCTGGCGCCACGCAGCCTGGCGCGACGGCGCGCGGCCATTTCGCACTTCGGCACTTTCCTGGTCAAGGTGGGCGCTCTCGGACACAACCCAGCCGAGCTGGTGCCGACGCCGCGCCAGCCCGCCCACCTGCCCAAGCCACTGGACGTGGACCAGCTCGCCCAGCTGCTCGACACCCCTCATGACGGCTCGCCGCTGGCATTGCGCGACCAGGCCATGCTGGAGCTGTTCTACTCCAGCGGCCTGCGCCTGGCAGAGCTGGCCGGCCTCGACCTCGGCGACCTCGACAGCCGTCGCGTGCGGGTCCTCGGCAAGGGCAGCAAGCCGCGCCAGGTACCGGTGGGGCGCAGCGCCCGGCGCGCGCTCGACGCCTGGCTGGCGTGTCGCTCGGCGCTGGCCGCCCCCGGGCAGATGGCGTTGTTCGTCGGCAACCGTGGCCAGCGGCTCGGCCATCGCGCCATCCAGAAGCGCATGACCGAAGTGGCCCGTCGGCGAGGCCTGCCCGAGCACCTGCACCCGCACCGATTGCGCCACTCCTTCGCCAGCCACCTGCTGGAATCGAGCCAGGACCTGCGCGCCGTGCAGGAGCTGCTGGGGCATGCCAACCTCTCTACCACCCAGGTCTATACCAAGCTCGACTGGCAGCATCTGGCGGCCAGCTACGATGCCGCCCATCCTCGCGCTCGGCGGCGCAACGACGAATCTTCCGATGCATGATCATGACTGAATCACTGCCTCTCCAGGCCATCACCTTCGACCTCGACGACACCCTGTGGGACAACCATGGCGTCATGGTCGCCACCGAAACCGGCCACTACGCCTGGCTCGACGAGGCCCTGCACGAGTGGTTGTCACAGGACGGGCGCTCCTTCTCGCAGCGCTTTGTCGAGCAGTTCCCGCTGGACTGCTTCGAACGCCGCCGCCGCGCGCTGGCCAGCGCCCATCCGTTGCGCCGCGGCGACTTCACCTGGCTGCGCGAGCAGGCACTGCGAGAGATGTTGCGAGAGTACGGTCTCGACCCGGCCACGGCGGAGCGCTGGGCCAGGGCGGCGATGGCACGCTTCATGGAGCTGCGTCACCGGGTTGCGCCGCACCCGGAGGTCGAAGCGCTGCTGACGGAGCTCGGCCGGCACTATCGCCTGGCCAGCATCACCAACGGCAACGTGGACGTACAGCGCCTGGCGCTCGGCCGGCACTTCCCGGTGGCCATCGCCGCGGGCGAGATATTCGCCCCCAAGCCCGACCCACGCCCCTTCCTGGCGGCGCTGGCGCGGCTGGGCGCGTCACCCGCTCGCGCACTGCACGTGGGCGACTCCTGGCGCGAGGATGTCGAACCGGCGCGGCGCCTGGGCATGCGGGTGGCCTGGATCTCACCGCATGTCGACGACCTGCCCCTGCCGCCCGGCATTCACCGCCTCGATCACGTCCGCGAGCTGCCCGCGCTGCTGCGCAGGCTGGGCCAGAAAGCGCCGCCATGATGTGAGCCATTAGGGCTCGAGGGGATCGCTACACTCCGTCGGAGTCGGCCAGCCAGCCGTCCAGCCGGGCACAGGCCTCGTCGACACCTTCGCGCTTGAGCGACGAAAACAGTTGGACGGACACCAGGTCTTCCCACTCACGCAGGCGACTGCGCACCTGCTGCAGGGCGTTCTTGGCCGCGCCGGACTTCAGCTTGTCGGCCTTGGTCAGCAGGATGTGCACCGGCATGTCCTGATCGTCGGCCCAGCCCAGCAGGGTCTGGTCGAATTCGGTGAGCGGATGGCGCACGTCCATGACCAGCACCAGGCCGCGCAGGGAACCCCGCCCTTGCAGGTACTCGGCCAGGTGGCGCTGCCATTCGAGCTTGACCGATTCCGGCACCTTGGCATAGCCGTAGCCGGGCAGGTCGACGAGGCGGCGAGTAGCGTCATCGCCCAGGGTGAAGAAGTTGATCAGCTGCGTACGCCCCGGCGTGCGCGAGGTGCGCGCCAGCGCCTTCTGCCGGGTCAGCGTATTGATCGCACTGGATTTTCCGGCATTGGAGCGACCGGCAAAAGCCACTTCGGCGCCGTCGTCGAATGGGCACTGGGCAAGCGTGGGAGCGCTGGTCAGGAAGCGCGCGGTCTGGTAATTCAATCGGGTCATGGCCTCAACTTCCTGCCGGTAATATCGAGAGGGCACCGTCGGGTTCTCGCCCTCCATTTCCGATGCCGGCTTGTTTCGTTATAATGCGGTGTCTTTTTTCTGCGACCTGGGCGCGCTAGTGTAGCATCGTGCTCTTGCCGGCAGCGACCGCCCCGAGCGGCGCTCCGTACAAGGCAAGGCCGGCCTGGAATCCGGCGAGGCGGGTCAGCTCCCAGGATGCGTACCGGTACAATCCATAACGGCATAGTGAAACAGCGATGAGAAAGTTACTGGCAAGCCTGGCAATAACCCTCGGCGCCGTTGGCGTCGCTCACGCCGACCTGGAAGCAGACGCCGACGCTGCCGCTGGTCGCGAGAAAGCCCAAAGCTGTGCGGCCTGCCATGGCCAGAACGGCATCAGTTCTGCACCCTCCTTCCCACATCTCGCCGGCCAGCAGATGACCTATCTGGCCAAGCAGATCATCGACATCCGCGACGGCAACCGGCTGGTGCCGGAGATGGTCGGCCAGGTCGATGACTTCTCCGACGAGGACGCCTGGGACGTCGCCGCCTACTATGCCCAGCAGGATGCCAACATCGGGCAGGCCGACCCGGACGAGGAAGCGCTGATGCGCGGCCAGGAACTCTACCGTGCCGGCGACATGGCCAAGGGCATCCCCGCCTGTGCGGCCTGCCACGGCCCCACCGCTGCCGGTATCAACACCGCCGTCTACCCGGCACTCTCCGGCCAGTTGCCCCAGTACCTCGTCGCTACGCTGCAGGATTTCGCCTCCGGCGAGCGGACCAACGACCCGGGCAACATGATGGGCGACATCGCCGCCAAGATGAGCGATGCCGACATGCAAGCCGTGGCCAATTACATTCACGGCCTGCACTGAGCGCCCGCCGACTGGCAATTGCCGGCCCACGGCCGGCACGAAGGCGGCCACGAGCCGCCTTCGCCGTCTTTGCAATCGCCATCGATCGGGAACCGTGAGCGGCACCAGCGCTCAAAGTGATCGACGCAAGCGCCAAGATGGTCAGCCGCCGCTTCACGGCGAACTTCCAAGGAGTCCGAGTCCATGTTCAAGCCCTTCCGTATCCTCCAGTCAGCCGCCTTTGCCATCGCCGGCCTGGGCCTGGCGACGCTGGCCGCCGCCGACAACCTGGTCGAGGGACAACACTACGAGAAGCTGCCCGAGCCCATCGAGACCCGCGCCGGGGAGGGCCAGGTCGAGGTGACCGAGGTGTTCTGGTATGGCTGCCCGCATTGCTACAACCTGCAGAGCAGCGTCACCGACTGGTACGAGACCCTGGGCGAAGACGTCGAGGTGGTGCACATGCCAGCCACCATGGGCGGCGACTGGAACACCCATGCAATGGTCTTCTATGCCGCCGAGGAGCTGGGCATTCGCGAGGAAGCCCACGCCGACATCTTCCATGCCATCCATGAGGAGGGGCAGCGGCTCAACGACGCCGACAGCATCGCCCGCTTCCTCAGCCAGTACGACGTCAGTGAAGAGGAAGCCCGCCAGGCGCTGGATGCCTTCTCCGTCAAGGCACAGGTCAACAAGGCCCATGCGCGTATGCGTGCCATGCGCCTGATGGGCGTGCCGGCCCTGGTCGTCGACGGCCGCTACCTGGTGACTCCCAGCAGTGCCGGCAGCCTCGAGAACATGCCGCAGATCGCCGACGCGCTGATCGAACGCGTGCGCCAGGAGCGCGAAGACTGACCGTGTCCGTCGAGCATTCGCACCTGGTCGACGCCAGGACCCCGACCCTGGAAGGTGGGCACCTCAAGCTGCTCACCTTCAACATGCAGGTGGGCATCCAGACATCGGCCTATCACCACTACCTGACCCGCAGCTGGCAGCACCTGCTACCGCATCCCCACCGCACACGGCGGCTGGACATGGTCAGCAACGTACTGAGCCGCTTCGACATCGTCGGCCTGCAGGAGGTCGACGGTGGCAGCTTTCGCTCCAGCCACGTCAACCAGGTCGAGTACCTGGCCACGCGCGGTGGCTTTCCGCATCACTACCAGCAGCTCAACCGCAACCTGGGCCGCTTCGCCCAGCACAGCAACGGGCTGCTGTCGCGACTCGCCCCGAGCCAGGTCGAGGAGCACCGCCTGCCCGGTACCTTGCCCGGGCGCGGCGCCATCCATGCCCGCTACGGCGACGGCCCGGACGCGCTGCACCTGTTCGTCGCCCACCTGGCGTTGAGCCACCGGGGCCGGGTGCGCCAGCTCGACTACCTGAGCGAGATCATCCAGCCGCTGCAGCACGTGGTGGTCATGGGCGATCTCAACTGCACGCCGGACCAGCTGCATACCCACACGCGCTTCTGCGCCTCGCTGCCGCTGCACCCCGTCCGGCCGCTGCTCAGCTACCCTTCCTGGCAGCCGCGTCGGGCACTGGACCACATCCTGATCTCCAGCTCGCTCAAAGCCCAGGACGTGCGCGTGCTCGACCACCTGTTCTCCGATCACTTGCCGATCGCCGTCGACGTGGCACTGCCATCGAGATGCCTGAAGGTGCTCGAGGAGCTGCACAAACGCCAGAGCCTCTAGCGCCGACCCGGCGTATCGAGGGCTGTGAGGTTCCATCCCGTCGGGGTGGGCGTTGAGGCCCAGGGATGACGCCCGCCGTGGAATCGGCGATGATGCGGTCCCTGATTCGCTGCGACACGAGATTTCCCATGCAAACTGCGAACCGCGATCCGGTCCTGCTCGCATGGCTCGACGGCTTTACCGAAGTCGTGGGCCGCTCCATCGCCTGGCTGGTGGTCCTCATGATGGCGGTACAGTTCGCCATCGTGGTGATGCGCTACGTCTTCAGCCTCCACAGCGTGGCCATGCAGGAATCGGTCATGTACATGCATGCCATGGTGTTCATGCTGGGGGCCGCCTGGACGCTGCGCCATGACGGTCATGTCCGCGTCGACATCTTCTACCGCAAGCTCTCCGCCCGTGGCCGCGCCTGGATCGACCTGCTGGGTACGCTGCTGCTGCTGTTTCCGGTAACGCTGTTCATCGCCATCTCGAGCTTCGGCTACGTGCGCAGCAGTTGGGCGATTCTCGAGCGCTCGCCGGATGGCGGCATTCCTGCGGTCTACCTGCTCAAGTCGCTGATCCTGGTGATGATGGCACTGTTGCTGGTGCAGGGCGTGGCACAGGTGATTCGCCAGGTACTGATCCTGCGCGGCCGTGCGCCGGGCAACACCCCCGAACACGACGAGGTGGTGTGACGTGGAAGCCCTGCTCGATTTCATGCCCCTGTTCCTGTTCTTCACCGTCTGTGCCGTGCTGATGCTGGGCTACCCGGTCGCCCTGGCGCTGGCCGGCACCGCCCTGATGTTCGCAGGCCTCGGCCACCTGCTGCTGCAGATGGGCGTGGCGGTGCCCTTCGAGGCACGCATGCTGGGCGCCATGCCCAATCGCCTCTACGGCATCATGACCAACCAGACGCTGCTGGCGGTACCGCTGTTCGTACTGATGGGCGTGCTGCTGGAGAAGTCGCGGGTGGCCGAGACCCTGCTCGATGCCATGGCGCTGCTGTTCGGCTCGCTGCGCGGAGGACTGGGCATCTCGGTGATCCTGGTCGGCATGCTGCTGGCCGCCTCCACCGGCATCGTCGGCGCCACCGTGGTCACCATGGGCCTGCTGTCGCTGCCAACGATGCTCAAGCGCGGCTACTCGCCTTCGCTTGCCACCGGCAGCATCTGCGCCACCGGCACCCTGGGCCAGATCATCCCTCCCTCCATCGCCCTGGTACTGCTCGGCGACGTGCTGTCGAATGCCTACCAGCGCGCCCAGCTGGCCATGGGGGTGTGGAGCCCCAAGACCGTGTCGGTGGGCGATCTGTTCGTCGGCGCCCTGATTCCCGGCCTGCTGCTGGTGGTGGCCTATATCGTCTACCTGCTGGTGATCGCTTGGCTGAAGCCGGAGTGCGCTCCGCCCGCCGACCGTGAAGCACTCAAGCAAGAGCTCGGCCACAGCGGCAGCATCCTGCCCCTGCTGATCAAGGGGCTGATACCTCCCGTGCTGCTGATCGTCGCCGTACTGGGCTCGATCCTTGGCGGCTTCGCCACGCCCACCGAGGCCTCGGCGGTGGGTGCCACCGGGGCCTTCCTGCTGGCCCTGGCCAACCGCAGGCTGGACGTGCCGATGCTGCGGGAAGTGGTATTCACCACGACAAAGGTCACCAGCATGGTGTTCCTGATCCTGATCGGCGCCGCGCTGTTCTCACTGGTGTTCCGGGCCTACGGCGGCGAGGAGCTGGTGAAGGAGATGTTCGAGGCCTTGCCCGGCGGCGTCGTCGGCGCCACCCTAGTGGTGATGCTGGTGATCTTCCTGCTCGGCTTCATCCTAGACTTCATCGAGATCACCTTCGTGGTGGTGCCGATCGTCGGGCCGGTGCTGCTGATGATGGGCCTCGATCCGATCTGGCTGGGCATCATGATCGCAGTGAACCTGCAGACCTCGTTCCTGACGCCGCCGTTCGGCTTTGCGCTGTTCTACCTACGCGGGGTGACACCGGAGTCGGTGCCGACCTCCGCGATCTACCGCGGTGTCATCCCGTTCATTCTGATGCAGCTGGGCATGCTGGTGGCACTGGCGCTGTTCCCGGGGCTGGCCACCTGGCTGCCTTCCATGCTGTAGGGTACGGGGTCACTGCCCCCGTGTTCACTGGCCCCGCATTCACTGACAGAGGGGAGCGAGCCATGCCTGGGCGAGATAGAGCACCACGGCGTAGCGCGTCCCCTTGGCCAGGGCGATCAGCAGGATGGCCCGCCACCAGGGCAGGCGGAAGATACCGGCCAGCACGGTGAGCGGGTCGCCGATCAGCGGTGCCCAGGAGAACAGCAGGCTCCATTCGCCGAAGCGGTGATACCAGCGCTCGGCCCGTGCCAGGCCCCGTGGCGAAGCGGGAAACCAGCGCCGGTCCTGGAAGCGACGCGCATAGCGGCCCATCCAGACGTTCACCAGGCTGCCCAGGGTATTGCCGGAGGTGGCCACCAGCCACAGCGCCAGCAGCGGCTGGCCCAGGCACCACTGGCGCGCCAGCCAGACTTCCGAGCCGCCGGGCAGCAACGTGGCACTGACGAAAGCCACCAGGAACAGACTCAGCATTCAGCACTCCCAACACGCTTGCAGGACGAGACGCCATGACGAACGACCGCGCCATTCCCAACGTTCTCACCATTGCCGGCTCCGACCCCAGCGGCGGCGCAGGCATCCAGGCCGACCTCAAGACCTTTTCGGCGCTGGGCGCCTATGGTACCAGCGTCGTTACCGCCTTGACGGCCCAGAACACCCGAGGCGTACGCGGCGTACATCCAGTGCCGGTGGAGTTCATCCGCCTGCAGCTCGACACCCTGCTCGACGACGTGACGATCGACGCGGTGAAGATCGGCATGGTGGCCAGCCTCGAAGTCGCCGAGACCATTCGCGACGCCCTGCATGCACGGCGCCCCCGTTGGGTCGTGCTCGATCCGGTGATGGTGGCCAAGAGCGGCGACATCCTGGTCGACGATGCCGGCATCGCCGCGGTACGCGAGGTGCTGGTACCGCTGGCCGACCTGATCACACCCAACCTGCCCGAGGCGGCGGTGCTGCTGGCGAGCCCGGTACCGGCCAGCCGCGGCGAGATGCTGACCATGGCGCCAGGGCTCACTGCGCTGGGGGCCGGGGCCGTGCTGCTCAAGGGCGGCCACCTGCGCGACGAGAGCTGCCCCGACCTGCTGATAGGCGACGGCGACCCGCGCTGGGTCGAAGGCACCCGAATCAACACCTCCAACCTGCATGGCACCGGCTGCTCGCTCTCCTCGGCCATTGCCACCCGCCTGGCGCAGGGCGATACGCTGCCGCAAGCCATCGCCACGGCCAAGCACTGGCTCGAGGCGGCGCTGACCGAGAGCCGCCGGCTCGACGTCGGCCAAGGTCACGGTCCCGTGCATCATTTCCACCAGTGGTGGTAGCGAAACGGCGCTTGCGCCTTTGCCAGGTGCCGCCCATGCTGAAGTCTGTCCTGCCAGGCTCACCCGCAACGGAGAGACTTCAATGACTCAGACCCTGCTGTTTGCCTGCGACCTCTCGGCCGAGAATCGTGCCGCCTTCGCCCGTGCCATTCGCCTGGCCGTCGAGAGCGGCGCGCGCCTGGACGTCATTCATGTGCTCGACCCCTACCTGCCGCGACGGGTGCTGCATGATCTTGAAGAGGCGGTCGTCGCTGACATGCAGGCGATCCTGACGGATATTCGCGAAGACTATGCGCTGCCGGAGCCGAGCGTGATGTTGCAGACGGTGGCCGGTGCCACCTACGCCGAGATCATTCGCGAGGCCCACGACCGCGAGGTGGACATGATCGTGCTGGGTTCCCACCGCAAGCGCGGCCAACCCGACCTGGTCGCCGGCACCACCTTGGCGCGAGTGCTACGCAGCGCGCCCTGCCCGGTGCTGTCGGTGTCCCAGCCGGCCAACCGCGACTGGCAGGATATCCTGGTACCGGTGGACTTCTCGCTGGCCAGCCGCAACACCCTGCGCGAAACGCTCAAGCGCTTCCCCGAGGGCAATCTGACCCTGCTGCACGCCTGGGACATTCCCGGCGAACGCGAGCTGGGCTCCGACAGCGATTACGCCCGCTGGCGCGATCGCGAGGTGGAAAGACTGCGCTGTCAGCTCGAGCGCGAAACCGACCAACTGATGGGCGAACTCGACAGCGTGCCGGAAGTCGAGCTGGTGCTCGAGCAGGGCGAGCCGCTGGAGGTACTGCTGACTCAGCTGCGGCGCCAGCCTCCCGACCTGTTGGCCCTGAGCAGCCGCGGTCAGCTGGGTCGCCATAGCCATATCACCGAGGCGCTACTCGCCGAGCCGCATTGTGACATCATGTTGTGCCGCGCCTGGTAACACCCTCTGCCGGGCGTGATACCCTTTCGGCGAACTCGTAGCCAGAAAGGAAACCTCACCCTATGAAGGCCTTGATACAGCGCGTGCGCCGCGCCAGCGTAACGGTGGATGAACGAGTGGTGGGCGCCATCGATCACGGCCTGCTGGCGCTGGTGGGGGTAGAGAAGGGCGACGACGAGACCGCCGCCGAGCGCCTGCTGCACAAGCTGCTGCACTATCGGGTCTTCGCCGACGCGGCGGACAAGATGAACCTCGACCTGCAACAGGTCGAGGGCGGGCTCTTACTCGTATCGCAGTTCACCCTGGCGGCCGATACCCGCAAGGGGCTGCGCCCGAGCTTCTCCAGCGCCGCGCCGCCGGCCGACGGCGAGCGGCTGTTCCACTACCTGCTCGAGCGCGCCCGGGCGGCCTGGCCCCGGGTCGAAAGCGGCGAGTTCGCCGCCAACATGCAGGTCGAGCTGGTCAACGATGGGCCGGTGACGTTTCTACTGGAGAGTTGAGAGGGAAGAGGGAAGACAATCTTTAGCTCTAGCTTTTCATCTTCAGGACGCGAAGCGCCGGTCTTCCCTCTTCGAGCGGCGTAGCCGCGTCTTATGTCTCCGAGCGAAGCTCGGCTTCCTCCATCGCCTCGAGCGCCTCCTCGGCGGCCAGCCACTCGGCTTCCAACTCTTCCAGCCGCGACTTCAGCTCGCCCTGGCGGGCCAGCCGCTCGGTGAGCTCGGCCTTGCGCGCCGGGTCGGTGTAGAGTTCGGCCTCGCCCAGCGCCTCTTCCACTACGGCGAGTTCGCCCTGCGCCCTCTCCATCGCCTGCTCGGCGCGATCGCGCGCCTTCTTCAGCGGGCGCAGCTTCTCGCGCAGCTCGGCAGCGGCGCGGCGGGCCGACTTGCGGTCCTCCTTGGGCGCGGCGCTCTCCGCCTGCCGCTCGGCCTTGTCGACCCGTGCCTCACGGCGCTCGCCCTCCAGCCGCGCCTTGAGCCAGGCGCGGTAATCCTCCAGGTCGCCGTCGAAGGGTTCGACGCGGTGGTCGGCCACTTTCCAGAATTCGTCGACGGTGGCGCGCAGCAGGTGACGGTCGTGGGAGACCAGGATCACCGTGCCCTCGAAGCTGGCCAGAGCCTCGGTAAGCGCCTCGCGCATCTCCAGGTCGAGATGGTTGGTCGGCTCGTCGAGCAGCAGCAGGTTGGGCTTGCGCCACGCCACCAGGGCCAGCGCCAGACGCGCCTTCTCGCCACCGGAGAAACGTCCCACCTCGCCGAAGGCGTCGTCCCCCTTGAAGCCGAAGCCGCCGAGGAAGGTGCGAATCGCCTGGTCGCTGGCAGTGGGCGATAGCCGCTGCACGTGCATGAACGGCGTGGCCGCCATGTCGAGCCCCTCGAGCTGGTGCTGGGCGAAGTAGCCGACGGCCAGATGCTCGCCGGGGATGCGCCTGCCCGCCAGCAGCGGCAGCTCGCCGGTCAGCGACTTAATCAGGGTCGACTTGCCGGCCCCGTTGGGGCCCAGCAGGCCGATCCGCTGCCCCGGCAGCAGGGTCAGCTTGACCTCATCGAGCTGCACCTTCTCATGACCCGCCTCGTCCCGATAGCCGAGCCGGGCCTGATCGAGTACCAACAAAGGGTGGGAGGTCTTGTCCGAGGCGGAAATGGTGAAATGGAACGGCGAGTCGGCATGGGCCACGGCGATATCGCCCATTCGCTCGAGCATCTTCATGCGACTCTGGGCCTGGCGCGCCTTGCTCGCCTTGGCCTTGAAACGCGCCACGAACTGCTCGATCTCCTCGCGGCGCGCCTGTTGCTTGGCGGCTTCGGCCTGTTGCAGCGCCAGCTTCTCGGCACGGGTGCGCTCGAAGGTGGAGTAATTGCCCCGGTAGAGCACCAGCCGACGCCGATCGAAGTGGACGATGTGGTCGCACACCGCATCGAGGAAGTCGCGGTCGTGGGAGATCAGCAACAACGTGCCGGGATAGCGCACCAGCCACTGCTCGAGCCACAGCAGGGCATCGAGGTCCAGGTGGTTGGTGGGCTCGTCGAGCAGCAGCAGGTCCGAAGGCATGAACAACGTACGCGCCAGGTTGGCGCGCATTCGCCAACCACCCGAAAACGCCGACAACGGCCGCGCCAGGTCGGCTTGGGTGAACCCCAGCCCGATCAGCAGCTGGGCGGCACGGGAAGGAGCGCTGTAGCCGTCCAGCGCCTCGATGAGACCGTGCAGCTCGGCCTCGCGGTGGGCATCGCCGCGCTCACGCGCCGCATCCAGATCCGCCTCGGCCTGACGCAGCTCGCGGTCACCGTCGAGCACATAGTCGACGATGGCGCGATCCAGCGCATCGACCTCCTGGGCCATATGGGCGATGCGCTGCCCTCCGCTCATCTCGATCTCGCCGCGATCGGGTCCGAGCGTGCCCAGTAGCAGGCCGAACAGGCTGGATTTGCCAGCCCCATTAGGGCCGACGATGCCGGCCTTGTGGCCGGCGTGCAGGGTCAGCTCGGCATCCTCGAGCAGGGTCTGGGTGCCGCGTTGCAGGGCAACCTGGCGCAGTGCAATCATGCAGGCTCCAACTGGCAGAAAGGGTGACGACGCCGCACAGGGCCTGCTAGCAGGGCCCGGCGGCGGCGACCGGATCATGAAGAACGATTCTACCGCAACGGGCGCCGCTCTGCGGGCCGGCCTTGGCGCCGACCCGCTGTGGGATTTTGCCCTGGCCTTCTATGGCCGCCCCGGCGTGGAAGCCGCCTGCCTGCTATTGCAGGACGAAGCGGGCGTCGACGTGTGCGAGCTACTCTGGCACTGCTGGCTTTATCGCCACCGCCTGACCTTGGCACAAGAACCGCCCGGGCTCATGGCCATTCGCCGCTGGCAGGAAGAGGTGACGCTACCGCTGCGTGGCCTGCGTCGCCAGCTCAAGGCCGAGGCTGCCCACAGCCCCGGCACTGCCGAGGTGCGTCGACGAATCCAGCAGGCCGAACTGGCGGCCGAGCGTGAAACCCTGCAGCGACTCCAGCGCTTGGCCGAGCAGACCGAGCATCTGGCAGTGCTAACCACTGCTGCACCAAGTCTCGAAAATTCTCTGGCAAGTCGCTGGAAATTACAGAAAAAAGCGCAACTTTTGGCAGCTCAAACCCTCGAATGCCAGCTTGACCCTCTGTAGGGGGCACGCTAGCCTGAAAAAAGCTGTGTAGCCTTTTGTGGCTACCGATGCCTGTTGATATCGCTTTTTTCACGGGCCCAACCTGCGAGGAGAACATAATAATGAAGGCAACCAAGCTGTTGACCACTGCCAGTATCGGCGCAATGCTGTTCGGCATGTCGGCTGCCGCCTATTCCGATAACTGGCGCTATGCGCATGAGGAATTCGAGGGTGACGTTCAGGACGTATTTGCCGTCGCCTTCAAGGAATACATCGAGGAAAACTCCGACCACACCGTTCAGGTTTACCGCTTCGGCGAGCTAGGTGAATCCGACGATATCATGGAGCAGACCCAGGCCGGCATCCTGCAGTTCGTCAACCAGTCCCCCGGTTTCACCGGCGCCCTGATTCCCGAAGCCCAGATCTTCTTCATTCCCTACCTGTTGCCCACCGACGAAGAAACCGTATTGAAGTTCTTCGACGAGAGCGTGGCCATCAACGAGACGTTCCCGGAACTCTACGCCGAGCAGGGCCTCGAGCTGCTCAAGATGTACCCGGAAGGCGAGATGGTCGTCACCGTGGACGAACCGATCCGTACCCCGGAAGACCTGCGCGGCAAGAACATCCGCACCATGACCAACCCGCTGCTCTCCGAGACCTACCGGGCCTTCGGCGCCACGCCGACCCCGCTGCCCTGGGGTGAGGTATATGGCGGCCTGCAGACCGGCATCATCCAAGGCCAGGAGAACCCGATCTTCTGGATCGAGTCCGGCGGTCTCTATGAGGTCTCTCCGCACCTGGTTTTCACCGGCCATGGCTGGTTCACCACCGCGATGATGGCCAACCAGGACTTCTTCGACGGCCTCTCCGAGGAGGATAAGCAGCTGGTGCGTGACGCAGCCGATGCGGCCTACGACCACACCATCGAGCACATCTCCGGTCTGGCCGACGAATCCCTCGAGAAGATCCAGGAAGCCTCCAGCGAGGTCACCGTGACACGCCTCGACGAGGACGAGATCCAGGCCTTCCGCGAGCGTGCACCCCAGGTCGAGGAGCGCTTCATCGAAATGACCGGCGAGCGCGGTCGCGAGCTGCTCGAACAGTTCAAGGCCGACCTGGAAGCCGTATCCGGCGAGTAACCCCGCAAGCACGGGCCACTCACCGTGAAATGCATGAAGGGGTAGCCGGCCGGCTGCCCCTTCGTGTTTACGGCCAGAGCGTTACCCCGGCCAAACAGCGTTGAAGCCGGCGCACTTTTGCCGGACTCATGTCGCTTACCCTTTGGCGAGGGAAATGACGCTTCACTATCTTGCAGGAAGTCTTGCAGGGAGTCCTTGCAGGGAAGTCCCCCCAGGAGACCGGTCGCATGACAGAAGAAGATTCGGAAAAGAACTACCGTTCCACGCTCCCCGGCCCGCTCGGTATCGTCGACACATGGATCAGCCGCGCCGAGTCGGTCATTCTGGCGCTGGGCGTGATCCTGATGGCGGTGAATACCGTGGCCAACGTGATCAGTCGCTTCGCCTTTGGCGAGAGTCTGCACTTCTCCGAGGAGATCAACCGCATCCTGATCGTGATGATCACCTTCGCCGGGCTCGGCTATGCAGCCCGTCACGGTCGTCATATCCGCATGTCGGCGATCTACGATGCCTTGCCTACCGGCGGCCGCCGCTGGTTGATGATTGCGATCAGCCTGTTCACTTCACTGGTGATGTTCGTGCTCTGCTACTTCTCGATCGGCTATATCGAGACCCTTTACGGCCGCGGTCGCGTGCTGCCTTCGCTGAGCATCCCGGTATGGGCGATCTACCTCTGGGTGCCCGTCGGCTTCACCATTACCGGCATTCAATATCTGCTGACCGCGATCAAGAATCTCACCTCCCGTGACGTCTATCTATCGACCCATGTGGTCGATGGCTACAAGGATACCGAAACGGAAGTCTGACGCAGGGCGCGAGGAACAATAACCATGACACCCATCATACTCTCCATCATGATCGTGCTCCTGCTGCTGGGGTTTCCGATGATGATCCCGCTGGCGACGGCTGCCTTCGTCGGCTTCTACATGACCTTTGGCGGCTTCGGGCAGATGGAAACGCTCATCCAGCAGATGATGGGGGGCATTCGCCCCACGGCGCTGATCGCCGTGCCGATGTTCATCCTGGCCGCCGACATCATGACCCGCGGCCAGTCGGCCGGGCGCCTGATCGACATGGTCATGAGCTTCGTTGGCCATATCAAGGGCGGGCTCGCGGTGAGTACCGCCGCCTCCTGCACCCTGTTCGGCGCCGTATCGGGTTCGACCCAAGCCACCGTGGTGGCAGTGGGTTCGCCGCTGCGGCCACGCATGCTCAAGGCCGGCTACAAGGATTCCTTCACTCTGGCGCTGATCATCAATTCCAGCGACATCGCCTTCCTGATACCGCCGAGCATCGGCATGATCATCTACGGGGTCATTTCGGGTACGTCGATCGGCGAGCTGTTCATCGCCGGGATCGGCCCGGGCCTGCTGATATTGGCCATGTTCTCGGTCTATTGCATCATCTACGCCATCGTCCACCAAGTTCCCACCGAGCCCAAGTCGAGCTGGAAGGAACGCGCACTCGCGGTACGCGATGCACTGTGGCCGCTGGGCTTCCCAGTACTCATCGTGGGCGGCATCTATGGCGGCATCTTCAGCCCCACCGAGGCCGCCGCGGCCTGCGTGCTCTATGCCGTGCTGCTCGAATTCGTGGTCTTCCGTTCGCTGAAGCTGCCGGACATGTACACCATCGCCAAGTCCACCGGCCTCATCACGGCAGTGGTCTTCATTCTGGTGGCGGTGGGCAACGGCTTCTCCTGGATCATCTCCTTCGCCCAGATTCCGCAGACCCTGCTGGGGGCGTTCGGCATCAACGAGGCGGGCCCCATCGGGGTGCTGGTGGCCATCTCCATAGCCTTCTTCATTGCCTGCATGTTCGTCGATCCCATCGTGGTGATCCTGGTATTGACGCCGATCTTCGCCCCGGCGATCGCCGCCTCCGGCCTCGACCCGGTGCTGGTGGGCGTGCTGATCACGCTGCAGGTGGCAATAGGCTCGGCGACGCCACCCTTCGGCTGTGACATCTTCACCGCCATCGCCATCTTCAAGCGACCCTACTGGGAGGTGATCCGCGGCACGCCGCCCTTCGTCTTCATGCTGATCCTGTCGGCGGCGTTGATCATCATGTTCCCGCAGATCGCGCTGTTCCTGCGCGACCTGGCCTTCCGCTAGCGGGCCACCCCGATGCTGAGGAGACGCTGAGATGTTCAATCGCATACTGGTACCGGTGGACGGCTCGAAGGGCGCCCTGAAGGCGCTGCAGAAGGCCGTGGGTCTGCATCTGCTGACCGGTGCCGAGCTCTACGTGCTGTGCGTGTTCAAGCACCACAGCCTGCTGGAGGCATCGCTCTCCATGGTGCGACCGGCGAAGCTCGACATTCCCGACGATGCCTTGAAGGAGTACGCCACCGAGGTCGCCGTGCACGCCAAGAGCGAAGCGGTCGAGCTGGGCGCCGACCCGGCCCGGCTGCGCGCCTTCGTCAAGGGCGGGCGCCCTTCGCGCACCATCGTGCGCTTCGCGCGCAAGCGGGAGTGCGACCTTATCGTGATCGGCGCCCAGGGCACCAACGGCGAGAAGAGCCTGCTGCTGGGCAGCGTGGCGCAACGTGTCGCGGGTTCCGCTCACTGCCCCACCCTGGTGGTATGAGCCTGCCGTGACCGGCAGCATCGCGGGTGCGGAACCCTCGCTGCCCTGATAGAGTCCGAATACTGTTGCACGCCGCTCAATGACTACTCGATAGGACTCTGCATGAAGACACTGCTGACTTCCGCCTCCTTGGTTGCCCTGGTGGCCGCGGCGCCGTTCGTTCTGGCTGCACCGGAAACCGAGGACGAACGCCTCAGCTACAGCCTGGGCGTCGCCTATGGCCAGAGCATTGCCCAGGAGTATCCCGACCTCGATGTCGAGGCCTTCACCGACGCCATTCGCGACCTCATCGATGGCAACGACCTGGCGATGGAAGCGGATGAAATGGCCGCGACCCTCAGCAAATTCCAGCAGGACGCGCTGGCCGCTCGCCAAGCCGAGGCCGAGGAGATGGCCGAGCTGAATCTCGCCGAAGGGCAGGCCTTCCTGGCCGAGAACGCCGAGCGCGAGGAGGTCACCACGACCGACTCGGGCCTGCAGTACGAAGTGCTGGAGAATGGCGACGGCGAGAGCCCCGGGCCGAGCTCGCATGTCGAGGTGCACTACGAGGGCACCCTGGTCGACGGCACGGTATTCGACAGCTCCTTCGAGCGCGGTCAGCCGCTGAGCTTTCGTGTCGATCAGGTGATCGAGGGCTGGCAGGAAGCGCTGCAACTGATGAGCGTGGGCGATACCTGGATGCTCTTCATTCCGCCGGAACTCGGCTACGGCGCCCAGGGCCAGGGCCCCATCGGCCCCAACGAGACGCTGATCTTCCGCGTCGAACTGCTTGATGTCATGGAATGACGCCTGGCGAATGAAAGCCTCGTTCCTGTTGGCCGCCGGGCTGCTGCTGGTGTCCGCCGCAAACGCCGAAGAGCGGTTGCCGGAGCTGCCCCGGCTCGCCACCGCCCCTGGCGACCTCAGCGTGATCGGCATCTCCTCGGGAGGCTACATGGCCACGCAACTGGCCGTTGCCTGGCCGGAACGGTTTCAGGGCGTGGCGGTGCTTGCCGCAGGCCCGTGGAGCTGCGCCCAGGGCGGCCTGGGCCAGGCGCTCGGCCAGTGCATGGCGACACGGCGAGGGCCGCCCGACCTTGCCGGCCTGAACGTGCACCTGCGCGACTATCAGTCCCGCGGGCTGGTGGGAGAAGCCGAAGAGCTTGCCGCACTGCGCGCCTTCGTCTGGCATGGTGAAGCGGACAGCGTAGTGGCCCCCTCTCTCGGCATGGCACTGGCCGAGCAGTTGGCCGGCTGGCTGGCAAGTCCCGAGGAGCAGTTGAAGGTGGTCCAGTCGCCCGGCGTCGGCCATGGCTGGCCCATCGAGAGCAACGAGCGGATTCCACACAACCAGCTGGCCGAGTGCCGTAGCGGCGGCGGCACCCACATTCTGGCCTGCGGCATGGATGTGGCCGGTGAGGCGTTGGCCTGGCTGCATGGGCCGCTGGAACCAGCGCAAGCCATATCGTCAACCCAACTGTTGCGCTTCGACCAGACCCCGTTCGATGCCCGTGGCCTGGGCGATGCCGGCTACGTGCTGGTTCCGGAGGGCTGCGAGTCGGGGGGCTGCAGCCTGACATTGGCCCTGCATGGCTGTGGCATGACCGAAGGGCAGATCGACGAGGCCTTCGTCCGCTACAGCGGCCTGAACGAGTGGGCCGCAGCCAATCGCCGCGTGGTGCTCTATCCCCAGGCCAGCCCCAGCCTTGCCAACCCCCAGGGCTGCTGGGACTGGTGGGGCTTTGCCGAAAGTACCTGGCAGCTCGACCCGTTGCATGACACCCGGGAAGGCACCCAGATCAAGGCGCTGATGGGCATGATCGAGCGGCTCGAGGAAGCTGCGGAAGAGGAAGAGTAGGCTTCGAGCATCCAATGGATGGAGGGCGGCGCGGCGGGCAGCCTCAACCGCCGAGTTCATGCTCCAGCGCCGAGCGCAGCGCATGCGGCGTCGGTGAGTAGAGTACCCGCTGGAGAATCCTGCCCTCGCGATCGACCAGATAGAGGGACGAGCTGTGGTCGACGGTGTACTCCATCGCCGAGTCGGGGGTTTCCACCCGACGCCAGACCACGCCATAACGATCGGCCAGCTCTTCCAACTGCTCTTGGCTGCCGGTAGCGCCGATGAAGTCGTCACCGAAATAGCTCACGTACTCGGTGAGGCGCTCCAGCGTGTCGCGCTCGGGGTCTACCGAAACCAGCACCGGGACCACGCGACGGCGCTGCTCCTCGTCCAGCCTCTGCATCACCTGACGCATGACCGCCATGCTCATCGGGCACACGTCCGGGCAGTAGGTGTAGCCGAAGAACAGCACGGCCAACTGATCGTCCTCGAGCTGGGTCAGGGAGAAATCGCCCTGGGTCGAGGGCAGCTCCACCGGCCCGCCCCGCGGGCTGCCGTCATCGGCCTGTTGTAGCTGCTGGTAACCAAACAGACCGCCGAGAACCACCACGACGATCAGTGCGCCCAGCGCCACCCCTATACGTTGCCGCTTCATGGCAAACTCCGCTCCACCGTGAAATCGAATCGGCTTCCCAACCGGCCTTCGGGGGTTTCCACCACGACCTGAGCCTGCCAGGGCATGACCGACTCGGTACAGATCGGCACCTGGCCAACCCCCTCGAAACGACCGTTATCCTGCTTGCTCAAGGGGAAGCGATGCAAGCCCATGTCCATGTCGCGACCCACGAAATCGACACTGGCCGACCGCACCTCGATGCCATCCACGCGTACCGTCAGCGGCAGGCGTTCGAGCGCATGGATGCCCCGGGGAGCCTCGACGCTCAGGGTGAGCGTGCGCCCATCGCCAAGGCTGGCGCTGCAGGCAGCCTGGTGGAGGTCGCAGGGCAGCGTGGCGAAATACCAGTCGACATCGGGATCACCGCGTACCAGGTGCGACAGCAAATACCACAGCGCCACGCTTAGGGTCAGCAGCGTGGCCAGCATCATCAGGCGCAGCCCCGGAAAGCGGGGCTCGCCGGCATCGGGCGAGGTGGGCGAAGACATGGCAGCGAAAGCAGCACTTCCTTGGACGGCAATAGACGGTAAGCTTACCAGCATTTGCCACCCGGCCTGACGTGTACCGTTGTCGCAGGGTTTAACGGTTGTGTCGGTCAAGTCAGACGATCAAGGATACCGAGATGGAAGGCGTTGCCGATGCGCTGGGCCCCCTGTTCCTACTGATACTGCTCGGCGCCGCCCTGGGACGGCTACGCCAGCCGAACGGCGAGTTCTGGGCGCAGCTCGAAAAGGTCATCTATTTCCTGCTCTTTCCCGCCATGCTGGTCGCTACCCTGGCGACCGCCAACGTGGGCGAAGTGCCAGTGGTTCGCCTGGCAGTTGCCCTGCTCGGCGGCATGCTGATCTTCGCTGGGGTGCTCTGGACCACTCAGCGTCGCCTGGGCCTCGAGCCCGCGGCCTTTACCTCGGTGTTCCAGGGCGCGCTTCGCTTCAATACTTACGTGGGGGTTGCCGGTGCCGCCGCGCTGCATGGCTCGGCCGGTGCCACGGTGGCAGCGGTTGCCGTGGCGCTGATGGTCCCGGTGGTCAACGTGCTGTGCGTGGCCAGCTTCATTGCCGCCGGCACCCTTGGTCCCTCCAGCCTGGGCAAGAGCCTGGCGGCGCTGGTACGCAACCCCTTGATCCTGGCCTGCCTGGCCGGCATCGGCCTCAACCTCACCGGCATCGGCCTGCCCGGCTGGAGCGGGGCGACCGTGGAGCTGCTCGGGCGGGCCGCCCTGCCGCTGGGTCTGGTCGCAGTTGGCGTCGCCCTGCGCCCGCAGGCGCTGCTGCGAATCGACCGTGGGGTGTGGGCCTCCAATCTGGTCAAGCTCGTGCTGATGCCCGCCCTGGTGTTCGGCGTGGCGCTCTTGCTGGGGCTGGATGCCGTCAGTCGCGACGTGGCGCTGCTGTTCGCCGCCCTGCCCACCGCCACCTCGGCCTATATCCTGGCGCGCCAGCTGGGCGGCGATGCCGAGCTGATGGCCGCACTGATTACCGGCCAGACGCTGCTTGCCATGCTCACTCTACCCCTATGGCTGCATCTTGCAGGAAGCTGAAATAAAAAACATTCGCATTCGTGTTGACATCGATAATGAGAATGAATTACATTGGATGCGTGGTGTTGATGAGGCATCACGGCCATTAGGGGAACCGCCAGTTTCCCGCTATGGTTTCTCCCCCTCATTGCTAGTCACGGTCTTGCCTGCGCCTCCTCTGGAGGCGCTTTTTTTGTTCAGAAAACACCCCTCATTGCTGCTTTTTACTACGCTCTCTAACTCAAGACGATACGGCACCGCGCCAAGGTCCCCGCCCGCGCAGGCGCTCGCGCAGCAGTTCGGCCAGCGCCTCCGCGGCAGGCCGCGAGCCTGGTTCGACGAGCCGGGCAAAGTGCAGCCGTGCCTCGCAGCGTCCTAGAACGGGTAACCCCTCTGCCTCCCCCAGCTCGCGCATGGCTGGGGTCAAGCGTTCGCGATCGAGCACGCTGACCGCCAGGCCCTGTTCCACTGCACGCTCGATGGCGTGGATGCTGGTGCTGGTAAATACCGCATGCCAGGGCCTGCCCAGCCGTTCCAATGCCTCGGTCGCCAGCGCCCGGTAGGGGCAATCGACCTCATGCAGGGCCAGCGGCAGACTGGCCCGCTCGGTCAGGCTGGCGGCCCGCGGCGCGGCCCACACCGGCGTGGTGCGCCACAGCGGCTCACCACCGGAAATCGGGATGGGGCGGTCCAGCACCACGGCCAGATCCAGCCGCGAGCGCCCCAGCTGTCGCGCCAGTTCGCCGCTGGTGGCCGTCACCGCCTGGAGCAACACCTCGGGATGGCGCGAGGTGAACTCGGGCAACACGTCGCCGAGCAGCTCGCGGGCGTAATCCTCAGGCAGGCCGAAGCGAACCTTCCCCCGCAGGCCACGCCCGGCATAGCGGGCGATGATCCCGTCGTGCATGCGCAGCAGTTCACGCGCTTCCTGCAGCAGCGCCTCCCCCGTGGCGGTAGGCACGACGCCACGGGGCCCTCTTTCCAGCAGCCGGGCGTCGAGCAGCGCCTCCAGGCGCTTGATCTGCATGCTGATGGCACTCACGGTGCGGTGGCGCTGTTCGGCCGCCGCCGCCAGCGAGCCGAACTGGGCCGCGGCCTGGAAGCTGCGTAGCAGTTCGAGATCCAGTGTCGCCGTCGAGACTTCAGCCATATTGAATTCTACCTGCAAAAAATATCGCTTCATTGAAACCTGGTTGGCCGTCAGGCTCAAGTTCCTGGAAACCGAGGAGGACGACGATGCCACAGCAAGCCCTATCGCTGCTGATCGCTGCCGGCTTCGTGGTGTGCTGGAGTTCGGGCTTCGTCGGTGGCAGGCTCGCCAGCGCACTCGACACCCCGGTGCTCAGCCTGTTCGCCTGGCGCTTTCTGCTGGCCGCCCTGCTGGTCGCCCTATGGTGCCGGTGGAGGCTCGGCGAAGCGCCGAGGGCGGAATACATGCGGCGGGAAATGGCCGTCGGCAGCCTGACCATGGGCGGCTACCTGCTGGGCGTGATCCTTGCCATCGACCTGGGCGTCAGCGCCGGGGTCACGGCGCTGATCACTGCCCTGCAGCCGCTGCTGGCGGCGGTGCTGGCAGGCCCTCTGCTGGGAGAACGCCTGCGGCCGCGTGGCTGGCTGGGAATGGTCATCGCCACCCTGGGCGTGGCGCTGTGTGTGGCCGCCGACATGCAACAGCCGCTGGCCGCGCCGTGGTGGGCCTATCTGCTGCCGCTGCTGTCGGTGGTCTCGGTCACGCTTGGCAGCGTACTGGCGGTGCGTCAGGCGCCCGCCATGCCGCTATCGGCCACGCTGCTGGCCCAGTTGCTCGCAGCCGCGGGAATCTTCCTGCTGGCCGCGCTGGTGGTGGAGGGAGGAAAGCTGTCACCGCCGACGCTGGAACCCTCTTTCCTCGCCGCCATCGGCTGGCTGGTGGTGCTGTCGAGCCTGGGCGGATACGGCTTCTTCGTCGCCAGCCTGCGCCGGCTGGGCGTCACGCTGACCTCGGCGCTGGTGCACCTGACGCCGGGAGTGACGCTGCTGTGGGCCGCGGCGATGTTCGGCGAGCGCCTTGGCCCGACAGGGCTTATTGGCATGGTGCTGGCCGGCGTCGGTGCCGGCCTGGCTATTCGCAGCGCTCGAAGATCAAATCCCACACGCCGTGTCCCAGGCGCTCACCGCGCGCCTCGAACTTGGTCAGCGGACGAAACTCGGGACGCGGCACATAGGGCGCCGTCTCGGGCGTCGCCGTATTGACGTAACCCGGCGCGGCCGCCATCACCTCGGCCATCCACTCGGCATAGGCCTGCCAGTCGGTGGCCATGTGCAGCTTGCCACCCGGCTTCAAGCGGCTGCGAATCAGCTCGACGAAGGCGGGCTGGACGATGCGCCGCTTGTGGTGCTTCTTCTTCGGCCAGGGGTCGGGGAAGAACAGCTGCAGGGTATCGAGGCTGGCTTCCGGCAGGCACTGCTCGAGCACCGCCAGGGCATCCTCGCGATAGACACGGATATTGCTCAGGCCGCGCTTGTCGGCCTCGTCGAGCAGTTTGCCCACGCCAGGGGCGTGCACCTCGATGCCGATGAAGTCGGTGTCGGGATGAGTCTCGGCCTGCTCGATCAGCGAGGCGCCCATACCGAAGCCTATCTCCACCACCCGCGGCGCGCGGCGCCCGAACAGGGCATCGAGGTCCTGGTATCCGTCTGCCAGGGTCAGGCCCAGCCGCGGCCAGACCTCTTCCAGGCCACGGGTCTGGGCCTGGGTCATACGCCCGGCGCGCAGTACGTAGCTCTTGATGCCGCGACGATGCAGCGGGGCATCCGGCCCCTGCGGGCCGGTGGTGGTGTCGTGGTGCAGATCACTCATGGGATTCGCAGCTGCTCCGGTGGTTCAGCCGTTGATGCGGCCGGCAAAGGGCGAGGAGGGGTCCGCAGTCTGTCGGCGCGGCATGCGCCCAGCGAGGAAGGCCTCGCGGCCGGCCTCGACGGCCTTCTTCATGGCGCTGGCCATCAGCACCGGCTGGCGCGCATGGGCGATGGCAGAGTTCATCAGCACGCCGTCGCAGCCCAGTTCCATGGCCATGGCGGCATCGGAAGCGGTACCGATCCCGGCATCGACCAGCACCGGCACGCTGGCCTGCTCGATGATCAGGCGAATGTTGTGCGGGTTCTGGATGCCGTGGCCGGAGCCGATCAACGAACCCAACGGCATGATGGCGCAGCAGCCCAGGCGCTCCAGCTCCCTGGCGACGATGGGATCGTCGCTGGTGTAGACCATCACGTCGAAGCCGTCCTGGATCAACTCCTCGGCCGCCTTGAGGGTCTCGGTCACGTTGGGGTAGAGCGTCGAGTCGTCGCCCAGCACCTCGAGCTTGACCAGCTTGTGGCCGTCGAGCAGCTCACGCGCCAGCTTGCAGGTACGCACGGCATCCTTGGCGGTGTAGCAGCCGGCGGTATTGGGCAGCAGGGTGAAGCGCTCCGGCGGCACCACGTCGAGCAGGTTGGGCTGCCCGGCCTCCTGGCCAAGATTGGTACGGCGCACGGCGAAGGTGACCACTTCGGCGCCCGAGGCGACGATGGCGTCGGCCGTCTCGTCGAAGTCCTTGTACTTGCCGGTGCCGACCAACAGGCGGGAAGTGAAGGCGTGGCCGGCAATCTGCAGCGGCTGATCCTGGAAGTAGTCTGTCATCGCATGGGCCTGTGTCTGTAGCGGAGTCTGGATCGGGAAACGGTCGGGCAGGAGCGCCTCTAGCCGCCCCCGATGGCGTGGACGATTTCGATACGGTCGCCGTCGGTCAGGGGGGTGGTGCCGTGCTCGCTCTTCGGCACGATCTCCTCGTTGCGCTCGACGGCGATGCGCCGTCCGCTCAGGCCGAGGCTGTCGATCAATTGCGCCACCGTGAGGCCGGGGGCAAGGTCGCGGGCCTCACCGTTGAGCTGGATCTGCATGGCGTCCTCTCTACGTTGACGAGTGTCGCGGGCCGATATTGTAGCCCCTTAGCGCCCCCCGCGGTACGGTAGGCGGCAATCCCTTTCCGCAGGAGGAAACACGAATGCACGATCGCGGGTGGTGGTGCCTGGCGGCGCTATCGGGCGCGCTGGCGGTGATGGCGGGCGCCTTCGCCGCCCATGCCCTGCAGGGTCAGTTGCCCGAGCGGCTGATGGCGGCCTTCGAGACCGGTGTGCGCTACCAGATGTGGCATACCCTGGCGATGCTCGGCGTGCTGGCCTGGCGCGCCGCGCGGCCAACCCGCGGCCAGTACCTCGTGCTCGTCCTTTGGACAGCGGGAATGCTGCTGTTCTCCGGCTCTCTCTATGCGCTGGCGCTGACCGGGCTGCGCGGCCTGGGAATGATCACGCCATTCGGCGGCGTGCTGATGATCGCCGGCTGGCTGACGCTTGCCATCTGTACGCTGCGCGCCAGACCCGCCCCTCAATCGTCCGAATCGGGAATGGCGTAGGTGGCGGTGACGTGGGCCACCGGGCGCTCGTCGCCGGCAGAGAAGAGCTGCACCTCGCCCACCGCCAGGCGCCGGCCCAGCTTGATCACGCGCGCGTTGGCGATCAGGTCGCGGTCGCCGCGGGCGCGGCGCAGGAAATGGCAGTTGAGGTCGGTGGTCACGGCCATCGGCTCGGGGCCGATCTGGGCCAGGATCGCCACGTAGAGGCAGACGTCGGCCAGCCCCATCAAGGTAGGCCCAGAGACGCTGGACCCCGGCCGCAGGTGTTCATCCTCGATGGCCAGGCTCATGGTCGCCCGCATATGGTCGACCGCCTCGATGGTGCCGGCGCGCTGGGGAAACACTTCGTCGAGAAAATCCTCGATGGCGGCGGCGGTCATCACGGGCATGGGGCTCTCCTGGCAGCATGAGACGGTGGACATCGAGGCTCAAGATAACGCAAGCCACACCTTCCGCACAGCCACACCCAGGGAAAGCCACACCAATGTCTCAACAACGCCATGATCCGAATCGTTCAATGGACGGTTCACACCGGCAATGTTGAAATCTTCCATTAACATGTCGATGCAAGGATTCATTCGCGACAGGTCGGGGGCGCTTGCGCCCCGGCGGGAGAGACAATGACAACACCCAACCCCGTGACGAACCATGCCCGGTACCACATTGCCGTGGTAGACGATGAAGTCGATATGCTGGATGTCCTGCAGGATATCCTTCAAGAGGAGGGCTACCGGGTCAGTGCCCTGAGAAGTGGCCAGGCACTACATGAATTGATTGTCCGCGACCCTGTGGACCTGATCGTGCTCGACCTGAAACTGGCCGGCGAGAACGGCCTGCAAGTGGCTCGCGAGATACGAGCGACCAGCCCGGTGCCGATCATGATGCTGACCGGCAAAGGGGATGAAACCGATCGCATCCTGGGCCTGGAGGTAGCGGCCGACGACTTCCTGATGAAACCCTTCAATTTGCGTGAGCTGATGGCGCGGGTGCATGCCCTGTTGCGCCGCTCCAAGCTACTCAGCGTGACGCTGCAAGCCGTCGCCGACCAGGATCACGAATGCCTATGGTTCGACGACTGGCGGCTCGACTTGACCCGGCGCGTGCTCTACAACCCCTACAATCGACCGGTCAATCTTACCTTCGGCGAATACAACCTGCTGGAAAGTCTGGTCACCTCGGCCAATCATGTACTCAGCCGCGATAGCCTGCTGGAGCGCACCCGTGGCACCGATAGCGACTCCTTCGACCGCAGCATCGACGTGCTGATTCTGCGCCTGCGCCGCAAGATCGAAGCCAACCCCAAGTGTCCCCGCTACATTCTGACCGAACGAGGCCTGGGCTATGTCTTCCAAGCCCAGGTTCGCAAACGCTGACATGGGACGCTGGACATTGCAGCGTCGTGCCCAGGTGGCACTGGTCGTGGCAACGCTATTGGCGATCGGCCTGGTGCTGGTCGCCTGGTTCGGCCTGACCCAGACCCGCAATGCCGTCAGCGAGTTCGAGGCCCGTACGTTGCCGGAGATTCGCACCGCGCTGACGCTATCCGAGGAAGTGGCGCAATTGGCCGCCCTGGCGCCCTACGTGGCTTCGGCCGCCAAACCCTTTTTGCTGCAGATCGAACGTGACCGCTTGACCCAGCGCTTCCAATCGCTGGTGGCAGTGGCCGCCTCGATCCGCGACCGCTCCTTCCGACAGATGCTGGAAGCTCAGCTAAACGCGTTGCAAGCCGATATCGACCGCCTGACCGACCTGATGGAGACCGAGCTCTTCATTCGCGAGGATCTGCTGACGGCCCAGTTCGAAGTTACCCAGATCGCCGGGCAAGGTGCCGGAGTCGGAGGGGAGCCATCCTTGACACACTGGCAGATACTGCAAGCGCTTTATCAAGGACTCAGCGATCCTGACCAGTGGATAGAACAGTGGGCCATACTGGCCGAGCCTCCAGATCCGGAGATGCCGCAGGCTTCGGCCTATCAGCGGCTACTGGAACTGGCGGAAGCCAGTGCCTCGCAAATGGCACAGATCACCCAGCAAAAAGCGTTCCTGCTGGCCAGCCTGCGGGCCAGATCCGAGCGCTTGACCCGCGAGGTCAACGGCTTCGCCAGTACCCTGCAGCGCCAGGTCGTGATCCAGCAACAAACGGTCCACTCCCAGGTCGACCGTGTGTTGTTGGGCATGATGCTGATGTCCGGGCTGCTGATCCTGGGCGTCATCCTGCACTACATGGGCAACCTGAAGACGATACGCGACCTGGGGGTCGTCACGCAGGACATGGTGCAACTGGCGCAGGGCGGTGAAGCCCCCAAACATATCGCCATCACCCGTCACGACGAAATTGGAACGCTGGCCAGGGCTTACGAAGTCTTTCGCGACCACGCCGGGCGCATCGAACAGGCGGGGCACGAACTGCGCGCCCAGAAGCACCTGCTGGAGACGGTATTCAACGAAATCCAGGACGGGCTCAGCGTCTTTTCCGCCGACGACCGGTTGATTGCCTGGAACCGCCGCTACCTGGACATGTTCGGCCTGACTCAAGGGGCGATCAGTATTGGCATGCCCTTGGCCGAGGTACAGCGTCAGATGGCACGGCATCCTCATCGCAACGTGACGCTGGCCAACCACTCGGTCGACATGAACACGATCAACGTCCGCCGTCATCAGGTCTACCAGAGCTTCGAGCGCCATTACGACGATGGCCGGGTCATCGAGTTTCGCAGCCAACCCATGCCCGGTGGCGGCTTCGTGACCCTCTATAGCGACCTCAGCGACCGGCGGACGATCGAGCAGCAACTGCAGCAAGCCCAGAAAATGGAGGTCCTGGGCCAGCTGACTGGCGGCGTGGCCCACGACTTCAACAACCTGTTGGCGGCGCTTCTCGGCAACCTGCAATTGCTCGAACAGCAGACCGCCCTGCCCGAGAGGGCTCGTAAATATACCGAGCGCGCCCTGGATGTCGGTGAACGGGGCACCCAGCTGGTACAGCGCCTGCTCGCCTTCAGTCGCAAGCAGCACCTGCAGCCGGAATGGGTCGATATCGATGCCCTGATCGACGGTCTTGAAGAGCTGCTCGAGTACAGCGTCTCGGCGCATGTCCAACTGCTGATCCGACTGCAGGCCCCGGACACACGGCTTTATATCGATCCTTCGCAACTGGAAAACGCGATTCTCAACCTGGCCTTGAACAGCAGTGCGGCCATGCCACAGGGCGGCCAACTCATCATTGCCACCGGCTTCACACCAGGCGAGCAGCCGGTAGTAACCATCACCGTCAGCGATACCGGCCAAGGCATACCGGCCGAGCTGCAAGCGCGGGTACTGGAGCCCTTCTTCACCACCAAGCCCATGGGCCAGGGCAGTGGCCTGGGGTTGAGCAGTGTGTATGGCTTCGTCACCCAAAGTGGCGGCGAGTTCAGCATGGAGTCCGAACCGGGACAGGGTACGGCGGTGCGCTTGAGTTGGCCGGTACGAGACTTCACGACCCCTCCCCTTCCTGCCGCCACGTCCGTGCTCGCCGTGACGGTTCCGATCGACAAGAGCGTGGTCGTGGTCGAAGACGACACCGAGGTCAGGCGGGTGACAGCGGAACTCATCGCCGCCCACCGTCCCGTCGAGTCGTTCCGCCATGCCGAACAGGCGCTCGACTGGTTACGTGACAATGCCGCGTCGACGGGCCTGGTCCTCACCGACGTCAACTTGAACGGTGCGCTCAGCGGGGTCGACCTGCGTGAGCAGGTGCGCTGCCACTGGCCCAAGATTCCGGTCGTGCTGGCGTCGGGCATGCCGCGCGAAGCGCTGGAGCGTGAGTACGGGCTCTCCATGGGCGACGCTTTCCTGCAGAAGCCGATCCGTCCCGAGCAATGGCAAGCCTTTTTCGCCGCTCCCTCCCCCGACTGCTGAAGTCCGGCGACGAATATTTCAAATATTTCACATCGCCTTGCGGCGATGAAATCGTTGGTTAGCATCCCGCGGCCATGGTGTCTCGTGTCACTGGTATAACGACAACGCTCAGGAGCACACCATGAAGAAGTCTCTATCCGCGCTGACCTTGGGTTTGGCAGCAACCTTCGTCACGCCGACGATAATGGCCGACGAGGTACTGGTGGGCCTCATCACCAAGACCAATACCAATCCTTTCTTCGTCAAGATGCGCGAGGGCGCCCAGGCTCAGGCCGATAGGCTGGGTGCCGAGCTGCGCACCTTTGCCGGCCGCTTCGACGGCGATAACGACTCGCAGGTGCAGGCCATCGAGAACCTGGTCTCTGCCGGGGCTCAGGGCATCCTGATCACCCCCAACGACCCGGTGGCGATCGTGCCCACCATCGAGCGTGCTCGCCAAGCTGGGGTCATGGTCATCGCCCTGGATACCCCCCTGAACCCGGCTGACGCCGCCGATGCCACCCTGGCAACCGACAACTTCAAGGCCGGTGAACTGATCGGCCAATGGGCCCGGGCCACAATGGGCGACGAGGCCGACAATGCCAGAATCGCGCTGCTGGATCTGAGCACCAGCGAGATCACCGTCGACGTCGCGCGTAACCAGGGCTTCCTGCAGGGCTTCGGCATCGATCTCAACGACCCCAACGACATCGGCGACGAAGACGACCCGCGTATCGTCGGCAACGACGTGACCCAGGGTTCCGAGGAGGGTGGCAGGCGGGCCATGGAGAACCTGCTGCAGAAGGATCCCGGCATCAACCTGGTCTACACCATCAACGAGCCGGCTGCCGCCGGCGCCTATGAAGCCCTGAAAGCCGCCGGCCGAGAGAATGCGGTGACCATCGTCTCGGTCGATGGCGGGTGTCCGGGCGTGCGCAACGTCGCGGATGGCGTGATCGGTGCCACCTCGATGCAGTTCCCCTTGCGGATGGCATCCATGGGGGTCGAGACGATCGTCAATTACGCCAAGACCGGTGAAAGGCCGCAGGCATCGGACGGGCTCGACTTCGTCGATACCGGGGTGGAGCTGATCACCGATTCCCCGGTAGAGGAGATCCCTTCGGTTTCATCCAGCGATGGCCTGGAAACGTGCTGGGGCTGAGGCAGTCGTTGTCTGTCGGCGTCCTTCCTGGGCGCCGACCTACCAACAGGTGAGTTATGACACAACCCAACCATTCAGGCCCAAACGACGTCGCCGCTCATGAGCGTATGGCGGACGCCTCGCCCGGTCAGGTGGCCCGGTTCGAGGAGGAGGTACTCTCCCTGGGCCGGCGGGCCCATCGCTTTTTCCATGCCAACCCGACGGCAGCGCCGGCGCTGGTGCTGGTCGCCTCCGTGCTGGCCTTCATGCTGCTGGTGGGTGAACGCTTCCTGGCGCCATTCAACCTGTCGCTGATACTGCAGCAGGTGACCATCATCGGCACACTGGGCATCGCCCAGACGCTGATCATCCTGACCATGGGCATCGACCTTTCCGTTGGCGCCATCATGGTGCTCACGTCGGTGGTCATGGGGCGCATGGCCATCGATTTCGGCCTGCCTCCGTCATTGGCGCTGGCCATCGGCCTGCTGACAGGTGCCATCTGTGGTCTGCTCAACGGTACCTTGGTGACACGGCTGAAACTGCCGCCGTTCATTGCCACCCTCGGTACCTGGAACATCTTCTTCGCCCTGAACCTGTGGTACTCCAAGAGCGAGGCCATTCGCTCGCAGGAGATCGCGGCAACGGCGCCGCTATTGCAATGGGGCGGCACCGCCTTCGAGCTGTTCGGGGCTCGCTTCACCTATGGCTCGATCCTCATGCTCGCCATCTTCTGTGCCGTCTGGTACGCATTGAACTGGACGGCCTGGGGCCGGCATGTCTATGCCACCGGTGACGACAAGGATGCCGCCGAGCTGGCAGGGATCCGCACGCGCCGGGTCTTGCTGTCGGTCTACATCGTCGCCGGTCTCATCTGCGCCATCGCCGCCTGGCTGCTGATCGGACGTACCGGCTCGGTCAGCCCACAGGCGGGTTATACCGCCAACCTGGACAGCATCACCGCCGTGGTGATCGGTGGTACCTCCCTGTTCGGCGGGCGAGGCTCCATTTTCGGCACCTTGATCGGCGCCTTGATCGTCGGCGTATTCCGCAACGGGCTGGCCCTGGCCGGGGTCGACGTGCTGTGGCAGGAGTTTACCGTCGGCATGCTGATCATCGTTGCCGTGACCACCGATCAGTGGATTCGGAGGGCATCGGCATGAATAGTCATTCCCCCATACTGGAAGCAGCCGGTCTGATCAAACGCTATGGGCGGGTCACCGCGCTGGATCGGGCCGATTTCGACCTGTACCCCGGCGAGGTGCTGGCGGTGATCGGCGACAACGGGGCGGGCAAGTCGACGCTGATCAAGGCCCTGTCCGGTGCCGTGATACCCGACCAGGGCGAGATCCGCATGCACGGCAAGCCCATACGCTTCAGTAACCCGATGGAAGCCCGTGCCGCCGGTATCGAAACGGTCTACCAGACACTGGCCGTGTCGCCGGCACTGGGTATCGCCGACAACCTGTTCCTGGGCCGCGAGCTGCGCAAGCCCGGCATCCTGGGTTCCGTGTTTCGCATGCTCGACAAGGCGGAGATGCAGCGCCAGGCGCGAAAAGAGCTGTCCGATCTCGGGCTGCTGACCATCCAGAACATCAATCAGGCCGTGGAGACGCTCTCCGGTGGCCAGCGTCAAGGGGTGGCGGTAGCCCGCTCGGCGGCCTTCGGCAGCCAGGTGGTGATTCTGGACGAACCGACGGCGGCCTTGGGCGTCAAGGAGTCGCGACGGGTGCTGAACCTGATCCAGCAACTCCGCGACAACGGCCTACCGATCGTCCTGATCAGCCATAATATGCCGCATGTGTTCGAAGTTGCCGATCGGATTCATGTACATCGCCTGGGCCGCCGGGCTGCCGTGATCCGTCCGGATACGCATAGCATGTCCGATGCCGTCGCCATCATGACCGGCGCCACGGAGGTAGACCCCGGCGTGGCATGACCCGGGAGTTAGGCGGCAATATCCGGTGCGATGCGGTGGCGAAACCCGTCGCCGCTTCGCACTTTTCGCTCAGGAAGCCCGTATGCGCAAGCTGCTCATCGTCCTGCTCTCGCTATATGCCGCTCATCTCCACGCCGAGCCATTGAGGATCGGCGTCAGCGTGGCGGATCTCGGCAACCCCTTCTTCGCCACCCTGGCAGTGGCCCTCGGTGAGTCGGCACGAGCGATGCACCCCGGCGACGTCACCCTGGAGGTCAGGTCCAGCGCCTACGACCTCGAGCGCCAGGTCAACCAGGTCGACGCCTTCACGCAAGCGCGCATGGACATCATCGTGCTGGCCGCCGCCAACAGCGAGGCCATCGGGCCGGCCGTCCGGCGAGCCCAGCAGGCCGGTATCGTCGTGGCGGCGGTCGACATCAATGCGCAAGGGGCAGACGTAACCGTGACCACCGATAACGTTCAGGCGGGGGCGGTGGCCTGTGGCTACATGGCCGAGAGATTGGGGCACAGCGGGCGCGTGGCGATCATCAACGGTGCGCCGGTCTCATCGGTGACCGACCGAGTGGCCGGTTGCCGTGCGGTGCTGAACCGGCACCCTGGGATCGAACTGCTCAGTGACGACCACAACGGTGGTGGCACCTACAGTGGCGGTCTCGAGGCCATGACCTATCTGCTCAATGCCTACCCCGACCTGGAGGCGGTCTTCGCCATCAACGACCCCTCGGCCATGGGAGCGGCCAGTGCCGCGCGCCTGGCCGGGCAGCCCCATCTGTTCATCGTTGCGGTGGACGGTTCTCCCGAGGGTGTTGCAGCGCTACGAGAGTCTCCACCCTTGCTGGTTGCCAGCGCCGCGCAATCCCCGCGTCAAATGGCCGAAACGGCCATTCGCGAAAGCCTGAGACACCTGGCGGCGAGCGAACGGCAGGAAAACCAAGTGATCCGGCTCTCCACGCACCTGGTCACCAGGGAGAATGCCGAGACGTTCGATCATTGGGGCGGCGCTCCCCCAGAGTGACGCGATGCTGGAGCGTCGACCCGCTGCCTGAGAACAAAACGCCCCCGCCGGTCTCCCGGCAGGGGCGCTCCTGCTTGTCCCGTCGCGGGAAGCGGGCTTACTTGGCCTTGTGCACGGCACGCCAGTGGTGCAGCAGCGGCTCGGTATAACCGGAGGGCTGCACGCGGCCCTTGAAGATCAGGTCGCTGGCCGCCTTGAACGCCGTCGAGGCTTCGTAGTCGGCGCTCATGGCGGTATACGCCGGGTCGCCGGCGTTCTGCTCGTCGACCACCTTGGCCATCCGCTCCAGGGTCTTTTGCACGCGCTCGGCATCGACCACGCCGTGGTGCAGCCAGTTGGCAATGTGCTGGCTGGAGATACGCAAGGTGGCACGGTCCTCCATCAGCCCCACGTCATGGATATCGGGTACCTTCGAGCAGCCTACGCCATGCTCGACCCAGCGCACCACGTAGCCGAGGATGCCCTGGCAGTTGTTGTCGAGTTCCTGCTGCCGCTCCGCATCGGACCATTCGGCCTTCTCGACCACCGGCACGGTCAGCAGGTCGTCGAGCAGGTCGGGTTCGCCCTGGGCCTCCAGCTCGCGCTGGATCTCGGTGACGTCGACCTGATGGTAGTGCAGCGCGTGCAGCGCGGCAGCGGTGGGCGACGGTACCCAAGCGGTGTTGGCGCCGGCCTTGGGGTGGCCGATCTTCTGCTCGAGCATGGCCGCCATCAGGTCGGGCATGGCCCACATGCCCTTGCCGATCTGGGCACGGCCGCGCAGGCCGCAGGCCAGGCCGACCTGGACGTTGTTGCGCTCGTAGGCGCCGATCCAGGCGGCGTTCTTCATGTCACCCTTGCGGATCATCGGCCCCGCTTCCATGGCGGTGTGCATCTCGTCGCCGGTGCGGTCGAGGAAGCCAGTATTGATGAACACCACCCGCGAAGCGGCTTCATTGATACATGCCTTGAGGTTGACCGAGGTGCGGCGCTCTTCGTCCATGATGCCCATCTTGAGCGTGTCTCGAGAGAGACCCAGCAGGTCCTCGATGCGGCCGAACAACTCGTTTGAGAAGGCGACCTCCTTCGGCCCGTGCATCTTGGGCTTGACGATGTAGACCGAGCCCTGACGCGAGTTGCGCGCCTCGCCCTCGCCCTTCTTGAGGTCGTGGATGGCCAGCAGGCTCGTCACGATGCCGTCGAGGATGCCTTCGGGCAGTTCGTTGCCGTCGGCGTCGAGTACCGCCGGGGTGGTCATCAGGTGGCCGACGTTGCGCACGAACATCAACGAGCGGCCCGGCAGAGTCAGACTGCCGCCGTTCGGCGTGGTGTAGTGGCGATCCTCGTTGAGGCGACGAGTGAAGGTCTTGCCGCCTTTTTCGATGGCCTCCTCCAGATCGCCCTTCATCAGGCCCAGCCAGTTGGCGTAGACGCCGACCTTGTCCTCGGCATCGACCGCCGCCACGGAGTCTTCGCAATCCATGATCGCGGTGAGCGCGGCCTCGACCAGCAGATCCTTGACACCGGCCGGGTCGGTTTGGCCGATGGGGTGGCCGGGGTCGATCTGGATCTCGAGGTGCAGGTCGTTGTTGGCCAGCAGGATCGCCTCGGGACTACCGGCCTCGCCGCGGTAGCCGATCAGCTTGCCCGGCTCCTTCAGGCCGGTTTCGCGGCCACCTTCGAGGGTCACTATCAAATGGCCGTCACGCAGCACGTACTTGACGGCGTCACGATGGGAACCGGTAGCCAGCGGCGCGGCCAGGTCCAGCACGCCACGGGCGTAGGCGACGACTTTCTCGCCACGCTTGGGGTTGTAGCTCGTGCCCTTCTCGGCGCCGTCCTCTTCGGCGATGGCATCGGTACCGTAGAGTGCGTCATAGAGGCTGCCCCAGCGGGCATTGGCGGCATTCAGCGCATAGCGGGCGTTACTCACCGGCACCACCAGCTGCGGCCCGGCCTGGGTGGAAACCTCGCGGTCGACGTTGGCGGTGGAAACGGTAACCTGTGAAGGCGCCTCCACCAGGTAACCGATTTCTTCGAGGAAGGCGCGATAGACGCTCATGTCGCGCACCGGGCCGGGGTTCTCGCGGTGCCAGGTATCCAACTGCTCTTGCAAGCGCTCTCGCTCGGCGAGCAATTCACGATTTTTTGGTGTCAGATCATGAAAGATGGCATCGACCCCGGCCCAGAAGCTCTCGGCATCCAGGCCGGTACCGGGAAGAGCCTGGTCGTTGATGAAGCGGTCCAGTTCAGCGGCCACCTGGAGACGATGGCGTGTGACACGTTCGGACATGGGAAGTCTCCTCCTGCGTGGCGGCCGATGACAAGCTCTCGGCCAGCCGCAATTCGTGGGGGTGATACCACTGCGAAGGCGCCAATTTTGTGGAAAACTGTTCCATATGTAAACCCGAAGGAAGGGCTACCCTACTAGACATAGGGTTAAGGTCCGATAATTTGACCAAATGGTCAGTAAAAGCGTGGCTTATCACAGCGATAACTCACCCAATAGCATGGCCGGTAGGTAAACTTGCTGCACACTTGTGTGCCGCTGAAGACGAAAGGATTCGAGGGGACAGTGCCTTGACCCGAGGGAGAACGCCATGACCGACTTCAGCCCCCTGCAGGCCCTGGGGCCCATCGCCCCCTTCCGTGCCGAGGGAGAGCCCTCGCTGAACGGTTACCTGGCCCACTACGGCCTCGCCCCGCTGCTCACCGAGCGGATCGGTCTCTACGTCGGCTACGTGGATGCACAGCGCTACCAGCTGTGGACTCAGGTATGGAGCCCGGCGGAGCCGGTCGGCACGGCATTCGTGGTGCATGGCTACTACGACCACCTCGGCCTCTATCGTCACCTGCTGGAACTCCTGCTTGAACGACGCTGGCGGGTGGTGCTGTGGGATCTGCCGGGGCACGGCCTGTCCAGTGGCAAGCGTGCCTGTATCGATGACTTCGCTCACTACGGCGACTGCCTGCATGCCTTGCAGGATCAGCTGGATGCCGAGGGCCTGGCCCCGCGGCCCTGGCTTGGCATCGGTCAGAGTACCGGCGCCGCCATTCTCGCCACCGATGCCTTGAGCCGGCCTGGCGAAGGGCACTGGTCGGGCCTGGTCCTGCTCGCGCCCCTGGTGCGCCCCTTCGGCTGGCCCCAGGCGGGATGGCTGCATACCCTGGTGGGTCCTTTCGTCGAAACCCTGCCGCGCCGCTTCGGGGCCAACTCCACCGACGCCGAGTTTGCCGCCTTCCTGCGCGAACACGACCCGTTGCAGCCGGAACATCTGTCGCTCAACTGGGTCAGTGCCATGCGCCGCTGGATGCCCCAGCTGCTCGCCCTCCCCTCCAGCGACCTCCCCACCCTGATCCTGCAAGGGGAGCAGGACCTCACCGTCGACTGGGAGTGGAACCTGGCGGTGCTGGAACGCAAGTTTCCCAACGCCCGCATCCAGCGTCATCCGGAAGCGCGCCATCATCTGGTCAACGAGGCCGAGCCCATTCGCGCCGCCCTGTTCGCCTCTCTCGACGCTTTCGTTGCCGAATTGGAGCAAGGCCTTGCCCCGGCCGCCCAGGAGCGCTTCTCCCGATGCTGAGACCTATCGCTCTGCTCTTGCTGTTCGCCCTACTCGCCGGATGCGCCGCCCAGCCCCCCGAACCCGACCCCATTCGTCGCGCGCTGCAGAACCTGAGCGACCGTGCCGTCGCCAGGGTAATGAACGTGGACGCCCTGCAACCGCCGCAGGACCAGGTGCTGCTGCTGGTATCGCCGGCGGTGGACGACAGTCTCGAGATCGGCAGCGAGCGCTTCCTGGAAAGCCTCACTCGCGCCCTGCTGGGTGCCAGCGACGGCCCCCAGGTGATCGACTGGCGCCCCGCCATGAGCGGCGAGGGAGGCGACCACCAGTGGCGCATGGAGAGCCGCCTGGAGGCCACCGCGCCACGCCTGAGCCTCTCCGACCGCGATCTGCTGCCCTACCGTCTCACCCTGTCGCTCTATCGCCCCGACGCGGAGAGTGCGCTGTGGGAGACCGAGATCGAGGGCGCCTTCGACGCCACGGCGCTGTAGCAGCCCCTATGCCTGGCGCAGCTGCCGATCTAGCTGCCGATACCCAATCGCCTCCATCAGCTCGCCGCGCTCCGGGCGCGGCTTGGCCGCGAGATCGGCCAGGGTCAGCGCCACCCGCAGCACGCGGTGGTAGGCGCGCGCCGAGAGGCGCAGGCGCTCGAGCACCCCAGCCAGCCAGGCGCGATCCGCCGTCGACAGGGCGCAGGCCGCTTCCAGCTCGCACCCGCCAAGGTGGGCATTGAGCGCACCTCGTGCGTACTGTCGCTCTCGTGCGGCCACGACCCGGGCGCGTACCTCGGCCGAACTCTCGCCTACCTCGCGCGACGTGAGCTGCTCCGGCGGCAGTGCAGGCACTTCGATCTGCAGATCGATGCGGTCGAGCAGCGGCCCCGAGAGCCGCGACTGGTAGCGCTGGATTTGCGCCGCGGTGCACTGGCAGGCCTGGCGTGGGTCGCCCAGGTGGCCGCAGGGGCAGGGGTTCATGGCCGCCACCAGCTGGAAGCGCGCGGGGAATTTACGCTCGTGGTTGGCGCGGGCGATATGGATACGGCCCGACTCCATCGGCTCGCGCATCACTTCGAGCACGTGGCGGCTGAACTCGGGCAGCTCATCGAGGAACAGCACGCCGTGGTGGGCCAGCGAGATCTCGCCCGGCCGCGGCCAGGAGCCGCCGCCGACCAGGGCCACGGCGCTGGCAGTGTGGTGCGGGGCACGAAAGGGCCGCCGCCCCCACTGCTCGGCCAGGGGCAGGCCACACACCGAACGGATGGCGGCCACTTCCAGCGCCTCCTCCTCGGTGAGCTCCGGCAATATGCCGGGCAGGCGGCTCGCCAGCATGGTCTTGCCGGTACCGGGTGGGCCGGCGAACAGCAGATTGTGCGAGCCGGCCGCGGCGATCTCCAGCGCGCGCCGGGCCTGGTGCTGGCCACGGACCTCGGCCAGGTCGCCCTCGCGGGAGTCGACGACGGGTGGCGCTTCGAGGCGATGTGCGGCGATCGGCTTCTGCCCCAGCAGATGCGCCATGACGTCGAGCAGATGCTCGGCGGGCAAGACCTGCAGATCACCGGCCAGCGCCGCCTCGTCGGCGTTCTCCCTGGGCACGATCAGCTTGCGTCCGGCCTTTCTGGCGGCCAGGGCCAGCGGCAGCACCCCGCTGATGGGGCGCAGGCGGCCATCCAGCGCTAGCTCGCCGACGCTCTCGATGCCTTCCAGCGCCTCGCCCGGAAGCTGGCCCGAGGCGATCAGGATACCCAGCGCAATGGGCAGATCGAAGCGCCCGCCGACCTTGGGCAGGTCGGCGGGCGCCAGGTTGAGCACGATTCTTCGCGTATTGGGAAAATCGAAGCCGGCGTTGGTGAGGGCGCTGCGCACCCGTTCGCGGCTCTCCTTGACGGCGGCCTCGGGCAGGCCGACCAGGGTCATCCCCGGCAGGCCATTGGCCAGATGTACCTCGACCTGTACCTCGGGCGCTTCCAGCCCCAGGCCGGCCCGTGTGGCAACGATCGCCAGCATCGTGCAGTCCCTCGCAGTCCATTAGAGAAACGCTGAATAAATTGGCGAGCGAGATGAGGCGCAAGGCGCACGGAGCACAGGAACCGGAGCATATGGGGTATATGTGAGGATCCGCCGGTCCGACGCTTCGGCACCGCGCAACGCAGCGATTCGCTCGCGCAGGCATTTATGCAGTGTTTCATTAGCGTAAGGGCTAGATACTAGCACTGTGCCAGAACGGGCTCTCCACGCTGGCTCAGCGCTTGGCTTCGTCGGCCCCTGCTTCGTTTTCGTCGGCGTCCTTGGGCGGCGTGAGGGTCGCCTGGGGCGCGGGAGTCTCGCGGGCCGCCAGCGCCTTCTCCAGGGCCGCGACCTGCTGCTCCAGGGCTTCGACGCGGATCCGCGTGCGCTGCAGCACGTCCATCAGGATGTCGAAATCCTCCCGCGATACCAGCTCGAGGCGGTCGAAGGCACCACGCACGATCTGCTGCACGCCCTTCTGAAATTCCTCCGGCGCCTGAGCCGCGCCCTGCAGGCGCTCGCCCAGCTGTTGTGCCAGCCGGCTGATGGGGTCCTGATTCGCCATGGTGCGCTTCTCCTGTTGGCTTGCACATGTTGCTCTACAGCATACGCAAGGCCCCGCCACGACGCATTCTCTTCTCCCGCTCCGTCATGGCGCATCCGCACCACGAACCAGCACCAGCTTGGTGCAAGGCGGCTATGACCGCTGCGCCATTGAAGCGCATGACACAACGGAATACGCCTGCAACCTCCTGTTTATGAGAAGCAAAACTCAGCCTGGCATGGTCTGCGCATTACGCGCAGTACAGCCGGCTGGCGACCCCCGCCGCCTTTATTCCAGCAGGGAGAGATGCGATGAAGCTCATCACCGCCATCATCAAGCCATTCAAGCTCGACGACGTACGCGAGGCGCTGGCCGACAACGGCGTCCAGGGCATCACCGTGACCGAAGTGAAGGGTTTCGGTCGCCAGAAGGGCCACACCGAACTCTATCGTGGCGCCGAATACGTGGTCGATTTTCTGCCCAAGGTGAAGGTCGAGGTTGCCGTGGACGACTCCCGCGTCGAGAGCGTGCTCGACGCCATCTGCAGCGCCGCCAACAGCGGCAAGATTGGCGACGGCAAGGTCTTCGTGACTCCGCTGGAGGATGTGATCCGCATCCGTACCGGCGAACGCGGCGCCGAGGCCGTGTGACGGCTGCTTACCTTACAAGAGCGATGGAGAAACTCCCATGAGTGAACTTGCAGAGTTGAGCTACGCGCTCGACACCTTCTACTTCCTGATATGCGGCGTTCTGGTCATGTGGATGGCTGCCGGCTTCTCGATGCTCGAGGCCGGCCTGGTGCGCGCCAAGAATACCGCCGAGATCCTGACCAAGAACATCGCCCTGTTCGCCATTGCCTGCACCATGTACCTGCTGGTGGGCTACGCCATCATGTATTCGAGCGATGCCGGCGGCATCCTGCCCAACCTGGGCGTGCTGATCGGCGGAGAGAACAGCGTCGACGCGGTTACCGCCGGTGGCGACGACGCCCCTTACTACTCCATGCGCGCCGACTTCTTCTTCCAGGTGGTGTTCGTCGCCACCGCCATGTCGATCGTCTCCGGTGCCGTTGCCGAGCGCATGAAGCTGTGGGCCTTCCTCGCCTTCGCCGTGGTCATGACCGGCTTCATCTACCCGGTGTCGGGCTACTGGACCTGGGGCGAGGGCTGGCTCGACGCCCTGGGCTTCTCCGACTTCGCCGGTTCCGGCATCGTGCACCTGGCCGGCGCGGCCGCGGCGCTGGCCGGCGTGCTGATCCTCGGCCCGCGCAAGGGCAAGTACGGCAAGGACGGCAGCATCCATGCCATTCCGGGCGCCAACCTGCCGCTGGCCACCGTGGGCACCTTCATCCTGTGGATGGGCTGGTTCGGCTTCAACGGCGGCTCCGAGCTCAAGCTCTCCGACGTATCTTCGGCCAACAACGTGGCCCAGGTGCTGGTCAACACCAATGCCGCCGCGGCCGGTGGTGTCATCGCCGCGCTGATTCTGGCCAAGCTGTGGTTCCGCAAGGCCGACCTGACCATGGCGCTGAACGGTGCCCTGGCCGGCCTGGTGGCGATCACCGCCGAACCGTTGGCACCTTCCGCACTGGGTGCCACGTTGATCGGCGCCGTGGGCGGCATCATCGTGGTGGCCTCCATCGTCACGCTCGACAAGCTGAAGATCGACGATCCGGTCGGTGCCATCTCGGTGCACGGCGTGGTCGGACTCTGGGGCCTGCTGGCGGTGCCGCTGTCGACCGATACCGGCTTCGGCGTCCAGATCATCGGGGCACTGGCCATCTTCGCTTGGGTCTTCGTTGCCAGCCTGGCGGTGTGGCTGATCCTCAAGGCGATCATGGGCATCCGCGTCAGCGAGGAGGAAGAGTACGAAGGGGTCGACCTGGCCGAATGCGGCATGGAGGCCTATCCCGAGTTCAGCGTCGCCAAGGTCTACGGCGGCAGCGGTGGACGCCCGCAGTCCGGCGGCTACGGAGTCGGCGCACCGATCGGCCAGCCGCACGCCGAGTAAGCGATACAGGCTTTACCGGGCTCCCTACGGGGAGCCTTTTTTCTTCCTGCCAAGGGCGGTGTATGCTTGAGGCCAACGATCCGTACCCGCTCGGGTTCATCATGAACCCTGCCCGACCATGAGGAAACAGACCATGAAACTGGTGACCGCCATCATCAAGCCGTTCAAGCTCGACGACGTTCGCGAGTCGCTTTCGGAGATCGGGGTACAGGGCATCACCGTCACCGAGGTGAAGGGCTTCGGCCGCCAGAAGGGTCACACCGAGCTCTACCGCGGCGCCGAGTACGTGGTCGACTTCCTGCCCAAGGTAAAGGTCGAGATCGCCATCGACGACGACTTGGTCGAGCAGGTCATCGATGCCATCACCCAGGTAGCCAATACCGGCAAGATCGGCGATGGCAAAATCTTCATCACCCCGCTGGAGCAGGTGATCCGTATCCGTACCGGCGAAACCGGTAAGGACGCGGTATAAGCCAGGTCGCGCTTATACCTTCAGCAAGATCGGCGACGGCAAGATCTTCATCACCCCGCTGGAGCAGGTGATCGGATAGCCGCACCTCCGCATCCGTACCGGCGAAACCGGCAAGGATGCGGTGTAGCCGCTAAAAGATACAGGCAGGACCGGGGACAGGGCGAAGCGGAGGTCCGATGCCATGGATGGCATCGGTAGCGCCCAGGGATGGGTTCACAGCGCCTCCGCGTAGGCCTGTCGTCGGAACTGCCGCAAGTAGCCAAAAACCCACGACCATGAGGGCGTGGGTTTTTTGAAACGTCTACGAGCGCCCGAAGCGTGACCGAGCGCAGCCCACGTTTCGCTTACTTCTCGACGAAGGCACGCTCGATGACGTAATCGCCCGGCTCGCCCATGCGCGGCGAGATGTTGAAGCCCAGGTCGTCGAGCAGCGCGCTGGTCTCGTCGAGCATCGCCGGGCTACCGCAGATCATGGCGCGGTCCTGCTTGGGATCCATCGGCGCCACGCCGGTATCCTCGAACAGCTTGCCGCTGCGGATATGGTCGGTGAGACGCCCCATGGTGTGGAACTCTTCGCGGGTCACGGTGGGGTAGTAGACCAGCTTCTCCTTGATCTCGTCGCCCAGGTACTCGTGGGCCGGCAGCTCCTTCTGGATGAAGTCGGCATAGGCCAGTTCGCTGACGCTGCGCACGCCGTGCACCAGGATCACCTTCTCGTAGCGCTCGTACACCTCCGGGTCCTGGATCAGGCTCATGAACGGCGCCAGGCCGGTACCGGTGGAGAGGAAGTAGAGGTTGCGTCCCGGCAGCAGGTCGTCGGTGACCAGGGTGCCGGTGGGCTTGCGGCTGACCATGATCTGGTCGCCCACCTTGAGGTGCTGCAGGCGCGAGGTCAGCGGGCCGTCGGGCACCTTGATGCTGAAGAACTCGAGGTGGTCCTCGTAGTTGGGGCTGGCGATGGAATAGGCACGCATCAGCGGCTTGCCGTTCACTTCCAGGCCGATCATCACGAACTGACCGTTCTTGAAGCGCAGGCTGCGCTCGCGGGTGGTGCGAAAGCTGAACAGGGTATCGTTCCAGTGGTGAACGCTCAGAACGTCTTCCAGTGCGAACTTGCTCATGCCGGCTCCTATCTATTCCAATATCGAATAACTCGAGGGGAAAAACGATTTGCTTGCATTATAAGAGCGCAAGGTTTATCTGTTAATTGGATTGTATGGATATCCTTTATCTATACTACTGATATAGATCAAAACCGAGCCGTTTCATGCATTTCACCCTGCGCCAACTCGAGGTCTACGTCGCCGTCGCCCAGCACGAGAGCGTCTCGCGTGCCGCTCGCGCCCTCTCCCTGTCCCAATCGGCCACCAGTACCGCCCTGGCCGAACTCGAACGCCAATTCGACTGCCAACTGCTCGACCGCGTCGGCAAGCGGCTACGGCTCAATGCGCTGGGCTTCCAGCTGTTGCCCAAGGCCGTGGCCCTGCTCGACCGCGCCGAGGAGATCGAGGAGATCCTACATGGCCAGCAGGGCATCGGCTCGCTCGACGTGGGCGCCACCCTGACCATCGGCAACTATCTGGCGACGCTGCTGATCAGCGACTTCATGCAGCGCCACCCGGGCAGCCGGGTACGCCTGGCGGTACGCAATACGCGGGAAATCGTCGATCGCGTGCGCCAGCACGAGCTTGACCTGGGACTCATCGAGGGGCACTGCGAGGAGGAGGACGTGATCACCCAGCCGTGGGTGGAGGACGAGCTGTCGGTGTTCTGCTCGCCCCGCCATCCGCTGGCCGGGCAGGGGCCGGTGGAACTCGACCGCCTGCTGCGCGAGGCGTGGATCATGCGCGAGCAGGGCTCGGGCACGCGCATGACCCTGGAGCAGGCCGCGCGGCACCGGCGCGGACGCTTCAATACCCTGCTGGAGCTGGAGCACACCGAAGGCATCAAGCGGGCAGTGGAGTCGGGCCTCGGCATCGGCTGCGTATCCAAGCTGGCGCTGCGCGATGCCTTCCGCCGCGGCAGCCTGGTGCCGATCCCCACCCCGGAACTCGACTTGAGCCGTCAGTTCGCCTTCATCTGGCACCGTCACAAGTACATGGCCACCGGCATGCGCGAGTTCCTGCGCCTGTGCCGGCAGATGACCGAGGGGGTCCAGCGCAGCGACCAGATCGACCTGCCGCCGGTCTCCTGACCCTCCCGCCCCTCTGCCCGTCAGCGATCACGCAGCCGGAAACCGCCGACGACCTGGGCCAGGCGGTCGGCCTGCTCGCTGAGCTGTTCGGCGGCGGTGGTGGACTCCACCACGAGTGCCGCGTTCTGCTGGATCGTGCGGTCGAGGTCGGCCACGGCCACGCTGACCTGGCCGATGCCGTCGCTCTGCTCTCCGGCAGCCATGCTGATTTCGCCGAGCATGTTGGCTACCCGGTTCACGCTGGCCATCAGCTCGCCCATGCTCTCGCCGGCGCGGCCAACCAGCTCGGTGCCGGTGATGACGCGCTGGCTGGAGGCCTCGATCAGCGCACGAATGTCGCGCGAGGCCTCGGCGCTGCGGGTGGCGAGCTGACGCACCTCGCCGGCGACCACGGCGAAGCCGCGGCCGTGCTCGCCGGCCCGGGCCGCTTCGACCGAAGCGTTGAGCGCCAGCAGGTTGGTCTGGAAGGCGATGCCGTCGATCACCTTGACGATCTCGCCGATCTTTTCCGATGAACGGCTGATCTCCTGCATGGTCTCCACCACCTGGCCGACCGCCTCGCCCGAGCGATGGGCAACCTCGGCGGCCGACTTCGACAGGCCGTTGGCCTCGCGTGAGGAGGCCGAAGTGTGCTCGACGGTGGCGGATATCTGCTCCATCGAGGCCGAGGTCTGCTGCAGGCTGGCGGCGGCCTGCTCGGTACGCCGCGACAGGTCCTCGCCGCCGTTGGCGATCTCGCTGGCCGCCAGGTGTACCGATTCGCTACTGTCACGCACGTCGAGCAGCACGTCGTGGATCTTGTCGACGAAGGCATTGAACTGGGTGGCGAGCTTGCCGCTCTCGTCGCGCCCGCGCACCGGCAAGCGCTGGGTCAGGTCGCCGTCTCCGCTGGCGATCTCGCGCATGCGATCGGCCAACAGGCGCAGCGGCCGCGAGACCCGGGTACCGATCCACCACAGCGCCGCGAGACCCAGCGCCGCCAGCATCAGGCCGACCAGCGCCATGCCCAGGGTATCGGCGCGACGTTGCTCGCCCAACACCTCCTGCAGCGTTGCCAGCTCGGCCATCACCGCCTCCTCGGGCAAGCGGATCAGCAGCGTCCAGGGCGCTTCGCTTGCGCCGATGGTGAACGGCTGATAGCGCTCCAGCATGCCCTCCCGCGCCTGGCTTACGCTGGCCCCCTGTGACTGCGCCCGGTCGATGGCACCGAGCACCTCGCTGTCGAACGCCTCGCTCGCCGCGGCGCCGAGCCGCTCGGCATTGGCGGTATGGGCTACCAGGCCACCGCGCCCCGCCACCAGCGCCATCTCGCCCGCACCGCCATAGAGCGCCTGGTTGGCCTCGAGCAGCAGCGCCTGGATGAAGTCGAGCGCCAGGTCGACGCCGGCCACACCACGGAATGCACCGTCGACCAGGATCGGCACGTTGAACGAGGTGACCAGCAGCGTCTCGCCGCCGTAGTCGTAGGGTGCCGGGTCGATGATGCAGGGCGCGAGCGTCTCACGCGGGCAGAGGTAGTACTCACCCTCGCGCACGCCGCTGGCGAGTGGCGTGGTGCTCTCCATCGTCTCGCCCAGCGGCAGCACCTCGACGCCGCCCTCCCCGGTACGGTACCACCAGGGCATGAAGCGCCCACTGCCATCGTAGCCCTCGCTCTCGCCGAGATCGGCATGCAACGCATCGCGGCCGAAGGCGTCGGGCTCCCAGCCGATGAAGGCGTCCAGCAGCGAGGGGTTCTCGACGACGGTCTGGCGAACCAGATTGGAGAGTTCGCGCCGGCTCAGGGAGAGAGCACGGCGACCGCCGGCGTCCCGCTGACCCATCAGCGCATTGGTGTCGGCCAGTTGGGTGGCCAGCGTCAGCGCATGCTCGAGTTCACGCTGGATACGCCCGGCCTCGGCATTCGCCAGCACCGCCAAGCGCTCGTCCACGGCCCCTTCGAGCAGCTCACGGGTATGGGCCTCGACGGTTTGCTGGGTACGTGCCGAAGAGAACAGGCCGTAGATGACCAGTACCCCGACCACGGTCAACAGGCAGGGGCCGGCCAGCAGGACCACGAACTGGCGGATCGATCTGAGGTGCATGGGCGCTCTCGCTGAAGTAGGAAGCAAGTGGCAGCGAAGAAAACTTCGCAGCCATGCTCACTCTATCGGCAAGAACGCCCGCGCCTTGAGACGAAAGTCTCGGCGCGATCAGCGCATATCGCTGACGGCCTCCTGAATATCGTTCAGCGGCGCCTTGGACAGGTCCTTGTCCAGGGTGTGGATGATCAGCTTGCTGGATGGTCCGTCGAGCTTGTCGCGCAGCACACCCAGGAAGCGAGGCGGGGCGACGAGTATCAGCTTGTCCAGGCTGTTGTCTACCCGGGCCTTGTAGATGCGTTCGGCGATCTGCTTGGCGAAGATCTCCGCCTCGTGGTCCAGGGCAACGCTGTCGCCGCGACTGGCGCGTCGCGTATGAGCCATCGACTCGTCGACGCTACCCGTGGCGCCAGTGACCAGATCCCCCTCGTGCAGGCGCCCTTCGGCATGCACCAGGCTCTCCCTCTCCTCCAGCTTGAGCGCCTCGCGGGTGAACACGCGCGCGCGAGCCGCATCCGCCACCACGATATACGTTGTCATAGCCTCTCCTTGAGTCGAGTTGAAGGAAAAGCCCGCCAATCCCGTTGCGGGCTTTCTTCCTTCAACATGGCAACCAGACCCTCCAGGGTCAACCGACTCCCGACCTTTCAGGGTCAATCGACTAGAGTACCTTGCGCCGGAGAAGCCCCGTCACTGCCTCGCCGATCAGCACCAGCACGATGATGGCGATCAGGATGGTGGCCACGGTGGGCCAGGCAAAGGTATCGATCGCCCCCTGCAGGATCACCCCGATGCCACCGGCACCCACCAGCCCCAGAACCGTCGATTCGCGGATGTTGATGTCCCAGCGCAGGATGACGATGGCGAAGAAGGCCGGCATCACCTGCGGCACGACGGCGTAGGCGATCACCTTGGCCTTGGAGGCACCGGTGGCTTCCATGGCCTCCACCGGGCGGCGGTCGATCTCCTCGATCGCCTCGCCCATCAGCTTGCCGATGAAGCCCACCGAGCGGAACATGATGGCCAATATTCCCGCCAGCACCCCCGGGCCGAAAATGGCCACGAACAGCAGTGCCCAGATGATGGTGTTCACCGAACGGCTGGCGACCAGGATGAAGCGGCCCAGCCACAGGCAGGCGCGGTTGGGGGTAGTGTTCTGAGCGGCGATGTAGGAGACCGGCAGGGCGATGAAGATGGTCAACACGGTGGCCAGCGTGGCGATATGCACCGTCTCGAGCAATGCGTTGGTGATGGCCGCCAGCCGCGAGGGATCGGGTGGCCACATGCGCGCCCCGAGGCTCGATATCTGATTCGGCGCGTCCCATACCCAGGGCCAGAAGATGTCGATGTCACGTACCGCCCAGTAGACCACCATCACGGTGGCCAGCAGCACGGCGTAGCGAATCAGGCGCTGCTTGCGGTCGTAGCGCTGCCACACGCGGTCGGCCAAGGCTCCGGCATGATCTACCATATCTTCTTCCTCACCCAGCCGCTGATGCCTTCACTGACCAGGATCACGGCGATGATCGTGATCAGGATCGCGAAGGCGAAATCGTAGTCGTAGCGGCCGAAGGCATTCATCAGGGTGCCGCCGATGCCACCGGCGCCGACGATGCCGACCACTGCCGAAGCGCGCAGGTTGCTGTCGAGCTGGTACATGGAGAGCCCCACCTGGCGCGGCAGGATCTGCGGGAACACGGCGTAGACCAGGGTGGCGAGGTAGCCCGCCCCGGCGGCCTTCATCGCCTCCACCTGGCCCCAGTCGATCTCCTCGATCTCTTCCGCCAACAGCTTGCCGACGAAGCCGATCGAATAGATCGTCAGCGTGAGGATGCCGGCCAGGGGACCGAAGCCGACCGCGGCAACGAACAGGATGGCGACGATCACTGGATGGAAGCTGCGCGAGACGATGATTACCGCGCGACCGAGCAGATAGATGGGCTTGGGGGCGACATTCTTGGCCGCCATCACCGCAAAGGGAATCGACAGTGCTACCCCCAGCAACGTCGCCAGGATGGCGATCTGAAAGCTCTCCTTGAAGCCGGTGATCAGCAGGCCGCTGCGTTCGAAGCTGGGCGGAAAACCACCGCCGAAGATGCGTGCCGCCCGCGGCAGGCCTTCGCTGATGCGCGCCCAGTTGAACGGCAGCGAGCCGAAGGCCCACACCAGATAGACGATCACCACCAGCCACAGCCCATAACGCAGCACCGGGTTGGCGATGAAGGGCGGCTTGCGCCAGGTGTGTGGCAAGGCCGTACGGTCAGGTCGAGTCATGCGCCACCCCTTGCGTCGCTCGTCCGGGCTCCTCGGTGATCTCCTCCTCTGCCGTCTCGATGCCGCCGTAGATGGCGTCCAGCGCCTCCTTGTCGAAATCGGCTGGCAGGCCATCGAAGATCATCCTGCCGTGACGCAACCCGACGATGCGTTCGGTGTAGGCCTTGGCCTGGGCCACGTTGTGGATGTTGATCAGCACCGGCAGCGAGAGTTCGCTGGCGAGACTCTGCAGCAGTTTCATGATCTGCTCGGAGGTGCGCGGGTCGAGCGAGGCCGTCGGCTCGTCGGCCAGCAGGATCTCGGGTTCCTGCATCAGCGCCCGTACCACTCCGACGCGCTGGCGCTCGCCGCCCGAAAGCTCGTCGGCGCGCTTGTTGGCGTAGTGGGCGATGCCCACCCGCTCCATCAACTGGAAGGCGCGCTCGATATCGCTCTGGGGATAGCGCCGCGTGATCGCCTGGAACAGGTTGACGTAGCCGAGCCGCCCAGCCAGCACGTTCTCCATCACCGTGAGCCGGTCGATCAGGTTGAAGCCCTGGAACACCATGCCGATCTTGCGCCGGGCCCGGCGCAACTCGCGTCCTCGCAGATTGACCAGCTCGGCACCGTTGAGCTTGATCGAGCCGGAGGTCGGCTCCACCAACCGGTTGATACAGCGCAACATGGTGCTCTTGCCGGCCCCGGAGGCACCGACGATGGACACCACGCTGCTGCCTTTCACTACCAGGTCCAGCCCCTCGAGCACCGGCTTGTCACGGCCGTAGCGCTTGACCAGTTTCGAAATCTCCAGCATTCAACCACCTCACGTCACAGGAAAAGGAGCGCCCCCGGTCATGCCGAGGGCCCCAGCATTCGCCAGGCTCACTCCTGCTCCAGGTCCTCGCGGGTGTAGCGCACGTCGTTGGCGGCCTGGATGGTGCGGATGACCTCCCAGTGCTCCTGGTAGTTGATCGGGATGAACTTCTCCACGCCCTCGAATTCGTCGCCCAGCGCGGTGCCGGCGAAGTCGAAGGAGAAGAAGGCCTCCTCGATCTTCTCGACCAGATCGGGATGCAGGTTGTGAGCGTAGTTGTAGGAGGTGGTGGGGAAGCGATCGGATTCGTAGATCAACCGCACATCCTCCTCGTCGTAGAGCCCCCGCGCCGCCATGCGCTCGACCACCTCGGAGGCCACCGGGGCGGCATCGTAGTCGCGGGCGACTACGCCGAGCATCGACTGGTCGTGGCTGCCCGAGTAGACCACCTCGTAATCCTCGTCGGGCACGATGCCGAGTTCCGGGAACAGGGCGCGCGGCGCCTGGTTGCCGGAGTTTGAGGTCGGCGAGGTATGCGCGACGCGCTTGCCCTTGAGATCCTCCATCTCCTCGATATCGGAATCGACGTGGGTGAACACCTGCAGGGTGTAGCCGAACTGGCCGTCGTCGGAGCCCATCAGCGCGAAAGGTACCGCTCCTGCCAGGTTCACGGCGAACGGTGTCGGGCCGGTGGAGAAGCCGGCGATGTGCAGCCGTCCGCTGCGCATGGCCTCGACCTGTGCCGAGTTGGACTGCACGGCGAAGAAGCGCACGTTGCGTCCGGTCACCTCCTGCAAGTGGTCGATGAAGGGCTGCCAGATGTCGGAGTAGATCGCCGGATCCTCCACCGGAGTGTAGGCGAAGATCAGCGTATCGGGGTTGGCCCATTGCGACTCGTCGGTGGGGCGGTCGGCAACCATGTTGCCATCTTCATCGCAGTAGAGGTCATCCAGGTCGCCGCGGGGGCAGTCGGCCTGGGCCTGGGCCGACACCAGCAGGGTCAGCGGCAATAGCGAGGTGAAGGCCAGGGTGGCGAAGGGGGAACGGCCGAATATCTTGGACATTGTCATTGGCGTGTCTCTCTGTATCACTGTAATTATTTGAGTCGATGTCGTCATAAGCATTATGGCAGGATCGAATGACTTGGGTGATCCCGCCCATCCTGCTCGGAAGCGAACATGCGCATGCCATAATGATCACAAACGAAACTAACCACCAATCTAGGTAGTGTGACAATACGATGTCAAACCGATTTCACCCCGCCCCGGGTCAACGCAACAACCGCTACCTGCTGATGCGGCACGGCCATAGCCAGGCCAATGCACGGCACTTGATCATCAGCACACCGGCCCGGGGACTCACCTCGTTCGGCCTCTCCGAGCAGGGTGAGGCGCAGCTGGAAGCGCTGCTCGCCGAATGGCGCTGGCCGGCACCGACCCGCATCCTGCATTCCGATTTCCTGCGCACCACCGAAACCGCCAGGCGAGTGGCCGCTCGCTTCGGCCTCGCGCTGCAGCCCGAGCCACGCCTGCGCGAACGCGACTTCGGTGATTTCGAGGGCTTGGCGGATAGTCTTTACCCCGATGTCTGGGCGCATGACGCTCGCGACCCGGAGCATCGCGAATACGGCGTCGAAAGCGTGACCAGTGTCGCCGCCCGCATGCAGGGCGTGGTCGCCTCGCTGGAACAGGCGCTGCGCGACGAAACCATTCTGCTGGTGAGTCACGGCGACCCGCTGCAGATCATGCTGACCGCCCTCGAAGGCCGTCTGCTGAGCGAGCATCGTCTTCGCGAGCCGCTGCTTCCCGCCAGCATCACGATGCTCGACTAAACTATGCCCGACTGAGCGAGTGCCCCAACGTAACGGCTGACGCTCGTCGCAATCTGGGTTAGCATCGAATCGTCGGCAGGGATGTCGGCCAGTTCATCGTACTGCGATGCGTCAACGGGAGGAGCCCGATGCGACAGTTCCTGTTTCCCCGCCGCCCGCTGTCCCGCGGCGTCCTGCTCTTCAGCCATTTCGTGCTCCAGCTCGGTCTGCTGGCTGGCGCAGCGATGTGGCTGATGCCGCGCACACCCTGGCTCGCCAGCGTCGATTGGAGCTACGCCTGGCCCAGCCTGGCGCTGGGCGCCGGACTCTGGCTGGCCGCGACCTTGGGCCTGCGCCTGGTCGTCGAGCTCTGCCTGCTACCCCACCACCTGGGTACCCGGGTCGGCTTTGCCCCTGGCGACATGGTCACCCGCTCGTTCGAGCGCCGGCCGGCCGTACACGACAGCCAGGCAGCCTGGACCAGCGAGGCACGCCCGGTGGAAATCGAGCCCAGCGTTTTGGGCAATGCTCGCGTGACACGCCCCGCCGAGCCCCTCAAGCCCCAGGGAAGCACCTGAGCATCTGCAATGGCAACTTAGCCTATTCGCTAGGCAAGTTGCTATGTAAGCCGAATGTAAAGCCCTGTTATGATCGGCCTACCGCCTGATGGATGAGCTTTCTCATGCCGGTACCGGTCCACCCCGACGCCAAGCGCCTCCTCGCCGCCCTCGCCAGGGGCAGCCAGGCGCTGATGAAGGGGCGCTTCTGGGGTGACGGCGTCGATGCCTTGCTGGGCGAGATCGGCCGGGCCTCCGGCGCCAGCCGCGTGTGGATCTTCCAACTCCTCGAGTTGCAGGATGACGCCGTCATTCAGGACTACGTGTTCGAATGGGCGGCCGCGCCGCGCTATCGCCAGCTCACTCACAAGCGTTTCCGCTTCTTCTCCACCCTCTTTGACGACCCGATCTATCAGCGGATGGTCGAGGAGCGCCAGCGTGGCGTGGCACAGCGCTTCATTACCGAGCGGATGGCAAACGGGCCGCTGCGCGAAAACCTCGAAAGCCAACGGATATGCTCGATGGTCACGGTGCCCATCATGGTGAACGGTCGCTGGTGGGGCACGCTGGGAATTGACGACTGCGAGCGACCGCTCGACTGGGAAGGTACCGGTCTCGATGCCCTGGTCGTCGGTGCCGAGTTGATCGCCTCGGCCATCTATCGACACCAGCTCTCCAGCCGGCGGCGCCAGTTGGAGCTCTTTCAGCAGGTGGCCGACTGCGGCATCTGGGAGGTCGACCTGCACAGCGGATCGACCTGGTGCTCCCGCGCCCTGCTGCGCACGCTGGGCTATCCCGACGACTACGCCCGCCTGCCGCTACGCCGCCTGCTGGCACACATCGTCCCGGCCGACCGCCAGCGCCTGTGGGCGCAGCTGCGCGAATGCCTGGCCCGCTCTCGGCGGAGCTGCCGTCTCGATGTCCGGCTTCGCAGCGCCAAGGAGCCGATGCGCTGGCACGAGATCGTCGCTGAACTGGCCTTCGATGAGAGCAACCGGCTCAGTATTGCCTCGGGCCTGGTCATCGACATCACCCGGCGCAAACAGGGCGAAGAGCGTGCCATGATCGCCGCCGAATACGACGAACTCACCGGCGTGATGAATCGGCGCGGACTCACGCGTCACTTGAAGGCGATCCTGGGCAGTACCTCCGCCGGTCCCTGCCACCTGCTGTTGCTGGATATCGACAACTTCAAGCTGATCAACGATTGCTACGGACACCCCGCAGGCGATGCATTGTTGAAGCTGCTGACCACCCAATTGGGCAACGAGTTGCGTGGTCAGGACGTGCTGGCCCGCGTGGGCGGGGAGGAGTTCGCGATTCTCGTCGGTGGCCTCGACGACGCCCAGGCGCTGCAACTGGGCGAGCGTCTACGGGCCAGCGTTGCCGATAGCTCCTTTCCCCTACAGTCGCTTGCCGGCGACGCGAAGACCCGCCATATCGACATCACCCTCAGCATCGGCATCGCCAGACTGCCCCATGGGCAAGACCCGCAGCACGCCCAGGCGCTGGCCACCGCCCAGGCCGACCAGGCGCTCTACGCCGCCAAGCACGCCGGACGCAACCGGGTGCTGATGTTTGGACAACACGGCACTCCGCCGGGCCCGCAGAACGACGCGGACCCGGCGGAACCCACCCTCAGTGGCCCAGGATCTGGCTGAGGAAGAGCTGGGTACGCTCGGACTGCGGGTTGTTGAAGAAGGGTTCCGGCGCGTTCTCCTCTATGATCTGCCCCTGGTCCATGAAGATCACGCGGTCGGCCACGGTCTTGGCGAAGCCCATCTCGTGGGTCACGCAGAGCATGGTCATGCCCTCTTCCGCCAGTTCCACCATGACGTCGAGCACCTCCTTGATCATCTCCGGGTCGAGTGCCGAGGTGGGCTCGTCGAACAGCATCACGTCGGGGTGCATGCACAGCGAGCGGGCAATCGCCACGCGCTGTTGCTGACCGCCGGAGAGCTGGCCGGGATATTTCTTCGCCTGCTCGGCGATCTTGACCCGCTCCAGGTACTGCATGGCGAGCCGCTCCGCCTCGCGACGCGGCTTCTTCTGCACCCATTTCTGCGCCAGGCAGCAGTTCTCCAGCACCGTGAGGTGCGGAAAGAGGTTGAAGTGCTGGAATACCATGCCCACGCTGCGGCGGATCTGCTCGATGCGCTTGACGTCCTGGGTCAGCGGCACGCCGCCCACCACGATCTCGCCGGCCTGGTGCTCCTCGAGATGGTTGATGCAGCGGATCAGGGTCGACTTGCCCGAGCCCGAGGGCCCGCAGATGACGATCCGCTCGCCGCTCTTCACTTCGAGGTTGATGTCGCGAAGTACGTGGAAGTCGCCGTACCACTTGTTGACGCCGCGCATCTCGACCATCAGGGTCTCGGCGCCGGCCTGGGTTGCCTGTTCGTTCATCTTATTCGTCCTTACCGCTTATGGCCGGTATGCAGTTTTCTTTCCAAATATTGACTGTAGCGCGACATGCTGAAGCAGAAGATCCAGAACATGAACGCGGCGAACACGTAGCCTTCCAGGGAGAAGCCCAGCCAGCGGGAATCCGACAGCGCTGCCTGCACGATGCCCAACAGGTCGAACAGCCCGATGATCATGACCAGGGTGGTGTCCTTGAACAGCGAGATGAAGGTGTTGACGATACCGGGAATCATCATCTTCAGCGCCTGAGGCAGTACGATCAGGCCCATGCGCATCCAGTAGTTCATGCCCAGCGCCGCCGCCGCCTCCTCCTGGCCACGGGGAATGGCCTGCAGCCCGCCGCGGATGACCTCGGCCATGTAGGCGCTCTGGAACAGGGTGATGCCGATGAAGGCCCGGATCAGGCGGTCGACGCTCACGCCGGTCGGCATGAACAGCGGCAGCATCACCGAGGCCATGAACAGCACCGTGATCAGCGGCACACCGCGCCAGAACTCGATGAACACCACGCAGAAGCTCTTGACGATGGGCATCTGCGAGCGGCGACCCAAGGCCAGCAGGATACCGATCGGCAATGCCCCGACCATGCCCACCACGGCCAGCACCAGGGTCAGCATCAGGCCACCCCAGCGGTGGGTCGGCACCAGAGGCAGGCCGAAGTGGCCTCCGTAGAGCATGAAGTAGGCGAAGATCGGGAACGCCACCAGCGTTGCCAGCGCCACCCAGCGCTTGAACGGCAGCCGCGGCAGCGCCAGCCAGGCGATCAGGGCGGCAAAGGTGACGAAGGTCACATCGACCCGCCAGATCTCGCCGCGAGGATAGAGTCCATAGATGAACTGGGTGAAACGGGCGCTGACGAACACCCAGCAGGCCCCTTCGCGGGAGCAATCGTCACGCGTGGTGCCGATCCAGTCGGCGTTGATGAAGGCCCACTGGATCGTTGGCGTCAGCAGCAGGTAGAGCAGATAGATCCCCAGTAGGGTGAAGAAGCTGTTCACCGGACCGCTGAACAGGTTGGCCCGCAGCCAGGCCACTGGCCCTACCGTGTTCTTCGGCGCCGGTCGCGCCTCGATCATCTTGTATTGAATCGTCATGGCGCCTCTCCTAGCGTTCCACCAGCGCCACGCGGGCGTTGAACCAGTTCATGAACATCGACACCAGCAGGCTGATGGTGAGATAGACCGCCATGGTCATGGCGATGACCTCTATTGCCTGGCCCGTCTGGTTGAGGGTCGTACCGGCGAACACCGAGACCAGGTCCGGATAGCCGATGGCCGTGGCCAGTGAGGAGTTCTTGATCAGGTTGAGATACTGGCTGGTCAGCGGCGGGATGATCACGCGCAGGGCCTGAGGTACCACCACCAGGCGCAGCACCAGGTTCTGCGGCAGGCTGAGCGCCTGGGCCGCCTCGGTCTGGCCGTGGGGAATCGCCTGGATACCGGAGCGCACGATTTCGGCGATGAACGACGCCGTGTAGATCGACAGCGCCAGCCATAGGGCCAGGAATTCGGGGATGATGGTAAAGCCACCGCGGAAGTTGAAACCGCGCAGCTCCGGCACGTCCCAGGTGACCGGCACGCCAGTTGCCACCAGCACCAGCAGTGGCAGGCCGACGATCAGGCCCAGCGAGATCCAACCCGCCGGCAGTCGCTTGCCGGTCGCCTCATGGCGGCGCTTGTTCCAGATCGTCAGCGCGATGCTGGCCACGATGGCCACGCCAAAGGCCAGGGGAATCAGGCCGAAGCCGGACTCGAACAGCGGCTCCGGCACATAGAGGCCGCGCACGTTGAGAAAGATCACCTCGCCGAGGGAGTAGCTGTCCCGCGCCGAGGGCATGGCGCGCAGAACGGCGAAGTACCAGAAGAAGATCTGCAGCAGCAGCGGGATGTTGCGGAAAATTTCTATATAGCCGTTGGCCAGCCTCGCGATCAGCCAGTTGGGTGAAAGCCGGGCGATGCCGACGATGAAACCAATGATGGTTGCCGCGATGATCCCCAGCGCGGAAACCAGCAGGGTGTTGAGCAGGCCCACCAGGAAGGTTCGGCCGTAGGTGCTCTGCGACGAGTAGTCGATCAGGCTCTGGACGATGCCGAAACCAGCGGTATTGGTCAAAAAGCCGAAGCCGGTGGTGATGCCGCGAGCGGCCAGGTTGGCCTGGGTGTTGCCGATGATGTAGAGCAGGAAGGCCACCACCGCAGCGATCAGCAGGGCCTGGAAGATCAACGCCCGCTTGGCGCGATCGCGCCAGAAAGGCGGTTTGGGGCCTATGGATTGGGCCTTGGGTCGAACGGACATGAAGGAACTCTCCGCCTGGATCCGTCAAGCAGGTATCAGCCAACCGGCCCGGGGTGTATCCGGGCCGGGGCCAGTACGAGGATCGGGGCACCTCGCGATGCCCCGGGCGGTACGATCAGCGAACCGGCGGAGCGTACTGGATGCCGCCCTCGGTCCACAGCGCGTTGATGCCGCGCTCGATCTGCAGCGGTGAACCCATGCCAACGTTACGCTCGTAGCTTTCGCCGTAGTTGCCTACCTGGCTGATGATGTTGTAGGCCCAGTTGGCGTCGAGGCCCATGCCCTCACCGTAGTTGCCGTCCTGACCCAGCAGGCGGGCGATGTCCGGGTCTTCGGAGTTGCGCATCTCATCGACGTTCTCGCTGGTGATGCCCATCTCCTCGGCGTTGAGCATGGCGAACAGCGACCATTTGACGATGTTGAACCACTGGTCGTCGCCCTGACGCACCACCGGCCCCAGCGGCTCCTTGGAGATGACTTCCGGCAGGATCACGGATTGATCCGGGTTGGAGAGCTGGATGCGCAGCGCGGCCAGCTGGGAGGTGTCGGAGGTCAGCACGTCGCAGCGTCCGGCCTCGTAGCCGCCCACGGTCTGCTCGGAGGTGTCGAAGACGATCGGGTCGAACTGCATGCCGTTGGCACGGAAGTAGTCGGCCACGTTCAGCTCGGTGGTGGTGCCGGACTGGACACAGATCGCTGCACCGTCGAGATCCTTGGCACTGGAAACACCCAGGTCCTTGTTGATCATGAAGCCGATGCCGTCGTAGAAGTTCACGCCGGCGAAGTTCAAGCCCAGGGTAGTATCGCGGGTGGTGGTCCAGGTGGTGTTGCGCGAGAGCAGATCGACCTCACCGGACTGCAGCGCAGTGAAGCGCTCCACGGCGTTCAGCGAGATGTAGCGTACCGCCTCGGCATCGCCGAAGACCGCGGCGGCCACGGCGCGGCAGACATCGACATCAAGCCCCTGCCATTCGCCCTGATCGTCCGGTGCGGAGAAACCCGGCAGACCGTCGCTCACGCCACACTGCACGGCACCACGCTCGATGGTGTTCTGCAGGGTGTCTGCCGAAGCCAGGGAGGCGGTACCCAGAGCCAGTGCCGCTGCGGAAGTGAGCAACACCCACTTGTTCTTGTTGTCGCGCATGAAAGATCCCTCGTAAATGGTTTGGAGTTCTTGAACGCAGCATGCCGGAGCATGTGCCTGCACCTTAGCAAGGTTTGTTCCAAGGCAGCGATAGTGCAGGCAAAACTCTTATTCAACGCTCAAGCCGGAGGCGATCCGGCCTGAACCGCTGCCCCGTCTTGGTGCAACCAGGCTTGTCAGCGCACCGGTGGCGCATAGTGCAGCCCACCCTCGGTCCATAGGGCGTTCTGGCCACGGGCAATATTGAAGTCGGAGCCGGCCCCCACGTTGCGCTCGAACATCTCGCCATAGTTGCCCACCTGCTTGACGATCCGGTAAGCCCAGTCGGCGGAGAGTCCCATGCCCTCGCCGTAGTTGCCATCGCGGCCCAGCAGACGCGCGATGTCCGGGTCCTCGGAGCCGAGCATCTCATCGACGTTGGCCTGGGTGATACCCAACTCCTCGGCATTGAGCATGGCGAACAGCGTCCACTTGACGATGTTGAACCACTGGTCGTCGCCTTGGAGTACGGCAGGCCCCAGCGGCTCCTTGGAGATGACTTCGGGCAGCACCACTGCGCTGTCGGGGTCGGCCAGCTGCATACGCTGGGCGTAGAGCTGGGAAGCATCGGAGCTGAGCACGTCGCAGCGCCCGGTCTCGAAGCCCGCTATCGACTGCTCCGGCGAATCGAACACCACCGGCTCATACTCCATGCCGTTGGTGCGGAAGTAGTCGGCCAGGTTGAGTTCGCTGGTGGTGCCCGACTGGGTACACACCGCGGCACCATCGAGCTCCGTGGCGCTTTCTACACCCAGTTCGCTGGCCACCATGAAGGCCTGACCGTCGTAGTAGCTGACGCCGGTGAAGTTGATGCCAAGCGTCGTATCCCGACTCGAGGTCCAGGTCGTGGTGCGCGAAAGCACGTCCACTTCGCTCGACTGCAGGGCCGTGAACCGTTCCACCGAGTTCAGCGGCACGAATTGCACCTTTCCGGCATCACCCAGCACCGCCGCGGCGACGGCCCGGCAGACATCGGTATCCAGGCCCCGATAATTGTCCTCGTCGTCCAGCGCCGAGAAGCCCGGCTGCGCAGCATTGACGCCGCAGCGCACTTGGTCCCGCTCGCGAACGTCATCGAGCGTGGCCGCTTGGGCCAAGCCGACGCCACCAAGTATCAGCGCCGACGAGGCCAACCAAGCCAGCCTGTCGTAATGGGTCATGTCGTTCCCTCGTTGTCATTGGATGAAAGCCCTGGCAGGGCCTCGCTTATGCTTAGCGCATCCTCACGCTACCTGCACGGCGTCTCGCCGCCTGCGCGCGCCTTGCCTTCAACGAAGAATATTTAGCCCACTAAGAAAATGCCCCGCAGGCCAGGCCTGCGGGGCATTCGGATAGCGCATGAGGAGGAAAAGTGGACGACCGGGGTCGACACGCCTGCCGGGGCGGTCGACGTCAGTGCCGGATGAGATAGTCGAAGGCGCCCAGGGCGGCCTTCGAGCCCTCGCCCATGGCGATCACGATCTGCTTGTAGGGCACCGTGGTCACGTCTCCGGCAGCGAAGATACCCGGCACCGAGGTCATGCCGCGCTCGTCGATCACGATCTCGCCGCGCGGCGACAGCTCTATAGAAGAGTCGGTGAGCCACTCGGTGTTGGGTACCAGGCCGATCTGCACGAAAATGCCTTCCAGCTCGAGCGTCTTGATGGCGCCGCTGGCGCGCTCTTCAAAGGTCAGGCCGGTGACCCGGGTGCCGTCGCCGTTCACTTCGGTGGTGCGGGCGCCAAGCACGATCTCGACGTTGGGCAGGCTGCGCAGCTTCTTCTGCAGCACCGCGTCGGCACGCATCTCGTCCATGAACTCGATCAGTGTCACGTGGCCGACGATGCCGGCCAGGTCGATGGCCGCCTCGACGCCGGAGTTGCCGCCGCCGATCACCGCTACGCGCTTGCCCTTGAACAGCGGGCCGTCGCAGTGGGGGCAGTAGGCCACGCCCTTGTTGCGGTACTCGGCCTCGCCGGGCACGTTCATCTCACGCCAGCGGGCGCCGGTGGAGAGAATCAGCGTCTTGCTCTTGAGGCTGGCGCCGGACTCGAACACCACCTCGTGCTCGCCGCCCTGGTCGGCTGCCGGAATCAGCTTCACGGCACGCTGCAGGTTCATGATGTCGGCTTCATACTCCTTGACGTGCTGTTCCAGCGCCGCGGCCAGCTTGGGGCCTTCGGTATAGGGCACGGAGATGAAGTTCTCGATGGCCATGGTGTCGAGCACCTGGCCACCGAAGCGTTCGGCCGCCACCCCGGTGCGGATGCCCTTGCGTGCGGCATAGATGGCTGCCGCGGCACCGGCCGGGCCACCGCCCACCACCAGCACGTCGAACGGATCCTTCTCGTTGAGCTTGGCCGCCTCGCGCTGGGCCGCGCCGGTGTCGACCTTGGCCAGGATCTGCTCGAGGCTCATGCGGCCCTGGTCGAAGGGCTCGCCGTTGAGGTAGATGCTCGGCACCGACATCACCTGGCGCTCTTCGACCTCGTCCTGGAACAGCGCACCGTCGATGGCGACGTGGCGCACGCCCGGGTTGAGGATCGCCATCAAGTTCAGCGCCTGCACCACGTCGGGGCAGTTCTGGCACGACAGCGAATAGTAGGTCTCGAAGTGCAGCTCACCCTCGAGCGCCTTGATCTGCTCGAGGGTATCGTCGCTGACCTTGGGCGGGTGGCCACCGACCTGCAGCAGCGCCAGCACCAGCGAGGTGAACTCGTGGCCCATGGGAATGCCGGCGAACACCAGGCCGGTATCCTCGCCGGGACGGTTCAGTGCAAAGGAGGGCTTGCGCGCGTCTTCACCGTCCAGGCGCAGACTGATCTTGTCGCAGAGGCTCTCGATGTCCTTGAGCAGCCCGTGAAGCTCCTTGGACTTGGCGCCGTCATCGAGGGACGCGACGATCTCGAACGGCCGAGTGACCTTCTGCAGGTAGGCTTTTAGCTGACTTTTCAGATTGTCGTCCAACATGACCGCGGTTTCCTTCATGTCTGGCTCAAGAACGACGGCAAGAGGTATCCCGACCGCGGACCGAAATCAGCGCGGCAGAAGCTTGCACGTCTTGGAAAGAGCGCCCGGGCAGTAAAATGCCCGGGCGTGGTACACACGAGGTCAGAGGGTAGCCTCGCGGGCCGCAGGATCGGTTAGATCTTGCCGACCAGGTCCAGGGACGGAGCGAGGGTCTCTTCGCCTTCCTTCCACTTGGCCGGGCAGACCTCGTTCGGGTTGGCGGCGACGTACTGGGCAGCCTTCAGCTTGCGCAGGGTCTCAGAGACATCGCGGGCGATCGCGTTGTCGTGGATCTCCAGGGTCTTGATCACGCCTTCCGGGTTGATCACGAAGGTGCCGCGCAGGGCCAGACCGGCTTCCTCGATGTGCACACCGAAGGCACGGGTCAGCTGGTGAGTCGGGTCACCGACCAGCGGGAACTTGGCCTTGCCCACCGCCGGTGAAGTCTCGTGCCACACCTTGTGCGAGAAGTGGGTGTCGGTGGTGACGATATAGACTTCGGCACCGGCCTTCTTGAACTCCTCGTAGTGCTCGGCGGCGTCCTCGACCTCGGTCGGGCAGTTGAAGGTGAACGCGGCCGGCATGAAGATCACCACGGACCACTGGCCTTTCAGGCTCTCGTTGGAAACTTCGACGAACTCGCCGTTGTGGAAAGCGGTAGCCTTGAACGGCTGGACTTCGGTGTTGATCAGGGACATTCAGTAACGCTCCAAGTCATTGATGGGTGATCCGAATACGGGGCCTATCATATCCATCGCAACCGATAGGCGAAAATTGATTGCCGCCATGGTTCCGATAAGGCTTGTCTATGGTGGCACCTGCGACTCATTGCAAGGCCACTGCCTCACCCTGACGGTTCAGCGCCAGAAAAGCCTGGGTATTGCCCATTTGCAGCGATTCGACCATGCGCTGCAGCTGACGTTCGACGGCTTCATCGGGCACAGCCTCGCCGCCGCTGCCTGACAGGGCTCCAACGAAGACGATGTTCCACTCGAGCCCGGTCTTCTGCGATTCGGCCGTCAGCGCCGCCATGTCGCTGAGCTCATCGGGGGTCTTGTCGACGCACAGCACCGGGGTCAACACGCCGCCCTCCCCTTGCTCGAAGCGCTGGCGCTGCTCCGCAGTGGGGTTGTCCGGCAGCTCGGCGCGGGTGAAGACGAACAGCAGCCGCTGTGGCTCGGGTTGGCGCCGTGCTTCATCCAGCAGGTCGGCGAAACGGGAAATGGCCAAGACGATTCTCCAGGAATGACCGCCCACCAACGCGGGCACATGAACGTTCGCCGGGCGATCCCGGCACGGTTCCGACACGATAGCGCATCCGACACCGCGACGTGCAAGGGGTTAGGGCGACCAAACGACGCGCAGGGTCGCCTCATCAAGTAGCCAGGTGCCGGCATCCAGGCACGCGTCGGGCAAATAAGGTATCGATTGGCCGAGCCCTGACGCTCAAGCCAGGCGGTCAGCACGAGTTCTTACGTGAAACTACACCTTGAGAAGTTTGACTCCATAATCCCCTGGGTTCACGATGCCTTCGAGCTTTCCGACCTGAGAGAAATCCTTGGCCGTCAAGCAACTATTTATATTGGTATCTTTGAATGCCAAGTTCTTGATAACGTTGACCTTTATGGGCATACCCTTCGCATCGATATCAATAATCCAGGCTAGAAAGCCTCCGGAGAATTTGGCCAAACTGCCGATTGGGTAGAGCCCGTAATGCTGGATATATTCAACGAGCACAGTCTTGTCGAAAGACTCGGAAGCATCATTGACCCAGCGATAGGCGTCAAGGGGCGACCGTGGCGGGATGCCATTGCGTTCATTGGTCAGCTTATTGATCATTTTAAGTACCGAAACTAGCCTGACAACCTCGGAAAGTTGACCGCCCCGCTTTCCAACAGGGTAACCGGACCCGTCAAGGCGCTCATTGGCGTTTTCCAGCACATCGAGGCAGGCTGGGCTAGGCGTCCAACCCAACGCTTGAAGCTTGTCCCTCAGTGCTTCGACATGGCCTTTAAGAATTTCCTTCTGGTAGGGCTTCATATGCGCTTTGAGCGATGGCAGCTTTTCGCTGACCAGTAGCGGCTTGCCCATGGTATGCAGCAGAGCACCCAATACGGCTTCGCGTACCTGCGGGGAGTGTGGATCTCGTAACAGCATCATATCCGCCAGCATGCCGCCAACCTGGACCGCATGGCGCACCCAGTCCGGTTCGTCACGCAGGAAGGCCAGAGCATAGAGCAGGGACTTGCGATCCTGCGTTACCAGATACAGTAGGGTATCGGCACAGTCATAGAGGACCTCTTCCGGGAAGAGGCTACGGGTTTTCATGTACATCAACCCGACCTGAAGCTGGTGGGCGACTTCCAGCACACCACGCTGCATGGGGGATTGCCGAATTTGCTTCTGGCGCTCTTGCTCTTCACGCTGCAGAATCTTTTTCTCCTTGGCTCCAGGAATAAACAGAGGAGAATGGCTAGACAGCTTGTCGTTGGTGCCCGTCCGATAGGCAGCCTCTCGTTCCGCTTCCGCCACATAATGAAACAACGCTTCTGACTGCGCCGCGGTCAAGTTGGTGAACTGAAGACCCACGGCCGCATAGCCATGGTTGCCGAACGGACGCATGTGGCGGATACGCCCCTCCGCGAAGAAACTCTCCCCATTGGGAAATTCAAGAGTGATGCCAGGCACGACCTGATCCACGGTGATTGCGATACTGTCGGCGATATCGATATCCACCATGCAGCCACCGACAGATAGATTTCGCAATCGCCCAGGGATGCTGAGCTCATGGAGGTACACTTCGACACTGACTCGAGCCTGCATTCCCAAGATGAAAGGGATGCGAATCTCTCCGCGGCTTTCTTGCACGAAGACCGATCTTGGTAGCTGGCATTCCAGGCGATAGGTCGTGCTGTCTGTCTTGAGAACCCTGGCCGCTACGTTGCTGATACTGTAAACCTCTCGCTCTCTTGGCTCCGGAGTCTTCAGTGCCTCGATATCGAAGCTCAAGTAGCCATCACTAATATAGCTTTCTATGTCGGATCCGCTGTATTCCGCCTCCAGCACAAGGTAACCCGCTTCAATATCCAATTCCGTCACTTCCGCCGGAAGAGCATAGGGCGCATATTTCGAGTACACCGACAGCTCGTGCTTGTGCTGAAGCAGTGAGCGAATCACTTGAGCTGAGGGATTTCCGGAGTGAGTGGCTGTATTCATGTCTTTCCTGCGGCTGAGGCCAAGAGCTAGGTTCTTGAAATATCAACCAATTAGAGGTGTATAAGATGCATCTTAAGGGTTGTCGAGAAAACCTTCGGCCAGACTCCATGGGGTGGTATGAAGTAAGCCTGCGAGTTTCGTGAAAAGGAGAACCTTATCCTCGACCGGTCATCGCGATACAGAGCGACGCCCTGAGCCGGTATGCGCAAGGCTCTGGCCGTGCGCTGCTGCTAGCCATCCCTGTAAAGGAGGTGTTGTGATAGTCTTCTGCGCACCTTCAAGAAAGCATGATAGTACAGCCAGCCATCTCCGGTGCTGATCCCACGGCCCAAGCGACGAAGTTGTCAGTATCGGGAGGTTTTTTGTCGTCAACAGTGCACCTCGTTCGCTTTGGAGCAGACGAGCGGAGCATGGGCACGCCCATTCTATGGAAAGCCAGCCGCGAGTGGAACCACCACCCTCGCCAGCGGCATGACGCCGCCTACGCAATGCTGTCACACACTCCGTTAGGCAACTGGACGGGCAGCATCAGAAGCTCCTGCAAAGGCATAGGCCTGGCGAAAAGATAGCCCTGGAGCAGGTCGCAATCGCGCAGGATCAGATCTTCCTGCTGTGCCCGCTCTTCGACGCCCTCGGCCACCACTGCCAAGCCCATATGGTGCGCCATGGTGATGATGCCCTCAACAATGGCTGCGTTGCTGCAGTTGTCGAGGATATCGTGAATGAAAGCTCGGTCCAGCTTGATTTTTTGGATGGGTAGGTCACGCAGGTAACTGAGACTGGAGAAGCCGGTACCGAAGTCATCGAGTGCAACGGAGACGCTCATTCCTCGCAGCTTGCTGATTATCTCAATCGCCTGCTCTGCCCCTCCCAGCAGGACACTCTCGGTGATCTCCAGCTCGATGAGTTCAGGTGGAAGACCTGTTTCATCCAGGATGCCTTGCACCTCGCCGAGAAAGCCATCGCGGTTGAACTGCAGGGAGGAAATGTTGACCGCCACCGGGTAGACTCGCTCTCCTTTGGCCCTCAGGTCAGCCAAGGTCTGGCAGGCTTGTTCTAGTACCCAGCGGCCGAGAGGGATGATCTGGCCGGTTTTCTCGGCAATGGGGATGAACACTCCGGGAGGTACCATCCCATGTCTTGGGTGATCCCATCTCAGCAGGGCTTCGACGCTGCGAATCTTACCCGTGGCAGCCTCAACAATAGGCTGGTAGTAGAGTTCGAACTGGTTCTCCTGCAGCGCTTCGTGAAGGTCATGACGTAGCAACACGTGCTTGCTCGTGTCTCGTTTGTCTTCCCCGCGATACCACTGCCAGGTGTTGCGACCCTGCTGTTTCGCCGCTTCCACGGCCAGATCGGCATGTTGCATCAATTCGTGAGCATCCTGAATCCTCTCATCGCTACAGGCGATTCCAATGCTGGTACTGATGTGCAAGGCACGACCTTCGATCACGAACGGCTGTTCCAGCGTCTTGAGGATGCGCTCGGCGGCCTTTATCACCTCTTCACGCGTCGTAAACCCCGGCAACAAAAAGACAAATTCGTCTCCGGTGTGGCGGGCCAATGTGTCGTCAGGGCCCAGCAGCTGGCGTAGGCGGTCAGCTACAGCCACTAGTAGCTGATTTCCCACCCGGTGCCCTAGACCATCGTTGATCGCTTTGAACCCGTCCAGGTCGAGATACATCACCACCAACAGCTTCTGGTTTTTTCTGCTGAGCGGAAACTCTCGCTCAAGTCGGTCATCCAGAATCGACCGATTGGGCAGGTCAGTCAGCAGATCATGAGTCGCCTGATAGGCTATCCGGGCCTCCTGGCTCCGTTGCTGTGTGATGTCTTCCTGAATGCCGATGAAGTGGGTACAGCGGCCACTTTCGTTTAAGACTGGGCTGATAGATAACCGATTCCAGAATGGCGTGCCGTCCTTACGGTAATTAAGCAGCGTAACTTGAACATCGGTACGCTCCATCAAGGCTTGTCGGATAGCTCGAATGGACTCGGGGTCGGTCTCATCGCCTTGCAGGAATCGGCAGTTTTTACCCAGTACCTCCTCAGGCTCATACCCGGTGATGCGGCAGAAGGCCCCACTAGCATAGACGAGCGGCATGTCCTGGGTTGACTCGGTCATGAGGACCCCATTGGGGCTGGCCTCGATCCCGCGTTGCAGTAGCCGGAATATGGCCTCCTGACGCTTGCGCTGCGTGATGTCACGACAGATCCCGTAAACACCCACGATCTTGCCGTCCACGGTTACAGGAAAAATGGTAACTTCCAGATGATAGGCGTAACCCTTGGCATGGACGCCCAAGGTTTCGTAGTGGCGAGCTGCTCCAGCCCTGGCCGCATTGAATGCTTCTTGAGTCAACTCGCGATAGTCAGGGTCTACGAATTCATTGAAATGGCGTCCAAGAAGCTCCTTCTCCGCATAACCGGTGATGTGCTCCAGGGCGCTATTGCCACGCTGGAACCGGCCCTGGAGATCGAATTCATAAACCCCGTCGGGATGATTCACGAATAGGGAGCGATGCCACTCGGCTAGTGTCCGGTGGCGGTGACTGTCATGATCTCTGACGATTGCCAGGGCGACGAGAGCCGCAGCTTGGCGAAGACGCCCCTTACTCAACTCGCTGGGAGCGCTCGGCTTCCGGAAATATGCACCGAGCGTCCCCAACAGCTCATCCTGTGCGGTCAACACCGGGCTCGACCAGCAAGCACGGAGATCCTCGGCAAGGGCAGCGTTACGGAAGGGCTCCCAGCGCGGATCCACGCTGATATCTTCCGTAACGACCAGGCGACGAAGGTAAGCGGCTGTCCCGAAGGAGGCAACACCCGGGCCGATGCGAACATTCAGGAGGCGTTCGGTGTAGCGCTGGGAGAAGCGTTGGTTGGGAAGAAGGCTGAGTGAACGCTGTGCTGAGTCGTAGCGCATGAAGGCCACCACAGCGCCAGGGAGCATGATACCGATCCAGTGGGCAATCGCATCCAGGGTCTGCTCCAGCGGAGCCTGCTGGGCGATTAACTCATGGATGCCCTGCTGAGCCTCCAGCAGGGAGAGGTCATCGATCACGTCACTGTCTCCAAATAGCCCCCTCTGGATCAGTTGGAGAGCTGAAGTATTTTTAGGGAATACTGAAGGAGATAAGCAAGCTAGGCAAGATTAGCTGTCAATAAACAAGAAAGGGGCCTAAGCCACGGGATCATCAGGTAGGCGGCGTTGAATAACGTAGGGCTTTTCCGCATGAGCAGCGATATGCCTGATCACCCCTCACTCCGCGGCGGAAAGCGCGCCAGCACTTCATGCGCCTCGCCGTTGCGGCGCACTTCCAGCGGCAGCAGGGTGCCGGGCGGCTGGCGTTGCACCAGTCGGGTGAGATCGGCGGGCTGCACCAGGCTCTCGCCGGCCGCCCGCAGGATGACATCCCCCTCCGCCAGACCCGAACGCTCGGCCACGGAGCCTTCGAGTATGCCCTGGACCTCGACCCCGTCTTCATGGGGCACGATGATGATACCCAGTTGCATCGGCGGCGAAGTTTCCGCCGGGGTTTCATCAAGCGTGAATATCGCGCTTGCCAGCCCACCCGCAGGTGGCTCGCACTCGCCGCTCGCCACGGACCAGGGCAGCAGGGTGGCGTGATCGCCGACACCCAGGTCATCGAGCTGATGGGGTACGCCGTGGCCGTACTGCAGATGCCCTTGGCCGATCAGTCCGACCACCAGCTCGCCCTCGGCACCGGCCTCCGCCAGCCCGGCGGCCATGGCGCGGTCCCATACCAGCTGCGCCGCGATGAAGCGCTGGAGGCCTTCGTCGCTCCCCTCCTCGTCCGCCGTTGGGTGCTGGGCGTGAATGGCCGCCAGCCGCTCACGGTAGTCAGGCAGTGCCTCGGCCGGGGCGGAGATGGCGAAGCGCTCGCCTTCCGGTACCGCCTGCCAGCCCTCCTCGACCAGCCGGCCGCGCAGCTCTGGCATCACGTTGACCGCCTTGAGGGGCACCCGGTGCAGGCGCGCGAAGTGCAGGATAGGCAGGTACAGCGCCGGGTCGAAACCCCAGGCGGCATGCCAGTTGCTGGCTTCGAGGAAATCCGCTTCGCCGAGCTCGCCGGCGACCCAGGCGTCCAGCGCCGGCTGGGCCTCGCGCGGCAGCATCTCCAGGCCAATTACCATGTCCGGACGTAGCGCATGCAGCCCGGCCAGCACATGCAGCTGCCAACGATGATGATCCATGCGGTCGTGCCGTTCGCCGAGGAGCACCACGTCGCGCCCGGCCAGCTCGGCAAACAGGGCAACGCTATCCAGGCGCTCGCCACCGGGCAGGTACCACTGACCGGGATCGGGACAGGTATCGGCACGCGCCGGCAGGTGCGCAAGCATCAGGGGCAGGCAGGCCAGCAATGCCGGCACACGGAACAAGGCGGACGAGAATCGCATCGGTATCTCCTTATCGAACCGCCTCATGATGGCCCATTCTGCCGTGCCAGGCAGCCTCCTCCTGCGCCTCGTCGTCGCTTCCCTCCTCGAAGTGGAACTCCATCTGGGTCGGCTCCAGGCGCGGGTCGAGTTCGGCGAAGTGCGGTGTCTCCAGGGACGGCACCGCCACGAAGGGCTCCTGCTCGACCTCTTCCACGGGCACGCCGGGGCGACGGCGGAGGCGCAGCGCCACGAACAGCGCCAGCAATAGCGAGGCGCCGCCGAGGAAGACCCACAGCCCGTCGGGGCCGATCGCCTGCATCACCAGCGAGGCCGAGAACGGGCCAATGATCGAGCCGATACCGTACCAGATCATCAGCTTGGCGTTGGCGGCGACGATTTCACCGGGCTCCAGCCAGTCATTGGTATGAGCCAGGCTCAGCGCGTAGAGGGTATGCAGCATGGCGGTGTGGAAGCAGGCCGCCAGTACCAGCATCCAGAAGTCGATGCGCACCAGCATCGACACGAAGGCGCCGGAAATCGTCATTACCACGGCCATGCCGAGAATCACCTTGCGCCGGTCGATGCGATCGGAGAGTCGCCCAAGACCCCACTGTGCGAACAGCGCCACCATGGTGGTGATCGCCATGAAGCGAGCCGTCTCGCCGGTGGTCAGGCCGATCTCCTGGCCGTAGAAGGGTGTCATGGCGAAGAAGGCCTGCACCATCATGCCGGCGGTGAAGGCGCCCACCAGCCCCACCGGAGCGCGTTTGAACAGCGCCTTGAGGCGAATCTTCTGCGGCTGGATGTCGTGGGTCTGGCGCGGGCCGTGGATACGCACGATCGACAGCGGCACCAGCGCCAGGGCGAACAGCATGCCGACGAGGGAGAACAGCGCCGGCCCGGCGGGGTCGGACAGGTTGAGCATCCACTGTCCGCCGGCCAGCGACAGGGTCGAGATGATCATGTACAGCGCCAGCACCCGGCCACGATTCTCGTTGGTCGATTCCCCCGACACCCACGACTCCATCACCATCAGCATGCCCGCCGTGGCCACCCCGCCGAGCAGGCGCCAGGCCAGCCAGGCCCAGGGGTTGACCCACAGGCCGTGGAGCATGGCGGTAACCGCCAGGATGCCGGCGCAGGCGGCGAACACACGGATGTGGCCGACGCTGCGGATGCGCTTCTCCAGCAGGTAGCTGCCCAGCACGAAGCCCAGCGAGAAGCTCGACATCAGCAGGCCCGCCATGTGCGAGGGGAAGCCCTCGATGGACATGCGCACCCCGAGCAGGGTCATGATCAGGCCGTGCCCGAGCAGGAAGCTGATTTCGCAGACGAAGAGGATCGGTAGGGTTGCCGGTAGACTGCGCAAGGTGTCACTCCATTGACGATGCTGGACGCGAGACGTCCCACGGTGTCCGAACAGGCTGCCTGGGCCAAGTGTAGGAAGGCCGCCGTGCTTCTTGCCAGCTCCCCTCCAAGCCGCCGCGCCTCGCTATCGGCCTGGGCCGCCAGGGTCTACGCTGGGAAGCAAGACGCTCGAAGCTGAACACCGGGCGCGCGGCACGCAAGGAGGCAACCCATGACAGGCAGATTCACTCCCCCACTTCTCACCGTCTTGCTGGCCTTGGGCTGGGCCATCCCGGCCTTGGCTGCCGACCCGGCCACGCCGGACGAGAGCGCTGCCGGCATGGACCCCGCCGAGATCACCGAAGCACCCGACGTCACCCCCGGAGGGGCCGGCACCACCAGCGGCATCACCGGTGCCGACATGGATGAGCAGGACCAGGGCAGCGGCAGCGGCGAAACCCAGGGCGACGAGCTGTTTCAGACCCCGCCCGCCGCTTCGGATGCCGGCCCGGCCTACGAAACCCAGTCGCCCGAACGCGAAGACGACGACGACGAGCAAGCCATGCCCGACGAGCCGCTGGGCGCCGATGATACTGGCCGGCGCGAGGATGGTGAGCCGCAGGGCAGCGCCGGGCATTCACCGGACTGACGGCTTGTTACGAACCGAAACAACACGCGTGCTCCAATATGAGCCGAAGCCACTAAGCTTGAGAGTACAGCGCATCCTCGCGCTCACAGCGAAAGTTGCCGCGCCCGCTGCCATGCCTCACGGCGGGCAGCCCAACCGGCCATGGAGCCGGACGCTATCGAGACAGTGACGATACCAACGACAAGAGGGCGGAAGAACCTGGCAGGAGGCCTCATGACCCTACGGGTAACACGCAGACAATTCTTCAAGCTCGGTGCGACAGGCATGGCCACGTCCAGCCTGGCCATGATGGGCTTCGCACCGGAGCCCGCCGTGGCTTCCATTCGCCACTTCAAGCTGACCGGCGCCAAGATCACCCGCAGCAACTGCACCTACTGTTCGGTGGGCTGTGGCGTGCTGCTCTACAGCCGCGGCGATGCGGCGATCAACAACGTCGACGACATCTATCACGTCGAGGGCGACCCGGACCATCCGGTGAGCCGCGGCTCGCTGTGCCCCAAGGGCGCGGGGCTGCTCGACTACATCCGCAGCGAGTCGCGACTGCGCTACCCCCAGGTGCGCGAGGCCGGTAGCGACGCGTGGCAGCGGATCACCTGGGACGAAGCCTTCCAGCGTATCGCCCGGCACATGAAGGATGACCGCGACGCCAATTTCACCGCGCAGAACGAAGCCGGCGATACGGTCAACCGCTGGACCACGACCGGCATGCTGGCAGCTTCCGCCTCGACCAACGAGACAGCCTACTGCACCCATAAGATTGCCCGCAGCCTCGGCATGGTGGTGTTCGACAACCAGGCGCGTGTCTGACACGGACCGACGGTGGCAGGTCTTGCCCCAACATTCGGTCGCGGTGCCATGACCAATCACTGGGTCGACATTCGCAATGCCGATCTGATCATCGCCATGGGCGGCAACCCCGCCGAGGCACACCCCGTGGGCTTCCGCTGGGTGATGGAGGCACGCGAGCACAACGACGCCCGGCTGGTGGTGGTCGATCCGCGCTTCAACCGCACGGCGGCGGTGGCCGACTACTATGCCGAGATCCGCACCGGCACCGACATCGCCTTCCTCGGTGGCCTGATCCACTACCTGATCGAGAGCGGCCGCTTCCAGCGCGACTACGTGCTCGCCTACACCGATGCCAGCCTGGTCGTGCGCGAGGACTTCGGCTTCGAGGATGGGCTGTTCACCGGCTACGACGCCGACAACGGCGAGTACGAGATGGAGACCTGGCAGTACGAGTACGACGAGGACGGCCACGCCCTGCGCGACCCGGCCCTCGAGCACCCGCGCTGCGTGTTCCAACTGATGCGTGAGCACTACAGCCGTTACACCCTCGACCTGGTGTCCTCGGTATGCGGCACGCCGCGCGAGAAGATCCAGCGCGTGTGGGACATGGCCGCCGAGATGGCCTCCCCCGACAAGACCATGACCTTCCTCTATGCGCTGGGCTGGACGCAGCACTCGATCGGCTCGCAGATCATCCGCACCGCCGCCATCGTCCAGCTGCTGCTGGGCAACATGGGCATGCGCGGCGGTGGGGTCAACGCCCTGCGCGGCCACTCCAACATCCAGGGCCTGACTGACTTGGGGCTGCTCTCCAACCTGCTGCCGGGCTACCTGTCGCTGCCCAGCGAAGACGAGCAGGACTACGAGGAGTACATCCTCGAGCGCGCCCGGCCGCCGCTGGTGCCCGACGAGGTCTCCTACTGGCGCCACTACGAGCGCTTCCACGTCAGCCTGATGAAGGCGTGGTACGGCGACGCCGCCAGCGAGGCCAACGACTGGTGCTACGACTGGCTGCCGAAGCTGGGCGAGGATCTCTATGACATCCTGCACACCTTCGAGCGCATGCACCAGGGCGAGGTGAACGGCTACCTGTGCCAGGGCTTCAATCCGCTGGCCGCCTTTCCGCACAAGGCCAAGATCACCGCGGCGCTGTCACGGCTGAAGTTCCTGGTGGTGATCGATCCGCTGCGCACCGAGACCGCCGAGTTCTGGAAGAATCACGGCGAATACCACGACGTGGATCCCACGACGATCGACACCGAGGTGTTCCGCTTGCCCACCACCGCCTTCGCCGAGGAGGACGGCACCATCGTCAACAGCTCGCGCTGGCTGCAGTGGTTCTGGCAGGCGGCGCCTCCACCGGGCGAAGCCAAGCCCGACACGGCGATACTGGCCGGCATCTTCCTGCGACTGCAGCGGCTCTACCAGGAGGAAGGCGGCGCCTTCGCCGATCCCATCCTCAACCTGCACTGGCCCTACCGCCGGCCCGAGGAGCCGAGCCCCGAGGAGCTGGCGCGGGAGTACAACGGCTGGGCGCTGGAGGACGTCTTCGACGAGGACCGCAACCTGGTGGTACGCGCCGGCGAACAGGTCGAGGACTTCGGCATGCTGCGCGCCGACGGCTCCACCGCCTGCGGCTGCTGGCTCTTCGCCGGCTGCTGGACCGAGGCCGGCAACCAGATGATCCGCCGCGACAACTCCGACCCCTACGGCACCGGCCAGACCCTGGGCTGGGCCTGGGCATGGCCGGCCAATCGCCGCATTCTCTACAACCGCGCCAGCGCCCGCCCCGACGGCACGCCCTGGGCGGCCAACAAGGCGGTGGTGTGGTGGAACGGCCAGCGCTGGGTCGGTAACGACGTGCCCGACTTCCCGGTGGAGTCCGCCCCCGGCGAGAACCAGGGGCCGTTCATCATGAACCAGACCGGACGTGGCCAGCTGTTCGCCCGCGACCGCATGAAGGAGGGGCCCTTCCCGGAGCACTACGAGCCGTTCGAGACGCCGATCGCCAACAACCCGCTTCACCCGGACAACCCGCTTGCCAAGCACAACCCGGGGGCTCGGGTCTTCGAGCAGGACCGCGAGAACTTCGGCACCTTCGAGGAGTTCCCCCACGCCGCGACCAGCTATCGCCTGACCGAGCATTTCCACTACTGGACGATGCACAACCGGCTCAATGCCATCGCCCAGCCGGAGAAGTTCGTCGAGATCGGCGAGACCCTGGCCGAAGAGCTGGGCATTGCCAAGGGTGACCGGGTTCGGGTCAGCTCCAAGCGCGGCCACATCGACGCGGTGGCGGTGGTGACCAAGCGCATCCGTCCGCTGCAAGTGGCCGGCAAGACGATCCACCAGATCGGCATTCCGCTGCACTGGGGCTATCTCGGCGAGACCAAGAAGTCGTACCTGACCAACACCCTGACGCCGTCGGTCGGTGACGCCAACACCCAGACGCCGGAATACAAGTCGTTCCTGGTGCGCGTCGAGAAGCTGTAGGCACAGGGCAAGGAGGCCAGACATGAGAGGCGAACAGATCAACCTGCAGAACGTCATCGCCCGCTCGGCGAGCCAGGTGCCCTCACCGCAGGAGCGCACCGGCGGCACCGACCGCGTGACCAAGCTGATCGACGTGTCGCGCTGCATCGGATGCAAGGCGTGCCAGGTCGCCTGTGCCGAATGGAACGACCTGCGCGACGAGGTCGGCGAGTGCGTCGGCGAGTACGACAACCCGCTCGACCTCTCGCCCAACACCTGGCAGGTGATGCGCTTCGACGAGTACGAGGACGAGCAGGGCAACCTCGAGTGGCTGATCCGCAAGGACAACTGCATGCACTGCGCCGATCCCGGCTGCCTCGAGGCGTGCCCGGCCCCCGGCGCCATCGTGCAGTACGCCAACGGCATCGTCGACTTCAACTCCGAGCACTGCATCGGCTGCGGCTACTGCGTCACCGGCTGCCCGTTCGATGTGCCGCGTATCTCGGAGAAGGACGGCAAGTCGTACAAGTGCACGCTGTGCTCCGACCGGGTGTTCCACGGCCTGGAGCCGGCCTGCGTTAAATCATGCCCCACCGGTTCGATCATGTTCGGCACCCGCGACGACATGCTCGACCTGGCCGAGACCCGCACCGCCTTCCTCAAGAGCCGCGGCTTCGACAACGCTGGCGTCTACAACCCCGAGGGCGTCGACGGCACCCACGTGATCTACGTGCTGCAGCATGCCGACAAGCCGCAGATCTACAGCGACCTGCCGGAGGACCCGAGCATCAGCCCCATGGTCAGCGCCTGGAAGGGCGTGACCAAGCCGCTGGCCTCGGCGGCGATCGGCCTGGCCGCCCTGACCGGCTTTTTCCACTACGTCACCGCCGGGCCCAAGGAGTACGGCGAGGAGGACGAGCAGGCGGTGCGTGACGACGAAGCCCGCCAGAGAGAGCGGGAGGCCGGAGAAGAGCAGATCAAAAGTGAGGGACGGCCATGAGCCTTGCCAAATCCGACCCGCATCTGCGGCGCTACAGCCTGGGAGAGCGCCTCACTCACTGGCTGGTGGCGATCAGCTTCGTGCTCTTGGTACTCAGCGGGCTGCCGTTCTTCCACCCCTTCTTCTGGTCGCTGACGGGACTGTTCGGCGGGCCGACCATGACCCGCATCCTGCACCCCTGGATCGGCCTGTTCATGGCGCTGATATTCGTGATCATGGCGATTCGCTTCTTCAAGGAGAGCCTGATACGCCGCCATGACATCCAGTGGCTCAAGCAGATCAACGACGTCTTGGCCAACCGCGACGAGAAGCTGCCGCCGGTGGGCAAGAACAACGCCGGGCAGAAGCTGGTGTACTGGATCATGCTGGGTTGCATCGTCCTGCTGCTGATCAGCGGCGTGATGATCTGGCAGCCCCTGGTCGGCGAGGCGATGCCCATCACCCTGCGCCGGCTGGCCTCGATGGGTCATGCCTACCTCGCCTTTCTCGCCATCATTACCCTGATCATCCACATCTACTCGGGCATCTGGGTCAAGGGCTCGTTCCAGGCCATGATTCGCGGCCGGGTCAGCAAGGCCTGGGCACGCCACCACCACGACCTGTGGTACGAGGAGGAGATGAAGAAAGAGCGCAAGCAGCGCGAGATCAGCCGTCGCCATGACCACAGCGGACAGGAGACGCCGTGACACACCCTTTCGGCAACGCCCCCACGGGGGTCATGCATCCGCCCGAGGTCCGGCTGCCCGCCGAAGACCACTTCGCCCGCCGCGCCCGGCGCCTGCAGGCACTCGCCGAGCAGAACGAGCCGCTGGGTGAGTTCCTCACCTTCATGGCCCAACTGGCCACGGCCCAGCAGGCCGCCCTGGAGCGGGCCAGGCCGGGCTGGCAGCCCGAGCCGGAGGCCTTCGCCCTGGCCCTCGAGCACGGCATGCCGCCGCTCAACGTGCAGGCACTGCAGGACGACATCGACCTGCCCAGCGAGCTCGAGGCCCTGCTCGGTGCGTTGGAGCTGCACGTCGGCGAGGCCCAGCGCCCGCTGCTCGCCGCCCTGCGCGATCTGCCGGAGAAATCGCTCAGGCAGTTGGCCCGCCAGGTGCTGGCGGGCGAGGCCGGCGAGGCGCGGACACGCGGCCTGATGCCACTGGTGGCCGCCGCCCTGCAGGTGGCCTGGCTGCGCCTGGTACACACTTTGCCCCAGGCCCCGGGGCGGCCCAGCGGCGAAGTGCGCACGCTGTGTCCCAGCTGCGGTTCGCCGCCGGTGGCCAGCGTGATCGAGACCGACCCGCAGAGTAGCGGGGTACGCTACCTGCAGTGCGGCCTGTGTGCCACCCAGTGGTACCTGGAGCGCTCCATCTGCAGCGTGTGCGAGCAGAGCGGCAAGCTCGACTACCTCAGTCTGGCACCTGAAGCTGGGGATGGCGACGAAGAGAGCGTCTCGGTGGCCCAGGCCGAGGCCTGCGGCGACTGCGCCAGCTACCTCAAGCTCTTTCCACGCGCCCTGGATGCCGACGTCGAGCCGCTGGCCGACGACCTGGCCAGCCTGACGCTCGACCTGCTGCTCGGCGAAGAGGACGACTACCGCCGCAGCGGCTTCAACCCGCTGCTGATCGTCGAGGGCTGACGCCACCCGTTGGACGCGCCCCGGCCCGACATGCTATGCCATAGGGGATCCCCGATTCCGGCACGGACATGAAGACGACAATGGACGTTCGACGCAGCCTGCCCGCGGTGGACACACTGCTGGCTCATCCCACCGTGCAAGCGGCTCGCCAGCGATTCGGTCATCGCCTCACCCGTCGCGCCGTGCGCGAAATCCTCGATCAGACGCGCGACCACCTGGCACGCGCCGCAACCACCGTACCCAGCGCCGAGACCCTGGCCGAGCGTACCGTGGCGCGGATGGCCGAACTGGCGCGCCCCGCCAGTCGCACGGTATTCAATCTCACCGGCACGGTGATCCACACCAACCTCGGGCGCTCCACGCTCGCCGAAGCGGCCATCGAAGCCATGGCGGAAGCCGCAAGGCAGCCGGTGGCGCTGGAGTACGAGCTCGACAGCGGCAGACGCGGCGACCGGGACCGCCTGGTCGAGGACCTGCTATGCGAGCTGACCGGCGCCGAGGCGGCCACCGTAGTCAACAACAACGCCGCCGCCGTGCTGCTGGCCCTGGGCGCACTGGGTGCCGGCCGTGAGGCCTTGATCTCCCGCGGCGAGCTGATCGAGATCGGCGGAGCCTTCCGCATGCCGGACATCATGCAGGCCGCCGGCTGCCGGCTGCCGGCTACGCGAAGTCGGCGCCACCAACCGCACTCACCCGCATGATTTCGAGAATGCCATCGGTGAGCACGCCGGGCTTATCGTCAAGGCACACACCTCCAATTACGCCATCACCGGCTTCACCGCGAGCGTGCCGGAGGCACAGCTGGCCGAGATCGCCCACGCCCATGACCTTCCCTTGCTGGTCGACCTGGGCAGCGGCGCATTGACCGACTTCGCCGCCCTCGGCCTGCCCTACGAGGCGCAGCCGGGCGATGCCATCGCTGCCGGTGCCGACGTGGTCACCTTCAGCGGCGACAAGCTCTTGGGCGGCCCCCAGGCCGGCATCATCGTTGGTCGCCGTGAAGCCATCACCACCATCAAGCGTCACCCGCTCAAGCGCGCCCTGCGCCTGGACAAGCTGACCCTGGCCGCCCTGGAGGCAACCCTGCGCCTCTACCGCGACAGCGACACCCCCGAGCGCGACATCCCCACCCTGGCGCTGCTGGCCCGGCCCGAGGCGGAGATCGCCGCCACCGGCGAGCGTCTGCTGCCCCGTGTGCGTGAACTGCTGGCCGACTTCGAGGTGACGCTGACGCCCTGCGCCAGCCAGCTCGGCAGCGGTTCGCTGCCGGTGGACCGCCTGCCCAGCCGGGCGCTGGTATGGCGCTCCCAGGCCGGGCAACGACGCCAGCGCGAGCGTGAGCTGCGCCGCCTGGAGGCCGCCCTGCGTCAACTGCCGCGCCCGGTGATCGGGCGAATCGGTGACGGCGCATTGCAGCTCGACCTGCGCTGCCTGGCCGAGGCTTCCGATGAAGCGGCCTTCCTCGATCAGCTCGCTGAGCTGCCCGGCCTCTACCACGCCGCCACGCGGCAGGACGAGGGAGAGCAGCCGTGATCGTCGGTACCGCCGGCCACGTCGACCACGGCAAGACCGCCCTGATCCACCGGCTCACCGGTATCGACACCGACCGGCTGAAGGAGGAGAAGGCGCGCGGGCTCACCATCGAGCCCGGTTTCGCCTACCCCGAGGTGGCTGCGGGCCTCGAGCTCGGCTTCGTCGACGTGCCCGGCCACGTGCGCTTCCTGCACCATATGGTGGCGGGCAGTGCCGGCGTCGATACGGTGCTGCTGGTGGTAGCCGCCGACGACGGCGTGATGCCGCAGACGCTCGAACACCTCCAGATCCTTACCCTGCTGGGGCTCGACCACGGCCTGGTGGCCATGACCAAGATCGACCGGGTCGACGCCGCACGCAGGTACCAGGTACGCGAGGAGATCCATGCTCTGCTGGCCGGCACGCCGCTGGCCGGCGCCCCCGTTCATGAGGTGTCGAACCAAACGGGTGAAGGCGTGGAAACCCTGCGCGACCACCTCTGGACCCTGGCCTCCAGGCAGCGCGATGCGCCTGTTCAGGGGGGCTTTCGACTCATCGTCGATCGTGTCTTCACCAAGAGCGGCGCCGGGCTGGTGGTGACCGGCACAGCGCTAGCCGGCCGCGTGGTGCAGGGCGACGCAGTACGCCTGGAGCCCTCCGGTATTACGCCGCGGGTGCGCAGCCTGCGCCGCCAGCATCGCGAAAGCGGCCACGCTCGCCAAGGCGACCGCGTGGCGATCAACCTGGCCGGCGCCGACGTCAGCCGCGACGTCGTGCGCCGTGGCGACTGGGTAGTGGCTGAGGCCCTGGAAACACCCCTGTTCAAGCGCTTCGACGTCGACCTGCGCTTGCTCGACACTGCCCATTCGCTCAAGCACTGGTCGCCAGTGCATGTTCATCTGGGTGTAGCCCGCTACAGCGGCCGCGTATCGCTGCTGGAAGGCCAGCATCTCGCCCCCGGTGCACGCATGCTGGGCCAGCTGGTGCTCGAGGAGCCAGTCCACGCCTGCCTGGGCGACCGCTTCGTGATCCGCAACCCCGGCGCGGGCGTGACGCTGGGTGGCGGCGTGGTGCTCGAAGGCGACCCGCCGCGCCGCGGCCAGCGACGTCCCGAGCGGCTCGCCTGGCTGGCCGCGCTGGCCGAGTGCACCGCCACCGCACCGCTCGACCTGGGCCCGGCGCTGAAGATGGGACTGCGCCTGCGGCCCGAGGGCGTCGACCTACGTGCTCTGGCTCGTAATGCCAACGCTACCCTGGAGGCTCTGGTCGAGTCGGTCGCGGCACTGGGGGGAGAGATGCTGGAGAGCCGGGAGGAGAGCCGCGCCTTCTCCGCCGAGACCATCACGGCGTTACAGGACCGGCTAGTCGAAACCGTGGCAGACAATCATGAACGCGAGCCCTCGATGCTCGGCACCGAGCGCGGCCGGTTGGCGCGACAGACCATCCCCCAACTGCCCGAAGCAATAAGCCGAGAGCTGATCGAGCGGCTGATCGAGCGTGGCGCTCTAGCTGCCCATGGCCCCTTCGTCGCCCTGCCCGGCCACTGCGCCACGCTAAGCGAAGCCGACGAAACGCTGTGGCGGCAGCTCGAGACGCACATCGCCACGGCGCCCTTCCAGCCGCCGCGAGTGCGCGACCTGGCCGCAAGTGAAAGCCTTGGCGAAGCAAGCCTCGACGAAGCGCGTATCCGCGAAGTACTCATCGCCTGCGCCCGCCTCGGCCGGCTCTACCAGGTACGCCGCGATCATTTCTATACGGCCGAAACGGTGACCGAGATGGCCACCATCGTGCAGACGTTGCAGCAGGAACACGGCCGGATACGTGCCGCCGCCTTTCGCGACCGCATCGGCACCGGCCGCAAGCTGGCCATTCACATTCTCGAATTCTTTGATAGGGTAGGCTACACGCGCCGCGTCGGTGACGAGCGCGTAATACGCAACGCCGACATGTGGCAATAGGGCAACCTGGCCCTGGCACGGGTCCTGTCACGAGAAGCCGCTCAAGGAAGAGGATCGACCCCCGGTGGGGCGGCCAGACTTCAAATCTGGCAGGGGCTGCCAGCGGTCCCTGGTGGGTTCGACTCCCACGCTCTTCCGCCAGCTCCCGCCTGTCTCAGCCCTTTATCACCACCCGCGTACCGATCCTCAACCACGGGTCCAGCGCACGAATCTCCTCGTTGCTGACCGCCACGCAGCCTTCGGTCCAGTCGAAACTCCGGTGCACGTCGGGGTCGCCCTGCCCCAGGCCGTGGATGCCGATCAATCCGCCCAGCGAGGTGGTGTGCGGCGCGCGGCCGTGACGCGCGCGGTACTCCTCGATGTACCAATACTCCTGCAGCGTGATCTTGCCGCTTTGCAGCGCTTCCTCGGCGACCTGGGCGTTGGGATAGTCGAAGCCGAAGAACAGGCCGAAGCGCGAGGCGCGATTGATGCGGTCGACGCGGAACTCGCCCAGCGGCGTCATCGAGCTGCCCTTGGCCCGCAGCGGCGCCGCGCCGCCGGCACCGAAGGCGAGGTGCTCGATGCGCTTGATCTCGGTCTCGCCGCGTAGCACTCGCACCTGACGGTTGCGCAGATCGATGCTAAGCCAGACCTCGTCGGCCGTCAGCCCCTCGGGCATGGCAACCGCATCCAGAACCTGCCACAGCGTTGGCTGGCCGGCCAGCATGCCATCGAGTTCGTGGGAAGAATCGGGAATGTTGGCCTGTGCCGCCGACCCGAACGTGAAGAAGCCTGCCGTCAAGGCGGCAGCCTGGAAGAATGCCCTGTTCATGAGCCCCTGCCCCGTGCGTAGTAGCGTTATGGCGTCGGCTTTGAGCCGATCGGTTATTCATGAGGCCTGCCGTGGCCCGCGCCACGATGGTCATGGCACGATTCCCTTCGACGGCTGCTTCGCATGGCAAGGGTTTGAAAGAGCGCTATGCGGCGCTCCGAAGTTGGCCTTTGCTCGGGCCCATGGCCCGTCGGCACGGCCACCGGCCGGGCCATGAGACGCATGGGATGAATATAGCACAGGGGAGTTAAGGCGAAAGAGGGAGGCGCCTGGTATCGTTGAAAAGCGTGAACCCGCCGGTTCAGGCGCTCTCCGACCGAACCTCTCCCTGGCTTTGCGCCAGCCGCTCGATGGCCTGCCTGGCCAGGGGCGAGAGCTGGCTGCCGTCCTGCTGCAGGTAGTCGACGATCTGGCGCTTCATGCTGCGAGCCCAGAACTTCTTCAGGTGGGTATGGATGCGCTCGGCGGCGTCGCCGTAATGCGCATTGTTGATGGCGATCTGATTCACCATGTGGATCAAGGTGTCGAGCTGGCTGCGGCTCATGGCGGTATCAACCTCCGCTGGCATGGAATGCCGGCGCTGTCTCGGCGGCCGGCTGATGATAGATGACATGGCGCCCCGGGCGGGCGAAGCCGACCAGCATCAGGCCGGCCTGGCGTGCCAGCTCGATGGCAAGCGAGGTGGACGCCGATACCGCAACCAGGCAGCCGATGCCGGCACTGGCACACTTCTGCACCATCTCGTAGCTGGCCCGGCTGGAGACCAGCACGAAGCCGTGACGCGGATCGCAACGACGCTGCAGCATGGCGCCGATCAACTTGTCCAGGGCGTTATGGCGGCCGACGTCCTCGCGCGCCAGCTGCACCTGCCCGTCGAGGTCGCACCAGGCGGCGCCGTGGGTGGCGCCGGTCTCGCGCTGCAGCGGCTGGTGCCAGCGCAGCGCCTCCAGGGCATGCTGAATGGCGCCGTCAGCCACCACGGGCGCATCTTCGACCCGGGGGACCGGACGGATCGCCTGTTCCAGCGACTCGGTACCGCACAGGCCGCAGCCGGTGCGTCCGGCCAGGCTACGGCGACGCTGCTTGAGTTCCATGAAGCGCTGGGCAGCGATATCGAGGTGCACGGCAATGCCGGCGACCTCCGCCCGCACCTCGATACCGTAGAGCTCCTCGGGCGCCTCGAGGATCCCCTCGGTAAAGCTGAAGCCGAGGGCGAAGTCCTCCAGGTCGGCGGGCGTGGCCATCATCACGGCATGGGAAATGCCGTTGTAGACCAGCGCCACCGGGGTCTCAACCGCGATGCTGTCCTCCAACCGCTCGGCGCCGCCACCTCCCCGGCGCACATCCACCGGGGCCAGGCAGCGGCTGTGGTCGTCACTCATTCGCACGCTCCGCAGAGGGCCTGCTCGTGCCCGCTTCGCCCTTGCCACCGCGCAGCAGCTCGAGCTGCAGCCGGTCGAAGCTCTGGAACTGACGCTGCCAGGCAGACGGCTGGCTGACCTTCTCGACCTGCACGGCGGTCACCTTGTACTCCGGACAGTTGGTCGCCCAGTCGGAGCTGTCGGTGGTAATCACGTTGGCTCCGCTGCCCGGGTGGTGGAAGGTAGTGTAGACCACCCCCGGCGGCATGCGGTCGCTGATCCGGGCGCGCAGTACCGTCTGGCCGGCGCGGCTGGTGATGCCGACCCAGTCGCCCTCGCGCACACCGCGCAGCTCGGCGTCGGCGGGGTGCAGCTCGAGCACGTCCTCGTCGTGCCAGGCCTGGTTGTCGGTGCGCCGGGTCTGGGCGCCGACGTTGTACTGGGAGAGGATGCGCCCGGTGGTGAGCAGCAGCGGGAAGCGGCGGTTGGAGCGCTCTTCGCTGGCGATGTAGTCGGTGATGGCGAACTGACCGAGGCCGATGGGGAAGTCCTCGATGTGCATGGTCGGCATGCCTTCCGGGTGCTCCTCGTTGCACGGCCACTGGATGCTGCCCAGTTCGTCGAGCCGCGCGTAGCTGACGCCGGTAAAGCTCGGCGTGAGGCTGGCGATCTCGTCCATGATCTGCGCCGGGTGGTCGTAGTGCATGGGGTAGCCCAGCGCATTGGACAGGTCCACGGTCACTTCCCAGTCCTGCTTGCCGGCCAGCGGCGGCATCACCTTGCGCACCCGGTTGATGCGCCGCTCGGCGTTGGTGAAGGTGCCGTCCTTCTCCAGGAAGGAGGAGCCCGGCAGCAGCACATGGGCGAACTTGGCCGTCTCGTTGAGGAAGATGTCCTGCACGATCAGGCACTCCAGCGAGCGCAGCGCCTGCTCCACGTGCTGGGTATTGGGATCGGACTGGGCGATGTCCTCGCCCTGCACGTAGAGCGCCTTGAAGTCGCCGGCAACGGCGGCATCGAACATATTGGGGATGCGCAGCCCCGGCTCGTCGTCGATGGCCACGCCCCAGGCCGCCTCGAAGCGTTCGCGCACGGCGAGGTCGCCGACGTGCTGATAGCCCGGCAGCTCGTGGGGGAAAGAGCCCATGTCGCAGGAGCCCTGGACGTTGTTCTGCCCGCGCAACGGGTTGACGCCCACGCCCTCGCGGCCGATGTTGCCGGTGGCCAGCGCCAGGTTGGCGATACCCATCACCATGCTCGAGCCCTGGCTGTGCTCGGTGACGCCGAGACCGTAGTAGATCGCGCCATTGGCTGCGTTGGCGTAGGTGCGCGCGGCACGGCGCACCTGCTCGGCGGGCACGCCGGTAATCGCCTCGACGTTCTCGGGCGAGTGACGCTCGTCGAGAATGAACTCGCGCCAGGCCAGGTAACCCGACTCATCGCAGCGCTTGGCGATGAACTCACGGTCTTCCAGCCCCTCGCTGATCACCACGTGGGCCAGGGCGTTGACCATTGCCACGTTGGTGCCGGGGCGCAGGGCAAGATGCTGGGCACCGTGATGATGCGGCGTCTTGAGCAGGTCGATGCGACGCGGGTCGACGACGATCAGCTCGGCGCCCTGACGCAGGCGACGACGCATCTGCGAGGCGAACACCGGGTGGGCGTCGGTGGGGTTGGCGCCGATGACCACGATGGCATCGGCCTTCATCACCGAATCGAAGGTCTGGGTGCCGGCGGACTCGCCCAGGGTCGCCTTGAGGCCGAAGCCCGTGGGCGAATGACACACCCGGGCGCAGGTATCGGTGTTGTTGTTGCCGAATGCCGCACGCACCAGCTTCTGCACCAGGTAGGTCTCCTCGTTGGTGCAGCGCGACGAGGTGATGCCGCCGACGCTCTCGCGGCCGTATTTCGCCTGGATCGCCTTGAGCCGCTCGGCGGCGAAGGCGATCGCCTCTTCCCAGCCCACCTCGCGCCAGGGCTGGTCGATCGACTCGCGGATCATCGGCGTCTTGAGCCGGTCCGGATGGGTGGCGTAGCCGAAGGCGAAGCGGCCCTTGACGCAGGAGTGGCCGTGGTTGGCGTCGCCGCCCTTGTACGGCACCATGCGCACCACCCGATCGCCCTGCATCTCGGCCTTGAACGAGCAACCAACGCCGCAATAGGCGCAGGTGGTGACCACGCTGTGTTCCGGCTGGCCCTGCTCGATCACCGATTTTTCCATCAGCGTCGAGGTCGGACAGGCCTGCACGCAGGCACCGCAGGAGACGCATTCGGAATCCATGAACGCCTCGCTCTGCCCGGCGGCGACCTTGGACTCGAAGCCGCGCCCCTCGATGGTCAGGGCGAAGGTGCCCTGCACCTCCTCGCAGGCGCGCACGCAGCGCGAGCAGACGATGCACTTGCTGGGGTCGAAGCTGAAGTAGGGGTTGGAGTCGTCGGTCTCGGCCGCCAGGTGGTTGTCGCCATCGAAGCCGTAGCGCACCTCACGCAGGCCCACCGCACCGGCCATGTCCTGCAGCTCGCAGTCGCCGTTGGCCGGGCAGGTCAGGCAATCCAGCGGGTGATCGGAGATGTAGAGTTCCATCACGTTGCGCCGCAGCTTGGCCAGCCGCGCGTTCTGCGTGGTGACCTGCATGCCGGCCTCGACCGGCGTAGTGCAAGAGGCCGGCAACCCGCGCCTGCCTTCGATCTGCACTGCACACAGGCGGCAGGAACCGAACGCCTCGAGGTTGTCCGAGGCGCACAGCTTGGGAATGTTGATGTCGGCGAGTGCCGCGGCGCGCAGCACCGAGGTGCCCTCGGGCACGGTGATCTCGGTGCCGTCGATCTCGAGGGTGACGAGCGTCTCGGAGAGCCGCGCCGGGGTACCGTAGTCGCGCTCCGGTGAAACGTGCTTGGGGTCGTAATAGTGCAACATGTCGTACCTCCTCCCGCTCAACGCTGCTGCGCGTCGCGCTGCAGGTCTTCGGGAAAGTGTTTCATCACGCTCTGCACGGGGAAGGGCGTCATGCCGCCCATCGCACAGAGGGAGCCGTCCACCATGGTCTCGCACAGGTCGGCGAGCAGCTCGAGATTGGCCTCGCGGTTGTCGCCCGCGCGGATGCGATCGATCACCTCGACGCCGCGCACCGCGCCGATGCGGCAGGGGGTGCACTTGCCGCAGGACTCCACCGTGCAGAACTCCATGGCGAAGCGTGCCTGCTCGGCCATGTCCACCGTGTCGTCGAACATCACCACACCGCCGTGGCCGACCCCCGCACCCACTGCGGCGAAGGCCTCGTAGTCGAGCGGCAGGTCCCACTGGCTTTCGGGCAGGTAGGCACACAGCGGACCGCCTACCTGTACCGCGCGCAGCGGCCGTCCGTTGAAGGTACCGCCACCGAAATCCTCCATCAGCTTGCGCAGGGTGGTACCGAAGGCGAGTTCCACCAGCCCGCCGCGCTTGACGTTGCCGGCCAGCTGCAGCGCCAGGGTGCCCCGCGAGCGGCCCATGCCGTAGTCGGCATAGGCTTGCCCGCCGCGGCTGAGGATGAAGGGCACCGCGGCCAGCGACAGCACGTTGTTGACCACGGTGGGCTGGCCGAACAGCCCCTCGAGCGCCGGCAGCGGCGGCTTGAAGCGCACCATGCCGCGTTTGCCCTCGAGGCTCTCGAGCAGCGAGGTTTCCTCGCCGCAGATGTAGGCGCCGGCACCGAGTCGCACCTCGAGATCGAAGCGCCGCCCGCTGCCGAGGATATCGGCGCCGAGATAGCCGGCGGCCTCGGCGCGGGCAATCGCCTCATCGAAGATTTCGTGGGCCAATGGGTATTCCGAACGCAGGTAGACGTAGCCTTGGGTGGCACCCACGGCGAGACCGGCGATGGCCATGCCCTCGATCAACAGGTAAGGATCGCACTCCATGACCAGGCGATCGGCGAAGGTACCGGAGTCGCCCTCATCGGCATTGCAGACGATGTACTTCTGTTCGGCAGGAGCATCGAGCACGGTCTGCCACTTGATGCCGGTGGGAAACGCCGCCCCACCGCGACCACGCAAACCGGAGGTCTTGACCTCATCGACGATGGCCTGGGGCGAGAGCGAAAGCGCCTGCTCCAGGCCACGGAAACCGTCATGAGCGCGGTAATCGTCGATGGAGAGCGGATCGGTGACGCCGATGCGCGAGAAGGTCAGGCGCTGCTGGGCCTGCAGGTAGGGAATCGACTCGGCCGGCCCCTGGCAAAGCGACGATGCCTCGTCGCCTTCGAGCAGGCCGGCGTCGAACAGGCCGGACACGTCGCCAGGTTCCACCGGCCCATAGGCGATGCGTCCGCCAGCGGTCTCGACCTCGACCAGCGGCTCCAGCCAGAACAACCCGCGCGAGCCGTTGCGTACCAGCTCGATCTCGGCGCCACGAGCGGCCGCCTCCGCCTCGATGCGTGCGGCAACCTCGTCGGCACCGAGCGCGAGCGCCGTGGTTTCGCGGGGAACGAAGATCCTGATGCCCATCAGCTCACCTCCAGCACTTGGGTAGTCATCTCGTCGACCAGAAGATCGAGCTTTTCGGGCGTGACCCGGCCGTGGATGCGGTCGCCGATGCGCACCGACGGGCCGCAGGCACAGTTGCCCAGGCAGTAGACCGGCTCCAGGGTGATCTCGCGGTCGGCGGTGGTCTGGTGGTAGTCGATGCCGAGCGTCTCCCGTGCGTAACTCTCCAGCATCCGCGCGCCGCGCGCCTGGCATGCCTCGGCGCGGCAGATCTGCAGCACATGGCGCCCCGGTGGCACGCTGCGGAAGTGGTGATAGAAGCTGATCACGCCGTGCACCTCGGCACGGGTCAGCTGCAGCGATTCGGCGATGATCGGTACCGCCTCGCGCGGCACGTAGCCGCAGCGGTCCTGGATCGCATGCAGGATGGGAAGCAGAGCCCCGGGTTTGTGCTTCAGGGCGTCGATCTCGTCCCGAACCAGTTGGGGGGTCCACGGTTGGAAGGTGCTGTTGAGCATGGCCTGGCCTCGAAGCGAACGTATGGCGCGCTTGCTTGCGCCGGTACGTTCGAAGCTGCTGGTTACGGTCTGGTTATGTACTACAGTGCATATATTGGATAGAGTGCCTGTAGTATCACTTACTCGTGCGTACTTGTACGTACTTGTGAAAGTAGCAGCACTGCTCCCGTTTCGAAATATGAAAAACACAGCATATGAAACGCATTCGAATCGAGCCGGCCTGGTCCTTCACCGACGAGGCGGGTAACCGCCTGGATCCACAGCTGTTCGGGCTGCTTCAGGGCATCCATCGCAGCGGCAAACTGACCGAGGCTGCCGCCGAGGCAGGCATCTCCTACCGCCACGCCTGGAATCTGCTCAACAAGTGGGCAGACTTCTTCGGCGCCACGCTGGTGGAAATGCAAAAGGGGCGCGGCGCACGGCTCTCGCCGCTGGGCGACAAGCTGCTGTGGGCTCGCCAGCGGGTGTCCGCCCGGCTCGGCCCGCAGCTCGAGAGCCTGGGCTCGGAGCTCAATCTCGAGCTGCAACAGCTGTTCGAGGGCGTCGAACCGGTGCTGCGCATGCATGCCAGCCACGGCTATGCAGTGGCGCTGCTGCCCCGGTTCGCCAGCGACTTCCAGCTCGACCTGCAGTACTGCAGCCCCCAGGAGGCGCTTGCCGCGCTCAACCGCGGCGCCTGCGACGTGGCCGGCTACCACATGCCGACCTCGGCGACCCGCGGCCCACTAATGCAAGGCTACCGTCGCCAGCTACGGCCGCGCAGCCACTGCATCATTCGTTTCATCACCCGTTGCCAGGGGCTCATGGTGAGGCCGGGCAACCCCAAGGGCATCGCCGGCCTGGCCGACCTGTCACGCGGTGACGTGCGCTTCATCAACCGCCAGAAGGAGTCGGGTACCCGGGCGCTGCTCGATATCCTGCTGCGCGACGCCGGACTCTCGTCCCAGCGCATCCCGGGCTTCGAACTCGAGGAGTACACCCACTCCGCCGTGGCCGCCTACATCGCCGCCGGTATGGCCGATGTCGGCTTCGGCGTCGAGGCCGCCGCCCATCAGTTCGGCCTGGCCTTCCTGCCGCTGGCCCATGAGCACTACCTACTGGTATGCCAGCGCCGGAGCCTCACCGACCCCAGCGTCAAGCGCCTGCTCGAGATGATCCGCAGCGAGCCGTTCCTGCAAGCCGTCAGCGAGCTGCCCGGCTACTCACCGAATCGCTGCGGCGAGGTATGCAGCGTCGGAGAGCTGTTCGACGAAACCCAGCGGGGCTGAGTCCCGGTCAGGCATCAGAACTCGACCACCACGTTGCCGAGCGGCTTGCTGCAGCACGAGAGAATGTAGCCCTCGGCGATATCCTCGTCGGTAATGCCGCCGTTGTGCTCCATGTCCACCTGGCCGGAGGCCAGCGGTACCCGGCAGGTGCCGCAGATACCCATGCCGCAGGCCTTGGGAATATGCAGGCCCAGCTTGGCTGCGGCGGCGTGCACCGTCTCGCCCGGCTGGATGCGCACGCTCTTGCCGCTGGCGCTGAACTCCACCTCCAACGCTTCGGCGAGATCCGGCTCCTCGGCGCCGGCGATCTCGGCGAGTTCGAGCGCCTCTTCCTTCACATCGAGCGGCGTGGCACCGAAGGACTCCTCATGGTAGCGGCTCATGTCGAAGCCGTTGTCCTTGAGGAGATGCTTGACGGCATTCATGTAGGGCGTAGGGCCGCAGCAGAAGATCTCCCGCTCCAGGAAGTCGGGGGCCATCAGCTCCAGCATCTGCTGGGTCAGATACCCCCGGTAGCCGGCCCAGGCCTCACCCATCTCGTCGCTGCGCTCGCAGACGATATGCAGCTTGAACTCGGGAATGCGCGAGAAGATGTGCTCCAGCTCGCGGTGATAGATGATGTCCTTGGGGGTGCGCGCGCTGTGCACGAACTCGATGTTCACGGCGGCATTGGTATCGAAGTACCAGCGCACCATGGACATCAAGGGGGTAATGCCCACGCCGCCGGAGAGCATCAGGATCTTCTCCGCCGGGTAGTCGATGGCGTTGAAGTTGCCTACCGGGCCGTGCACCGCCAGCTCGTCACCCGACTTGAGGTTATCGTGGAGCCAGTTGGAAACCTTGCCGCCGGGCACCCGCTTGACGGTGATCGAGAAGCTGTAGGGAACCGATGGCGAACTGGAGATCGTGTAGGAGCGCATGATCGGCTCGCCATCGATCTCCAGCTCCAGGGTCACGAACTGCCCCGGCTTGAAGAAGTACAGCACCGGCTGCTCGGCCATGAAGCAGAAGGTACGAACGTCCCAGGTTTCCTGGATCACCTTGACGCAGCGCACCAGGTGGCGGCCGTTGGTCCAGGTCTGGGTCGTGACGGGGTTGAGAAAGTTCATGGTCATGTCGAGTCGCCTGGCATTGATCAGCGTGGAAGGCTCCGACTGCGGAACACCGCCTGCCGTTGAACGAATTTTGCGCCAGGCAGCAAGGCTTCGACTTGCCTGACTGCGACACGGGCATGCCCATGACTCCCACCGGGCGTCTCTTTTCTTCCTCCACGCGTCGCGCCTGCACTCATGTTTGTCGCCGGCAGACAACTGGGCGCCCGGCGGCTGATCCACACTCGCCGTATTCGTACCCCGGCACCCACACAATGACGACGCCGAATCCCTGACGACATCAACACCAACAATCCGACCGATGCCGCAGACGCGGCCAGTAATGAGGAAGTTTCCATGGACACACTCTCCCCGGCCCCCCTGGACGACCCCCTGGATCCGGCGCGTCAGGCAACCGCCAAGATGCTTGCCGAGCGCACGCGCAACTTCTCGCTGCCCCAGCCCTTCTACAACGATGCCCGCCTGTTCGCCCTGGACATGCAGGAGATCTTCGGCAAGGAGTGGCTGTTCGCCGGCATGACCTGCGAGATTCCCGCCAAGGGCAATTACATGACCCTGCAGGTCGGCGACAACCCGATCATCCTGGTGCGCGGCGACGGCGGCACGATCCATGCCTTTCATAATGTCTGCCGCCACCGCGGTTCGCGGCTATGCGTCAGCGACAAGGGCAAGGTCGCCAAGCTGGTCTGCCCCTACCACCAGTGGACCTACGAGCTCGACGGTCGCCTGCTGTTCGCCGGCAGCGACATGGGCGAGAACTTCGACCTTGGCGCCTACGGCCTCAAGCCGGTCCACGTACGCACCGGTGGTGGCTTCATTTTCATCAGCCTGGCTGAACAACCGCCGGCCATCGATGACTTCCTGGTCACCCTGGAGCACTACCTCGAGCCCTACGAGATGGACAACGTCAAGGTCGCCGTGGAGTCGAGCATCGTCGAGCAGGCCAACTGGAAGCTGGTGATCGAGAACAACCGCGAGTGCTACCACTGCAACGGCTCCCACCCGGAGCTGCTCAACTCGCTGCAGGAGTTCGACGACACCGACGACCCCCGCGCCACACCGGCCTACAAGGCGCTGGTAGCGAAGAAACAGGCCGACTGGGATGAGCAGCAGGTGCCCTGGCAGCTCAAGCGCTTTGGCAAGCGCAACCGGCTGACCCGCACACCGCTGCTGAATGGCGTGGTCTCCATGACCATGGACGGCAAGCCTGCCTGCCGCAAGCTGATGGGTCGGCTGACCAGCCCCGACATGGGCTCGCTGCGCATCCTGCACCTGCCCAACTCCTGGAACCACTTCATGGGCGATCACTCCATCGTGTTCCGCGTGCTGCCGCTGGGTCCGCAGGAGACGCTGGTGACCACCAAGTGGCTGGTGCACAAGGATGCCGTGGAGGGCGTCGACTATAACCCCGATGAAATGCGCCGGGTTTGGGACGCCACCAACGCCCAGGACAAGCGCCTGGCCGAGGAGAACCAGCGCGGCATCAACTCCAAGGCCTATCAGCCGGGCCCCTACTCGGAGACCTACGAGTTCGGCGTGATCGACTTCATCGACTGGTACAGCGAGCGGATGCAGGAGAACCTGGGCCGCAGCGCACCGCACCTGCAGCTGGTAGGCGGCTAAGCCTCTCGTTTCCCCCGACCGCAAACGATCGCCCCCGGCCTTGGCCGGGGGCGATTCGTTTCACTCATCTTCACAGCAAGGCTGCTCGGCCCGGCGTCTAGCCGACGGCAGGCCGCAGGTAGCGCGCGAGCGACTCGCGCACTTCCGGCTGCATGACGCCGGCCTGGGTTTCCAGCTCGGCGACCAGCGCCGGCAGGCCGGGTACCGCGCTGCGTGCGTGCTGCTGCGCGGCCAGCCGGGCGCATTCGTCGGGTTCGGCACCAGCGGGAACGTCGATGCCCAGCGCCACCAGGCGCTCGCGGAAATCCTCCGCATCAATCAGATCGGCGAACATCATCTCCCGCACCTCCCGCTACCGTTGGCTGTCGTATCCTCCATTAGCTTACCCGGCCAGTCCTTGCCCAGCCAGTGCTCAGGCGGCCACGCAGCCGTGAGGGTCGATAGCCCGAAATAGCTCGCCGCGCCGCCTTCAGCGTGCACCGCCGGCGAGCTCGGGCTCTTCCTTACGCGGCCACGCTGCCGTGAGGGTCGATAGCCCGAAATAGCTCGCCGCGCCGCCTTCAGCGTGCACCGCCGGCGAGCTCGGACTCTTCCTTACGCGGCCACGCTACCGTGAGGATCAATGACGAATTTCTTCGCCGCGCCACCGTCGAAGTCGGCATAACCCTGCGGTGCCTGATCCAGCGAGATTATCTGCACGTTGACCGCGTCGGCGATCTTGACTTTCTCGAACAGGATCGCCTGCATCAGCGGGCGGTGATACTTCATCACCGGGCATTGGCCGGTATGGAAGGAGTGGGACTTGGCCCAGCCCAGGCCGAAGCGCATGCTCAGCGCACCCTGCTTGGCGGCATCGTCGACGGCGCCCGGGTCTTCGGTCACGTAGAGACCCGGAATGCCGATCTGGCCGCCGGCACGCGTCATCTGCATTGCCGAGTTGAGCACGGTGGCAGGGGCTTCCTTGCCGTGGTTGCAGCCACAGGCATGCGCCTCGAAGCCGACGCAGTCGACGAAGGCATCGACTTCGCGCTCGCCGAGAATCGCCTCGAGCTTGTCGGCCATGTCGCCGTCCTGGGTCAGGTCGATGGTCTCGCAGCCGAAGCTGCGCGCCTGGGCCAGACGCTCCTCGATCATGTCGCCGACGATGACGCAGGCCGCCCCCAGCAGTTGGGCCGAGACCGCCGCCGCCAGGCCCACCGGGCCGGCTCCGGCGATGTACACGGTGCTGCCCGGTCCGACGCCGGCCGTCACGCAGCCGTGGAAGCCGGTGGGGAAGATGTCCGAGAGCAGGGTCAGGTCACGGATCTTCTCCATGGCCTGGTCGGTGTCCGGGAACTTCAACAGGTTGAAGTCGGCGTAGGGCACCATGACGTATTCGGTCTGGCCACCGACCCAGCCACCCATGTCGACGTAGCCATAGGCCGCGCCCGGGCGCGCCGGGTTGACGTTGAGACAGATCCCTGTGCGACCTTCCTTGCAGTTGCGGCAACGTCCGCAGGCGATATTGAAAGGTACGGAGACCAGGTCGCCCGGCTGGATGAATTCGACATCGCGTCCGCACTCGACCACCAGGCCGGTGATCTCATGGCCCAACACCAGGCCGGACGGCGCGGTAGTGCGTCCACGCACCATGTGCTGGTCGCTGCCGCAGATATTGGTGGTGACCACCTTCAGGATCACGCCGTGGTCGCATTTGCGATTGCCGAGAGCGAGTTCCGGGTAGGGAATGGATTCGACGTCGACCTTACCCGGGCCCTTGTAGACGACTCCGCGGTTGGCTTGGCTCATGGCTGGCTCCTTCACGTTGTTATGCGGCTGACCGGACTGGATCACGGCGCCGAGGGGATGGCGAGACGCCACCGAGCCAGCCTACGCCACACCTTGCACACCTCGTATACGCAAGGGCGACGTCGCCATGCGTGATATCGCCATGCCCAGGGTCCTTCGAGACAACCGCAGGTCGCTTTCACGACACCACCAACTTCCCAGGAAGCCAACAATGTCCGACCCGGGCTCGCCATCTCGCCCGGCACCCGCGCAACACCAAAAATAATCACGAGGAATCCCCCATGAAGCATGACGATGCACCGATCCTCAAACCGGGGCAGGACAATGCCCAGGTGCTGGGGATGGACTTCCATCATCCCGTCTTCCCCCTCTCAGCCCTGGCCATCCTGGGCTTCATCCTCTACGCACTGATCTATCCCGACGCCGCCAACAGCCACCTCACCGCGGCCCGCGGCTGGTCGATCGAGCACTTCGACTGGCTGTTCATGATCGCCGGTAACCTCTTCGTGCTGCTGTGCCTGGCGTTGATCGCCATGCCGATGGGGCGCATTCGCCTGGGCGGCAGCCAGGCCAGGCCGGAATACTCGACGCTCTCCTGGTTCGCCATGCTGTTTGCCGCTGGCATGGGCATCGGCCTGATGTTCTGGAGCGTGGCCGAGCCGGTAGCCTACTACACCGACTGGTACGGCACCCCGCTCAATGCCGAAGCGCACACCCCGGCCGGGGCCAGCGCAGCGATCGGCGCCACCATGTTCCACTGGGGCCTGCACCCCTGGGCGATCTACGGCGTGGTAGGGCTGTCACTGGCCTTCTTCGCCTACAACCGCGGCCTGCCGCTGACCCTGCGCTCGGCCTTCACGCCGATTCTCGGTGAGCGAGTGCGCGGCTGGTTTGGTCACGTCATCGACATCGTCGCGGTGCTCGCCACCATCTTCGGCCTGGCCACGTCACTGGGCTTCGGTGCCTCCCAGGCCGCGGGTGGACTCAACTATCTGTTCGACATACCCAATACCATCGGCACCCAACTGGCCATCATCGTGGTGGTCACCGCCGTGGCCCTGTTCTCGGTGTGGCGCGGTATCGACGGCGGCGTCAAGCTGTTCTCCAACATCAACATGGTGATCGCCCTGGCGCTGCTCACCTTCGTGATCGTTACCGGTGGCGTGCTGCTGTTCGTCAACAACCTGTGGAGCACTGCCCTGGCCTACGTCGGCCATATCGCACCGCTCTCCAACTGGATCGGCCGCGACGACACCACCTGGTACCACGGCTGGACGGTGTTCTACTGGGCCTGGTGGATCTCCTGGTCGCCCTTCGTCGGCATGTTCATTGCGCGGGTTTCGCGTGGACGCACGGTGCGCGAGTTCCTGATTGCCGTGCTGCTGGTGCCGACCCTGGTTACCCTGGTGTGGATGAGCGCCTTCGGCGGCACCGCCCTGAGCCAGTCGGCCGCCGGAGTCGGTGCCCTGGCCGACGGCATCAGCGACGTCTCGCTGGCGATGTTCCAGATGCTCGAGCACCTGCCGCTGACCACTGTGACTTCCAGCCTGGCGATCCTGCTGGTACTGATCTTCTTCATCACTTCGTCGGACTCCGGCTCGCTGGTGATCGATAACATCACCGCCGGCGGCAAGACCGATGCGCCCCGCGGCCAACGCGTGTTCTGGGCGGTGCTGGAAGGTGTCATCGCAGGCATTCTGCTCTACGGCGGTGGCAGCGCGGCGCTGGGTGCGTTGCAGGCGGGTGCCGTGGCTACCGGGCTGCCCTTCACCCTGGTGCTGCTGGGCATGGCCTTCTGCCTGGTGAAGGGATTGCGGGAAGAACAGCGCGGGCTGGCGGCGGCCAAGCTGGCCTGATACGCACGACTCTCCATCCCCTGACAGTGACCCCGGCCTTGGCCGGGGTCACTGTTTGTGGGATATGCCAGCCAGTTGGAACAGCATCGATTCATGTCACGAGCGATGAGAGGCTGCCCGCCAGTGCAAAACTCCGAGTGCCGCCTGCTGCATGAGGCAGCGACGGTCCGACGCAATGACCCCGGCCTTGGCCGGGGTCATTGTTGGTGGGATATGCCAGCCAGGCAGACACTGATTCATGCTGCGAGCGATGAGAGGCTGACCGCCAGTGCGAAACTCCGAGTGCCGCCTGCTGCATGAGGATAGCGAGGGTCCAACGCAATGACCCCGGCCTTGGCCGGGGTCATCTTTTGGTTAGGTGCTTCGGACCAGCCTAGCGAAGCACGCCCTCTTCTTTCAGCAACTTGAAGATCGCCTCGGCGCCCTGCTCCGGGGTCACGTCGGTCAGCACCTGGCCACTACCGCCTTCGGCCTTGGCCGCCGCGGCCTTGAAGCGCTCCCGCGCCGAAGTCGCCTTGATGATCTTGAGCCGCTTGGGGCGTTTGCGGGCAGGTGTGACGCTCCATTCTGCCTGGGCCTCGTCCCACACCGCCGCGGCGGGTTCGACCTCGATCTCACCTCGCCGGGCCGGCCCGAAGGCGCTCTGGCGAGCCGCCGCCGCGGCGGCGTCGACGGTGACGATAGCCGGTAGCCGCACCTGGAGCCGACGGCGCTGGCCACGCGGCAGGGCCTGGAGCAGCGTAGCCACGCCATTCTCGATCTTTTCCACGCCGGCCAGGCCACTGACCAGCGGCCAGCCCATGCGCTCGGCCAGCAGATAGGGCAACAGACCAGAGCCCTCTCCCTGCTCGGCTCGTTCACCGGCGATCACCAGCTGTGGCTGCGCGTCATTCAGCGTACTCGCCAGGGCAGGAATCACGTCGGCGCCGGACGGCTGCTCGACCAGGGTCAGTTCCGGCAAGCCCATGCCCAGGTAGCCGCGCATGGCGCTCTCGCTCTCTTCGTCGAGGCTTCCTGCATGCAGCAGCGTGACACGCCCCCCGCCGAGCGACATGGCCAGCTCCACGCCACGGGCATCCTGGTCGGCACGCCGCGCGCGACCGGTCACGGGATGGCGGCCGACCGAAACCAGCACGGTCACCTCGAGAGCGGTGTTGGCTTGTGCTTCAGTGTCATGGATGTCAGGCCGCATCACGCTTCTCCTCTCGTTGCCGCTGCACCATCTCGACCAGCGCTGCCAGGATACTGGCCGAGTCGCCGATCACCGCCAGGTCGGCGCGCTTGATCATGTCGCATCCGGGATCGAGATTGATGGCCACCACCTTCTCGCAGCTCTGGATGCCCTGCAGGTGCTGGATGGCACCGCTGATGCCCACCGCCACGTAGACCCGTGCGGTGACCCAGGTGCCGGTGGCGCCCACCTGGCGGTCGCGCGGCATGAAGCCATCGTCCACCGCCACCCGCGAGGCGCCTTCGGTCGCTCCCAGCACCTTGGCGGCATGGTGGAATCCCTCCCACTCCTTGACGCCGTTGCCAGCGGAGAGGATGAATTCGGCTTCGGCCAAGGCCACACCAGCCGGATCGACGGCTACCTGGCCCAGGTCTTCGATACGCGCCAGCAGGCGAGGCAGCGGCTGCGACAAGGCGAGCGGACGGGCCGCATGACGGGTCTCGGAGACCGGCTCGGCACATTCGGGCAACGCCAGGGCGACACGCGGCAGGGCGCGCTGGATATCGCTAGTGCCGGCGGCACCCCGTCCGGTACAGCGCCAGCCCAGCGGTGCCGCGTCGTCGGGCTCGATCTGCCAGACGCCAGCGGCGGGCCGCTCCTGGAGGCGTGCCGCCAACCGCCGCCCCAGGTCGGCACCACCCAGCTTGGAGTCGGGCAGCAACCAGTGAGACGGGGCGAGTTCAGCCTCGACGGCGGCGAGCGCCGCCAGACGGGCTTCCGGTGCATAGCCATCGAACAGCGCGTCATCGAGATGCAGCAGGCGGTCGACACCGGCCTCGTCGAATGACTCTTCCTTATGATTGCCGAAGACCACTGCCAGTACCGCACCCGGCCGCTCACTATCGGCATCGGCCAGCTGCCGGGCCAGGCCCAGCAGGTCGCGGTCGTGACTGGAAAGGCGTCCACCAGGCATGTCCGGCACCACCGACACCAGGAAGGCCGGCTCATCGATCGTCACCTGGCGGCGGCTGTCCTTCGTCTCCGCCGTGCCGGTAACGGCGTGGCCGCCCTGTTGGGCGCCGCTGCGATCGATGCGCTTGATGCCGTTGGGGCCGATGAAGCCCACCGCATGGGGGTTCTTGCGAATCACCCCATTGGGCCCCATCCACTCCGTCGCTACGGACATGCCCTCGCCAAGCTCTGCCAGCACGCTCAGATGGTCGGGGTGCAGGCGGTTTCTGGCGATCCACTCCTTGCGCGGATCGCGGCGCAGGATATCGCTCATGGTGTCACCTCCTCGACGGATGGCTGCGCGGCCCGGGTGTTACCTGAGGCAGCGGAACGCTCCATCAGGGCATCGGCCACCAGCTCGGCGATGTCGCGCACTTCGGCGCTGGCATCCACCACGCCTTCGAGCATGGCAGTGCACTGCGGGCAGCCGACCGCGACCAGCTCGGCTCCCGTCTCGCGCACGTCGTTCATGCGCATGTCGGGAATCCGCTGCTTGCCGGGAATGTCGGTGATCGGGGCTCCGCCGCCGCCGCCACAGCAGCGCGAGCGATAGCCCGAGCGCGCCATCTCGGCAACTTCGATGCCCAGCGCCTTGAGTACGTTGCGCGGTGCTTCGTACTCGCCGTTGTAGCGGCCCAGGTAGCAGGGATCGTGATAGGTGACCTTGCCCCCCTTCCAGGGCGCGAAGTGTAGGCGCCCCGCCTCATACAGTTCGGCGATGTAGGTGCTGTGGTGACGCACCTCATACACTCCACCCAGCTCGCCGTACTCGTTGCCGAGCACGTGGAAGCTGTGTGGATCGCAGGTGACGATGCGCTGGAAGCGGTACCGCGACAGGGTCGAGATGTTGCGCCGGGCGAGCGACTGGAACGTCGCCTCGTCGCCCAGGCGCCGCGCCACGTCGCCGCTGTCGCGTTCCTCGTTACCGAGTACGGCAAAATCGACCTCGGCGGCGCGCAGTACCTTCACCAGGGCCCTGAGCGTCCGCTGGTTGCGCATGTCGAAGGCCCCATCGCCGAGCCACAGCAGCACCTCCGCCTGCTCGACGTCGCGCATCAGGGGAAGGTTGAGGTCCGCCGCCCAGTGCATCCGCGAGCCGGGATCGAAGCCACCCGGATTGTCGGTGGCAATCAGGTTGTCGAGCACCTCGGCGCCCTTGTTGGGGGTATTGCCATGCTCCAGCGTCAGGAAGCGTCGCATGTCGACGATGGCATCGACGTGCTCGATCATCATCGGGCACTCCTCGACGCAGGCGCGGCAGGTGGTGCACGACCACAGCGTTTCGGCATCAACCAGCGCCGTGCCCTCGCGCGCCACGATCGGCCCATGGGGGGAGCCTTGGTGCTCACCGACCGGTTTGTCCGGGTAGGGAGAGCCGGCATACTTGGCATCGCTGCCGCCGGCCATGCCCACCACCATGTCCTGGATCAGCTTCTTGGGGTTGAGGGGCTGACCGGCGGCGAAGGCCGGACAGGCCGCTTCGCAGCGGCCACACTGCACGCAGGCGTCGAAGCCGAGCAGTTGGTTCCAGGTGAAGTCGCTGGGCGTCTCGACGCCGAGCGGGGCCTTGGGATCGTCCAGGTTCAGCGCCTTGAGGCCGGTGGAGCGGTTGCCCTCACCGAAGCGCTCGGGGCGGCGATGGAAGGCCAGGTGCAGCGCACCGGCGAAGGCGTGCTTCATCGGCCCGCCCCAGGTCATGCCGAAGAACATCTCGCCCAGGCCCCAGGTCAGCACCGCGACCAGCGCCAAGGCGAGGATCACGCTACCCGTGCCTTCGGGGAGGACCCCGACCGTCGGCAGAGTGATCAGGAAGACACTCAACGAAAACGCCATCAGGCTCTTCGGCAGCCGCATCCACGGCCCCTTGGAGAGCCGTGCGGGCGGATTGCGCCGCCGGCGGGCGACGAACAGGCTGCCCACGAACATCAGCGCACTGGCGGCCAGCAGCAGCCCGCCCAGTACCGGGTTGGCGAGCCCCAGGCCATGCACCAGGATCATCAGCACGGCAGCCGCGACGAAACCGCCGGCGGTGGCCACGTGGGTGTTGGACATCACTTTATCGCGCGCCACCACGTGGTGCAGGTCCACCAGGTAGCGCCGCGGCATGGCGGCGAGCCCGCGCAGCAGGTCGACCTGGGCGGGCCGCCCTTGGCGCCACAGGCGGATGCGCCGCACGGCGCCGATCACGGCCAGCGCCAGGGCGAAAAAGATCAGTATCGGCAGGAGGGTGTCGAGCATGGTGCTCACCTCGTCTCAGGAGCCGTTGACTTTGGCGTTAGCGTTGGCGTCGGGGCTGTACCGGCGGCAGGCCTCTGCGAGGGCGCTGTAAACCCATCCCTGGGCGCGACATTTGCCATCCCTGGCAAATGACCCTCGCGACGGCCTGCCCCCGGCGCCCCTCACCGTTGGTGGCTTTCGCCAACTCAGAGGTCTTTACACAGCCTCAGGGCGTCATAAATCGCGGCATGCGTATTACGCGGCGCGGTGCAGTCGCCCAGGCGGAACAGCAGGAAGCCGTCACCGCCTTCGCTCAGGCAGGGCTGGGGCTGGATGGCGTAGAGCGCCTCCAGGTCCACCTGCCCCTTGTTGCGCGACTGCTCCTTGAGCGCGTAGTAGAGCACCTCGTCGGGACGCACGCCGTTCTCTACCACCACCTGGTCGACCACACGCTCCTCCAGGGCGCCGGTGTACTCGTTCTCGAGCACCGCCACCAGGCCGTTACCCTCGCGGTAGACCTTGTGCAGCATCAGGTCGGAGGTCATGATCACCTCCTTCTCGTAGAGGCTGCGGTAATAGGTGGGGAAGGTGGTGCCGCCTACCGCCGCACCCGGCTTGATGTCGTCGGTGACGATCTCGACCTTGGCACCCTTGTCGGCCAGGTAGTCCGCCGCCGAGACGCCGGAGAACTCGCAGATGGCGTCGTAGATCAACACGTTCTTGCCCGGGGCCACCTTGCCCGAGAGGATGTCCCAGGTACTTACCACCAGGCTCTCCTCGGGGTTCTCCGAATAGCCCCACTCCGGGAACTGGCTAAGGAAAGGCTGGCCACCGGTAGCGAGAATCACGACATCGGGGCGCAGATCCTGGATCGTGGCCTCATCGGCGCGTGTGCCCAGGCGCAGATCGACATTCAGGCGAGCCAGCTCCAGCTGGTACCAGCGGGTGATGCCGGCGATCTGGTCGCGCTGCGGGGCCTGGGCGGCAATGGTGATCTGGCCGCCCAGGGCCTCGGCGGCCTCGAAGAGGGTGACGTCATGGCCGCGCTCGGCAGCGACGCGGGCCGCCTCCATGCCACCGGGGCCACCGCCCACCACCACCACCTTGCGCTTGGGGCCCTCGCTCTTCTCGATGATGTGCGGCAGGCCCATGTACTCCCGGGAGGTGGCAGCGTTCTGGATGCACAGCACGTCCAGGCCCTGGTACTGGCGGTCGATGCAGTAGTTGGCGCCCACGCACTGCTTGATCTGATCGATCTGCCCCATCTTGATCTTGGCAATGATATGGGGGTCGGCGATATGCGCCCGGGTCATGCCTACCAGGTCCACATAGCCGCCTTCCAGGATGCGCTGGGCCTGGTTGGGGTCCTTGATGTTCTGGGCGTGGATCACCGGCACGCTGACCACTTCCTTGATGCCCGCCGCCAGGTGCAGGAAGGGCTCCGGCGGGTAGGACATGTTGGGAATGACGTTGGCCAGGGTGTTATGGGTGTCGCAGCCGGAGCCGATCACGCCGAAGAAGTCGACTTGGCCGGTGGCATCGTAGTAGGCGGCGATCTGCTTCATGTCGTCGTGGGAGAGGCCGTCCGGGTGGAACTCGTCGCCGCAGATGCGCATGCCCACCACGAAGTCGTCGCCCACCTCGGCGCGCACCGCCTTGAGCACCTCCATGCCGAAGCGCATGCGGTTCTCGAAGCTGCCGCCCCACTGGTCCTCGCGCTTGTTGACCCGCGGGCTCCAGAACTGGTCGATCAGGTGCTGATGCACGGCGGAGAGTTCGACGCCGTCGAGGCCCCCTTCCTTGGCCCGGCGCGCGGCCTGGGCGAAGTCGCCGATGATGCGCCAGATCTCCTCCTCCTCGATGGTCTTGCAGGTGGAGCGGTGCACCGGCTCGCGGATGCCGGAGGGCGACAGCAGGGTCGACCAGTCGTAGCCGTCCCAGCGCGAGCGGCGCCCCATGTGGGTGATCTGGATCATGATCTTGCCGCCGTGCTTGTGCACGGCATCGGCGAGGTTCTGGAAGTGCGGGATGATGCGGTCGGTGGAGAGGTTCACCGAGCTCCACCAACCCTGGGGGCTGTCGATGGAAACCACAGAGGAGCCGCCGCAGATACACAGGCCGCAGCCACCCTTGGCCTTCTCTTCGTAATATTTGACGTAGCGCTCGGTGGTCATGCCGCCGTCGGTGGCGTAGACCTCGGCATGAGCGGTGCTGACCACGCGGTTGCGGATGGTGAGCTTGCCGATCTCGATCGGCTGGAAGATCGCGTCGAATGCCATGAAAACCTCCTCAACCCTGGGCGTCGGCCAACGGCTTGACGGTGAAAATGCCCACTTCGCAGCCGGGCTCGGCGGCGCTCTGGGTCTGCTCGGCGACGGTGCGCAAGGCACTGCCGCGGGCGGCAAGGATCTGGTCCATGGCGCCGGCGAACCAGCCGGTGAACATGTACTCCTCCTTGTGCCCCGTCTTGCCAAGCTGGTAGACGAAGGCGCTGTGCTCCAAACGAACTCGGGCGGTGCCGGCATCGAGGTCGATGGCCTCGGTGACGAACTTGCCCCAGCCGCGCTGGGAGAGTCGCAGCATGTAATGCTCGAACACCTCCACGCCTGCCAGGCCGTGCAGCTCGGCTTCCTTCTCGCACCAGTGCCAGGCGCTCTTGTAGCCGGCGCGGTAGAGAATCTCGGCGTACTTGTCCACACCCAGCGCTTCGGCGACGGCAGTGTGGTTGTTGATAAAGAAGTGGCGCGGTACGTAGAGCATCGGCAGGGCGTCGGTAGTCCATACGCCGGTCTCGCTATCCACTTCGATGGGAAGCTCAGGGGCCATCTTGGTCACGGTTGGTTTCCTCAAATCTTGATGATTGTTATGGCGTTGCGGGCCAGACCAACACCTTGGTCGGCACCGCTCGGAGCTGATCCGGCGGCAGGTCCTCGAGAAGGCGCTGAACACATCCCTGCACGCTGCCGATTCCACCCTTGGAATCGGACCTCCTCTTCGGCCTGCCCCCAGCGCTCCTCGCTGAGGGGTAGTAGCCTCAGCCGCTATCGTCAGGCGCCCCACACATCCTTCAGTACGCGCACCCAGTTTTCGCCCATGATCTTGCGCGTCTGCGACTCACTGAAGCCACGGCGGAGCAGCGCCTCGGTCAGGTTGGGGAATTCGCCGATGGTACGGATGCCCTCGGGATTGATGATCTTGCCGAAGCGGGTCAAGCGACGGGCGTACCCCTTGTCGTGGGTCAGCCACTCGAAGAAATCCTTGCCGTGCCCCTGGGTGAAGTCGGTACCGATGCCGATGGCATCCTCGCCGACGATGTTCATCACGTACTCGATGGCCTCGACATAGTCATCGACAGTGGCGTCGATACCCGCGCGCAGGAAGGGCGTGAACATGGTCACGCCGACGAAACCGCCGTGCTCGGCGATGAAGCGCAGCTCCTCGTCGGACTTGTTGCGCGGGTGCTCCTTGAGGCCGGACGGCAGGCAGTGGGAGTAGCAGACCGGCTTCTTGGACTCGAGGATGACTTCCTCGGAGGTCTTGGAGCCGACGTGGGAGAGGTCGCACATGATGCCCACGCGGTTCATCTCGGCGACGATCTCGCGACCGAAACCGGACAGGCCGCCGTCGCGTTCGTAGCAGCCGGTGCCCACCAGGTTCTGGGTGTTGTAGCACATCTGCACGATGCCCACGCCGAGCTGCTTGAAGATCTCGACGTAGCCGATCTGATCCTCGAAGGCGTGGGCGTTCTGGAAGCCGTAGATGATGCCGGTCTTGCCCTCTTCCTTGGCCCGGGTGATGTCGGCGGTGGTACGCACCGGGCGCACCAGGTCGCTGCACTCGGCCATCAGCTGGTTGGAGGCAACGATATTGTTGACGGTGGCCTGGAAACCCTCCCACACCGAAACGGTGCAGTTGGCTGCGGTGAGCCCACCGCGACGCATGTCCTCGAACAGCTCGCGGTTCCACTTGGCGATAATCAGGCCGTCGATGACGATGGCGTCGTCGTGCAGGTCATGGGGGGTCATGAGGCGTGCTCCGGATCGGGTTGACTGTTGGCAGCATAGCGCCGGCCAGGCAACCCCCGACTTCTGGAAGCGACGACGATAATTCCAAAAGCGTCATTCCTGTCGTGACTGCGACGAACGGCATAGTTTTGGTGCCGGAGGCAGTGAAAAACCAGCGCACAAGAAGACCCTCTCCCGCTGAAGCGGGAGAGGGCGGCAAGCCTGGTGGGGAAAGAGAGAAAAGTCCACGGCACCATGGCCGCGAGCCGTCGGCCTCAATGGTCCAAGCGTACGCTGGCGTAGGTCGGCTCGCCACGCGCTTGATCGAGCGCTATCAGCGCTGCAGAGATCGGTTGCTCCGGCACGGGCTGGAAGCTGATCGGTTGCAGCAGGAGACCGTCGGATGACTGTTCGGGTAGCACGGGGGGCCGCAGCGGACTCACGCCCAAGCGCTCCTCCCGCGGCGGCAGGCCGAAGAATTCCCGGTAGCACTTGGAAAAATGGGGCGTGGAGACGAAACCGCAGGCCGAGGCCACCTCGATGATCGACATCGAGGTCTGCTTGAGCAATTGGCGCGCGCGGGTGAGACGCAGCTTGAGGTAGTAGCGCGACGGCGAGCAGTGCAGATACTTCTGGAACAACCGCTCGAGCTGACGGCGCGAGACGTCGACGTACGCGGCCAGCTCCTCGAGCGCGATGGGCTCCTCCAGGTTGGCCTCCATCAGCGCGACGATCTCCAGCAGCTTGGGCTGGGTGGTGCCCAGCACATGCTTGAGCGGCACACGCTGATGATCGTTCTCGCCGCGCATGCGGTCGCAGATGAACATCTCGGAGATGCCCGCCGAGAGTTCACGTCCATGCTCGCGGCTGATCAGGGTCAGCATCATGTCCAGCGGCGCGGTACCACCGGAGGCAGTCGCCCGGTCACGGTCGATGGAGAACAGCCGCGTGGTCAGCACCGTGCGGGGAAACGACTCGCGCATCGCCGCCAGGCACTCCCAATGTACGCTGGTCTCGTAGCCATCCAGCAGCCCCGCCTTGGCCAGCGCCCAACTGCCGGTGCAGATGCCGCCCAGCCGGCGCGACAGGCGCGCCTGGGACTGCAGCCAACTCACGTGCTCACGCTGCACGGCGCGGGCCGGGCCCACGCCACCGCAGACGATGACCATGTCCAATGCCAGCGGCATGGTAATGGCACCGTCCGGGTTGACCCGCAGCCCATCGCTGGCCGAGATCGGCCCGCCATCCACGCTCAGCGTGAACCAGCGATACAGCTCGCGCCCGGCCAGCTGGTTGGCCATGCGCAGCGGCTCGATGGCCGAAGCCAGCGAGAACAGCGTGAAGTTTTCCAGCAGCAGGAAACCCAGCGTCTGGGGAGCCGGTTCCTTGCATGTGGCCTTGGCAATGGATGAAGCCTGGGTGGACGTGGCCATACTCATACTCCGATGCCGTGCGTCGTTATGATTATCGGCATGTTTACCCGTCAGGGTGCTGTGTCAGGGTCATGGGTCAGGGTCTTGGATCAGCTCCTCGAGGTGTCGCGATCAGGCAAGACTGACATTCAGGATATTCCAAGTTGTCGCTCTCGGATATGTAAAAATCGATCAAATTGTGAGCGACCGCCAGCCGGGCGACCACCGAATGTCGCAATTGGAATGACTGGGAGTCGCCTGCAGGCAAGTCCTGGCGACACGCCTCGGGCGACACGCCATGACGCCCCCTTCTTGGCGATCGGCTATCATCTTTCTCCCTCTACATATGCCGGAGCCTTGCATGCTCAATCAGCGAGCCCTTGTCTATCTCAATGAAGTGATCCGACAGGGCTCGCTGCGACGTGCCGCCGCCCGGCTCGATGTGGACGCTTCGGCGATCAGTCGACAACTCAGGGCCTTGGAAGAGGATCTCGGCGTCAAGCTATGCGAGCGCCACGGTGGCGGCATGCGCCCCACCGAGGCGGGGCGACTGCTTGTCAGACACTTCCATGCCCAGCATGCCGCGGAAGAAGCGGTACTGTCGCAATTGATGGCGATTCAGGGGCTGGCCCATGGTGAGGTGCGCATCGCCGTGGGAGAAGGCTTCATTGCCGATCTGATTACCGCACCGCTGGGGGCCTTCATGTCCGCCTTTGTCGGGATCGACGTGGAGATACGCATGGCCGGCGTCAACGAGGCGATGGCGCTGCTCAAGGACATGGAAGTCGACCTGGCACTGCTCTACGCCCCCCCTGTCGACCCGGTGATCCATGCTCATGTGGAAACCCGCCAACCGCTGGACCTCATCGTGCCACCGTGCCACGCCTTGGCGGAGCTGACCCGGCCGGTGCGCCTGCGCGACCTGGCAGGGGCTCCCCTGGCGCTGATGGACAATCCCTTCGGCATGCGCCAGATGGTCAACATGGTGGCCCATCAGGAGCGCATCCATCTCGACGCCCGCCTGCATACCAATTCCGTTGCGGTGCTCAAGAACTTCGTTCGCTCCGGCATCGGCGTGACCTTCATGCCCGAGCTGACCGTGAGCGACGAGATCGAGCGCGGCGAGATCCTCGCCCTGCCCATGGCCTACCCGATCATGAACGGCGCCCGGGCCCAGATCGTCAGTCTCGAGGGGCGCGAACTCACCGTGGCGGCCAAGGCTTGCCTGGAACACCTGCGCCAGGGCATGCGCTTCTTCCGGGCTGACGCACCAAGGCTGGCCAGGCCCCAGCAAGTGTTGTCTTAAAAGCAACGCTTGCGGTATTGCATAGTCAACGCATCAATTTCTAGTCTGCTAATGGAATGCCTCGCCCACAGGGCGAGGCACCGGCTTTTGATCGTCGACAACAACACCCAAGGAGACACCCCAATGACCCGTGTCCTGCCCTCCGCGCTGAAGGGACTCGCTTCCGCCGGCCTGCTGGCTGGGGCCCTGGCGGCCAGCACCGCCCAGGCGGCTACCACCATCAACCTCAGCTACAACGGCGCCCCCGACCCCGACAAGAATGCCGTGCACGTCTTCGCCACCAATCTCAAGGAGTTGGTCGAGGAGAAGACGGGCGGAGAGTTCGTGCTCGAACTCTACCCCAACAGCATGCTCGGCGAGGAAGAGGATCGCATGGAGCAGACCATGCACACGCCGAGCCTCAACGTAGCCTCGTTCGCCGGCGTATCGCCCCTGGTCGAGGAACTCTTCGTCAGCGCCATCCCCTTCCTGTTCGAGGATTTCGATGCCGCGCGCACCTTCTTCGATGAAGGCGAGTACTGGAACGAGATCGAGGAGGCCCTGCACGAACGTGCCGGCATCGAGATGCTGGCGGTGGTGGAAGAGGGCGGCTTCCTCGCCTTCACCAACAACAAGAAGCCGATCACCCATCCCGACGACTTCGATGGCCTGCGCTTTCGCGCCATGGACCCGAGCCAGGTAGCGCTCTACGAATCCTTCGGCGCCTCGGGCACGCCGATCCCCTGGACCGAGGTCTACATGGCCCTGCGTACGGGGGTCGCCGACGGCCAGATGAACCCACCGATGTATATCATCCTGGGCAGTCTCTATGAGGTGCAGGACTACCTGACCCTGGCCAACATCCAGTACTCCAACCAGTTCCTGGTGGGCAACGCCGGTATGATCGAAGGCTGGGACGAAGCCACCCGCGAGGCCTTCCTCGAGGCCGTGGCCGAGGCCAACCGCAACGCTCGCGAGCATAACGAAGCGAAAGTCGAGGAACGCATCGCCTTCCTCGAGGAGCAGGGCATGGAGGTGATCCGGCCTTCCGAGGAGGACATCAATGCCTTCCGCGACGTGGGGCAGCCGGCTTACCTGGAGTGGCTGCGCGAGCGCGGCATCGACCAGCGCTGGATCGACCTGGCGCTGGAAGATGCCGGCATGACCGAACTGCTCGACTGAACCAACCCGACAAACCTCCCGCGAGGGCCGGCCACCCCGGCCCTCGCTCGTGACGGCCGGAGTTTTCCATGCTTTCGCTTCGCCAACGGGTACTGGCCGTGAGCCGGTCACTCACCCTGACGACAGCGGCGCTGCTGCTGCTGATCAACCTGGCGGCCATCCTCTATGGCGTCTTCATGCGCTACCTGGCCGGCGGGGCTCCGATCTGGACCGACGAGCTGGCGCGCTTCTTGATCATCGCTACCGTGATGCTCGCTGCCGGTGCCGTGTGGGTCGAGGGAGGCCATATGCGTGTGGCATTGATCGAGCGCCTGCTGCCACGCGGTCTGGCCAACGCACTCAACGTCTACCAATGGCTGCTATCGCTGTCCCTGGCCCTGGGTGGCGCCTGGTTCAGCTACCGCTACGCTCTCTCGGTAGGCATGTTCACCACCTCGGGGCTCGGCATCAGCCGCACCGTACCGCTGATGTCGCTGCCCCTGGGCTTCGCCCTGCTCGCCTGGCACGCCCTGTGGTACGGCCCGGCGCCGCTCAGGGTGATCACCGAGGAGGCCGCATGATCCTCACCATGCTGGCGGTGTTCCTCGTCCATGTACTGCTCGGCCTGCCGCTGTTCCTTGCCCTGCTCACCACCGCCGTGGTCGGCTTCCTGTTCGTCGAACCGGGGATGATCCCGCGCATGCTGCCGCAGCAGTTCTTCGGCGGCATCAATGTCTTCTCGCTGATGGCCATTCCGTTGTTCATCCTGGCTGGCAACCTGATGAACGCCAGCGGGCTCACCGAGCGACTGATGGGCCTGGCGCGCCTGCTGGTCGGCCACCTGCGCGGCGGCCTGGGGCACGTCAACGTGGTTTCCAGCGTGTTCTTCGCCGGCGTCAACGGCTCCGCCGTGGCTGACACCTCGGCACTGGGCTCGCTGCTGGTGCCGGCCATGCAGAAGGAGGGCTACTCCCGCGCCTTCGCCGCCGGACTCACCGCCGGCAGCTCGCTGATCGGACCGATCATCCCGCCCAGTATCTTCATGATCCTGTACGCCTCACTGACCAACACCTCGGTGGGCGACCTGTTCCTCGCAGGGGTGATACCGGGGCTGCTGCTGGGCCTCGCCTTCATGGGCATGAATGCCTGGCATGCCTGGCGCCATGGGCTGCCCAAGCGCGGCGGCCTGCCGCGGCTCGGCGAGCTGGGCATCGCCGCGCTGGCCGCCCTTCCCGCCCTGATCGCCCCGTTCATCATCGTCGCGGGCATCGTGCTCGGTTTCGTCACGCCGACCGAGTCCGGCGCGCTGACGGCACTCTACGTAGCGCTATGCGGCATCCTGCTCGGCGGGCTGCGCCTGCAAGATTTCTGGCGGGCACTACTGGACACGGCCCGGCTCACCTCGGCCATCTTCCTGATCATGGCGGCCTCGGCCACCATCAGTTGGCTGCTCTCCTACGCCCAGGTACCGGCCCAGTTCGTCTCGCTGCTCGCCCCGTACATCGACAATGCCGTGCTGATCCTGCTGCTGCTCAGCGCGATCACCTTCGTTACCGGCATGTTCATGGAAGAGGTGTCGGCGCTGATGCTGCTCACGCCGATCTTCGCACCGGTGGCGATGATGGCGGGCATCGATCCAGTGCATCTGGGAGTCGTCATCACGCTCAACATCACCATCGCCCTGATCACGCCGCCCATGGGCGCCTGCGTGTTCGTTGCCGCCGCCGTCAGCCGTATCGAGATCGTCTCACTGTTCCGCACCATCTGGCCCTTCGTGCTGACGGCCATCGGCGTGCTGCTCCTGTTGATTCTCTTTCCGCAGCTCACACTCTGGCTGCCCACTGCCATTGGATAGATCCATGCTCCGTCATCCCCTGCCTGAACCCGAGGCCGTGCCCAGCCAGCCATTCCCCGGCTGGGAGTCGGTCAGCCAACTACCCATACGCGACAACGGCGAACGCCTGGTGCCCATGAGCCTGGCGCCACCCCCCATCAAGGTGTTTCCCGCCTATGCCCGGCTGGGCATACCGGGCGCGGTGCCGGAGTGCTTCGTGCGCGAGGGGGTCTACCGGGCGCTGCTGGCCGCGGCCCGGGCGCTGCCCGAGGGTATCGGCCTGGTGATACTCGACGGCTGGCGCCCCTGGCGGGTCCAGCAGTACCTGTTCGACACGCTGCACGAGGCGATCCATCTGCACCACCCGGAGTTCGACGAGGAGCAACTGCTCGAGCGCACCCGCGAGTTCGTCTCGCTGCCGAGCCGCGACCCGGCCGCACCGAGCCCGCACCTCACCGGCGGCGCCGTGGACGTTACCCTGTGCGACGCCGACGGCCTGCCATTGGACATGGGCACGCTGTTCGACGAGGCGCTGCCCGCCTCGCACAGCGATCACTTCGAGCGCCTGGAGGCGCCCAGCCAGCAGCAGCACCGCGCGCGGGACAACCGCCGCCTGCTGTACCAAGTGATGACCGAGCAGGGCTTCACCAACCTGCCGAGCGAGTGGTGGCACTACGACCTGGGCGACCAGCTGTGGGCCCACTACGGCGGCCACGCCGAGGCCTTCTACGGCCCCGCCGAGCTGGACACCATCGAGAACCGCTGGCGGCGGCAACTGGGCTGAACTGGCAGGCACGAAAAAGCCCCACGGCAGAACCGTGGGGCTTCGAATTCGTGGCGCGCCCGGCAGGATTCGAACCTGCGACCTTTGGCTTCGGAGGCCAACACTCTATCCAACTGAGCTACGGGCGCTTATGCAAGGTGGCACTGGAAGCCTTGTCGACTCCGCACGCCGGCAGCGCGTTGCGCTGCACAACACTCCCCTCCGGCTTCGCCTTCGGGTCCAGCCCGGTGCGCTGCATCGCACCGGTCGCTTCGCTTGCTGCAAAGCGGCCAACATCGTAACCGCCGGGGCCTGAGCTGTCCAGCCTGCGCGCCGCATGCAGCGGTTCGAATCAGCTCGCCTGCACCATCTCGCCGACCTTCTCCAGGATATGCCGACCGATGGGCAGCGCCGAGGTAGCGGCCGGCGACGGGGCGTTGCAGACGTTGACGGTGCGCCGGGTATTGACGAACAGGAAATCGTCGATCAGCCGGCCATCGCGGGAAACGGCCTGGGCGCGCACGCCGGCAGGCCACGGCTCGAGATCGTCCAGCGTCAGGCTGGGGCAGTACTTGCGCACCTCTTCCAGATAGCCTTGGCGCCACAGCGAGTTCTTCATCTCGTGCAGACCGGGCCGCAGGTTGCGCCCCAGCACCTTGAGGATGCCCGGGTCGCTGAACATGCGCGCCATGTCGAGCAGCGAAACGTCGCCCTTGCGATACCCTTCGCGCTTGAACGCCAGCACCGCGTTGGGACCTACGGTCACCGAGCCGTCGATCATGCGCGTGAGATGGACGCCGAGGAATGGCATGGAAGGGTCGGGAATGGGGTAGATGAGATGCTTGACGATATCGCTGAGCCGGTCGGGCAGGCGGTAGTACTCGCCGCGAAACGGGCAGATGGTGAACCCCGGGTTACGCCCCAGCAAACGCACGATGCGATCGGCCATCAGCCCCGAACAGGTCACCAGGTAGCGACTGTTGAATTCGCCCTGGGACGTATCGACGAGGACCTCCCCGGTACGCTCGGCGATCCCGGTAACCGCATGGTCGTAGCGGACCTGGCCGCCGCGGCGCTGGAACTCATCGGCCATGGCCTCGGCCACCCGGGCATAGCTGACGATGCCGCTGGAGGGAACGAAGATGGCGCCGAGCCCCGTGATGTTGGGTTCACGCTCTTTCAACTCCTCAGCAGAAAGCCACTCCCGCTCCAACCCGTTGGCGGCAGTGCGCTCCCACAGCGCCTCCATGCGCTGTATCTCCTGCGGGTTGGTCGCCACCAGCAGCTTGCCGCAGACTTCATAGGGAATGGCATGGCGGTCGCAGAACGCTTTCGTAGCGCGATTGCCCTCAAGGCAAAAACGCGCCTTGAGGCTACCCGGCGTGTAGTACACCCCGGCATGAATCACGCCGCTGTTGTGGCCGGTCTGGTGCTGCGCGGGGCCGCTCTCCTTCTCCAGCAACAGCATCTTCTTGTCGGGATAGCGCTCGATGAGCTGCATCGCGGTGGAGAGGCCGAGAATGCCGCCACCGAGGATGATGAAATCGTACACGCGGGCCTCGCGTCGCCAGTGGAACACACCGAAGGATTCGTTCTACGATACTCGCCGGCCGCTGCGCTGGCCAGCCGGTTCGGGCAGCTCCGCTACCTCATGCCAAAGGCATGGGCAACGGCGTTTTCCAGCGGTTTGCTATATCGGTATACTATCGCCCATTGTGTGCGTCATGGCGCGCCGGCCGTCGCGAGCCGACATCGCCAGAAGATTACGATTACAGGACCGTCGAGAGGTGGTGAGAGTGAAATCCAGCAAACTGATCTTGGGGTGTCTGGCCACCGTCGGCCTGACCGTGGGCGCCGTGTCCGCGCAGGCTGAAGTGGACCGCGATGCCATCGCCGAACGCCTGAAGCCCGTCGGCCAGCTCTGCCTGCAGGGCGACGAGTGCGGCACGGCGGCTGCCGCTGCGGGCGGTGGGGCCGAGGCCGGGGGCAACGGCGTCGATGGAGCCGGCATCTACAATCAGGTCTGCATGGCCTGCCACGACACCGGCGCTGCCGGTGCGCCGCGCCGCGGCGAAGAGGGCGAGTGGGCCGAGCGTATCGACCAGGGCTGGGAGACCCTGCTGGATCACGCCATCAACGGCTTCAATGCCATGCCGGCCCGTGGCGGCAACCCCAACCTCTCCGACGAGGAAGTCGCTGCCGCCACCGCTCACCTGCTCGAACCGGTGATGGACGTGCCGGAAGTGGGTGGCGAAGAAGCCACGGACGACGAAGCCCAGGCCGAGGATGCCGCGGCAGATGAAGCCGTGACCGAAGAGGGTGCCGTGGACGACGAGGCGGAAGCCGCCGCCGTGGCAGCCGAGGATGCATCTGCAGACGACGAAGCCTCAGGTGACGAAGCTGCGGCCGCCGACTCCGATATCGACGGCGAAGCGATCTACAACCAGGCCTGCATGGCCTGCCACATGACCGGTGCCGCCGGCGCTCCGCGCCGTGGCGAGGCCGGCGAGTGGGAAGGTCGTATCGACCAGGACATCGAAACGCTGTACGACCATGCCATCAACGGCATCGGCGCCATGCCGCCCAAGGGCGGGCACACCAACCTGTCCGATGACGAGGTGCGTGCCGCCGTGGACTTCCTGGTCGAGCCCATCCAGTAAGTCGCTAACGCAAGTGTGATACCCGCGACGGGGCGCCAAATGGCGCCCCGTCGTCATTGCATGGCTGCTACTGTCGCAGCTACCAGCTCACATGGCAGGCCCAGGCTTGCCAGGAACTCAGCCCAATAAAGAGCGCAACCCGGCGATGGCATCCTGCCCCCGCGCCTGTTTCTTCTCCGGATCCTCCTTGTCGGCGCGGCCTTCCCACTCCAGATCGTCCGGCGGCAGCTCGTCGAGGAAGCGGCTCGGCGTGCAATCCATCAGCTCGCCGAAGGCCTTGCGCTGGCGCGCCAGGGTCAGGGTCAGGGTCTGGCGCGCCCGGGTGATGCCGACATAGGCCAGGCGGCGCTCCTCCTCCACCGTCCCCGCCTCGATGGCGTTGCGGTGAGGCAAGAGTTCCTCCTCGAGACCCATCAGGTAGACGTGGGGAAACTCCAGCCCCTTGGAGGCATGCATGGTCAGCAGCTGCACCTTGTCGGTGTCGTCCTCCTCGGCCTGCTGCTCGAGGATGTCGCGCAGCACCAGCCGCGAGATGGCCGCCTCCACGTCATCGGTCTCTACATTCTCATCCATCTCGATCTCTTCGGGATCGCGCTTCATCGACTTCTCGAGCTGGTCGATCAGCGTCCAGACATTGGCCATGCGCCGCTCGGCGATGGTGGGCGCACTGGCGTTCTGGTAGAGCCACGCCTCGTAGTCCATCTCGTGCAGCATGCCGCGGATTGCCGCCAAGGCATCGCCCTCGTCCATGCGTCGGCGCACGCCGTCGATGAAGTGGGTGAAGCGAGAGAGTCGCTCCACCGCCCGCGCCGGCAGCTGCTGCTCCAGGCCCAGCTCGTGGCAGGCGTCGAACAGCGAGGCACCGCGCTCGGTGGCATAGTTGGCGAGTTTCTCCAGGGTACCGGGGCCGATTTCACGACGCGGCACGTTGACGATGCGCAGGAAGGCGTTGTCGTCGGCCGGGTTGATCAGCAGCCGCAGGTAGGCCATGGCGTCCTTGATCTCGTTGCGCGAGAAGAAGGAGGTGCCGCCGGAAAGCTTGTAGGGAATCTGGTAGTGCTGCAGCTTGAGCTCCAGCAGGCGGGCCTGGAAGTTGCCGCGGTAGAGCACCGCGAAGTCGCGCCATTCGGCACGCTCCTTGATGCGCCGGGTGAGGATCTCGCTGGCCACCCGCTCGGCCTCGGCCTCCTCGTGGCGGTTGACCACCACGCGGATCGGCGCGCCCTGGCCCATCTCCGACCATAGCGTTTTTTCGTAGACGTGGGGGTTGTTGGCGATGAGCGTATTGGCCGCGCGCAGGATGGTGCCGGTGGAGCGGTAGTTCTGCTCCAGCTTGATCACGTTGAGCCGTGGGAAGTCCTCGCCCAGGGTCACCAGGTTCTCCGGCCGCGCCCCGCGCCAGGCGTAGATCGACTGGTCGTCGTCGCCTACCACGGTGAAGGTCTTGCGCTCCTCCATCAGCAGCTTGACCAGCAGGTACTGCGAGACGTTGGTGTCCTGGTACTCGTCCACCAGCATGTAGTGGATCTTGCGCCGCCAGCGTGCCAGCACTTCGGGATTGTCCTTGAGCAGCACCACCGGCAGCAGGATCAGGTCGTCGAAGTCCACCGCGTTGTAGGCCTTGAGGTGGCGCACGTAGGCCTCGTAGACCCGCGCGGCGTACTGTTCGTCCTCGTCCACGGCATGAGATAGCGCCTGGCCAGGCAGCACCAGGTCGTTCTTCCACTCCGAGATCTGATGCTGCACGGCATTGATCTGCTCGGCATCGACCTGGGCATCCTTGTTCATCAGGTCGCGCAGCAGCGCCTTGGCGTCCTCGGGGTCGAACAGCGAGAAGCCCGGCTTGTAGCCCAGCGCCTTGAGTTCGCCGCGGATGATGTTGAGCCCCAGGGTGTGGAAGGTAGAAACGGTCAGCCCGTGCCCCTCCTTGCCCTTGAGCATCTGCCCCACCCGCTCCTTCATCTCGCGGGCGGCCTTGTTGGTGAAGGTCACCGCCGCGATGCGTCGCGCGCTCATGCCGCATACCTGCACCAGGTAGGCGATCTTGGTGGTGATCACGCTGGTCTTGCCCGAACCGGCACCGGCCAGCACCAGGCAGGGGCCGTCGATATAGCGTACCGCCTCCTGCTGCCGCGGGTTGAGCTTGGCGAGGCGTTGCTGAATGCTCATGGGCGTGCCTCGGTTGGCCTATCGAAATCCACTGCGCCGGCAAAGCCCAACTGGCGCCAGGCCTCGTAGACCAGGATGGCGCAGGCGTTGGAGAGATTGAGGCTGCGACTATCCGACAGCATGGGAATACGCAGGCGCTGCGCGGGCGGCAAGGCGTCGAGCATCGCCTGGGGAAGGCCGCGGGTCTCGGGGCCGAACAGCAGAACATCGCCGGGGCGATAGCTCGGCTCATGGTAGCCGGTGCGACCACGGGTCGAGACGGCGAAGACTCGCTCGGGTTGCACTGCCTCGACGAAGGCCGGCCAGTCACGATGCACCCGCACCGCCGCCCACTCGTGGTAGTCGAGCCCAGCGCGGCGCAGGCGCTTGTCATCGAGCACGAAGCCCAGCGGCTCGATCAGGTGCAGGCGAAAACCGCTGTTGGCGCAGAGCCGTATCAGGTTGCCGGTGTTGGGCGGGATCTCGGGTTCGAAGAGCACGACATCGAGCATGGCAGCTGCCTCAACGCAGGCGGGCCCCCGCAGGGGCCCGCCGGAACAGCGGGGGACGATCAGAAGTTCAGGCGAACCCCGACCTGGGCACCACGATCAAGGGTGCGGTTGCCGTGGCGGTTGTCGAAGTCGGCCGCCGCCTGGCGCAGGCCGACGTAGCCGTCGACGTTGGGGGTAAAGGCGTAGCGAGCCCGCACTCCCAGCTCATAGCCATCGTCGAGGTCACCGCTGGTGACCACGCCGGGTGTATAGAAACCGTAGCCACCCAGTGAAACCGCAGGTGCCTGGGGCAGGTAGACATAGCCGTAGCCCCCCAGGCCCAGGCCGCCGCCATTGCCATAGTCGGTGTCGAACTGGGTCCAGCGGGCACCGATGCCCACGTCGCGCTCGCGATTGCGCTGCACGCCCAGCAACTGGGCGTGATAGAGGGTGGCATCCTCGCGATAGTCGCTGTGGATGATGCCGCCGCCCAGGGCCACGCCTTGGGTGATCTCGCCGGCCGCTTCGAACTGCACGGCGTCCGGGCCCAGGTTGAGGTCCAGGCTGCCTGCCGCATGAGCGCCGGCAGCGACCAACAGCGCACCGCCCGCCAGGGAGGCCTGGACAAGGTGACTGACGAGTGACTTCATCGACTTGCTCCTTTTACATGCATATATGCATACACGCATTCACGCTTACGAATCCCGATCGGCACTCACGCCATAGCGCGCCCGGTAGTCACGGATCGCCTCGGCGTGCCGCGCGAAGGCCTCACCGCCCCGCTCCTCGAGATAGGCCAACACCATGTCCAGCGTGACGATGCTGATCACCGGCATGCCGTAGCGGGACTCGACTTCCTGGATGGCGCTCTGGCTTTTCGTTTCACCGTCGGCCTGGCCGCGCTCCTGGCGATCCAGTGCGATCACCACGCCTGCCGCCTCGGCACTGGCGGCTTCGATCAGTGCCATCACTTCACGAATGGCAGTACCCGCGGTGATCACGTCATCGATGATCAGGATGCGCCCGGCAAGCTCGGCGCCGACGATGTTGCCACCTTCGCCGTGATCCTTCGCCTCCTTGCGGTTGAAGGCGAAAGGCAGGTCGCGACCGTGGTGGTCGGCCAGCGCCACCGCCGTGGTGGCCGCCAGGGGTATCCCTTTGTAGGCCGGGCCGAACAGCACGTCGAACGGCAGCCCGCTGGCCTCGATGGCATCGGCGTAGAAGCGCCCCAGTCGCGCCAGGGCACCGCCGCTGCGAAACAGGCCGGCATTGAAGAAGTAGGGGCTGACACGGCCCGACTTGAGGGTGAACTCGCCGAACTTCAGCACGCCTTGTTCGATCGCAAACTCGATGAATTCCCGCTGATAGGCTTGCATGCTGGCCGACACGGCGCTCCCCCTGCTATTCATAGGCCCTATGGAAAGGAAATTGCGTGTATTACCACGAATATCCATGCGGGCCATTTACCCAAACGTCGAAACGTCGGGTATCATACACGCGCGACGTCAAAGGGACCATGTATGAAAATTGCCACCATCAATGTCAACGGAATCCGCGAGGCCGTCGGGCGAGGTTTTCTCGACTGGCTGGCCGAACAGGACGCCGATGTCATCTGCGTCCAGAACCTCAAGGCCAAAAGCTTCGAGCTGGATGACAGCATTCTCTACCCGGAAGGCTACGAGGGCTACTTCCTGGACGCCGAGGAAGACGGCTTTTCCGGCGTGGGCATCTACTGCCGCAAGATCCCCAAGGCGATCATGTACGGCCTCGGCTTTCCGCAGTGCGACCACGAGGCGCGTTTCCTGCAGGCCGACTACGACCGCTTCAGCATCGCCAGCTTCCTGATGCCCGACGGCAGCGACTACGCCGCCAAGCAGGCATTCATGGCCCAGTATCAGGAATACCTGAACAAGATGTCCCGCAAGCGTCGCGAGTACATCATCTGCGGTACCTGGCACATCGCCCACAAGACCGTCGACCTGGAGAACTGGGCCGACAACCAGACCACGCCGGGCTTCAAGCCGGAAGAGCGCGCCTGGATGGATCAGGTGTTCGGCCCCACCGGCTTCATCGATACCTTCCGCGAGATCAACCGCGACGCCGGCGAGTACACCTGGTGGCCCAAGCTCGACCAGGAAGTGCCACGCTCGCGCCAGGAGGGATGGCGGATCGACTACCAGATCGTCGGCCCCAACCTGCGCCGCCATGTGGTGGACGCCTGGATCGACTACGACGCCACCTTCAGCGAGTTCGCCCCGCTGTTCGTCGAGTACGACCTGACACTGTAAGCACGCCCCCTTCGTCGCGGCCGGGCTTTGCCCGGAACGCATTGCGCCGGCCTATCAAGGCCGGCGCAATGCTTTAGGAACACTACGAGTGTCTCAGCGACGAATGCCCAGCGCCTCGCGCTGGTGCTCGAAGAGTTCGGCACCGGCGTTTTCGGCCAGCTCCAGCATGGCGTTGAGCTGCTCCCGCGAGAACACACCCGCCTCGGCGGTACCCTGCACCTCGATCAGCCCGCCCGACTCGGCCATCACCACGTTCATGTCGGTGTCGGCGCCGCTGTCTTCCGGGTAGTCGAGATCCACCACGGCAACGCCCTTGTAGAGACCCACCGAGACCGAGCTGACCAGCTGCACGAAGGGGTCGCCCTTGATCATCTTCTTGCGCTGCAGGTAGCGGATGGCATCCATCAGGGCCACGCAGCCACCGGTGATCGAGGCGGTGCGGGTACCGCCGTCGGCCTGGATCACGTCGCAATCCACGGTGATGGTGAATTCGCCCAACTTCTTGAGGTTGACCGAAGCGCGCAGCGAGCGGCCGATCAGACGCTGGATCTCAAGCGTGCGCCCGCCCTGCTTGCCGCGAGCCGCCTCGCGGCCGCCGCGGGTGTGGGTGGCGCGCGGCAGCATGCCGTACTCGGCGGTGACCCAGCCCTGGCCCTTGCCACGCAGCCAGCGCGGCACACCGGCCTCGACGCTGGCGTTGCACAGCACCTTGGTATCGCCGAACTCCACCAGCACCGAGCCTTCGGCATGACGGGTGTAATCGCGGGTCAGGCGAATCTCGCGGGGCTGGTCGGGGCGCCGCCCGCTCGGGCGTGAGGGTTGGGAAGCCATGGTACCTCTCGAAAGACGAAGAACGATCGGGACGATGTCGCGGCATCGGCGAGGCATCGAATGGCTGGCCATTCTACACGGTCAGGCCGGGGAATCGGTTACACTCCTTGTCCGAGATATCGCCGGGCTGGTGCCGGCAACGGCGCAGCCGATCGAACGAGGAGTCGCCATGGTCGCCCATAGCAAGGTACACAGCATGACCGCCTTTGCCCGTCAGAGCCGCGAAGGCGACTGGGGCAGCCTGCAACTGGAGCTGCGCTCGGTGAACCAGCGCTACCTGGAACCCTTCTTCCGACTGCCCGAGGCCCTGCGCGACCTGGAGCCCGCCTTCCGCGAGGCGCTGCGCACGCGCCTGGCGCGCGGCAAGGTCGAGTGTCACCTGCGCTTCGAGCCCACCGACATCAGCGAAACCCTGGCCGTCAACCACAGCCGGCTGGTCGCCCTGGCCGAGGCGCTGGGCGAGATCCGCAAGGCGTTGCCCCAGGTCGCCATGCCCGATGCCCTCTCGCTGCTCGACCACCCCGGCGTGCTCGAATCCCAGGGCGTCGACCTGGACGTGGTGAAGGCGGAAGCCACGGCGCTGTTCGAGGCCGCCCTCGACGAACTGATCGAGGCCCGCGCCCGCGAGGGCGACAAGCTCGCGGCGCTGATCCGCGACCGCCTGGCCGGCGTGCGCGAGCAGGTCGTCGAGGTACGCCGCCTGATGCCCGAGATTCTCGAGCGCCAGCGTACCCTGCTGCTGGAGCGTCTCGAAGCGGTCAAGGCCGAACTCGACCCCCAACGGCTGGAGGCCGAACTGGTCTTGCTCGCCCAGAAGGCGGACGTCGACGAGGAGCTCGACCGGCTCGAGACCCACGTCGGCGAGGTGGCGCGCCAGCTCGACCAGAAGGGCCCCAAGGGGCGCCGGCTCGACTTCCTGATGCAGGAACTCAACCGCGAGGCCAACACCCTCTCCTCCAAGTCCGCGGTGGCCAGCACCACCCGCTGCGCGGTGGAACTCAAGGTGCTGATCGAGCAGATGAGGGAACAGATCCAGAACATCGAGTGATGTCCAGTGACAATCGCCCGGTTCTTCAACCCTTTGTTTCAAGGTGGAAATCTGAGAAGTCTGTCGACAAAAATCTAGTTCAAGCCAGTGCCAGGTGGGGAGTACAATAGGAGGGCACTGGCTTTTAAATTGCGGACGAGCGCATTATGTGTTCGTCCGCGCACACCTGCCGAGTCATCTATGACAACCGCCACCTGGTTTATCTTGATTGGCTTGTTGCTGTTGATTGTGGGCTTTACTTTTTCCTACATCAAGAGCGTGCCCGCCACCTCTGCCATTGTATATCTTGCCGTCGGACTTATCGTGGGGCCAATGGGTTTTGAGTTGTTCCATTTCAACCCATTTCAAGAGTCGGCTTTATTAGAACTCCTGACCGAAATTGCCGTTCTGATTTCATTATATTGTGCCGGCGTAAAAATGCCTGCACCGGTGTCCCTGAAGCGATGGCGAACGCCTCTGCAACTGGCGGTGTTTTCGATGGTGCTCACCGTCGGATTAGTGACACTGTTCGGCTACTACTGGCTCGCTCTCCCCCTCGGGGCTGCCGTGTTGCTAGGTGCTGTGGTGGCACCGACTGACCCAGTGCTGGCGACCGAGGTTCAGGTGCGTCACGCTGATGATCCTGACGAACTCCGTTTTTCATTGACTTGCGAGGCCGGAATGAACGACGGCAGCGCCTTCCCGTTCGTGATGCTCGGCCTGGGGTTGCTGGGTCTACACGATCTTGGCGATGCCGGTTGGCGGTGGCTGGCAGTCGATGTGCTCTGGGCAAGCGGTGCGGGTATCGGCATCGGTATCTTGGCAGGCACTGGTGTCGGTTGGCTGGTAAACAAGATACGTACCGGCTTTGCAAACACTGCCTTTCTGGAAAGCTTTCTCGGCCTGGGGCTGATTGCATCCGCCTACGGCATCAGTCTGTTAGTGGATGCCTGGGGGTTCCTGGCCGTTTTTTGTGCAGCGGTGGCCCTGCGTCATACCGAGTTGAAATTGGCCGGCCTCCAGCAAGGTTACTCGACACCTGTCGAGGCACGCCTTGAAGGTGAGCCGCAAGCCGTAGCACACGTGCACGTCAGCGAAAGCTCTCTGGTCTTTAATGAGCACCTCGAACGGCTGGCAGAGATCGTGCTGGTTTTACTGCTCGGCGGTTCGATCTTTTGGGATTCCTGGAGTTGGCGAGCCGTGGGCTTCGCGGCATTTCTGTTTTTCGTCGCCCGCCCCGTCAGTGTGCATCTCGGCGTACTGGGAAGCAGGGCGCCTAAGCGGATGCGCAACCTCATGAGCTGGTTTGGTGTTCGCGGTATTGGCTCGCTGTACTACCTTATGTACGCCATCCAGCATGGGCTGCCAGAGGAAATCGCGCTGGAGTTGATACACTTGATTCTCGTGGTGATTGCCTTGTCGATTCTGGTTCACGGGGTCAGCGTAAAGCCTACCATTGCGCGTTATTGGCGTTCACGGAATCCTAGGGATTAGTCGGAAAGCTGTGCCTGCGCTATACCAGCCAGACCAACCATCACAGCGACCGCGGCAGCCAATACGCGTCGCATGATTACCGATCCACGCTGGTCCGGCATGGGTTCCAGGCCTCGTTGAGCCGCAAAGGGAACTGCTGGGACAATGCCGTCATGAAGCGTTTCTTCGGCTCACTGAAAAGCGAGTGGTTGGCTGACCGGCGATATGCGAGCCGACAGGCGGCACGGCGGGATGTGATCGACTACATCGAGATGGAGTACAACAGCTGCCGGCTCCTCTCGATCCTGGCTATCGGACGACGAGAGAGATCGAACTGGCGGCTTCGGCTTGAAAATGTGTCCGCTCTGACTTGACCAGAACACTTGCCGATGGCTATGAAAAATAACCGCTTCACCAAGTTCATCCATGAGGCCAACATGGAAGGAGGTGACGTAAATGTAGTAATGCAATCTCTACGGCCAGCTCGATTTTGGCTGACCCAATATCCAGCATATCAAAATTACAGCCAATTAAGGTTACGGAAAATCACAAAAGAAGTAACAAAAGGTAAAGCCAGCGAAAAAATGGCTTGCGGGCGTAAATGAACACTTTTTAGCTAACTTTTAACTATGTATGGAAAAGTGCAGCCAGTTTTGAAAAACCCAATATGACTGACATCCTGTCGATAAACAACCTCTTGGACCCGGATGTTACAAATATAAAAAAACATCTCTTGTGCCAAGCCAGAAGCTCAACTAATGTAAGTTCAGGTTACATCACCGCACGGGTGATGTGACGTTGATCAGGCTGGTATTCGAGATGGCCTGATGCCTGAAAAAACAGGCGATATATTGACAAGGCATAGCCGCTGAAAAGCGGTGACGCAAAGCTACCTGTCCAAGGGATGCCCGCATCCCTGGATCGAGGGGCCGCTACTCGACTGAGTCCCATTGCGGGACTCCCTCCCTGTTGCACTCTTCTTTCTGGATAATAAACTCTTTGTGTATTAGTTGTTGCGCTGTAACCAGTCGGCGATGCACAAAGTAAGCGTGTGCCTTGGTCAGTTGATTATTAGGTCGTCAGCGACGGCATAATACACTCTAGGGAGCGCTCACCATGATCAACAAGACTTTTTCTCTACGTAAACTGACCCTGATTTCCGCCGCGGCCCTGGCCACAGGAGGGGCTGCAGTGGCACAGGCACAGGAAACGGCGAACCTTGACGTCAGCACTACTGTCGTAGCGAGTTGCACCATCGGCACCACGGCCCTGGCGTTTGGCGATTACGACCCCATTAATCCCGCTGCCCTGGATGGCACCGGCACCGTGAGCGTGACCTGTACCCAAGACGCTCCCGTTGCCATCACCCTGGGGCAGGGCAATAACCCCGGCGGCACCTCTACCGAAGCGGCGCCCGAGCGGCAACTGATCGACAGCAACACCAACCTCCTGACGTATTCACTCTTCAGCGATGCTGAGCGCACGACTGAATGGACCAACGATGCCACGGGTAATGTCGCGACGACGGGCACAGGCGCGGCGGAGGATCACACCGTCTTCGGGAGAATCGACGGCGCTCAGAGCACCGCACCCGCGGGGGCCTACACCGATATCGTTGTGGCTACCGTTACTTTCTGATGCCCACACTGACCTCACGCCAGGCCGCTTATCGCGGCCTGGTTCTGCCCGTTTTCATGTTGACGCTGCTGCTGGCGAGCCAGGCGCTGGCCGGCAGCTTCAGCGTCAGTCCGACCCGGGTGGTCCTGTCCGCCCAGGAGAATGTGGTGGCACTGTGGGTACGCAACACCGGGACTGGGGAAACCTCGGTTCAGGTCGAGCTTCAGGAGTGGCGCCAGCAGGATGGGCAAGACATCTACACCCCCAGTCGCGAGGTGCTCGCCACGCCCCCCATCTTCACGCTGGCACCAGGACAGACCCAGGTGTTGCGGGTGGGGTTGCGCCGCCCGCCGGAGCGGGATACCGAGCTCAGCTATCGCCTCTTCCTGCAGGAGCTGCCGCCGCCCGCGGCGGAAGACTACCAGGGCTTGCGCATGGCGCTACGCATAAGCCTGCCGGTGTTCGTGGCACCGGCTTCAGGCGCCGCGGCGCCGGAGCTGTCCTGGCGCGTCGAGCGTGGCAACCGTGGCGAATGGCGCCTGAGCGCCCGCAACCACGGCCATGGCCATGGCCAGGTGAGCCGGCTTCGCGTACGGCTGCCCGATGGGCGCATGCTGAAGCCCTCCGGCAACGCCTATGTGTTGCCGGGCGCCGAGCAAGAATGGGCCCTGGCTTCAGGCACTCCTCTACCCGCGGCAGGCACCGAGCTTGTCATCACAACAAGCGTCAATGGTCAGGAAACCGCCTCACGCTTTCAGGTGGAGTAGTGGTGCAGCGGCCAGCGCGACGCAGAAGAAGGAGGTATGGCGCCTTGGCTGTCATGATGCTGCTGATGCCGAGCCCGGCACATGCTGGCACGACACCTGCTAACGCCGCCAAAACCGATGGCTGGTATACAGACGTTGCCACTCAGCCCCCGCCGGAAGCAGGTCGGCGAGGGGCTTCCAGCGTGGATCCCCGGGGTATTCCCGACACCGGGACGCTCGAGGAGTTGTGGCTGGAAGCTACGGTCAATGACCAGCGACGGCCCACCACGGCGCTGGCGCTGATACGCGGCGATCACGACGTCTGGGTGGCCGCCAGCGACCTGGAACAGTGGCGAATCGCCCCGCCGGCTAGCGTGCCCTTCGATCATCACGGCGAGTTTTTCTACCACCTTGAATCGCTCGGGATTTCCTTCGAGCTTGACCGACGTCGGTCCACGCTGGACCTCGAGGTACCCGCGGCCCTGTTCGCGGACACCCGGCTCGCGGGCCTGCGCCGGGACCGCGTACCGCTGACGCCTTCGTCCTTGGGCGCCTTCTTCAACTATGACCTGTCGAGCACCCACAGCCGTGGGGAGACCCGCCACAGTGGGCTGCTGGAGCAGGGTGTGTTCAACGGTTGGGGCAGCGGGGTCAATCGCCTGGTCGCACGCGACACTCCCCCCGGCGGTCAACCCGCCGTGGTTCGCCTGGACACCCAGTGGCGCCACGACAATCCCGACAGCATGCGCACCCTGCGGCTCGGGGATACCACCAGCCTGGGCACGGCATGGAGCGGAGGGGTGCGCTTCGCTGGTCTGCAGTGGGGAAGCAACTTCTCCACCCGGCCGGAAATGGTCACCCTGCCCCTGGTCAGCGTGGCCGGTGAGGCCGCGCTGCCGTCTACCGTCGATCTCTACGTGAACGATGCCCTGCGCCTGCGACGCGACGTGCCACCCGGCCCCTTCGCCATCGACGAGATCCCGGTGATTACCGGCCAGGGTCAGGTAAAGCTGGTTGTACGCGACATTCTCGGCCGCGAGCAGCTGATCACCCAGCCCTTCTATGCCAGCGCAAGGCTGTTGCGAGCCGGCCTGAAGGATTACTCCGTGGAGCTGGGTGCCATTCGCCAGGACTATGGTCGTGTGAGCAATGCCTATGGTCGGGCACTGGGCACGGTGACCTACCGCACCGGGTTGACCGACTGGCTGACCACCGAGCTGCATGCCCAGGTGTTGCAGGACCAGCAGATGGCTGGTCTGGGGGGCAGCTGGCTGTTGCCGTTCGGCGGTGTCATGTATGCCGCCTATGCCTCCAGTGAAGCCGACGGCCGGCAGGGTGATCTGAAGACCCTGGGATTGCAGCGCCAGGGGCGGCCCCTGGGCCTGGGGGTCGAAAGCCAGTTCGCCAGCGAGGACTTCATGCGCCTCGGCATGCACCAGGAGCAAGTCTTGCCGCGCCAGCAGCATAGAGTCTTCTCCAGCATTTCGAGCGGTCAGTTGGGCTCGCTGAGCCTCAGCTATACCGCCCAGCACTTCGATGACCGGGATGACATCGAGATCGTCAACCTGGGCTACAGCAAGGGGCTGGGCGCCATCGGCCACCTGACGCTCTCGGCGCTGCACTTCATGGAGACTGGTGAAACGGCCTTGCGGGCGGGCTTGAGCATTCCGCTGGGGATGCCGCGCACCCGTGCCAGCCTGAGCGTCAGCGAGCGTAGCGATCAACGCCAGGGCAGCATGCAGATACAGCGCAGCCTGCCGATTGGCAGGGGGTTCGGCTACCGGGTTAGCACCGGCCTGGGCGACGACGATCACCGCGAGGCCAGTCTCGGCCTGCAGAACGACTACCAGACCTATCTATTGGAGGCCTCACAGCGCCATGATCAAACGGCCAGCCGTGCCAATGTGCGTGGTGGTGCGGCCTGGCTCGGCGGCGCCCTCTTCGCCAGCCGACAAATCGATGGCAGTTTTGCCGTGGTCCAACTGCCGGGGTTTTCCGATGTCCAGGTCTACGCCGACAACCAGCCTGTCGCGCGTACCAATCGTCACGGGGATGCGCTAGTACCACGCCTGCGCGCTTACGAGCGTAACCGAATCAGCATCGAGCAGGCGGACTTGCCCCTGGGGGCTCAGGTGGGGAGCCTGGAGATGCAGGTATCCCCGTACTACCGTAGCGGTGTGACACTGCACTTCCCGGTGACCAATAGCCGCGATGCCTTCTTCCGGATCCTGCTGGACAGCGGCGAGCCGTTGCCGGTCGGGGCGGTGGTGGAAGATGCTCGCGGCGAGCGCTTTCCAGTGGGCCTACGTGGCGAGACCTTCGTGACCGACCTGGAGTCAAGTAACCGCCTACGTGCCCTCTGGCTGGGGCAGGCTTGCGAGTTCACGCTGGAGGTGCCGGAAATCGAAGATGTCTTTCTCGAGCTAGGCGATGTCATCTGCCACGGAGTCACACCATGAACGTTGTTTCCATTTCAGGCGCCTGTGCCTCGGGCACCTGTCGCGCGGCCACCCCGACCAGCCACCGGCCGCTGCGCTGGCTGGCCGGAGCAGCCCTGGCGCTGGCCGCCGGCACCGCTCAGGCTCAGTGCAGTGTCAGTGCAAGTGGGCTAGTTTTTTCCGGTTATGACGTCTTCAGTGCAACGCACAATGATAGCAGCGCCACCATCACGATAAGCTGCAGCGAAGCCACTGGATACAGCCTCGCACTGAGTTCTGCCAATGGTAGTCCCCAGCAGCCATTGCTGAGCAGCAGCGACGATGCTCTCGACTACCGATTGCACCAGGATGCTGCCCGCTCATTGGTGTGGGGCGAGGGATCGTTCAGTCTCAGCGGCAACACCGACGGCACGCAAGAGCACACCGTTTATGGACGCATTCCGGCGGGTCAGAATGTTCGCGTCGGTAACTACACGAACACCATCACCGTGACACTGGAATTCTAGGCAATGGAGAGACCGGGATTATAAGAGCTGGCCAAGAACCGGACTCAGCGATTCATCCTGCCGGTTGGGAGTCATGCTTGGCGAGCCACGGCAGTAAGCGGTGCCATGTGACGAAATGGGGGCTCCGTGAGCGAGAACGAGCGGCGGCCCCTCGCCTTGGGCATCCCACGCGACGGACCAGCCTTCAAAGTTGAAACGTTGGCTAGAGACAGTAATCGCCGCACCTCATTGTTCTGCTCATAATGTTAGCGCCCAGAATTGCAGTCTTAGACACGAACGTGAATGATGTCGCAATTAAGCTGTCGACTGGCAACCGCACCCAGAGGCACCGCCGCGCTTGGCCGCTGCGTCGAGCTCACAGCACGCCCGCTTGGTGTCGGACTCGCCGCCGCAACACTTCTGACCGCCTCCACCACCGGAACAAACTCCGGTCTCGGGAAGTACGAGACGCACATCGTCTGCAGCGGCCCAGTCGCCGGCGAGCGCGGCTACGATGGAGCGCACCTGCTCATAGCCGGTTGCCATCAGGAATGTCGGCGCCGTTCCGTAACTCTTCGCGCCGACTGCGTAATAACCCCGCTCGGGGTGGCTGAGAACAACGTGCCCATGCGGCGGCACCGTACCGCAGGAATGGATTCGAGGGTCGATCAATGGAGCAAGCCGAGTCGGAGCGCCTATCTTCGGATCGAGATCAAGCAACAAACCGCTTGTAATCGAGAGATCGGGCCGCTGCCCGGTTGCGGCAACGATCATATCGAAGGGTCCGATATGCCGTCCATCACGTGCCACGACCTCTGTGCCTTCCGGCGCATTCAGCACCGCAGCTACGCGCACTCCCATGTGAAGCCTGGCTACCCCTGAACTCACCAGATCGTGGACAGCCTCACCGAGGGCTCCGCGTGCCGGAAGCTGGTCCGCTTCACCGCCACCGAAGAGGCGCGTCGGCGTGCCACCGCGGACAGCCCAGGCAATTTCGGTGTTTGGTGCCTCTTCCGCAAGTCGGGCGAGATCGATGAGAACGTTGGCAGCAGAATGGCCAGCCCCGACGACCAGGACACGACGCCCTTCGTAGCTGGCGCGATCCCGGCCGAGAACGTCCGGCACTCCGTAATGGATGGGGGAGGTATCCTCGCCAGTTGCAGCTCCACGCTCTCCAAGAAAGTTCGGCGTCTGCCAGGTGCCCGAGGCATCCAGAATCGCGCCGGCAATTACTGTCTCGTCGTGACCCGCTCTGCGGACCGTGAGCCGGAACGGCGCCTCTGTCCCCCCCGGGCGTTCGATCTTCAAAACTTCGGTTCTCGTTTCGAGTGTCGGGCCTAAGCTAGCGGCCAGCGGGTCGAGCCAAAGATCTGCGAAGGCAGTTCCGGTGGGAAAGACGTCAAGCTGAGGCGCGGCCCAACCATCCCTACCAAGCCTGCGGAGCGCGGCGCCGTCGATGAGGTGACGCCAAGGGGTAAAGAGACGAACATGGCCCCAGGCACGGACGTTTGTACCTGCACTCGGCCCCGATTCCAAGATACGAAAGGGCATGTTCCGTTCTGCAGCCCACGCAGCAGCAGCAAGTCCCACCGGACCAGCGCCAATGATAACCAAGGGGTTTTGGGTACTGATGGTCGGAAGGAATGCGATATCGTGCATGATGCTCTCCTATTCGTAAAAATACGAATCCATTACCCAGAAAATGGTGCGTTGCAGCACCCAGATACCTTATTCGTATTTATACGAATACTCTCCAATACACTCTAGTGTCAAGCCCCTTCTATCAGAGATCATCAAGCATCGAACGAAGGGCCGATAGCCGCGCAGTCTCAACGCAGTAGCAGCTATGCGGGCCATCGTCCCATTGTCGGATCAGCCCGGCCGCGCGAAGCTGTGCCAGATGTTGTGCCACGGTTGACGGAGCCAGTGGTACAAGATCCGCGAGAGTGCCAAATACGCAGTTGTCCGCAGCCAGCAGGCGTCGAAGTATGGCGACCCGTGCAGGATGGGCAAGCGCCTTGCAGAGCTTGGCGATCTCCTGATCATCAACCAGCTGATGCGTCGAAGCGATGGCTGTACCACAGTCACACGATGCCTGATCGCAGCAAGGCACCTTTGTCGTCTCAGAGGCGGCCATCGCTCTCTCCTGTCCTTTGGGCTTCTGCCAATACCCAGTCACGAAATGCACAAAGCCGGTGGTTCGCGGCATTTTCCGGCGGGTAAACGATCCAGTAACGTAATGAACCAGCTTCGACATCTGCAAAGTTTAGCGGTCGCACCAACCGACCCGCTTCAATATCGTCACCGACGAGCGCATAGCTAGCTAGAGCGATCCCATTCCCTGCAATTGCTGCCTCAATGGCGAGCGCGAGCTGGGTGAAGCGAGCCCCACCAATGGGCACGGGGCCAATACCCGCAGCTTTTAGCCAATCCTCCCATCTCGGTAATACCGCAGTCATTCCGTCTCGATCCACATGCAGCAATGGGTGTTCAATGAGATCCCTGGCGACCGGGGATGGGCCGATGCGTGCTGCAAGAGCAGGCGCGCAAACAGGGAAGACCGGATCCTCGAAAAGGGGTATCGCACGAAGCCGTTCATCGGGCCGGCCACCGAAGCGCAGGCAGATCTGCACACCATCGTGGCCAAAATCTGAGACCCTTTCGCTCGCGTCAATATTGAGTTCGATATCCGGACGAAGCGTCATGAATCGGCCTAGGCGCGGAGCGAGCCAGCGATGCGCTAGCGAAGGGGCGACACTAACAGAAAGAGCCCCTCCCGTGTCGGCTACACGCATCCGCTCCACCCCATCTCGGAGACGGGCGAAGCCCTCAGTGAGTAGCGGTAATGCCGCCGCACCTTCCGGCGTCAAGGCTACAGCACGTGTCAACCGACGAAAGAGGCGGATGCCAAGATGCGTCTCGAGCAAGCGGATCTGACGCGAGACGGCTGCAGGCGTCACGTTAAGTTCCGCAGCTGCCTCGGCAAAGCTGAGCCTCCGTGCCGCAGCTTCGAAGACTCGAAGCGCATTCAATGGTGGAAGTGTACCCATTGGTATCTCACATAAGTTTTCGTTATTCGTAACATGACGAATAGTAGCTTGTGGAGCCTAGCACAACAAGTCCACATTGATGACACAGCAATGCTACTACCGTGGTAATAGAATATAGGGATCACCAGGATGAGCTGACAAGAAGGTCGATGTTTCGCGCATGATTCACTAGACCAACGAAACGCAGCAACTTCACTGCCATTAATTTATCACATAACCGAGAATTAAATTATGAAAAAATACACATACACACCTGAAGACAGCAATATCAAAAAAGACCACATTGCTGATACCAGCAGCATATTGGCAAAGCTCAGCTATTTAAAACCTACAGAAGCAGTTCCAACACACTTCACTTTCACACCTCCAGACGGTTTGCCGTGGGAGAATGTTGATTACGAAGAAATTGAAACAGAAATTTTCGATGCTAGACTAGCTCTAACCAGCCTAGACAAACAAGGTTTTGAGTTATGGGAAGCTCCTTCGAAGGTGATTAATTTTGATGACGAAGATGAAGTAAAAAACTTTTACTACAAAGAAATCGAACAGCTAATCAAGTCAGCAACTGGTGCTGATGAGGTAATAGTCTTTGATCACCTGGTCAGGCAACGCCAAGGAGAAGACAAGCCCTTGAACTTTGGGCGACGGGAGGGGAAAGGGAGCGTCGTGCCTGCAAACGGTCGTATTCACAATGATTATACTGACGCATCTGGATCAAAAAGGTTAGAGCTTGTAATAGATTCGCTTGAATCTCGACAAAAAGTCAAGCGGTACAGCATTATCAATGTCTGGCGCTCCATTGGATTTCCCATTATTGATGCCCCCCTTGCAGTTTGTGACAGCAGGAGCATTTCAGCATTAGACTTGGTAAGAGCTCGCGTGATATACACAAATCGCGAAGGTGAAATTTATGTCTTGAAACACTCACCTAGTCACCTATGGTATTATTATTCCAACATGGCCAAATCAGAAGCTTTAATATTCAAGCAGTACGATACAAATTTGAACGGGGTATCTAGATTTACTCCTCATGCTGCTTTTAAGAACCCGATAAATGTTACACATCAAATGCCCAGGAAAAGCATTGAGGCAAGATGCATTGCGATACATAAAGGAGAGTGAAGTAATGAACACGGAAGCAGAAAGCAAAATCAAGAGCAAGGAGACAATTGAATTTTGGTTCGATTTAAGCAGTAATTATAGTTACTTGGCCATGATGAGAATTGAGAAACTGTGTCGCGATAATTTCAACAATATAACTTGGAAGCCTTTTCTTCTCGGGCCAATTTTCCAATCCTTTGGATGGAACACTTCTCCCTTTCTACTGCAGAAAGAGAAAGGGGAATATGTTAAGCACGATATGATAAGACAGTGTCAGAAATACGGCATCCCTTTTTCTTGGCCCTCTGTATTCCCACGAAACACTGTGCTACCAATGCGCGTTGCAGTATATGGTCAGGAAGAGCCATGGCTTTTCAATTTTTGCAAAAAAATAATGATTTTAAATTTCGCGGAGGACAAAAACGTAGAGGATGAAAATACAGTTTACGATGTTTTGAAGGAGCTGAAATTACCGGCTACTAACATTTTAGAGAAAGCCATTTCCAATTCTGGAAAAACAAACTTAAGAGAACAGACAAGAGAAGCTGAAAAAATAGGTATATTTGGAGCCCCTATGATGATAGTAAATGGAGAAAAATTCTGGGGTAATGATAGGCTTGAAGATGCTTTGGACCGGTTGAGACAGCAGATTCTGAATGATAATTAAAATATTTGTATAGCGCTTTGAGTCACATCAGGATACCTGAGTGTACAAGGCGGGGCAAAGCGGACAACCTCGCTGACATTGACACTATAGAATCCTTCAGCCTGAGCTGCACATAGCCGTTCCACCTTTTCTCAGAAGGTCAGAGAATGGATTCGCACCGTGATGGTTAATTTTTCATTGTTCGTAACATGACGAATAATCGCTTGTGAAAACTATAGCAGCAAGTCCACATTTGTCTCGAAGCGGAGAAAGTACAGGGGATGGCTAATTCTCCATGGTTTATCAAAACAACAGAGCAACGCGACGATCTCGCGATGTGTTTGGCTGAATCTAAGAGGGAGACGTTCATGAGTGGCAGTCATCTTGTTCCGCTCGTTTTTTTTGCAATTTCTGCAACATTTTCACCTGGAGGTGCAACGACCCTCGCAACGGCTTCAGGTGCACGCTTTGGTTTACGTCGCTCCGCGCCACTACTAATTGGGATGGCATCTGGTCTGGCTGCTCTGGGTGCGGCAACTGGACTTGGATTGGCAGGTTTGATCTTGGCTGCACCACTGGCTGAGCAATTGCTGCGCTTTGCAGGCTCGGGTTACCTCGTTTGGCTAGCTTTTTGTATCTCTCGCGGCGGAGCGCCAGGTAAGGCAGACATGGTAGCAGTGCCAATCGGGCTCTTGGGTGGTGCTGCGCTTATTCAGCTCAATCCTAAAGCTTGGGCAACCGTACTTGGGGCTGCTGCTCTATTTGCCGATAGTTCTGATAATACTATAGCTCTTGCCATTACACTAGCTTCTGTCTTGGGCTTGTTCGGCGTGGCATCTTTAACGCTTTGGTGTGTTGCTGGTGAACTTCTTGCGCAACATCTAACGACAAATCGGCAATGGTCTATTGTTAACGGAATTCTCGCGCTCCTACTTCTTCTAGCGGTCGCTCAAATGTGGTTTTAGAAGCAGAAATATTTTAACAATACGCTCCACAACGATGATCTTTAAAGAATGTTTTTTATGAAAATTTACGGTGACACTCAATCTGGCAATTGTTATAAAATAAAATTGAAATGCTCACTTTTGGGGAAAGAATACGAGTGGGTACATACGGACATCTTGGCAGGAGATGTTTCGAAGGACTCTTACTTGCGTAAGAACCCATGCGGAAAAATCCCTTTACTTGAGCTTAGCGATGGCAGAACTCTCTCTGAATCAAATGCAATAATAAACTACCTAGCATTTAAAAGCCACTTACTTCCTACTGACCAATTTGACTTTGCTAAAGTGGAGCAGTGGCAGTTTTTCAAGCAATACAGCCATGAGACATATATAGCAATGGCCCGATTTATCGCCAAATACTTTGGATTGCCCGATAATTTAAAAGAGAAATATGAAGCCAAACAGGCAGGAGGGCATAAATCCCTTTCAGTTATGGAAAAACAGCTGGCCACAACGCCATTTTTGATAGGCGACTCAATTACAACCGCTGACATTAGCCTTTATGCGTATACCCATGTCGCACCTGAAGGCGGTTTCGACCTTACGCCTTATCCTACTATTATGAAATGGATTGAAAAAATTAAAAGCCTTCCAAAGTGCAGGGAAATGTAACAGCAGCTAATGAGTCTTTAGGGTCATCTTTTCGAGAATAGCAAAATATTATTACTACTGACAACTCAAGAGGTTGGCATGTTGAACTTAAAAAGTATTTTTGTACTCGCACTTTCCACTTTTTTCCCTAAAAAACTTGGCATGATAGGCGTTTCCAAATTCATGCAACCTAGCAAGAAACAAAGAACTGAAAAATGGAGTAAGAGCTTTGAACATTTTACCAAAAATGTGGTGAGCACTGGTAAAGTAAACGTACCTTATTGGATTTATGGCGAGGGACCTTCAGTGCTACTTGTGCACGGCTGGGAACGGGATCATTTTGCAATGGGGGGTTTTGTAAAACCTTTAGTTGATGCTGGTTATTCTGTAGTAGCTCTCGACTTGCCAGCGCATGGTGAGGCATCGGGATCTCAGGCATCTCTCACACTGCTTGCAAAAGCAATTTCATCAGTTGCAGAAGAGACATCCACTGAACTTTTAATTGGACATTCTGTTGGTGGCTCAGCTGCAGTATTGGCTTGCGAGGATTATGGACTTCTTCCGAGGGGTATCGTACTTATCAGTATCCCTACTGGAGCTATTGATTACGCTCTATCCCTAGGTCGAAAAATGGGTTTGGCAAGCAAAGCTTTAGTGTATATGAAGAATGGCATTGCCGAAAGACTAGACAAACCTCTGGAATATTATCGTGTCGATCATGCCCTGTCACGACTCAAACTCCATGCTCTTATCATTCATTCAGAAAACGATACGATCGTTCCTATCGAAGATGCATATTTTTTAGCTTTGACCACTGGCTTACCTAAGTTTTTCTTGGAAACAGGTGGGCACAATAAAATTCTTGGATCTGATGAAACTGTCAAACGTACACTGACATTTCTGAAAGAAGCGCAGAAATTGAAAAAAGCAGCCTCTATACAAGGAGGAGTTGAAGATTTTGTTTAATTACTCTGCAAGAACCCGAATTTTTAAGACGTTTATTGCGCTACCGAACACTAGCAATACCCACCGACCTTCGTGCATCTGTCTGTAATTCTCACTCCTGTGAGCTGAGCCCTCCCCGGGCTCGTTACACCTGCTCAGGAGGTCCAATATACTCTCACGGGGGGTGCGGACGGAATCTTGGACTACATCGTAGGTAGTTCATGTATGCGTTAAGATCGCATAAGGCGAGTGAAGGTCAGGCGGCAGTAGGCCGGCATGGACGGGCACATCGGGAATCCACCCACCGAAGCTCAATCCTCAGCGGATTGACAGCGAAGCAACGATTACCGCATGGATTCTGCCAGGGGGCGAGCCTCAAAGACAAGGCGATCGTCCGCCATGGCCTTGGTGGCTTGATCCTCACCTGACATGACCTACCACGTGGGGCTCAGCCCACGATATTCACTTTCTCCTCCACGGCATAGTTCGGCGAAAGGATATCGATGGCTTACTCTTGGACAAGCTGCAGGATATCCTAGACGAACACCAAAAGAGCAACAAGATAAAAACCTTATAAAAAACCTTAAAAAATCATAGTATTACATAAGCAATGGGTAAGCAGTGGCGAATGTTTAGGTGCTGAGGTTTAGACATTTCTAGACATTTGCATGGCAATATTCGACAAAGGGCGATTGGGCAGATCAGCTCCGAGGCCTTCGAGAACCCCCGTGTTCGCTTGGAGCGATAACCACGCTTACTGGGCAAGATCAGAACTTCAAGGATCTGGATGCGGATTGGACATCAAGTGATACAGCTGATGGCGCTGGCTATCTGCCTCATCGTGCCCCTGCCAGGCTGGGGGCAGGACGAGGGGGACGCTCCCGATGTCGCCAGGGAGGTCATCGTCGTCGGCGGCGACCATTACCACCCGCCCTACGAGTTCCTCGACGAAGATGGCCGCCCAGCCGGCTACAACGTGGAGCTGACCCAGGCCATCGCCGAGGTGATGGGCATTGAGGTGCGCATCGAGCTGAAGCCGTGGAGCGAGGTGCGCCGCGGGCTGGAGCAGGGCGAGATCGACATCCTCCAGGGCATGTCGTATTCCGAGGCACGTACCGAACACTTCGATTTCGCGCCGCCCCACGCCATCGTTCATCAGTCGATCTTCGCCCGCCGCGGCGACCCGGTGGTGGAAGTAGAGGAGCTGCGCGGCAAGGAAGTGATCGTCCAGCGCGGCGACATCATGCACGACTACCTGATCGAGCATGATATCGGTGCGGTGGTGATCCCCGTGGATACCCACGCCGATGCGCTGCGGGCGCTGGCCGCCGGCCAGCACGACTACGCCCTGGTCGCCAACCTGCCGGCGCTCTATCTCAGCCGCGAGCTGGGCCTGACCAACCTGGTACCGGTGGCGCGGCCCTTCTCGCTGCGCTACGGCTATGCGGTGCGCCAGGGCGATGCCAACCTGCTGGCCAAGTTCAGCGAGGGGCTGGCCATCCTCAAGAACACCGGCCGCCACCAGGAGATCTACGACCGCTGGCTGGGGCCGCTGGAGGGACCCGAAGGCATTCCGTGGCAGAAGGTCGGCCAGGTCGGCGCGGCGCTCTCCGCACTGCTGTTGCTGGTACTGGGCGCCATCGTAATCTGGAATCGCATGCTCAAGCGCGAGGTGGCGGCACGCACCGCGGAGCTGCGCCAGCATCAGCAGCAGTTGATCCAGGCCGACAAGATGGCCTCTCTCGGTGTCCTCGTCTCGGGCGTGGCCCACGAGATCAACAACCCCAGCAGCCTGCTGCTGCTGAACCTGCCGGTACTGCGCGATGCCTATGCCGACGCCGAGCCGATCCTCGAGGCGCACTATCGTGCCCATGGCGACTTCTCGTTCGGCGGACTGCCCTATTCGCGGATGCGCGAGGAACTCCCCAGCATGATCGACGACATGCAGGAGGGTACCCGGCGCATCAAGCGCATAGTCGGCGACCTCAAGGATTTCGCCCGCCAGGGCGGCGACGAACCGGGCGAAACCTTCGATCTCAATGCGGTGGTGGCCACCGCCGTACGCCTGGTCGACAACTCGATCCGCCAGGCGACGAGCCACTTCGAGGCACACTACGCCGACGACCTGCCGCCCCTCGAGGGCAACGCCCAGCGTATCGAGCAGGTGGTGATCAACCTGGTGCTGAACGCCTGCCAGGCGCTGCAAGCCCCGACGCAGGGTATCCAACTGACGACTCGCCACGATCGCGCCGCGGACTGGGTCGTGCTGGAGATCCGCGACGAGGGCCGAGGCATCGAGCCCGAAGCGATGAGCCGGCTGACGGACCCCTTCTTTACCACCCGGCGCGAGTGCGGCGGTACCGGGCTGGGACTCTCCGTATCCGCCGGCATCGTGCACGAGCACCAGGGCAGCCTGACCTTCGACTCGCATCTTGGCCAGGGAACCTGCGTGACCCTGGCTTTGCCGACGGCAGTGAAAGCCGCAACGGTGCCACCTGGGGATGAAAGACCGAGCAACGGTACCCACCGGCACGAGGAGCAGGACACACCATGAGCCAGAGCCTCTACCCCGCCTTCGGATTGCTTCTGGTCGACGACGAGCCCGCCTTCCTGCGCAGCCTGAGCATCGCCCTGGAACGTAACGGTGGAATCAACCATATCCACCGCTGCCAGGACAGCCGTGAGGTGATGGAGATCCTGGCGCGGGAGCAGATCGGCCTGGTAACCCTCGACCTGACCATGCCCCATGTATCGGGCGAGCAGCTGCTGGCGCGCATCGTCGAGGAGTACCCCGACATCGGGGTCATCGTGGTGAGCGGGTTGAACCAGGTGGAAACCGCGGTCAACTGCATCAAGCTCGGCGCCTTCGACTATTTCGTCAAGACCGACGAGGAGAGCCGGCTGGTGGAGGGCATTCGCCGCGCCATCCGCCTGCAGGAGCTACGCCAGGAGAACCAGGCGCTGCGCAAGCGCTTCCTCAACGACACCCTGGAGAATCCCGAGGCCTTCGCCCATATCGTCACCGCCGACAAGGGCATGCGCTCGGTGTTCCAGTACCTGGAGTCGGTGGCGCTGACCCAGCAGCCGATCCTGATTACCGGCGAGAGCGGCGTGGGCAAGGAGCTGATCGCCCGGGCGGCCCATACCCTGAGCGGACGCCAGGGTCCGCTGGTATGCGTCAACGTGGCGGGGCTGGACGATAACGTCTTCGCCGATACGCTGTTCGGCCATCAGCGCGGCGCCTTCACCGGCGCCGAGCAGCCGCGGGCCGGTATGATCGAGCAGGCGGCGGGCGGCACCCTGCTGCTCGACGAGATCGGCGACCTCAGCCTGGCGTCCCAGGTGAAGCTGCTGCGCCTGCTTCAGGAGGGCGAGTACTACCCGCTGGGCAGCGACCGGCCCAAGCGCCTCCAGGCCCGCGTGGTGGTGGCAACGCACCACGACCTGGGCGAGAAGCAGCGGGCGGGGACCTTTCGCAAGGATCTCTACTACCGCCTGCGCACGCACCAGGTACACATTCCCCCGCTGCGCCAGCGCAAGCAGGACATCGCGTTGCTACTGGACTACTTCCTCGCCGAGGCGGCCGAGGAACTCGGCAAGAGCAAGCCGAGCTACCCCCCGGAGCTGGCGGTGCTGCTTTGCAACTACACCTTCCCCGGCAACGTGCGCGAACTGCGCGCCATGGCATTCGATGCCATGAGCCAGCACCGCACCCGCACGCTCTCCATGGATGTCTTCAAGCGAGCCATCGACCAGGCCTCAGAGGGCGCCTCCCCTTCACCTCATCGGCAGCGAGCCGTGTTCGCAGCCGAAGAGCCGCTGCCCACGCTGGACGAAGTCGCCGACCTGTTGGTGGAAGAGGCGCTGCAACGCGCCGAGGGCAATCAGTCCATGGCCTCACGCTGGCTGGGCATCTCGCAGCCCGCCTTGAGCAAGCGGCTCAAGAAGCGGCGTAGCGAAGGGTCATAACCTGGGTTATAGCGATAACCGAGGTTATAGTCTGGACAATTCATTGAAATAAAAAGACTTTTTGTTCTTGCCCCACCTTTTGGCTTGCCGCAGGTTATACCGATTAATTTTTCTTAATTCGCATGACCTGCATTTCTTCCATATAAAACAAAGAGTTGGTTGTTTGTACAAACTGGCATGGACCTTGCGTTGATAGCCAGGCTCGCTCTACAGGCGGGCCATTTCGACAAACGCAAGCAAGAGGTTCACCCCATGCCAAGAACAATGACTTCCGCGGCCAGCGCACGGCCGGCATCGCCTATCGCCCCATTCGCCATCGGTCGGGGGAACGTGTGATGCTGGATTTGATCAACGACTTCCTCTGGAGCAAGGTGCTCATCGCCCTGTTGATCGCGGTCGGTATCGGCTTCACCGTGACTTCCCGCTTCGTCCAGTTCCGCTATTTCGCCCGCATGTTCCGCATTCTCGGCGCCAGCCAGGCGTTCAAGCGCGACAGACACGGCCACCTGAGTTCCTTCCAGGCCCTGCTGCTCTCGGTGGCGGGGCGCGTCGGCGGCGGAAACATCGCCGGGGTTGCGGTGGCGATCACCCTGGGTGGCCCCGGCGCGATCTTCTGGATGTGGGTAGTCGGCCTGATGGGTATGGCCACCAGTTTCCTCGAGTGCACCCTTGCCCAGGCCTACAAGACGGCGCAGCCGGACGGCACCTATCGCGGCGGCCCGGCCTATTACATCGCTCATGGCCTGGGCAGTCGCTGGAAGTGGCTGGCCGCCATCTACTCGGTGCTGCTGCTGATCACCTTCGGCTTCGGTTTCACCGCCCTGCAATCCTATGCCGTGGCCGCCTCCTTCGATGACGCCTTCGGCATACCGGTCGTCTACACCGGCCTGGGCATGGCCGTGATCGTCAGCCTGATCATCTTCGGCGGCATCAAGCGCATCGCTCGCGTCACCGAGGTGCTGGTGCCGGTGATGGCCGTCGGCTACCTGCTGATCGCCATCGTCGTCCTGGGCATGAACCTGCCGCGCATTCCCGAAGTCATCATGCTGATCGTCAACAGCGCCTTCGGCCTCGAGCAAGCCGTGGGCGGCGGTATCGGCGCCGCCATCATGATGGGCGTCAAGCGCGGGCTGTTCTCCAACGAGGCGGGGCTCGGCAGCGCGCCCAACGTCGCCGCGGTGGCCTACGTGCCGCACCCCGCCAACCAGGGCATCGTGCAGGCCTTCTCGGTGTTCATCGACACCCTGATCCTGTGCTCCTGCACGGCCTTCATCATCCTGCTCAGCGGTGCCTATGACCCGGCCACCGGCGCCGACATTGGCGGTGTGGCGCTGACCCAGGCCTCGCTGGCCGACCACGTGGGCGAATGGGGCCGCAGCTTCGTCAGCGTCGCGCTGCTGCTGTTCGGCTTCAGCACCATTCTCTACAACTACTACCTGGGCGAGAACAGCCTCAACTTCTTCAGCGAGAGCAACCTCACGCTGTTCAACGCCTTTCGCGTCGCAGTCATCGTCCTGTGCGGCTGGGGGGCGATGACCGACCTGGGCACGGTGTTCGCCTTCGCCGACGTGACCATGGGCTTCCTGGCCCTGGCCAACCTGATCGCCCTGCTGCTGCTGTTCAAGCCGGGCCTGCGCATCCTGCGCGACTTCGACGACCAGATCCGCGCCGGTATCCGCCACCCCGTGTTCAATGCCGAGAAGTTCGCCGACCTGGATATCGACCCCGCCGCCTGGGAGATCGAACCCGAGGACCTCGAGCGGCTCAAGCAGTATGAAGCTGCGACGGCCCCCGGCCAGCCGGTGAAGTGACGGTGCAACACCCCGTGTCACAGCCTGCGGCCGGCCCCGATGCTTTGGGGCCGGCCGATCGGGCTCCGGCCGCGCGAGCCCGGCCGGAGAGGGCGGACATGCAGAGCTGGATGGAAGACATCCACGCACGCGCCCGAACGCGGCTCGGCAGCGGACGCGTCGCCAGTTACATTCCGGCCCTGGCCCTGCAGGATCCCGAGCGGCTCGGCATCGCCGTGTGCACCAACGCCGGCGAGCTGTACACCGCCGGCGACGCCGGGCTCCCCTTCTCGATCCAGAGCATTGCCAAGGTGCTGCTGCTCACCCTCGCCCTGCGTACCCACGGCGAGGGACTATGGGAGCGGGTGGGCCTCAACCCCTCGGGCATGCCGTTCAACTCCCTGGCCCAGCTCGAAGACGAGCAGGGCAAGCCGCGCAACCCCTTCATCAATGCCGGTGCCATCGTGGTGACGGATCGCCTGGTCAGTGCCTTCGCCACGCCGGACAAGCATCTCCAGGACGTCGCCAGGCGGCTGTCGGGCAACGCCTCGATCCTGATCGACGATAAGGTGCTGGCCTCGGAGTGGCAGCATCGCTCGCGCAATGCCGCCGCGGCCTACCTGATGAAGGCGTTCGGCAACCTCGACAACGAGGTCGACGAGGTGCTCCATGCCTATTTCTCCTGCTGTGCGCTGGCCATGAGCTGCAAGGACCTGGCCGTCGCCCTGAACTTCCTCGCGGCCGGCGGGCACGCCCAGGCCATGGGCGAGCGCTTCGTCTCGCCGGGGATGACGCGGCGGATCAACGCGATCATGGCGACCTGCGGCATGTACGACGCCGCCGGCGACTTCGCCTATCGCGTCGGCCTGCCGGCCAAGAGCGGTGTCGGCGGGGGCATCGTCGCGGTCGTGCCGGGCAGGATGACCGTCTGCGCCTGGTCGCCGGCGCTCGACGAGAACGGCAATTCGGTTGCCGCCCAGCATGCCCTGGAGCTGTTTGCCGAGGAGTTCGACCCGTACCTGCAGGAGACGTGAGGCGCCTGGCTCGCTTCGTCGGCCACAGCCCATGACGCACCCACGACCGGACGGGTATACTATCCCGCTCGAATGCGCAGCCATGGCGCTCGCCCCCTTTCGCCTCGTGCGATCGGGGGCATTTGCGATCCGGAGCCCGATATGTCCCAAGGTACGCTTTTCATCATTTCCGCGCCCTCCGGCGCCGGCAAGACCACCCTGGTGCGCGAGCTGATCGAGAGCCTCGACGGCATTCAGGTCTCGGTGTCGCATACCACCCGGGCCCGGCGCCGTGGCGAAGTGGACGGCGTCAACTACCACTTCGTGGAGGTCGCCGAGTTCGAGGCGATGATCGCGCGCGGCGAGTTCTTCGAGCACGCCCGGGTGTTCGACAACTTTTACGGCACCTCGCGGCCGGCGGTGGAGGCCCTGCTCGAGGCCGGCCAGGACGTGATCCTCGAGATCGACTGGCAGGGGGCGCGCCAAGTCCGCGAGCGGATGCCCGATGCGGTATCGATCTTCATCCTGCCGCCTTCGCGCGACGAGCTGGAGCGGCGCCTGGCCAGCCGCGGCACCGACGAGCACGCCACCATCGCCCGGCGCATGCGCGATGCGGTGAGCGAGATGTCGCACTACGACGAATACGACTACCTGGTGATCAACGACGACTTCACCACCGCCTTGCGCGAACTGCAGTCGCTGGTGATCAGCCGGCGCCTGAGCCTGACCCGGGTGCAGGAGTCGCATGGTCCGCTATTGGCGGCGCTGTTGTCCTGACCCCTGCTGCCGGCGCTTGCCCTGACTCCCGGCGGCAAGCGCTTGTCACAGCCGCCGGGCGTCGAGTATTCTAGTCTGTCAAGTTCCATTTCGGTGCTCCGGCCATAGGCGGAGCCCTCACAGTTTCGGGAAGTACCCAATATGGCGCGTGTCACCGTCGAAGATTGCCTGGAAAACGTCGAAAACCGCTTCAAGCTGGTGATGATCTCCACCCAGCGCGCGCGTCAGCTGTCGCGCGGTTCGCGCGACGCCCAGCTACCGTGGGAGAACGACAAGCCTACCGTGATGGCGCTGCGCGAGATTGCCGCCGGTCTGGTCGACCACAGCGTACTGGACGAGCCGATCGAGGCACCTGTCAGGATTCGCCGCGAAGGCGAGCCGGGCATGTCCTTCGAGGAGTAAGGCTGTCACCCAAGGCGCGCTAATGTTCACCATCGACGACCTGGCCGACAGACTCGGCGGCTACCTTCCTCCCGACGAGATCCAGCAGGTCAAGCGCGCCTTCTACTACGCCGAGCAGGCCCATGACGGCCAGCGCCGGCGTTCCGGCGAGCCCTATGTGACCCACCCCCTCGCCGTGGCCAATATCCTCGCCAACATGCACATGGACCATCAGAGCCTGATGTCGGCCATGCTGCACGACGTGATCGAGGATACCGGCGTGTCCAAGGAGGCCCTCGCCGAGCAGTTCGGCAAGCCGGTGGCGGAACTGGTCGACGGCGTCTCGAAGCTGACCCAGATCACCTTCGAGGACAAGGCGGTCGCCCAGGCCGAGAACTTTCAGAAGATGGTGCTGGCGATGTCCAAGGACATTCGCGTCATCATCGTTAAGCTCGCCGATCGCCTGCACAACATGCGCACCCTGGGCGCCCTGCGTCCCGAGAAGAAGCGCCGTATCGCCCGCGAAACGCTGGAGATCTACGCCCGCATCGCCAGCCGCCTGGGCATCAACACCATCCGCGTGGAGCTCGAGGATCTCTCGTTCCAGGCGCTGCACCCGATGCGCGCCGAGCGTATCAAGCGTGCCGTCTCCAGCGCCCGCGGCCATCGCCGCTCGGCGATTCGCCAGATCCAGAGCACCCTGCAGAAGAGCCTCGACGACGACGGCCTGCCCGGCACCGTGGTCGGCCGCCAGAAGCACCTGCTGTCGATCTACAAGAAGATGCGCGACCAGCGCAAGCCGTTCGCCGAGATCATGGACGTGTTCGGTTTTCGCATCATCACCGAGGACGTCGACAGCTGCTATCGCATTCTCGGCGTGGTCCACAATCTCTACAAGCCGGTGCCGGGGCGCTTCAAGGACTACATCGCCATTCCCAAGGCCAACGGCTACCAGAGCCTGCATACCACCCTGTTCGGCAGCGGCGGCATGCCCATCGAGGTACAGATACGTACCCGCGAGATGGAGGCCATGGCCAACAACGGCATCGCCGCCCATTGGCTCTACAAGGCCGGCCAGACCGACCACCCGATTGCCGAGGGCAGCCACGCCCGCGCCCGGGAGTGGGTCAAGGGATTGCTCGAGATGCAGCGCCATGCCGGTGATTCGCTGGAGTTCATCGAGCACGTCAAGAACGACCTGTTCCCCGACGACATCTACGTATTCACGCCGCGCGGCGACATCATGGAACTGCCCCAGGGCGCCACGGTGATCGACTTCGCCTACGCCGTGCATACCGATATCGGCAACAGTTGCATCGCCTGCCGCATCGACCGTCACCTGGCGCCGCTCTCCACCCGCCTGGAGAGCGGCCAGACGCTGGAGATCATCACCGCACCGGGGGCACGGCCCAACCTGGCCTGGCTCAACTTCGTGGTCACCGCCAAGGCGCGCTCGGCGATCCGCCACGCGCTCAAGCACCAACAGCACACCGAGGCGGTACAGCTCGGCCGGCGCCTGCTCAACAAGGCCCTGGCCGATTTCGAGACCAGCCTGGAGGAACTGCCGGAGAACGTCCTGCCAGAGTTGCTCGAAGAATTCTCGATCAAGAGCGAGGAGAACCTGCTCGAATCGATCGGACTCGGCACCCGGGTGGCTCACGTGGTGGCGCGACGCCTGGTCGACCTCCTGCATGGCGACATGGCCGAAGCCGGCGAGCGTGCGCTCGCCCCCCAGGGTGGTCCCATCGTGATCAGCGGCGCCGAAGGCATGGTGATAAAGTTCGCCCGCTGCTGCCACCCCCTGCCCGGCGACCCGGTGGTCGGCCATCTGTCGGTGGGCAAGGGCATCGTGGTACACCGCACCGAGTGCCGCAATCTCGATGAACTCCAGGGCGACCCCGACAAGCTGTTCGCCCTGAAGTGGTCCGATGAGATCAGCGAGGACTTTCCAGTGGCCCTGCGCATCGAGATCGAGAGCCGCCGTGGGCTGGTAGCCGAACTCGCCAGCCTGGTCACCGACGCCGATGCCAACATCGAGCGCGTCGGCATCGAAGAGCGCGACGCCCGGCTCTCCATCGTGCACCTGACCCTGGCGGTGCGCGATCGCGTGCACCTGGCGCGCATCATCAAACGCATCCGCAACCTGTCCCACGTCGGCAAGATCACCCGCGTCGGCAATTGAACCCGCTTCGGCCCGTTCGCCGCCGACCGCGGCGGACGGGCCTTTCATTGACCCTTGCGACACAACGCGAACAGCACAAGGAGATCCTCATGAGCAACAAGGCCGTCATCAATACCGAAAAGGCGCCCGCCGCCATCGGCCCCTACTCCCAGGCCATCAAGGCCGGCAATACCGTCTACCTCTCCGGCCAGATCCCCCTCGACCCGGCCACCATGGAGCTGGTCTCCGACGACTTCGAGGCCCAGGCCCGTCAGGTCTTCACCAACCTAAAGGCCGTCTGCGAAGAGGCTGCCGGCTCGCTGGGCGAGATCGTCAAGCTCAACCTCTACCTGGTCGACCTGGGCAACTTCGCCATCGTCAACCAGGTCATGGAGGAGTTCTTCGATAAGCCCTACCCGGCCCGCGCCGCGGTGGGCGTCAAGGCCCTGCCCAAGGGCGCCCAGTTCGAGGCGGAAGCTGTAATGGTCATCGGCGACTAGGAAAATCCACCTCCTTCCGAAACAGGTCCATGAGACTGTTTATCGCCCTGACCCCGCCGCCCGAGCTGCGAGAGCGGCTCGGCGAGCTGGCGGATGTCGCGCACGCGCGCTGCGGCGGTCGGCGCATGCCCGAGGAGAGCCTGCACCTGACGCTAGCCTTTCTCGGCAACGTGGAGGAGGTGAGAGCGGCCGAGCTGGCCGCCTGGGTGCAGGACCTCGTCGTGACACCCGGCGAGTGGCAGATGCAGCGCTGGGGCAGCTTCCAACGGCCCGGTATCGTCTGGATCGGTGGGCGCGGACGCGACCCGGCCCTGGAGCGGCTGCAGGGCCGGCTCTGGAGCGCTCTCGAGCCATGCGGGCTCGGTACGCGCCCCGCCAGGTTCATCCCGCACGTCACCCTGCTGCGGCGCGCTGTCACTCTCGATTTGGAAGGCCTTCCCTCCATCGACTTGGCGTGGTCCTATAATCAGTTAGAGCTGATTGAATCGATCATCGATGAGCGGGGCGCTCGCTACCGGACCCTGGCCGTCTCGCAGGGCTGAGCCTCAAGAATGAAGGCGCCCCATCGATCAGTACATGATTTATTGACGCACAAGCTAATGGAGAGCAAGGTGCTTCGTGTAAAACCCGCCATTGCCGGTCTCCTTGCCTGCATAGCCATGACAAATAGCCAGCCCGGCCTGGCCGACCTTTATCTCGAAGGTGGCGTTACCAGCGAGTCCACCGCCGCCGCGCGCATTGAGATCGATACCCTGATCGGCTTCGAGCGCCTGCCCCCACCGCTGACCTTGCGGCTGGCCACTGGCCTGCTGCTGCTCGAGGGAAGCGAGGATGAGCGCAACGCGGCCTGGCTGGCGACACCGGCACTGCGCTGGAACTTCGGCAAGGCCGGCAACGTCTTCGTCGAAGGTGGCATCGGCGCGGCACTGATGCTCCACACACGGCTCGAGTCGCGCGAACTCAGCAGTGCCTTCCAGTTTCAGGACCGCCTGGCGCTGGGGGCAGCGCTGGGTGCGGGCGAGCTGATACTGAGCCTCACTCACTACTCCAACGGCGGCATCAAGCGACCCAACGATGGCTTCGAACTTCTGGGCCTGGGCTATCGCCTGCCGCTGTGAAGGACCTGCACGGCGAGCAACCCGAGACAGCCAGGCAACGCGGTCGCATCTCCCCGTGTTGCCTGTCACGTCAAGACCGTATCAGACCGGCTCGGCCAGGAAGCCGCCCTCCTGCATCACCTGGGCATAGCCTTCCCGATAGCTGGGATAGCGGAAGACATAGCCCGTCGCGCGCAGGCGAGAGTTGTCGCAGCGCTTACTGGAACGTTTGCGCAACGGTGCCTGGATCACCTCGGTGGGCTCCACCTTGAGCTGACCGGCCAGCCAAAGCATGACGTCGTGGAGCGGCTCCGCCGCACAGTCACTGGCCAGGTAGAGGTCGTCGAGCGGCTTGCCCGCCACATCCAGGCCGATCAGGTGGGCCAGCACACCGGCACAGTCGTCGCGGTGGATGCGGTTGGAGTACATGGGCGGAGTTTTCGGTGCGATGCGGCCTTCCTGCACCTGGCGGATCAGGCGATCCCGACCCGGCCCGTAGATGCCGGCAAAACGCACCGTGGTGCCGGCCAGTGCGCTCTCGAGCAGGGCTTGCTCGGCCTCGCGCATTACCGTCCCGGAAAAGCCGGCCGCTTCCGCGGGGCTCTCCTCGTCGACCCGCTCGCCCTCCTTCTGCGCATACACGCTGGTGGAAGAGACGAAGAACAGGCGTTGCGGTGCTGTCTCACGCCCCTCGTAGGTACGCAGCACCGCCTTGAGGCCGTCGCAATAGGCGGCCCGGTAGGCCGCTTCATCGAAGCGGTCGGCGCTGAGGATGTAGACTACATAGTCGGCCTCGGGCAGCTCGGCCAAGGCGGTTTCGTCGACCAGATCGAGCGGCAGCGGCTCGATGCCGCTTCCCTCCAGCGCCGCAGCACTGCGGCGAGCGCCGATCACGCGATGTCCGGCCTCCAGCAGCTCCCTGCCCAGCACCATTCCGATGTCGCCACAGCCCAGAATAAGTATCGTCTTCTTCAATTTTCTCTCGCCCCCTGATAAAAAGTCCCTATTGAAAGTCATCTATCGCCCGAGAGGATGCCCATGGGGCACCAGACATGACTCTAACAGAACTTCGGTACATCGTAACCTTGGCGCAGGAACGCCACTTCGGCAGGGCGGCAGAACGCTGCTTCGTCTCCCAGCCCACGCTGTCGGTAGCAGTCAAGAAGCTCGAGGAGGAGCTGGGCGTGGCGCTGTTCGAACGCTCCAAGTCGACCGTCCAGGTCACGCCGCTAGGCGAGAAGATCGTCGAGCAGGCCCAGCGGGTGCTGGAGCAGAGCAGCGTGATCAAGGAGCTGGCCAACGCCGGCAAGGACCAGCTGGCAAGCCCCTTGCGCATCGGCGCCATCTACACCATCGGCCCCTACCTGTTCCCGCACCTGGTGCCCGCACTGACGCGCAGCGCCCCGCAGATGCCGCTCTACATCGAGGAGGGCTTCACCGCCAACCTGCGGCGCAAGCTGCGCAGCGGCGAGCTCGATGCCATCATCATCGCGCTGCCCTTCACCGAGACCGACGTGGTCACCAAGCCCCTCTACGAGGAGGAGTTCGAGGTGCTGATGCCGGCCGACCATGCCTGGGCCCGGCGCGAATTCATCGAGAAGGAGGACCTGCTCAAGGAGCGCCTGCTACTGCTGGGAGAGGGCCACTGCTTCCGCGACCAGATCCTCGAAGCCTGCCCCGCCATCAGTCATCAGCTCAACAGCCCGAACAATACCCTGACCGCCGAGGGCGGCTCACTGGAGACGATCCGCCACATGGTCGCTTCCAAGCTCGGCATTACCGTGCTGCCGCGTTCGGCCATCGGCACCGTACACTATGAAACCGGGCTGCTCATCAGTCGGCCGTTCGAGTCGCCGGCACCGTCACGCACCGTGGCGATCGCCTGGCGCGCCAGCTTTCCGCGCCCCAAGGCGATCGACGCGGTCACCGATGCCATCCAGCAGTGTCACGAGGCGCTTCCCGAACCGGCATGAGCGCTGACAGGAATGCGCTTGACGCGTCGGTCACCTCCCTGAAGGGCGTCGGGGAGGCGGTCGCAGTGAAGCTGGCTCGGCTGCGCGTGGAGAGTGTGGCCGACCTGTTGTTTCATTTGCCGCTGCGCTACCAGGACCGCACCCGAATCACGCCGATCGGCACCCTGCGTGCCGGACACGAGGCGGTGGTGGAGGGTGAGGTCTCGGCCAGCGACGTGGTCAAGGGGCGCCGGCGCAGCCTGCTGGTTCGGCTGCGCGACGGCTCGGGCATCCTCAGCCTACGCTTCTTTCACTTCTCCCCGGCCCAGCAGCAGCAGTTCCGCCCCGGCACCCGGGTACGCTGCTTCGGCGAGGCCCGCGCCGGTGCCACCGGGCTCGAGATCTATCACCCGGAATACCGCCTGCTCAGCGCCGATGCGCCGCCGGTGGAAGACCACCTGACGCCGATCTACCCCACCACCGAAGGATTGCACCAGGCGCGGCTACGGGCGCTGATCGAGCAGGCCCTGGCCCGACTCGACGAGGACCCGGCAGCACTGCCCGACTGGATCGGTGAAGATTTGCGAACGCGCTTCGGCCTGCCCGAGCTGCACCACTGTTTGCACGTGCTGCACCAGCCGCCACCCGACGCCGACCCCGAACGGCTCGCCAGCGGCAAGCATCCTGCCACCCGCCGCCTGGCGCTGGAGGAGCTGCTGGCCCATCGCCTGAGCCTGCAGCAGGTACGCCAGCAGATCCAGCAGGATGGCGCCCCGGCGCTGCCCAGCGGGCGCGGCCTGCAGGCGCGCTTCCTCACCCAGCTGCCGTTCTCGCTGACCGGCGCCCAGCGCCGCGTGCTCGACGAGATCAGTGCGGACCTGGCCCGCGAGGTACCCATGCTGCGCCTGGTGCAGGGCGACGTGGGCTCGGGCAAGACGGTGGTGGCCGCCATGGCGGCGCTCTCGGCCATCGCCGGCGACTGCCAGGCGGCCATGATGGCGCCCACCGAGATACTCGCCGAGCAGCACTACCGCACGCTCAAGGCGTGGTTCGCGCCGCTCGGCCTCGAAGTGGCGTGGCTTTCCGGCAAGCTCAAGGGCAAGACGCGCCTGGACACCAAGGCGGCCATCCTGGACGGCCGCGCGCGCATGGTGGTCGGTACCCATGCGCTGTTCCAGGGCGACGTGCATTTCCAGCGCCTGGGGCTCGCCATCATCGACGAACAGCATCGCTTCGGCGTGCATCAGCGCCTGGCGCTGCGCGAAAAGGGCGAAGCCGGCGGGCTGACGCCTCATCAGTTGGTGATGACCGCCACGCCGATACCGCGCACCCTGGCGATGAGCGCCTATGCCGACCTCGACGTCTCGGTCATCGACGAGCTGCCGCCCGGGCGTACCCCGGTGAAGACGGTGGTGGTGCCCGACGAGCGCCGCCCCGAGGTGGTGGCGCGCATTCGCCATGCCTGCGCCGAGGGCCGCCAGGCCTACTGGGTCTGTACCCTGATCGAAGAGTCGGACGCGCTGCAGTGTCAGGCCGCCGAGGCGACCCGCGACGAGCTTACCGAGGCGCTGCCGGAGCTCGCCATCGGCCTGGTCCACGGGCGCATGAAAGCGACGGAGAAGGCCGCGGTGATGGACGCCTTCAAGGCCGGCGAACTCGACCTGCTGGTGGCCACCACGGTGATCGAAGTGGGCGTCGACGTCCCCAATGCCAGCCTGATGATCATCGAGAATCCCGAACGCCTGGGCCTTTCGCAGCTGCACCAGTTGCGTGGTCGGGTTGGCCGCGGCACCAGCGAGAGCTTTTGCGTGCTGCTCTACCACGGGCCGCTATCGGCCCACTCCCGCGAGCGCCTGGCGGTGATGCGCGAGACCACCGACGGTTTCCGTATCGCCGAGAAGGATCTCGAGCTGCGCGGCCCCGGCGAAGTGCTCGGCACCCGCCAGACCGGGCTGGCGCAGATGAAGATCGCCGACCTGGAGCGCGACACCGACCTGCTGGAGCGCGTCGCACCGCTGGCCGAGGCGCTGCTGGCCAGCCACCCCGAAGCCAGCCGACCACTGATTCGCCGCTGGCTGGGCGAGGAAGCCGGGCGCTACGGGCAGGTGTAGCGAAGGCTCAGCCGTTTGCCATCGAGGCAGCGCTTTCACGGCGGTCATCGCTCACCGCAATCAGGCGCTCGGCAGCTTCGGTCAGCGCTCCCAGCTGCTGGGCGATCAACAGCAATTGCGTATGCATGGGCCGGTAGCCCTCCTCCTCCCACTCCGGCGGCTTGCCTTCGAGCCGCGCCACCAACGCCTCTCGCGCTTCCTCCAGCCCAGCGGTCGGTACGCGTCGGGTGAGATGATCCGCCAGCATCGCCAGGTAGTCGGCGAGGCGCTGTCCCTCGGGCAGCAGCCGGGCATCGTGCGCCTCCTCGCCGAGCCGATGCCGATGGGATCCCAGCGCCGAAAGGTAGCTCAGCAGCGTATGCGACAGCACCAGGAAGCGGAAGCCGTCATCGGCGACACGCCTGCGATAGGGCTCGGGCTCCTGCAGCACATTGGCCAGCAGGGTCGACAGCGCCGCATCGGCGTTGTGCGCATTGCGCCGTGCCAGGCGGTAGGCGAGATCATCCTGCTTGCCGCTGGCGTACTGGTGCAGGATCTCTTCCAGATAGCGACGATTGGCCCCGAGCGCGTTGGCCGCCTCGCGATGCAGGCGCCGCCCCTGCCAATCGGGCAGGATGAAGAACACCGCCACGCCGGCGATCAGCGCGCCGAGCAGGGTGTCGAAAAGCCGCGGCCAGATCAGGTCGAAGCCGTCGCCAACCTGATTGAAGCTGCACAGCACCAGCAGGGTGATGGCAGCGGTGGCAATGACGTAGTGCTTCTCACGCGTGGCGAAGAAGGTCACGCCGGCGATCACCGCGATCAGGATCTGCAACAGGGCACTGGGGAACAGCGTGATCGACGCCCAGCCGACCAGCAGTCCCAGCACGGTACCGGCGATGCGCTGGGTCATGAAGCGCCGGGTGGCGGCGAAGTTTGGGCGGCAGACGAACAGCGTGGTGAGCAGGATCCAGAAGCCCTGGGTGGGATGGATCAGCTGGAGCAGGCCGTATCCCGCCAGCAGCGCAATGGGCAGGCGAATGGCATGACGAAAGGTGGGCGAGCCCACCGTCAGGTTGAGCCGCACACGCGCCCAGGCCTCCTTCACGCTTTCGGGCGAGCGGTCGAACAGCGCCGCATCGCTCGGGTCGTCGCCGGCATCGGGGTTGTATCCCGTCGCCAGCCGCTCCTCGAGGGTGGCGAGGTTGTCGGCCAGGGCATTGAGCGGATACATCAGCTCCCGCCATGCCGGATTGCGCATGGCCCGCAGGTGGTCGATGGAGGCACGCAGGTCGGCGAGTGCCTGCTCGCTCTGGTCGTGCTCGAAGGGCCGGTTGAGCAGCAGTGCCTTGCCCAGCCGCTTGCACGCCTGGCCCTGCTGGTCGAGCAGGCGCTGACAGCGAAACAGCACGTCGTGGTGGAAGAACGCCTCGGTCAGCCGGGCATAGGGGTAGTGCGTGGAGCTGGCGCGCTCGTGGATCTCCTGGGCAATGAAGTAGATGCGCAGGTAGCGGTTGAGCTTGCCCTCGCCGCGCTGTCCCTCGAGCCGGCGGAAGATCATCTCCTTGGCCTGGTTGAGCGCCGTCACCACCCTGCCGTTCTGCCGCGCTAGCGCCAGGCGGCGCGCCTCGATATCGACACCGCGCAGCGGCTCGAACAGCGTCGCCTTGAGGATCAGGTAGTTGCCCAGCTCGCGATAAAGCTGGGCCATGCTCTGCTTGACCGGCTGGCGCGAAAAGAGCGCACACCAGATCACCGAAATCACGCCGTACCAGGCCGCGCCGGAGAGGATCAGCAGCGTCTGCCCCCAGTCGCCCGCCTGCGGCACGCCGCCGTGGTGCTCGATGTTGATCATGGTGTAGAGCGACAGGATCAAGGTGCCGGAGGCGATGGTGGCATAGCGTTGTCCCACGGCGCCGAGCATGATCAGCACGAAGGTCGCCACGCCCAGCCCCAGGGCAAATAGCCACGGCCAGGGAAACAGCCAGCGAACGACGAGCGCCGCCGCGGCGAAGCAGACCAGCGTGACCGCGAGCGCCTGCAGGCGGCCCTGCCAGCTGTCGTCGGTCTCCGACAGCGCGCTGGCGATGATGCCCAGGAACAGCGGGATCACCAGGCTGATGTCGGCCAGCGCCCAGCTCAGCAGCAGCGCCCCGCTGAAGGCGAGAAAGACCCGCAGGCTGTAGGCAAACTTGTCCAGCGTCCACAGACGCCGCAGTGAGAGCGATAGCGAGGTCGGCATGGGGCTCTTGGGCGTTATCGTTGATGAAGGGTCATTCTACCTCATTAGACTTTCGTATTAACCAACGAAGTCGTGCGGTGCGTGCCGACTCGCCAGCACAGGAACCGCAGCGTGTAGCAATAAAGAGAACACGCAGCGCCTACCATTGGAACACGTTCCTTTTCGATACTCGAAGAGTCCCATACCACGACAAGGACAAACCAATGGACATGAAACTGCTACTCGACTGGCGCCTGCACCTGACGGTGGTCCTGGCGTCGCTGCTTGCCGAGTGGATCGGCATACTGCGCATACCCCTGGGGCCCGGCACCTTGTTGCTGCTGCCGCTGTTCTACGCCTTCATCATTGGCGTGCTGCTCAACCCGCACCTGTTCTCGGGCATGCAGCGAATCATTCCCAAACGGGTCAGCAATGCTGCCGGCCCGCTGATCATGATCTCCATCCTGCCCTTCATCGCCAAGTTCGGCTCCACCATCGGCCCGGCCATCGAACAGATCGTCGCCGCCGGACCGGCACTGATCCTGCAGGAGCTTGGCAACCTCGGCACCATGCTGCTGGCGCTGCCTTTTGCCGTGCTGGTACTGCGCATGGGCCGCGAGGCCATCGGCGCCACCTACTCCATCGCCCGCGAACCCAACATTGCCATCATCTCCGACAAGTACGGCCTGAGAAGCCCGGAGGGCATCGGCATCATGGGCGTCTACGTGGTAGGCACCATGTTCGGTACCCTCTACTTCGCGCTGATGGCCGGCTACCTGGCCTCGCTGGACATTCTCGACATCCGTGCCCTGGCCATGGCCTGCGGTGTGGGCAGCGGCAGCATGGTGGCGGCCTGTTCCGGCGCCCTGGCCGAAGCAGCCCCCCACCTGCGCGACGAGCTGCTCGCCTTCTCCGGTGCCAGCAACCTGCTGACCTACGCCACCGGCCTCTACGTTTCCCTGTTCATCGCCCTTCCCGCTGCCGAATGGCTCTACAAGCGCCTGGGTGGCGCCGTACTCAAGGAGGCCCGCCATGAAAACCTCTGATACCGCCACACCGAACGGCGGCTTCGACGCCGCGGCACTGCAGGAACTGCGCCCCGAGCAGCAACTCGGCAAGACCGCCCTGCTGCTGGCCGTGGTGTGCATGGCCGCCTGGGTCGCCAACGTGGTCAATGGCGCCCCGCTGCATCAGGCGCTGCCCGGAATGGTCATCCTCTATGGCATGGTTATGATCGGCCTGGCCATCGGCCGCTTCGCCCCGTTCTACCTGCCCAGCGTGGCCTGGGTCTCGCTGATCAGCATCGTCATGACGCTGCCCTTCTTCCCCGGTAGCGCCTGGATCGTCGAGCGCCTCGCCCACGTCAACTTCCTTGCCGTGGTGACTCCCGTGCTGGCCTATGCCGGCCTGGCGCTGACTGGACGCGAGTTCACCATGTTCCGGCAGACCGGCTGGAAGCTGGTCATCGTCTCGCTGCTGGTGTTCACCGGCACCTTCGTCGCCTCGGCATTCATCGCCCACCTGATCCTCTAAGGAGTTCGTTCATGGATGACAGCCTGCTGCCGACCCAGGAGCGCCTCACGGCCTGGCGCCACGACTTCCACCGCCACCCCGAGACCGCCTTCGAGGAGCATCGCACCGCCCGGCGCATCGCCGATCTCCTGCGTCAGGCCGGCCTCGAGGTCGTCACCGGGCTGGGCGGCGGCACGGGTGTCGTGGCGATGCTCGATGGCAGGCGCGGCCCCAGGCGTGCCATCGGCCTACGCGCCGATATCGATGCGCTCGACGTGGAGGAGGCCAACGATTTCGCCCATGCCTCCGCCACGCCGGGCAAGATGCACGCCTGCGGGCATGACGGTCACACCACCATGCTGCTGGGGGCGGCCTGTGCCCTGGCCGCCGACCCCGACTTTGCCGGGAGGGTCTACTTCATCTTCCAACCGGCGGAAGAGAGCGAGGGAGGCGGCCGCGTAATGGTCGAGGAGGGGCTCTTCGAACGCTTCCCCATGCAAGCCGTGTATGGCCTGCACAACTGGCCGGGGCTGGCCGTGGGTGAGGCGGCGGTGCACGACGGCGCAGTGATGGCGGCTTTCGACGTCTTCACCCTCAAGCTCACCGGACGCGGCTGTCACGCGGCCATGCCTCACCTGGGCAGCGACACCATCCTGGCCGCCTGTCAGCTCGCCAGCCAGTTGCAGGGACTGATCAGCCGCGAGACGCCGCCGCACCAGAGCGCGGTACTGAGCATTACCCAGTTCCACGCCGGCGACGCCTTCAACGTGATCCCCGAAACGGTGGAGCTGCGCGGCACGCTGCGCTGCTTCGATGCCGAGCTGCGCGCCTATCTGCAGCGGCGCTTCCGTGAGGCCGTCGATTCGCTGGCCGGCTTCCACGGCCTGGCGGTCGAACTTGCCTACGAGCCGCGCTATCCCGCCACGATCAATACCCCGGCGCATGCGGCTCGCTGCGCGGAGGTCCTCGAAGCGCTGCCGGGCATTACCCGGGTGCATCGCGACCTGCCGCCGAGCATGGCCTCGGAGGACTTCGCCTTCATGCTGGAAGCGTGCCCCGGCGCCTACATCTGGCTCGGCAACGGCGTGGAGAGTGCGGCCTTGCACAACCCGCGCTACGACTTCAACGACGCCATCGCCCCGCTCGGCGTGACCTATTGGCAGGCCCTGGTCAGGACCCTGCTCGACGATTGACGGCGGCACTTCCCGCATTGTCTGGATAGGCCGCTGCGCTGCTGCGGCCCGGACACATGTACCCGCCAAACGACATCTACCGTTTTCAGAGGAACGACAATGAGAATCTGCGTTATCGGCCTCGGCCAGATGGGCGGCAACATGGCCCTCACCCTGCAAGCCGCCGGTTTCGACGTCACCGGCAGCGATCTGTTCGAGGATGCCCGCCAGCGCCTGGCCGCCCGCGGGCTGCCCGTGGCCGCCCCCGACGAACTTCCGCCCAGCGACGTCTATCTGCTGTCGCTGCCCACCTCGGCCCAGGTCAAGGAGGTGATCGAGACCTCTCCCGGCCTGCTCGGTCTTGCCCCCGCCGGCAGCGTGATCGTCGATACCTCGACCTCCGACCCGGCGGTCAGCCGTGAACTCGCCGCCAGGGTGCAGGCCGCCGGCCTCGAGTGGCTCGACGCCCCGGTCAGCGGTGGCCCCAAGGGGGCCGCCAACGGCAAGCTAGGCATGCTGCTCGGCGGCGAAGCGGCCACCATCGAGCGCCTGGCGCCGATGCTCGAGGCGATGTCGGCCAGATATACCCACGTCGGCGGGCCGGGCAGCGGCCATGTGGTCAAGCTGGCCAACAACTATCTCTGCGCCGCGCACCTGCTGACCACCGCCGAGGCGGTCGCCATGGCCGCCCGCGCCGGGGTCGACCCGGCGGCCTGCCTGGCCGGGCTCAACAGCGGCTCGGGGCGCAGCGCGGTGAGCGAGGTCAACTTCCCCGAGTGGATCTTGTCCGGGCGCTTCGACTCCGGCTTCACCACCGGACTGATGCGCAAGGACCTGCGCCTGGCCCGTGATGCCGCCAAACGCCTGGGCATGGCACCTGGGTTGCTCGGCGCCGTGGTCGAGGCGTGGCACGCCGACCCGGAGCGTCCCGCCGACGGCGACGACTTCAACCGTATCGCCGGCCCACTGCTGGATACCGCCAGCGCCACCGAGGAGACCGTGCAATGAACCGACTCACCCGCCAAGCCCGCGAACGCCTCGATACCCTGCTCGCCCGCTTTGGCCTGAACGGCGAAATGTTGCTCTCCAACTGGATCGACGGGGCGCCCTGCACCGGTGAAGGCGAGACGATAACCCTGGTCGACCCGGCCACCGGCGAGGCGCTGGTCGACTACCGCGACGCCGGTCCGGCCTTGGTCGAGCGCGCCGTCGACGCCGCCACCCGGGCGCAAGCGGAATGGATGGCCCTCACCGCCAGCGAGCGCGGCCGGCGCATGAACGCCGCCGTGCGCGGTCTCGAAGGCCATGAGGAGGCCCTGGCCCAGCTCGAGAGCGTGGTGGCCGGCAAGCCGATCCGCGACTGCCGGGGCGAAGTGGGCAAGGTACGCGAGATGTTCGAGTACTACGCCGGCTGGTGCGACAAGCAGCACGGCGAGGTGATCCCGGTGCCTACCAGTCACCTCAACTATGTACGCCACGTGCCCTACGGTGTGGTCGGTCAGATCACGCCGTGGAATGCACCGATGTTCACCTGCGCCTGGCAGCTCGCCCCGGCCATCGCCGCCGGCAACGGCGTGGTGCTCAAGCCCTCCGAGCTCACGCCCTTCACCTCGGTGGTAATCGCCAGTTTGCTGGAACGGGGCGGTCTGCCCGGAGGGCTGGTCAACATCGTCAACGGCCTGGGGCCGAGCACCGGCACAGCGCTTACCGGCAGCGAAGCCATCAGCAAGCTGGTGTTCGTCGGTTCACCCCAGAGCGGGCGCATGATCGCAGAAGCCGGCGCGCGGCGGCTGGTGCCGAGCGTGCTGGAGCTGGGCGGCAAATCGGCCAACATCGTCTTCGCCGACGCCGAGCTCGATGCCGCCGTGGCCGGGGCCCAGGCGGCGATCTTCGCCGCCGCCGGGCAGAGCTGCGTGGCCGGCTCGCGGCTGCTCGTCCAGCGAGAGGTGTTCGAAGAGGTGACCGAGCGGCTGGCGCGTGCTGCGGGAGAGATTACCGTCGGGCTCCCGGGCGACGAAGCGACGCGCATGGGACCGCTGCAGAACGCCCGCCAACATGCCCATGTGATGCGCATGATCGACGATGCCGTGGCCGCCGGCGCCCGCGTCATCGCTGGTGGTAGCCGCCCGGCGGGGCTGCCCAATGAAGCGCAGGGCTATTTTCTGGCCCCCACCTTATTGGTCGACGTCACCCCCGAAATGGAGATCGCCCGCGAGGAGGTGTTTGGCCCGGTGCTGGTGGCGATGCCGTTCGATGACGAAGAGGAGGCCGTACGCCTGGCCAACGCCACCCGCTTCGGCCTCGCCGGCGCGGTATGGACCCAGGACCCCGCTCGCGCTCACCGCGTGGCCGGCCGGCTGCGTGCCGGCACGGTGTGGATCAACGGCTACAAGGCGATCAGCGTGATGTCTCCCTTCGGCGGCTTCGGCGAGAGCGGCTTCGGCCGCTCCAGCGGCATCGACGGCCTGCGCGAGTACACTTTGCCCCAGAGCATCTGGGTGGAGACCGGCGCCGAGGCCAGTGTGGCGATGGGTTACGGCAGCGGTGTGGGCTGAGCATCAGGGCACTTTGGCCGATGCCCCACCTCCCTGGAACGCCTGCATCCAGTGCTGGAGGTGGCGCAGCAGCAGCACGCTGGCCTTGGGCTGCTGACGCCCGATGCGGGTGACCATGTGCGCCTGGGAACGCTGGAACAAGGGGTCGTCGACACTGCGTGCCACCAGCCGCCCTTCCGCCAGGTCGCCGGCAACGGCGAAGGCCGGCAGCAGGGTGATGCCCATACCGCTGCGAACGTACTGGGCGAGAATGGCCATGGAGTTGGTGTTCATGGCCATGCGCGGGCGCAGCCGCGCCTGGTGAAACGCCTCGTCCACCATCTGGCGCACCTGGTGGCTGGGGTCCCACATTGCCATCGGCTCTTCGCTCAACTGGGCCAACGTGAGGGGCTCGGCCTGTGCGGCCAGCACATGGTCGGGCGGCAGGATGGCCATCAACGGCTGCGGGCTCGACACCCAGAAACGCAGTTCGTGATGAGTGCGCTCATGGAACATCAGGCCGATATGGGCCTGCTCGTCGATGATCGCCTCGATGATGCCCGAGGTGCCAGCCAGGTGAATGTCGATCTGGATACCGGTATAGCGCTCGGTGAACTCGCGCAGCGGCTTGGCGACCAGGTCGGCGACGAAGCCTTCTCCCACCACCAGCGACACGGTACCGGTTTCCAGCCGCTGGTAGGCTTCGAGGGAAGCAATGAAGCTCTCGTCCAGGGCCCCGCGGCGCTCACAGTACTCCAGCAGCATCTCGCCGACCGGCGTGGGCCGGATGCCGGTGCGCTTGCGCTCCAGCAGCGTGGCGCCCAGTGCGTCTTCCAGTAGGTAGAGCTGCCGGCTCACCGCCGACGGTGCAATATCGAGGCGGGCGGCTGCCTGACGCACCGAGCCCGATTCCAGGGTGACTCTGAAGTAGACCAGCCGCTGGTGAGGAATATCCACGTCGTGTCATGCCATCAAGAAAGGCTTGGGGCCGAAGGTTGGCGCGAGGCGGCGAATCAAAGCTGCTTGAGCAGTTTCTGCAGCTTCTTCAGGTCAGCCGAATCACCGACCAGACGCACCTTGCCGGCCATCATGCCGTCGAGAAAGGCCTGCTGGGTCGGCTTGCGCAGCACACGAATGGCGGTGGCTTCATCGTCGAAGCGCAGTTCCAGATCGAGGTCCACCGGTAGCCCCGCACCAGCCTGGATGCCCTCGGGCGACATGCGGAAGTAGCGCGCGATGGAGAGGTCCTCGGTGGCGATGCCCCAATCGAGGCGGCGCGCCTCGGAGAGCGCCTGGCGGAAACCCGGCTTGCGGCGCAAGGCACGCTTGAGCATCAAACCCAGCAGCCACAGCATCAGTCGCAGCTTCATGTCGAGTCCGATTCGAGCGAGAAGGAGAGGTATCGCGGCCTGACGGACAGGCCGCGCCACGAGAGGATCCGATGTTCGAATCAGCCCTTGCCGACGGCGTCCTTGAGGCCCTTGCCCGGCTTGAAGGCAACGGTCTTGCTGGCCGGAATGGCCAGCGGCTGGCCGGTCTGGGGATTCTTGCCGGTACGGGCGGCGCGCTCGCGCACGGTGAAGGTACCAAACCCGATCAGTGACACATCCTGCCCCTGGGCCACGCTGCCGGTGATCTCGTCGAGGATGACGTTGAGCACCTGGCTGGCCTTGTCTTTCGAAAGTTCCGCACGCTCGGCAATTGCCGCAGCAAGTTCTGGCTTACGCATATGACAGCCCTCCTGGGTATTGGCTATGTCCCGGCAACGAAGCCGGTGAGTTGTTATTCATCAAATGGTCAAGCTCGAGCCGCCTGTCACTTCTCCGGGAGAGCCCGTTCCCCTTGCGTGGGTTCGTCCCTTGCTCTTGAAGCGTCAAGCACGATGACCTCCGTGAACCGCGCCGGTAAAACCGGCCGGAACGGTGACGTCACTAGCCTAGCAACGGCGGCGCCGCTCGCGCCAGCTCAACTTTCCGCTTCACGCAGGCTCCTGTCAACGCAAAGCCGATCAAACGTTCGTCTTGATCTTCGGCGAAAGCAGCCAGATCGAAACCCTCTCCCTCGATTCGCCAGCGGGCCGGCGCCGTCAGCGGCGGTAGCGCTACCACCGGCAACAGCGGTGTCTTCACCAGCACCGGCCAGGCGCCATAGCTCACCTCGGTGGGTGTGCCGTTGAGCGTTCGTGCCAACGCCTTGGCGCTGGCCTGCAGCGGCTGTACGTACATGGCGTTGACCCCGTCCACGCAGGCCACGTCGCCCAAGGCATGGATGCCGGGCGCCGACGTCGCCAGATAGCGGTCGACCTGGATGCCCGCCCCTCCCACCTCCAGCCCGGCCGCCCGGGCCAGTTCGCTACGCGGGCGCAGACCCGTGGCCACCAATACCAGGTCGGCCTCGAGCCGTTCGCCGTCATCGAGCGCCACGCCGACATTGCTGCCAACCGCCTCCAGCCGCTTCAGGCCACGCCCCAGGTACAGCACCATGCCCGCTGCGCTGAACGCCTCGCCCAGCGCCCGGCCCAGCGGCTCCGGCAGCAGCCGCGGCAAGGGCGCATGCTCCGGCGCCACCAGGCTTACCGCGTGACCACCCGCAGCCAGATCATTGGCGAATTCACAGCCCACCAGGCCGGCACCGACGATCGCCACCCGGGCCCGCCGGCCGAGCGCTTCCAGGGCAGCATGAAAGGCGCGATAGTCATCGAGATCGTTGATGGTGAACACGCGGCCGGCTAGACCCTCGGGTATGGCAAAGGGCACGGCGGGCGCGGCACCGGTGGCCAGCACCAGCTCGTCCCATGCCAGGCGCTCCTCGCCGATGTGCAGGCAACGCCTGGCTGGGTCGATGGCATCCACCCGGGTACGGGTTCGCAGCACCACGCCCAGTTGGTCGGCCACTTCCAGCGCCGAGCGCGCCGCCAGCCGCTCCGGGGACAGACGCTTGGCGAAGCCGGTGGAAAGCAACGGCTTGGCGTAATCGTCGCCGCTGTCGGCGGTGATCAGCGTGACGGAACGCTCGGCATCCAGCGCGCGCAGCTGCTTGAGCAGGCCGATGCCCGCCATGCCGGAGCCGATGATGGTAAGAGGTGCGGTCATGGAACTCCTCGCCGGGGGCTGAGCCGCGACCGAATGGCGCGGCCCAGCACGGGGAATCGTGTCAGAACCGCATGTTACACTATGCGCCCCTAGTTCGACCCGGAGAGTGCCGGTGGCCCGGAACCACGCGGAGCGCCATGTCAATTCCTGCCTTACTGCCACCTGGCGCCCCCTGGCCGCGGGCCGACCGGCGATGAGTCCGGCCTGGTGGGCTTGGGTCGCCACCCAGGATTCGCTTACTGCGCGACTGATCGGGGCCGGTGCCGGCCGCCCTTTCCGCGTGCGCCTGCTCGACCAGCGCCTGGGCAAGCCGCGCCTCGACGAAGCCCAAGCCCTGGGGCTGCCCCTCGGTCGTCTCGCCTGGCTGCGGGAAGTGGCGCTGTGCCTCGACGGGCGGCCCTGGGTGGTGGCTCGCTCGGTGGCACCGCTGGACCAGATGCGTGGTCAGCGCCTCGAGCGGCTCGGCGAACGCTCACTAGGTAGCTGGCTGTTCCGTCAGCCCGACCTGGTGCGCAGCCCCATCGAGGTCACGACCGCCCCGGCGCCCTTCCATCGCCTGACCGGCCCCTGGGGGCGGCGTTCGGTGTTCCGCCACGGCCGCTTCGCCGTGCTGGTGCAGGAGTTCTTCCTGAATGAGATGGCGGATGAATTGGGCTTGCCATCGCGCTAGGATGTTCCCCATCGAATGAGGAGACACCGATGGATCGCTCTCTGATGCGCCCCAAGGGGCTTGCCCGCCTGCCTGATTTCCTGCACCTGATGCGGCTGGATCGCCCCATTGGTACCTGGCTCTTGATGTGGCCGACGCTATGGGCGCTGTGGGTGGCCTCGGCGGGGATTCCCGAACGGCACCTGCTGCTGATCTTCGTTGCCGGGGTCTACCTGATGCGCGCAGCGGGTTGCGTGATCAACGATTACGCCGACCGCCACTTCGATGGCCACGTGGAGCGAACCAAGCATCGACCACTGGCGACCGGGCGCATCAGCGAACAAGAGGCCAAGTTCCTGTTCGCCAGCCTGGTCGCCGCAGCCTTCGTGCTGGTGCTGTTCACTAACCTGTTCACCATCCTGCTCTCCCTGGTGGGCGTGGCGCTGGCCTTCATCTATCCCTTCATGAAGCGCTATACCCACCTGCCGCAAGCCTTCCTCGGCGCGGCCTTCTCCTGGGCGATCCCGATGGCCTTCGGTGCCGTGCTCGGCCATGTGCCGCTGGAGGCCTGGCTACTGTTCGCCGCCAACGTGGCCTGGACAGTGGCCTACGATACCGAGTACGCCATGGTCGACCGCGACGACGATCTCAAGATCGGCATCAAGTCCACCGCGGTGCTGCTGGGCCGCGCCGACCGGGCCGCCATCGGCCTGCTGCAGTTGGTCACGCTGGGGCTGCTGGGCTGGGTCGGGTGGCGCCTGGGGCTCGGCACGTTCTTCTGGCTGGGCCTCGCGGGCATGGCCGCCACCTTCGTTCACCAGCAGTTCCTGATACGTGAGCGCAAGCGCGAACGCTGCTTCCAGGCCTTTCTCAACAACCACTGGTCGGGGCTGCTGGTGTTCGCCGGCATCGCGTTCAGCCTGTGGCCCGTCACCGGCGCCTGAGTCGCTGGCGACGGTGTCATCCAACTGTCATGATGACGTGGTGAGATCGTCACCGACCCGTCACTGACCGCGAGGCTTCGGGATGACCGCCAAGACCGTACTGATCGTCGATGACGAAGCGCCCATCCGCGAGATGATCGCGGTGGCGCTGGAGATGGCCGACTATCGCGTGCTGGAGGCCGCCAACGCGCAGAGCGCCCATAGCATGATCGTCGACAACCAGCCCGACCTGCTGCTGCTCGACTGGATGATGCCCGGCACCAGCGGTATCGAGCTGGCGCGCCGGCTGAAGCGCGAGGAGGCCACCCGCGAGCTGCCGATCATCATGCTCACCGCCAAGAGCGAGGAGGACAACAAGATCCAGGGCCTCGAGGCCGGCGCCGACGACTACATCACCAAGCCCTTCTCGCCCCGCGAGCTGGTGGCCCGGCTCAAGGCGGTGCTGCGCCGCACCACGCCCAAGGGCGTCGAGGAGCCGGTGGAAGTGGACGGCCTGCTGCTCGACCCGGTCAGCCATCGCGTCAGCGCCGATGGCAAGGCGCTGGAAATGGGCCCCACCGAGTACCGCCTGCTGCAATTCTTCATGACCCACCAGGAGCGCGCCTACACGCGTAGCCAGTTGCTCGACCAGGTATGGGGCGGCAACGTCTATGTCGAGGAGCGCACTGTGGACGTGCATATCCGCCGCCTGCGCAAGGCGCTGGGCGATGCCCACCAGCATCTGGTCCAGACCGTGCGCGGCACCGGCTACCGCTTCTCCAACAAGGGCTGACGTGCGCCCCTGGAGCCATGAACTCTGGCGCCTCGGCCTGCTCGGCGTTGCCGGCAGCCTGGTCGGCTGGCTGTTTTCCGCCCCTGGCCTCGGGCTTGCCGCGGGGCTCACCCTGCGCCTCATCTATCACCTGCGCCAGCTGCACGCCCTGCGCCGCTGGCTGACACGCAACCCGCACAGCGAGCCGCCCGCGGCCACCGGCCTGTGGGGCGAGCTGTTCGATCGCCTCTACCGCTACCAGAAGGGCCAGCGCCATACCCAGCATCGCCTGCAGGCGACCCTCAAGCGCATCCAGGAATCCTCGGAGGCGATGCGTGACAGCGTGGTAATGCTCGACCAGCATGGCGACCTGGAGTGGTGGAACAGCGCTGCCGAGCGCATGCTGGGGCTCAAGGCCGCCCATGACCGCGGCCAGCACATCACCAACCTGGTGCGTGACCCCCGCTTCGTCGCCTACTTCAATGCCCGCGACTACCGCGAACCGCTGACGTTGACCTCACCGGTCGACGAACGCAAGGTGCTGCAGTTCCAGATCACCCTCTACGGCGACGATGAACGCCTGGTGATGGCACGCGACATCACCCGCCTGCACCGTTTGGAAGAAATGCGCCGCGACTTCGTCGCCAACGTCTCCCACGAGCTGAGGACCCCGCTGACCGTGCTGGCGGGCTATCTCGAGACTTATGCCGACGCTGCCGACCGCCTGCCGCCGCGCCTGGCCCAAGGGCTGACCCGTATGCAAGAACAGACCACTCGCATGCAGAATCTGGTCAACGACCTGCTGCTGCTGTCGCGCCTGGAGATCGACCAGGGCGGCGAGGACCATCTGCCACTGGCCGTGCCGGCGCTGCTCGAGGAGGTGCGCCAGGATGCCGAGGCGCTGTCGGCGGGACGCCAGCAGGTCCGCGTCGAGGTCGAGGAGCCTCGCTGGCTGCTGGGTAGCGATGCGGAGATCCACAGCGCGCTGTCCAACCTGGCCTCCAATGCCGTGCGCTACACCGCCGAGGACAGCCACATCGTGCTGCGCTGGAAGCCGCACCCCAAGGGCGCCTGCCTGGAAGTGGAGGATGACGGCGAGGGCATCGACCCGGTCCACATCCCCCGGCTCACCGAGCGCTTCTACCGGGTCGACAAGGGGCGCAGCAGCGAAAGCGGCGGCACCGGGCTGGGGCTCGCCATCGTCAAGCACGTGCTGCTGCGCCACGACGCCTACCTGGAGATCGAATCCCACCCTGGCCACGGCGCCCTGTTCCGCTGCGTGTTCCCCGCCTCCCGCCTGGCGGCAACCGAGACGATCCTCGACGCCGCTTCGGAGAAACTTCCCTCGAAGCGCTCAGGATGAAGCCAGTGTTCTCCTGGGTTCAGGTCTGAACGATGTCACGCTCGCCGCGATAGTGGCGGTCCCACATCAACACGGCGCCGGCAACGGCGCCGGGCAGCAGGAACAGGTTGGCCAGCGGGATCCAGGTGATCAGCGTCACCCAGCCGCCGAAGGTGAGGGTCTGCCAGGAACGCGAGGCGAGCCGTCGACGCATGTCGGCGAAGCTCACCTTGTTGTTGTCCATGGGGTAGTCGAGGTAGGTGATGGCCATCATCCAGGCCGAGAACAGCGCCCACAGGAAGGGCGCGGCGACGTTGAGCGCCGGCACCCAGCTGAGGACGAACAGCGCCAGCGCCCGCGGCAGGATGTAGCCGAGCTTGACCAGCTCGCGCCCCATGGCATCCACCGCGGTGCGCGCCAGGCCGCGGTCGTCGAGGGGCGGCCTGCCAGTGACCTGCACTTCCACCTTGGCCGCCAGGAAACCGTAGAAGGGCGCGGCGATCAGGTGGGTCACCAGGGTGAAGGTGAAGAACACGATCAGCACCAGGCTCGCCACGAACAGCGGCCAGATCAGCCACTCCAGCCAGCCGAGCCAGGCCGGTACCATGGCCATCCAGCTATCCAGCCAGCCGCCGAAGTGGCTGACCACGTAGTAGAGCATGGTCGAATAGACCGCCAGGTTGACGGCGATCGGTGCGTAGACGTAGCGGCGCAGGCCGCGGCCGTAGACCAGCCGCGTGCCGCGGTTGAGTGCCGTGAAGGCGTCCAGCATCGAGATCCTCTGAATGGTTATTCCTTGCGTGTCAGCGCATCCTCGTCGATCTGGGCCGGGTCCATGTGGCGAATGTCGAGCCCCTTGACCAGGTAGATGACGTATTCGGCGAGATTGTCGGCATGATCGCCGACCCGCTCCAGCGCGCGCAAGATCCACATCACGTTGAGCACCGGGCCGATGGCTCGACTGTCCTCCATCATGAAGGTCATCAGCGAGCGCATGGCGCTGCCGTACTCGTCGTCCACCGATTCGTCCTCGTGCACTACCTGCAGGGCCAGCTCGGTGTCGAAGCGGGCGAAGGCGGTCAGCGCATCGCGCAGCATGCGCCGCACGTGCTCGCTGATATGGCGTACCTCGACCAGGCCGCGCACGTTGTTGCCGCCGTCGATCAGGGTCAGGGCGTTGCGTGCGATCTTGCTCGCCTCGTCGCCGATCCGCTCCAGGTCGGCGGTGGCACGAATCACCGCCAGCACCAGGCGCAGGTCGGATGCCGCCGGCTGCCGCCGCGCCAGCACCCGCGTGCACTCGTCGTCGATCTTGAGCTGCATGGCGTTGACGTCGCGGTCGCGGTCGCGCACCTTCTCGGCCAGTCGGCTGTCGCCCTCGAGCAGTGCCTGGATCGCCTCCTGGACCTGCTGCTCGACCAGCCCGCCCATGGTCATCAGGTGGGTCTTGAGCGCTTCCAGCTCCTGATTGAACTGACGGGAGATGTGCTGGCTGTGGGTATCGCTGGTAATGTCCATCGTTCTCTCCTCGGGCGGTCTCGGTCAGGCCATGCGGCCGGTGATGTAGTTCTCGGTACGACGCAGGCTGGGGTTGGTGAACAGGGTATCGGTGGGGGCGTACTCCACCAGTTCGCCGTCCTGCAGGAAGGCGGTGTAGTCGGAGACCCGCGCCGCCTGCTGCATGTTGTGGGTCACGAGTATCAGCGTCAGCTGCGACTTCAGGCCGCGAATCAGCTCCTCGATCTTCAGCGTCGAGATCGGGTCCAGCGCCGAGGCCGGCTCGTCGAGCAGCAGCACCTCGGGGCGCACCGCCAGTGAGCGGGCAATCACCAGGCGCTGCTGCTGGCCGCCGGAGAGCGACCAGGCCGAGGCGCGCAGGCGATCCTTCACCTCGTCCCACAGTGCCGCGGCGTTCAGCGCCCACTCGACGATGTCGTCCATGCGCCGTCGCGTCAGCCCGCCCTGCAGGCGCAGGCCGAAGGCCACGTTCTCGTAGATCGACATGGGGAACGGGTTGGGTACCTGGAACACCATGCCGACGCGTCGACGCAGTTCGTCCACGGCCACCTCTGGCGCATGGATGTCCTCGCCTTCGAGCAGAATCCTGCCCTCGTGGCTTACCTCCTCGTTGAGGTCGTGCAGGCGGTTGAGCGCACGCAGCAGGGTCGACTTGCCGCAGCCCGACGGGCCGATGAAGGCCGTGACCCGGTGCCGGGGCACCCGCAGCGAGACCCCCCGCAGCGCTGGCTTGCCGCCATAGGCCAGGCCCAGACCCTCGATCTGGAAGCAGCTGGTCTCGGGGGGAAAATCAATGATCGAACCCGAGGTGGGCTGGAAGCGGGACGGCAAGGTCATCGGTGGGTATTACCTCCTCATGGACGCGGCTGCACACCGTGACGCACGCGAAAATAGTGCCGCAGAAATATGGCAGTCAGGTTAAGCACCAGAATGACCAGCACCAGGAGCAGCGCCGTGGCGTACACCAGCGGCATGGCAGCCTGCACGTCGCTGCCGTGAAATGCCGTATCGTAGATGTGGTAGCCCAGGTGCATGAACTTGCGCTCAAGATGGAGGAAAGGGAACTCGCCGTCCACCGGCACCTGGGGCGCCAGCTTGGCCACGCCGACCAGTAGCAATGGCGCCACCTCGCCAGCGGCCCGGGCCACCGCCAGGATCACCCCGGTGAGCATGGCCGGCACCGCCATCGGCAGCACCACCCGGGCCAATGTCTCGAATCGGGTGGCCCCCAGCGCCAGGGCGCCTTCGCGTTGCTGGACGGGAATCCTTGCCAGCCCCTCCTCGGTGGCCACGATCACCACCGGCAGCGTCAGCAGCGCCAGCGTCAACGACGCCCACAGCAGCCCCCCAGTGCCGAAGGTGGGGGATGGCAAGGTGTCACTGAAGAACCATTCGTCGAGCGAACCGCCGATACCATAGACGAACACCCCCAGGCCGAACACGCCGTAAACGATAGAGGGAACCCCCGCCAGGTTGCGCACCGCGATGCGAACCAGATTCGTCAGCCGCCCCTGGTGGGCCACCTCGTTGAGATAGACCGCCGCCAGCACGCCGAAGGGCGTGACCAGCAACGACATCAACATCACCATCAGCACGGTACCGAAGATCGCCGGCCACACGCCGCCGGCCGCGTTGCCATCACGCGGGCCCTCGGCAAGGAAGCGCCATACGCCGCCAGCCCAGGCGGCCAGCTTCTGCGGCAACGACATGGCATTGGGCTGCCAGGCGCGCAGTACCTCGTCGAGTGGCTGCAGCAGGCGTTGCCCATCGATGCTCTCGAGTAGCGCATACTCGCCGCGCATCGCTTCCTGCAGAGTGCGCACGTGCTCATTGGCCTCGGCCAGTGCCCGCCGGGCGTCAGTGTCGTCCGGGTTGGCATCGAGCCGGCGTATCAACGGCCTGAGCACCTCCTGGCGCAACCGTTCGCGCTCGCTGCGCAGCTGTTCAAGTGCCGCCAGACGGGCCTGGAGCCTGGCCCAAGCGGCCTGCCGAGGTTCATGGCCTGGTGTCGCCCCGATCTCTCCCACCGCGATCAGGCGGCCGAAGAACTGGCCATGGCGCCGCCGTTCCAGTACCACCAGCTCTGGTGGGCGCTCGCTCGCCACGATGGCGTCGACTGGCAGCCAGTGCCAGACATGGCCGTCGAGGTCGCGGTTGGCAGTGAAATAGAGCCGTTCTCGCCCTTGTCCCCGCTCCAACGGCAGCTCGCGCACTGCCTGGCCAGCCACTACCCGGCCATCGTCCATTTCGATCTGCACCACCGCTGCCGGCCAGAAGTGGGCCAGCCCGCGCACGGCGATGAGCAGCAGCAGCCCGCCCAGCGCCAGCAGCGATAGCGCCACGCTACCGGCAGCGAGCCAGGCCCAGGGACCTTCCGAGCGTGGCAGGCAACGCTTGACGAGCTTCACGCGCCCCCCCCTCATGGCGAACCATCGAGCCAGCGGTAGCGACGTCTGAGCCGGCTTCTCACCACCTCGGCCAGGGTATTGACCAGGAAGGTGAACAGGAACAGCAGCAGCGCCGCCAGCATCAGCAGCAGATAGGCCTCGCTGCCGGGCACCGCCTCGGGCAGCTCGACGGCGATGCCCGCCGCCATGGTCCGCATGCCCTCGAAGGGGCTGAGGCTCATCAAGGCGGTGTTGCCGCTGGCCATCAGTACGATCATGGTCTCGCCCACGGCGCGGCCGGTGCCGATCATCACCGCGGCGAAGACACCGGGAGCGGCGGCCGGCAGCACCACCCGCCACAGGGTCTGCCAGCGCGTCGCACCCAAGGCGTGCGCGCCCTCGCCGAGTCGACCCGGCACGCCTGAGAGCGCATCCTCGGCCAGGGCATAGACGCTCGGCATCACGGCGAAGCCCATGGCCAGCCCCACGATCAGGGCATTGCGCGTGGCGTAGTCGAGCCCCAGCTCGGCATCCAGCCAGCCGCGCAGGTCGCCACCGAACAGCAGCGACTCGAACCCGGGCGAGAGGGTGAGGGTAAGTGACGCCAGCAGGGCCAGCCACGGCACCAACCACAGCCCGGCCCGGGCCAGCGACAGCCGACGCCGCCCGGCCGAAGGCAGGCGCCGCCACACCGCGGCGGCCAGCAACACACCCAGCGGCAACACCAGCAATAGTGCCAGCGAACCCGCCAGATGGCGCTCCACCCAGGGGGCCAGTACCAGGCCGGCAACGAAACCGATCACCACCCCGGGAAGCGCTTCCATCATCTCCAGGGTGGGTTTCATGCGGCTGCGCAGGCGCTGCGACATGAACATCGCCGAATGGACCGCAGCACCCAATGCCAGGGGAATGGCGAAGGCCATCGCCCAGAAGGCCGCCTTCAGCGTGCCCCAGGCCATCGGCGTCAGCGTCATGCGGATGCGTGCCGAATCGAGGACGCCCCCCAGCAGCGCCGGCATGACTTCCATCACCAGGAACACACCGATGGCCAGCACCGCCACGATCACTCCGATGCCTCCGGCCGTGATCAGGGCGGTAGCCAGCCGATCGCGCTGCCGGCGCCACAGAGGCCGGGAGGGGGAGGAAACGGGAGAGGGCTCTATCATGATCGGCAGCGTATAACGGCTTGATGACAGTTGGATGACAGCGTCACGGCAGCGAGCCGTCCAGCCTCAGTCGCTCACGCTGAGACGCCAACGCCGCGTCCGACAGCGCCACGAAACCCAACTCGGTGACCGTCTGCTGGCCCTCAGGCGAGAGGATGAGTTCCAGTAGCGCCCGCTCCGGTCCTGAAAGCACCTCGCCCGGCGGCAGGTTGGCATAGAGGTAGAGCGCCCGGCTCAGCGGATAGTCGCCGCGGCGAACCTGCTCGGCTCCGGGGAAGCTCAGACTGCCTTCGGCGTCCTCCAGGGCCAGGGGCTTGACCCCTGGCGTCAGGTGATTGAGGCCGACATAGCCGATCGCCTCGCGGCTCTCCGTCACCGCCGCCACGATGGCCGCCGAACCGGGGTGCTCGTTGAGACGCTGGCGGTATTCACCCCCGCACAGTGCGCGCTGGCGAAAGAGCCCATAGCTGCCCGATGCCGGGTTACGCCCATGCAGCTCGATACGTCCGGCCCGGTCATCGATGGCAAGCTGCTCCCAGCGGTTGATGTCACGCTCGCCGCCACAGCGACGGGAGCGCGAGAAGATGGCATCGACCTCTGCCAGGCGCAGCGATTCCAGCGCATGGTGGCGGTGGACGATGACCGCCAGCGCATCCCGGGCCACCTCCACTTCCACCGGCGCATAGCCGTGGCGCTGGATGAAGGCCTGGCGCTCCTCCTCATCCATCGGGCGCGACATGGGACCGAGCCGGGTGGTGCCGGCCGCCAGGGCCGGGGGGGCGCTGGCCGATCCGCTGGCCTGAAGCTGCACGCGAATACCCGGGTGGCGCTCGCCAAGCTGCTCGCCCCAGCGCAGCATCAGCCCGGCCATGGTGTCGGAGCCGACGATGCCCAGGGTGCCGACCGGCTCACTCGCGTGGGCCATCGCCACCATGAACGACAGCACCGCAGCGAAGCAAGCCTGCCGCAGCCTGTGCCGGCCACGACCTTGAGGAAGGGAGATCATGCTGGGCTCCTCGATGCTTGGGAGACGAAGCGGAACTGACAGGTTGTCGCAGCTCTGGTGAGGGTTGGCCTTGGCGTATAAGATGGCGCACTGAAGTCGCTGCGATGCAATATCGCCACCCACAACAACAAGCCGAGCTTACGACATTCCATGACCGACCTCGACGACGTGCCCGCCCCTCAGGGACAACTGACCCTCAAGTTACTGGCCAATCGACAGGATACCAACCTCTACGGCGACATTCCCGGTGGTTGGTTGGTGCACCACATGGATCAGGCCGCCGAGCTGACGGCAGGCCGCGAAGCGCATGGCCGCACCGCGACCGTGGCCATCGAGACCATGGACTTCCTGTGCCCGGTGCGCGTCGGCTCGATGGTCAATATCTTCACCGCCGTGCGCGAGATAGGCCACAGTTCGATCAAGATCGACGTGGAAGTTTGGATACGCCAGCCCCACGAGCGCGAGAACAGCGAACTGCACAAGGTCACCGAAGCCCGTTTCGTGATGGTGGCGCTCGACGACAAGGGGCGCATTCGCGCCGTGCACCAGGCCGGCTGAGAGCCGCACACCCAGAAACGACAGGGGCGCCGCCTGGCGCCCCTGTCGGGTTCTTCGCCTGAACGATCAGACGCCGATGCTCTCGCGAGTCTTGAGGTAGTGGTACTCACCCACGTCGCTGAAGTTGCGCACCAGCTTCTGGAAGGCCTGGTAGGACTCGTACACCTTGGCCGAATCGGGATCGCTCTCCACCTGCTGCTGGATGGCGCGCTGCGAGGACTCGTAGAGAGCCTGCATGACGTCCTCGGGGAAGCTGCGCAGCTGCACGCCGTGCTCTTCCACCAGGGTGGCCAGCGCCTGAGCGTTGCGGTAGGCGAACTCGCTGATCATCGCCAGGTTGGAGGCACGAGCCGCCTCGGTCACTACCGCCTTGAGGTCGTCGGGCAGGGCGTTCCAGGCGTCGAGGTTGACGGTACCTTCCAGCACCGCGGAGGGCTCGTTCCACGGCGAGGTGTAGTAGTAATCGGCCACCTGGTGCAGACCGAAGGCCATGTCGTTGTAGGGGCCGACCCAGTCGGCGGCGTCGAGCACGCCGGTCTGCATCGAGGTGAATATCTCACCGCCAGGCATGTTCACCGTGGTCACGCCGATGCCGTTCATGGCTTCACCGGCCAGGCCCGGCAGGCGCAGCTTGAGGCCCTGCATGTCCTCGAGCGAGTTGATTTCCTTCTTGAACCAGCCGGCCATCTGCGCGCCGGTGTTACCGACGGCGAACGGCTTGAGGTTGTGCTTGCCGTAGACTTCGTCCCACAGCTCCTGGCCGCCGCCGTGATAGAGCCAGGCGTTGGTTTCGGTGGTGTTCATGCCGAACGGCACGGCGGTGAAGAACTGCGAAGCGGCGACCTTGCCACGCCAATAGTAGGCGGCGGAGTGGCCCATCTCGGCCGTGCCTGCGGCAACGGCATCGAAGACTTCCAGTGGCGGTACCAGCTCGCCGGCACCGTGTACGCGAATGCGCATGCGGCCGTTGGAGAGCTGCTCGATACGCTGGGCGAAATCGTTGGCACCGGTGCCCAAGGCCGGAAAGTTGGTCGGCCAGGAGGTGACCATGTCCCAGGTGATGGTTTCCTGCGCCTTGGCGGTGGATACGAATGGCGCGGCGACGACACCGGCGGCACCGAGGCCAGCGGTCTTGAGGAATTTGCGGCGTTGCATGGCGAGCATGACTCCTGTGGTTATTCTGAGTCGCGTCTAATCAAGCGCGATATGTCCGCCTGTGAGTATGCTTAATGCCAATTTGGGCAGCAAGCGCGCCTTTTGACGTAGACGTCAACGTACCCCTCACCATCCCCTACAAAGGGGTGAGCTTGGCGAAGCCTAGCACCAGCCACTTGTCACCCTCTCCCTCGAAGCTGACCTGCACCCGGGCACGCGCGCCCTCCCCCTCGGCATTGAGGATCACGCCTTCGCCGAAGACCGGGTGCTGGACCCGCTGGCCCAGGCTCAGGCTGGGCAGGTCGCCGCCGGGATCGACCGAGGTCTGGCGGGACAACCCCACCGCCGGCCGGGACGCCGTTACCGGCCGCGAGATCTGGCCGCGCAGGCGTACTTCTTCCAGATACTCCGCGGGAATCTCGCGCAGGAAGCGCGACGGCCGCTGGAAGGTCTCCTTGCCGTGCAGGCGGCGGAGCTCCGAATGGGTCAGGTAGAGCTTGCGCATGGCCCGGGTCAGGCCCACATAGCAGAGCCGGCGCTCCTCTTCCAGGCGACCGGGCTCTTCCAGCGACATCTTGTGCGGGAACAGCCCCTCCTCGACCCCGGCGATGAAGACCACCGGGAACTCCAGCCCCTTGGCCGAGTGCAGGGTCATCAACTGCACGCTGTCTTCGAACTCGTCGGCCTCGTGCTCGCCGGCGTTGAGTGCCGCCTCGGCCAGGAAGGCCTCCAGCGCCACGCCCCCCTCGCCGGCCTCGGGCGGGTCGAAGGACTCGCCCTGGGTGAAGGCGCGAGCGGCGTTGATCAGTTCTTCCAGGTTCTCGACCCGGGCCTGGCCCTTCTCGCCCTTCTCGTTGCGGTGATGCTCGATCAGGCCGGACATCTCGTTCACATGCGCGATGATCTCGTGCAGCGCCATGCCGGCGGTGTCATTGTCGAGCCGCTCGACGAGGTCGGCAAAGGCCTGCAGCGAAACGCCGGCTCGCCCCTTCAGCGAACCATCGGCCAGGCCGTCGTGCAACGCCTGCCACAGCGACACGCCGGCCAGCCGGGCGCGCTCGCGCAACTGCTCTACCGTACGCGTACCGATGCCACGCGGCGGCACGTTGATGATGCGCTCGAGCGAAGCATCGTCGTCGCGGTTGAGCAGCAGCCGCAGATAGGCCAGGGCATTCTTGATCTCCAGGCGCTCGTAGAAGCGATGGCCACCGTAGATGCGATAGGGCATGCCCTGGCGGATCAGGATCTCCTCGAGCACCCGCGACTGGGCGTTGGAGCGGTAGAGGATGGCCACGTCGCGGCGCCGATAGCCCTCGTCGACCTTCTCCTTGATGGTGTCGACGATGAAGCGCGCCTCGTCGAGGTCGTTGAAGCCGGCATATACCGAGATCGGCTCGCCGCGCGCGCCGGCCGTCCACAGCTCCTTGCCCATGCGCTCGGCGTTGTGGCTGATCAACGCATTGGCGGCATCGAGAATGGCGCTGGTGGAGCGGTAGTTCTGCTCCAGCCGCACCGTCTTCGTCTCGGTGAACTCCCGCTCGAAGCGGCGAATGTTCTCGATCCGCGCCCCGCGCCAGCCGTAGATCGACTGGTCGTCGTCGCCGACCACGGTCATCGGCGTCTTCATGCCGGTGAGCAGCTTGAGCCAGGCGTACTGCAGGGTGTTGGTATCCTGGAACTCGTCGACCAGCACGTGGGCGAAGCGCTCCTGGTAGTGGGCCAACAGCGCCGGATTGTCGCGTAGCAGCTCCAGGCTTCTGAGCAGCAGCTCGCCGAAGTCGACCAGCCCGCCGCGCTCGCAGGTGAGCTGGTAGCGCTCGTAGAGCTCGACCATCTGGGCCATGTAGGCGTCGCCGTGTACGTCGACCTGGTGCGGGCGCAGCCCCTCCTCCTTGCAGCCGGAGATGAAGTACTGCACCTGGCGCGGCGGGAAGCGCTCGTCGTCGACCCGATGCTCCTTGAGCAGGCGCTTGACCAGGCGCAGTTGGTCGTCGGAGTCGATGATCTGGAAGTGCTGCGGCAGCCGCGCATCCTGCCAGTGGGTTCGCAGCAGGCGATGGGATATCGAGTGGAAGGTACCGACCCAGACGTTGCGCAGCGACAGCCCCAGCAGCGCCTCGAGGCGCGTGCGCATCTCGCGCGCGGCCTTGTTGGTGAAGGTCACCGCCAGCACGGCATAGGGCGACAGGCCCTCGGCCTGCATCAGCCAGGCGATGCGATGCACCAGCACCCGGGTCTTGCCCGAGCCGGCACCGGCCAGCACCAGCATGTTGCCCTGGGGCGCGCTCACCGCCTCGCGCTGAGCCGGGTTCAACTGATCGAGAATCGCCGTGACGTCATCCATGGAAGGGGTCTGCCGCTGGAAAATTAGTCGCCCAGCTTAGCATATTGAACCCCATGAGACCTGGAGTTGGCAGGCGCGGTACGATTCGCGACACGCTCGGACGAAACCCTGACGCGGCACTGGCCGCCTGCGCGTCGCGTCGGAACAAGGTCCCTCTTGCCGACGCTAAATCGACATCCCTGTCGATTTCCGCGCGCGGCTGCGTTGGCGTCAGCGTCCGCGCTAAGGTCCGCTCCATCTGCATCGCGCCCGGCCCGTTCTCGAGCGAGCGGCGCCGGGGATAGGCCGAAGCGGAGGCCATCCTTCAGGGATGAAGGTAGCGCCCAGGGATGGGTTCACAGCGCCTCCGCCTTGGTCCGGCACTCCGGGACCTGTCGCCGGAAAAGCCGCGTGTTCAGGCTGCTAGGGCTTGCCTTCCTGCTCGGGGAAGCGCAACGGCGTCAGGCTCTTCTTCACCGCCTTGAGCTGCTCGGCGAGCCTCGGCCCGCGGGTCTTGGCCACGCCCACGGCGAGCACGTCGACCAGCACCAGATGGGCAATCCGCGAACTCATTGGCGTATAGATCTCGGTGTCCTCGTGCACGTCGATATAGAGCGGCAGGGTCACCTCCTCCGCCAGCGGCGAGCCGCTGGGGCACAGTCCGATCACCGTGGCGCCCGCCTCGCGGGCCAGACGCACGCTGGCCACCAGGGCGCGGGTACGGCCGGTCTGGGAGATCGCCACCACCACGTCGCCCTCCCTGAGCGTCACCGCCGACATGTTCTGCATGTGCGGGTCGGCATAAGCGGCGGTGGAGATCTGCAGGCGAAAGAACTTGTGCTGGGCATCGAAAGCCACCGCGCCGGAGGCGCCGAAGCCGTAGAACTCGACCCGGTTGGCCATGGCCAGGGCCTGGATCGCCCGGCTCATGGCATCGTTGTCGAGTCGGTCGCGCACCGACAGCAGGGTACCCACGGTGGAATCGAAGATGCTCTGCGAGAACTCGGCGACCGAGTCGTCGTCGTTCATCGTGAATTGGGCGAACTGGCTGCCCGATGCCAGCATCTGCGCCAGCTTGAGCTTGAAATCCTGGAAGCCGTTGCAGCCCAGCGCCCGACAGAAACGTACCACGGTCGGTTCGCTCACCTTGGCTTCGGTGGCCAGGTCGACGATGCGCATGTGGATGACTTCATCGGGGTTACGCAGCACGAAGCGGGCCACTTTCTGCTCGGAGCGGCGAAAGTGCTCCATGCGGCGTCTCATTTCATCGAACAGGGCGCGGCTCACGCTGAACTCCTTGGTGGACGAACGCAGAGGTTCAGTATGCCTGATCCGACTCGTTTGGGGGAATTTCCGTGGAAGCGTGAAATGGCCCACTTCGTCATGAAACTGTCAAGTAGGGTATAGTAAAGATGCTGTGATTTGATCTTGCTGCACTGAAGAAGATAAGACACAGAAGAAGAAGGGAGAGTCGATCATGAGTAAGGTCGAACGGGTCACTTCCGTCAAGAACGAACTTCTCGACATCTTCATGAGCATCAACGTCGCCGAACACGAGAAGCGCTCCCGCAGCGCTGCCCAGCGTAACCTGCGCGCCCGACGCGGCATCGAGCTGCATCAGGAGTTCAAGCAGTTGGAGCGCGATATCGCCGAACTGGCCGACGACGAGAAACACTGAAACGGCCGCTTGACGCGGCCGTACAACAGGCGCTCCGAGCCCCGCCATCCGGGGCTCGGAGGCGATCGTCACCCCAGCAGGGAGTGAACGAATACCGCTATCACACCCAGCGGTGCCACGTAGCGCGCCACCACATGCCACAGCTTCTCGCTTCCCCCCACCAGGTTCAATTCGGCAGCGACACTGCGACGCTCCAGGCACCAGGCGACGAAGATGATCGCCCCAAGCCCAGTCAGCGGCAGCAGAATCTTGCTGGTGAAGGTATCCAGCAGATCGAACACGTTGAGCCCCATCATCACCGGCTCCGGCCAGACGTTGAACGACATCAGCGCCGCGATGCCCAGCAGCCAGACCGCCACACCCCCCGCCAGGGTAGCCACCACGCGTGACAGCGGCGTACGCTCCTCGACGAACTCCACTACCGGCTCCAGCAGGGAAATGGCCGAAGTCAGCGCGGCGAAGGTCAGCAGCAGGAAGAACATCAAGCCCAGCAGCATGCCACCGGTCATGTTGCCGAAGGCCAGCGGCAGGGTAACGAAGATCAGCCCCGGCCCTTCACCAGCGCTCAGGCCGTTGGCGAAGACGATGGGGAAGATCGCCAGGCCAGCCAGCAAGGCGATGCCGGTATCGAGAATGATCACCGTGCGGGCGGTACCCAGCAGGTTGACGTCCTCGCCCAGGTAGGAGCCGTAGGCCATCATGATGCCCATGCCCAGCGACAGGGTGAAGAAGGCCTGGCCCATGGCCGCCAGCACCACGCCTCCCGTCAGTGCGCTCCAGTCCGGGCGGAACATGAAGGCCAGCGCTTCGCCGAAGTGACCGGTGGTCATGCCGTAGCCCACCAGTATCAGCATCAGCACCACCAGGGCCGGCATCATGGTGCGTACCGCACCCTCCAGCCCCTTGGTCACGCCGCGCGCCACGATCCACACCACCAGCGCCATGAACGCGGTATGCCACAGCAGCAGCAGGCCCGGGTTGCCCAGCAGTCCCGTAAAGATAGCACCGACGCCGTCGGCATCCTGACCGGTGAAAGCCCCGGTGACCGATCCCAGGGTGTAGGAGAGCGACCAGCCCCCGATCACGCTGTAGAAGGACAGGATCAGGAAAGCAGCCAGTACCCCGCTGGCCCCCACCAGCGCCCAGGCCTTGGGCTGACCGTTCTTGCCGGCCAGCTCGGCCATGGCATTGATGGGATTTTTCTGGCCACGCCGGCCGATCAGCCACTCGGCGACCAGCACGGGCAGGCCGACCACCGCCACGCAGGCGAGGTAAACGAGCACGAAGGCGGCGCCACCGTTGTCTCCCACCATGTAGGAAAAGCGCCAGATGTTGCCTAGCCCCACGGCCGAACCGGCAGCCGCGAGCACGAAGGTCATCTTCGATGACCACTGCGCATGGACGAGTTTAGACATGGTTCACCTATTGTTGTGTATCTGGTTGTTGATCTTTCTCAAGCGCAAAAACACAGAAGATAGGAAGGTTTTTGGCTCGAATGTTGGCAAATCTATCCGATCATACGCTCGAAGGCCAGCAGCGATAGGCTTAGAACAGGCTCGTTTGACGCTCCCCGGCAAAGTCACCCAGCGGCAGCAGGCCGATGTCGTCGGCAAAGGCTTGATAGAGCCGCCTGGCCAACTGCGGCGCCTGGCGGTTGTTAGCGGTATGCACAAACAAAAAAGGGGTTTTCCCCTGTTTTATCCACAGCCTGATCTGGTTTATCCAGGGCTGGAAGTAATTCCAGTTGATTGCCTCATCGAGATGCCCGATGAAGCGAATCAGCGGCTGTTTCCCCGTGGAAAGCACGTGTAATGGGCATCTTGGCTTTTCGCTCTGGGCGTGGGCCAGGGCCGGACTGCCCTCTGCCGGGGTCGAAAATAGTGCGCGGACGTCGAGCATGGCACGGTTGGCGCCGTGAGTTATCAACAGGCGGTTCAAGGCGACTTCTGCTGTCCCCTTGTGGAAAAACTCGGGGTGGCGAACCTCCACGGCACAGGGAATGGCGGCCGGCCAGCGCGAGAGCAACGCCTCGAGCCGAGACAGCTCAGCGTAACCGAAATCCCGCGGTAGCTGGACGAGGAGCGGCCCCAGACGATCGTGCAGCGGCTCGAGCGCTTCGAGGAAGGCATCGAAACCCGCCTCGACCCCTTGGAGGCGTTGCTCATGGGTCAATGTCGCCGGCAGCTTGAAGCAGAAGCGGAAGTGCGCAGGTACCTGGCGCGACCAGCCTGCCACCGTCTCCGGCCTGGGCGCACCACTATAGAAGGTCGTGTTTCCCTCCACCGCGGAGAAAACCCGGGCGTAGTCGGTCAGCCAGCCCTGCTGGGCGCCATAGGGTGGGTAAAGGGAGCCACACCACTCGGGATTGGCCCACATGGGCAAACCGAGATACAGCCTGGACAACCTTGTCATACTCCTGTAACAAAAATAATCGGAAACGATGCCTGGCGAGTGGCAGCATGAGCTGCCCGCCCCACGCTGCACAAGGAAGATGCGCCCCACTGCTGCGCCCCAACGTCCATGGATACGATGCTCAATCTTGCCCTGTTTGCCCGGCTCAACGCTGCGCCCGACAGCGACCCTCGCCTGCTGCTGCTGGCAGAGGTCTTCGCCGTTTACCTGATCTGGCTGGTGCCGGCCCTGCTGGTCATCGGCTGGCTACGCGGCAACGATCGCCTGAAACGCCCTCTACTCGAGGCTTTCGTGGCCACCGTGCTGGCCCTGACGGCGAGTTGGCTGATCGGTCATCTCTGGCCCAGCCCACGGCCATTCATGATCCCCGTGGGACAGACGTTCCTGGAACATGCGCCGACCCCGGCCTTTCCCAGCAACCATGCCACGATCATGCTGACCATGGCCTGCAGCCTGCTGCTGCATGGCGGGACCCGACGCATCGGGCGCTACCTGCTGCTACTAACGGTACCGGTGGCCTGGGCGCGGGTATTTCTCGGCGTGCACTTTCCTCAGGACATGTTCGGTGCGCTGCTGCTGGCCGTGGGTATGGCCACTCTGGTCGGCGCCAGCCGCAGTTGGCTGATCCTGCCCTTCTACCACCATGTGGCCATGCGGCTCTATCGCCTGCTGTTCGCCCCGCTGATTCGCCGTGGCTGGGTGGAGCGCTGAGCGCTCCACCTGCCTGACCCACTAGTTTGCTTCAAGGCGGCTCAGAATTGCCCCAGCAGCCACTCGCCGGGTTCGCCGTTCATCAGCAGCTGGCCGTCCTGTAGCTGCAGCTTCAGGGTGTAGCGTCCGTCCTCTTCGCGGCGAACGACACCAAGCTCGAGCATCGGCTCCACGCTTCCGGCCACCACGTCCTTGGCCATCGCATCGAGTTCGTTACCCGAAAGCATCCCGTTGTACTGCTGGCGCAGCGACTCACGGGCCACCTTGTGCAGCAACAAGGCGGAAGCGTTTACGCTCAGATCCAGTCGATTCTCCGGATCGAGCAGGCTGCTTTCATCAAAGGCGGCAAGGTCCTGCAACAACAGATCGGCTTCCAGCTCCAGCTCGATGTCCGCATCGCCCATACTGAACGAGGCCGGCTTGAAGGAGAGTACGGAACGGCCAGCCACCAGCGCCTCCCCGGCGTGCTCCATGCGCTCGAAAACGGGCAGCAGGGCATCGGGATCGTCCAGTTGGAAGCTATCGATGGCTTCGTAGATCAGGCTCCACAGCGTGTCGTACTCGGTACGCGGCAACTGCCCGTAGCTCGACTCGACATGAAAGGCGATCGGCTCCTCCATCCCCTGAATCCGCAAATCGTTGGCCGACCACAGCTGGGCAACCTGGAAGTGCGCCTCGGATTCCGGTTCCAGCCCCAGGCGGATATTGGCGCTTTGTGCCGTAAAGCCCGGTGAGTGCTGCTCGCGTACCGCCAACCCATCGAGGCTGAGGCCCAAGTGCCCATACCAGCTGTTGAGGCCCTGGCGGGTTGCAACGATATCGGCCCCCAGGCCATCCATCGTCAGATAGAGATCGGGCGCTTCGGACTCGAAGTCCTGCATGTCGAGATGCGCCGAGAAATGTTCGAAACGCCCCTGGTCATCGAAAAGAAGTTTGATTTCGACGTTCTGACCTTCGATTCGCGAGTCGCTCGCCTGCTCCAGGTCACGACTTTCCGTCAGCATCGGGCCATCGTTCGAGGCAAAGGTGACTTCACGCAGAACGCCCTGGGGAAAGGAGGCCACAAGGTTCGATGTGGAACTCTCGAAGGTATGAATGGCGGTGGGTTCCTCCAACCGGGCCTGGCCCATGCGATTGGTGCTGCGGTATTCGCCCTTGGCAGGGTCGAAGCGGAATTCGCCGCCCTGGTAGTCGATCTCGTAGCGCATCTCCAGGCCGTAATCGCTGAGCAGCGGTCCCGCGGCCAGCGTCATCGGCATGGGCGCCCATTCGCCCACCACCACCTGGTCGAAGCCTATCTTGGCAGTGTAACGAGACACTGCCTCGTCGTCTTCGAGTTGGATCAATTGCTCGAACAGCCAACCCGAACCGTCGATTCGTCCTTCGAGGCTGGCCAGGGCTCCCATGAAGGGGCCGTGGGTGATCCGGTCGTCCACGAAGATCCGCAGTGGTTCTTCCTCGAACTCCACGTCCATGCCCGCCGCGATGAGTTGTTCATATGCCTGGGCAAGCTCGGGCTCGAGAACGAGTTCATAACTGGCGCGTGCCTCGAACCAGTCACGCTCATACTGCAGGTTATCTACCTGGATATAACCGAAGTTTTCTAGTTGCTGTAGATAATCGGCGTAATGCTGCTCTATCTGGCGCCCCATCCAGTAGGGGGCTCCCAAGCCTGCGATGAGCGCTAACCCTACGATGACCGCCACTGACTTCTTCAGGGCACTTCCCCGTTGACTCTGTCCTTTCCCCACGTCGATATCCTTTTCTCGTTCTTCGTTAAATGAAATTAGGCAACAATAAGCCACGCCTATTGCTGCCGGACTTCAAATGCGAAGTTTAACGACAAGAAACGGGAAAAGTAAGATTACCTCATGCTAGTTTCATTCTACCGTCACCGACTTGGCCAGGTTGCGCGGCTGGTCGACATCGGTGCCCTTGAGCACGGCAACGTGATAGCTCAACAGCTGCAGCGGTACGGTATACAGGATCGGGGCCAGGGCATCGTGCACATGGGGCAGCAACAGCACCCTGACGCCCTCCTCCTCCACGATGCCGACCTGCTCGTCGGCGAACACGAAGAGTTCGCCGCCCCTTGCCCTGACCTCCTGCAGGTTCGATTTCAGCTTGTCGAGCAATTCGTCGTTGGGTGCGACGGAAATGACCGGCATCTCGCTGTCGACCAGGGCCAGCGGCCCGTGCTTGAGTTCGCCGGCGGGGTAGGCCTCGGCATGGATGTAGGAAATCTCCTTGAGCTTGAGAGCGCCTTCCAGGGCGATGGGGAAGTGCGCCCCGCGCCCGAGGAACAGTGCATGGTGCTTCTCGGCGAACGCCGTCGACAGCGCCTCTATCTCGCCGTCAAGGTCCAGTACGCGGCTCACCAGCCGCGGCAAGGCACGCAAGCCGGCGACTATGTCGGCCTGGGTCTCGGCGGCGAGCCCCTTGACCCGACCCATGGCCAGGGTCAGCAGCATCAGTGCGGTAAGTTGGGTGGTGAAGGCCTTGGTGGAAGCGACACCGATCTCGGGTCCAGCCTGGGTCATCAGGGTCAGGTCCGATTCCCGCACCAATGAGCTTCCCGGTACGTTGCAGATCGCCAGGCTGCCGAGATAGCCCTGCTCACGGGCGAAGCGCAGTGCCGCCAGGGTATCGGCGGTCTCGCCCGACTGCGACAGGGTGACGAACAGGGTATCCTCGGGCACCACCACGGTGCGGTAGCGATACTCCGAGGCCACCTCCACCTGCACGGGTATGCCGGCATAGCGCTCGAGCCAGTAGCGCGCCACCAGGCCGGCGTGATAGCTGGTGCCGCAGGCCACGATATGCACCTGCTTGACCCGCTCGAACAGCGCCTCGGCATCGGGGCCGAAGCACTCGACCGGCACGGTGCGTTCGCCCAAGCGTCCCTCGAGGGCGGCCGCGATCACTGCCGGCTGTTCGAAGATTTCCTTCTGCATGAAGTGGCGGTACTCACCCTTGCTGGTGGCACCTTCGCCATGCTCGAAGGTATGAACCGGACGCTGCACGGCATGACCCTGGGCGTCGAAGATCTCGATGCGGCCGCCGTTGGCGAGCCGTACCACATCGCCTTCCAACAGGTAGATGAATCGGTCGGTGACCTGCAGCAGCGCCAACGGATCCGAGCCGAGGAAGGCTTCATTGATGCCTACCCCCACCACCAGCGGACTGCCCTTGCGCGCGCCGACGACAACGTCGGGCTCATCGGCATGTACCACCGCCAACGCATAGGCGCCCTCGAGGCGCGCCAGGCCACGCTGGACGGCGGCCAGCAGGCCATCGCCATGCTGGTACTCGCGCTCCAGCAGGTGGGCCACCACCTCGGTATCGGTCTGCGAGGAGAAGGCATAGCCGCCTGCCTGCAGTTCACGCCGCAGCGGCTCGTGATTCTCGATGATGCCGTTGTGCACCAGCGCCAGCCGATCGCCCGACTGGTGCGGGTGGGCATTCTCCTCGCTGGGCTTGCCATGAGTGGCCCAGCGAGTGTGGGCAATGCCACAGCGACCCGGCAGGGCTGCCTCCTCAAGCATGGCCTCGAGAGCGGCCACCTTGCCCAGCGCACGGCGGCGACACAGCTCACCGGAACTGGCGAGCACGGCCATGCCGGCCGAATCATAGCCGCGATACTCCAGCCGCCTGAGTCCTTCGAGCAGGATGCCTTCCACGTTGCGCTCGGCAACGGCACCGACGATTCCACACATGACGATTCCTCGCGCTTGCTTCAGTCTCGGGTCTTCTTGGCCGGCCGCACCCAGTCGGTCTTGCCGATCTGGCGCCCGCGTGAAACGGCCAGGGCGTTGTCGGGCACGTCCTTGCTGATGGTCGAGCCGGCACCGACCGTGGCACCACGGCCGACGCTGACCGGCGCCACCAGGGCGGTATTGGAGCCGATGAAGGCGTCATCGCCGATCTCGGTGCGATGCTTGTTGGCGCCGTCGTAGTTGCAGGTGATGGTGCCGGCCCCAACGTTGACGTCACGCCCCAACCGCGCATCCCCCACGTAGCTCAGGTGGTTGATCTTGCTACCCTCGCCCACCTCGGCGTTCTTGGTCTCGACGAAGTTGCCCACCTTCGCGCCCACCGCCAGGCGTGTGCCGGGGCGCAGTCGGGCAAAGGGCCCGACGCGGTTGTGCCCGGCCGCCACGGTACCCTCGATCACACTATGGGGCTCGATGACGGTTTCGGCGCCGATATGGCTGTCCCGTATCACGCAGTGGGACCCAATACGTACGCCCTCGCCCAACTCTACCTCACCCTCGAACACGCAGCCGACGTCGATCTCGACATCGTGTCCGCAGCTCAGGCGACCGCGCACGTCGATGCGTGACGGATCGAGCAGCGCAACGCCTTGAGCCATGAGCTGCTCGGCAATGTGCATCTGATGAGCGCGCTCGAGGCGAGCCATCTGCAAGCGGTTGTTGACCCCCTCCACCTCCAGCGGATCGGTGGGCTGGGCGGTGGCGATGGCGACCCCCTCGGCGGCGGCCATGGCGATGACGTCGGTCAGGTAGTACTCGCCCTGGGCATTGTCGGCAGAGAGCCTCGGCAGCCAGCGCTTCAGCTGGGATGCGGTCATGGCCATGATGCCGGTATTGCACTCGCGGATCGCCAACTCGTTCTCGCTGGCATCCTTTTGCTCGATGATGGCCACCGCCTGGCCGTCGGCGTTGCGCAGGATCCGCCCATAGCCGCTCGGATCATCCAGGGTCACGGTGAGCAGCCCCATGCGCGACTCGCTTACTTCCTCCAGCAGGGCAGCCAGGGTTTCGCGCCGAATCAGCGGCACGTCGCCATACAGCACCAGCACCCTGCCGTCGCCCAGGCCATCCAGCGCCTGGGCCACCGCGTGGCCGGTACCCTTCTGTTCGGCTTGCAGCGCAAAGCGTACCGGATAGTCGCAGAGTGCCTCGCGTACCCGTTCGGCGCCGTGGCCGACCACCACGTGCAGGCGATCCGCCTCGAGTTCGCGTGCGGTGTCGAGCACGTGACGCACCATCGGTTTGCCAGCCAGGCGATGCAGCACCTTGGGCAGGGTCGAACGCATCCGCGTGCCCTGCCCGGCTGCCAGAATCACCACATCCAGGGTCATCGAAGACTCCTTGTCCATTCGATTGGCTCCAGTTCATCGGGGGCCCGGCGATTCGCCCCTCTCCTCTTGATAGAAGGCGATCGCAGCGTTCTCAACGCGGCAGCTTCAGCGCACTTCCAGGCCCATCTCATCGCTCAGTTCCCCACCGAGATAGTCGGCGAACGCAGGACTCGCCAGACTGCTCCAGCCTTCGCCCTCGCGCACCAGCAGCAGTACCTTGAGACCCTGATCACGCGCCAGTGCCAGACCCTCCTCGTCACCCATCACCATCATCGCCGTAGCCCAGGCGTCGGCCCAGGCGTTGGAAGGATGTGCTACCGTCGCCGAGGCCACATGATGCCTGATGGGATGGCCGGTACGCGGGTCGATGGTATGCGAGAAGCGTTGTCCATTCTCTTCGAAATAGTTGCGGTAATCCCCCGAGGTTGCTACCGAGATGTCGTGCAACGGCACGATATGGGTGGCTTCCTGGCGGTCGTCGAGCGGCGCCTCGACGCCGATGCGCCAAGGCTCGCCTTCACCATCGCGATAGCCGCGCGTGACCAGGTCACCACCCAGGTTGACCAGGTAATGTTCTATGGACTGCCCGTCCAGGTAGGCGGCAACCCGGTCGGTGGCGTGCCCCTTGGCCACGCCACCGAGATCGACGAACACGTCACGCAGCCGGCGTGCCTGCATGGCATTCTCGTCGATCTCGATACTGTCGGGGCCGACCTCGTCCAGGCGCGCCCGCAGGGTTTCGGCATCGGGCACCTCCCGCGGACGCGCCTCTGAGCCGAAGCTCCACAGGTTGACCAGCCCGCCGATGGTCACGTCGAAGGCACCGTTGCTCGCCTCGGCCACCGATTGGCTGATCGCCAGTACCTCGATCAACTCGTTGGAGAGCGGTTGCCATTCACCGAGCGGCGCCTGGTTGAAGGCCATCAGCTCCGAGTCGTCGCGATAGATCGACATGGCGGCATCCACCTGCTCGAGCACCTCGAGCAGCCCCTCCTCCAGTTCTCGCGCCTGGCCCTGGGTCAGGCTGTCGGCGATGGTCACCTGGTAGAAGGTGCCGAAGATGCCGCCCTCCAGCCGGACCGGTGAATCCAGCGGGCGGTCGTTCTCCGAGCAGCCGGTGAGCAGCAATCCCAGGCACAGCGCAAAGACAACCACAGGACGCAGGACAGAGTTCATGGTAACAGGACTCCTTGATCAGAGTGATGCATGGCTACCAGAAGATCCACAGCAGCCATAGTCCGAGCACGATGCGATAGACAACGAAGGGCTGCATGCCGATCCGCTTGATGAAGGCGATGAAGTAGTGGATGCAGAGATAGGCGCTCAGCCCCGACAGGACCACGCCAACCGCCAAGGCTTGCCAGTCGATGTCATTCGTTGCCTGCATCAGGCTGACGACCTCCAGCCCTGATGCCAGGACAATCACCGGAATCGACAGCAAAAAAGAGAAGCGCGCCGCGCCCTCGCGGCTCATGCCCAGCAGCAGTGCCGCAGTAATGGTGATGCCGGAGCGCGATGTGCCGGGAATCAGTGCCAGTGCTTGGGCAAGACCGATGATCATGGCGTCGCGCAGCATGAGCTGGTACTCGTTGCGGCCCTCTCGCTTTCGCCAGTCGGCATAGCTAAGCAGCAGGCCGAAGCCAATCAGCCCTACCGCGATCAGAAGCGGGGAACGCATGCCAACTTCGATCACGTCATGCAGGGCGAGGCCCACTACGCACACCGGAATCGTGGCCAGCAGCACCCACCAGGCCAGTCGGGCATCGGGATCGAGATTCGTACCTTGGCGCCGCATCACCCCACCCAGCGAACCGATCCAGCTCACCGCCATGCGCTGCAGGTCGTGGCGGAAGTAGAACACCACCGCCAGCAGGCTGCCCAGATGCACCGCCACGTCAAAGACCAGCCCCTGGTCGTTCCAGCCGGTCAGCACGGGCACCAGAATCAAGTGGGCCGAACTCGAGATGGGCAGGAATTCGGTCAGGCCCTGAACCACTGACAGCACGACGACCTGAAGCCAATCCATATGGCGCTCTCCTGATGGCAAGGACATGCGCAGCCTGGCAGCAAACGCACGGCAGGACGCGAAGAGGATACACGGAGCCTGAGCGCTTGTCCGCCGCGTCTCGTTACAATTCCGTTCGCCAGTGCATGTGTTGCGTATCGCCGACGTCAAGCCTGCACAACCGCTTCAGCTGTTGGCTCTCTCGCTATCGCTGTGCTTGGCCTGCCGGCCTGACGCTTCAACTGGGAGGGGCGAGGGTGCGAGAAACGCCGTGGACAACCGCGATGCCAAGCGCGCCACCTACGTGGCGGCTTGGCTGCCCGAAGACTGTCTGCGCTCGCGATTTTCCGGCGAAGCCTAGAGCCCTGTCAGCACCGCCGTGGCGATTGAGAAGTAGATCAGCACGCCGCAGGCATCGATCACCGTGGTCACCAGCGGCGCCGAGGCGGTCGCCGGGTCCCAGCCCACCCGGTTGAGCACGAACGGCAGGCACATGCCGAGCAGGCTGCCGAACAGCACGATGGTGACCATGCTGGCGGCAACGATCATGGCCACGGCCTCGCCACCGCGCATCACGCCGATGGGCGCCACTGCCAGCGCCATGGTCAGCCCCAGGGAGCCGGCTACCAGCAGCTCGCGGCCGAGCAGCTTGCCCCAGTCCTTGACACCGACGTCGCCGGTGGCCATGCCGCGCACCGTGAGCGTGGCGGCCTGAGCGCCGGCGTTGCCGCCACTACCGATCAGCAGCGGCAGGAAGAACACCAGTGCCACCTGGGCGGCAATGGTGTCTTCGAAGTAGGCGATGCCGGCACCGGAGAAGAGGTTGGCGAATACCAGCAGCACCAGCCAGGTCACGCGCTTGCGGTAGAGGCTCCAGAGCGGCACCCGGCTGACGCCATCTTCGAGCTGGCCGATGGACATCCCCTTGTGGAAATCCTCGGTGGCCTCCTCCTCGGCCACGTCCATGGCATCGTCATGGGTGACGATGCCGACCAGGCGCTCGTCATGGTCGAGTACCGGCACGGCCAGCATGTCGTAACGGGCCACCAGCCGCGCCACTTCCTCCTGCTCCTCGTCCACCGGCACGCTGATCACGTCCTTGATCATCAGGTCGTCTACCTTAGCGCCGGGACGCGCCACCATCAGCTGGCGCAGCGACAGGGTGCCTGCCAGCTTGCCCTCAGGGTCGACGATATAAAGCTGGTAGACCGTCTCGGCGTCGGGCGCGGTCTGGCGTACCCGCATCATCGCCTGGGAGACGGTCATGCCACTGGGGATGGCGACGTAGTCCGAGGTCATGATCGCCCCGGCAGTGCCCTCCTCGTAGCTGGCCAGGCGCTTGAGGTCCTCGCGCTCCTGGCGCGCCATGCGCCGCAGCAGCGTTTCCTGGCGATCCTCACCGAGCAGGTTGAACAGGTCGGCACGCTCGTCCGAGCCCATCTCCTCCAGTACCGAGAGCAGCAGCTCGTCGGACATGGCCTCGGCAATCTCGACCTGAACCTCCCCTGGGAGGTAGCCCAGGACATTGGCACGGCGTTCCAGCGGCAGGCAATCGAGCAGTTTCAATACGGTGGGAAGATCGCCGTCATCCTCGGCCATCTCTTCCAGTATCTCGGAGAGATCTGCAGCACGCAGTTCAGGCAGCCATTGGTCGAGGCGTTCGCGATCATCCTGCTCGACGGCGAGGATCAGGGTTTCCTTGTGTTCCTGCAGCTGTTCGCTCAACGACATGGCGTTCTCCTGAGACCCTCACGCAAGTGGAAGGAAACCCTGCGTGGCGGCATGAGTATGGGCTCCGGACTCCCGGTACCAGCACTCATGATAACAGAGACGAAAACGCCTCCCGAACAGTGTTCGGGAGGCGTTCGATCGGGCAGCCAACGAATGTTAGCCCTTGCCCGCCTTCTTGCGCAGCTGCTGGATGGTACGCAGCTGGGCCACGGCCTCAGCGAGTTCAGCGGCGGCGCGGGTGTAATCCAGCTCCGCCGACTTGTCGTTGAAGGCCTTCAGCGCATGCTGTCGGGCTTCCTCGGCAGCGGCCTCGTCGAGGTCACTGGCGCGAGAGGCCGCATCGGCCAGTACGGTCACCACGTCCGGCTGCACTTCCAGGAAGCCGCCGGAGACGTAGAAGTTCTCTTCCCGCCCACCATCGTGGATCACGCGGATCGGCCCCGGCTGTAGCTCGGTCAGCAGCGGCGCGTGCCCCGGCAGGATGCCCAGGTCGCCCATGATGCCCGCTGCCACGATCTGTTCGACTTCACCGGAGAAGATCGAGGCCTCTGCGCTGACTATGTTGCATGTGAAGCTTTTCGCCATAGCGAAGTCCCCCAATGGACGGGATTACTTCATCTGGTTGGCTTTCTCGACGGCCTCGTCGATGCTACCCACCATGTAGAAGGCCTGCTCCGGCAAGTTGTCGTATTCGCCTTCGAGGATACCCTGGAAACCGCGGATGGTGTCCTTCAGCGATACGTACTTGCCCGGGGAGCCGGTGAACACCTCGGCCACGAAGAACGGCTGCGACAGGAAGCGCTGGATTCTACGCGCGCGGGCCACGGTCTGCTTGTCCTCGTCGGACAGCTCGTCCATGCCCAGGATCGCGATGATGTCCTTGAGCTCCTTGTAGCGCTGCAGCACGTTCTGCACGCCGCGGGCGGTGTTGTAGTGCTCCTCGCCGACGACCAGCGGGTCGAGCTGGCGCGAAGTGGAGTCCAGCGGGTCGATGGCCGGGTAGATACCCAGCTCGGCGATCGAACGCGCCAGTACCACGGTGGCGTCCAAGTGGGCGAAGGTGGTGGCCGGCGACGGGTCGGTCAGGTCGTCCGCGGGCACGTAGACGGCCTGCACGGAGGTGATCGAGCCGGTCTTGGTGGAGGTGATGCGCTCCTGCAGAACGCCCATCTCCTCGGCCAGGGTCGGCTGGTAGCCCACCGCGGAGGGCATGCGGCCCAGCAGTGCGGATACCTCGGTACCGGCCAGGGTGTAGCGGTAGATATTGTCGACGAACAGCAGCACGTCGCGGCCTTCATCGCGGAACTTCTCGGCGATGGTCAGACCGGTCAGGGCCACGCGCAGACGGTTGCCCGGCGGCTCGTTCATCTGACCGTATACCAGCGATACCTTGTCGATAACGTTCGACTCGGTCATCTCATGGTAGAAGTCGTTACCTTCACGGGTCCGCTCACCCACGCCAGCGAACACGGAGTAACCGCTGTGCTCGATGGCGATGTTGCGGATCAGCTCCATCATGTTGACGGTCTTGCCCACGCCGGCACCGCCGAACAGACCGACCTTGCCGCCCTTGGCGAACGGGCAGACCAGGTCGATGACCTTGATGCCGGTCTCGAGCAGTTCGTTGGATGCCGCCTGCTCGGCATAGGTGGGCGCCGGGCGGTGAATGGGCATGCGCTCCTGCTCACCGATGTCGCCGGCCTCGTCGATCGGCCGACCCAGCACGTCCATGATGCGACCCAGCGTCTCCTTGCCCACCGGCACGGAGATCGGAGCTCCGGTGCTGGTGACTTCCAGACCACGCTTCAAGCCCTCGGTGGAGCCCATGGCGATGGTACGCACCACGCCGTCGCCCAGCTGCTGCTGGACTTCGAGCACGGTCTCGGAGTCGGCGACGTTGAGCGCGTCGTAGACCTTGGGAACCGAGTCCCGCGGAAACTCGACGTCAATCACCGCGCCGATGATTTGTACGATACGTCCGCTCATCTTGCGATCCTCTCAAAAACCTGCAAATGAAACCTGTACCGGGAGAGCCGTAGGCTCTCCCCGGGCGCTATACGGCGGCGGCACCGCCGACGATCTCGGAAATTTCCTGGGTGATGGCGGCCTGGCGGGCCTTGTTGTACACCATCTCCAGATCGTCGATCAGGCCGCCGGCGTTGTCGGTGGCGTTCTTCATGGCGATCATCCGGGCCGCCTGTTCGCAGGCCCCGTTCTCGACCACCGCCTGATACACCTGGGATTCGATGAAACGAACCAGCAGGCTATCCAACAGCGCCTTGGCATCCGGCTCATACAGGTAGTCCCAGCTACCGGGACGCTTGTTGTCCTCGTCATCCGCACCGGCCCCCATATCGGGGGAGAGCGGCAACAGCTGGCGAACCACCGGTCTCTGCGTCATGGTGTTGACGAACTCGTTGTACACCACGTACAGGCGATCCAGACGGCCTTCGTCGTAGGCATCCAGCATCACCTTGACGATGCCGATCAATGCCTCGACCTCGGGCGCTTCGCCCAGGCCGCTCTTGGCTGCCACCAGATTGCCGCCGTAGTTGCGGAAGAAGCCGCCGGCCTTGCTGCCGAGGGCGCAAAAATCGAGTTCCGCCCCCTCGCTGCGCCATGCCACGGCGTCCTTGATCACAGCCTTGAACAGGTTGACGTTCAAGCCGCCGCACAGACCGCGATCGGTGGAAACCACGATGTAACCGACCCGCTTCACCTCGTCACGCTCGACCATGTAGTCGTGCTTGTACTCGGGATTGGCGTCGGCCAGGTGGCTGGCCACGTTGCGGATCTGCCGGGCATAAGGCTGGCTGGCCCTCATCAGATCTTGCGCTTTACGCATCTTCGACGCAGCGACCATTTCCATGGCGCTGGTGATCTTCTGCGTATTCTTGATGCTCCCGATCTGGGTGCGTATCTCTTTTGCAGCTGCCATAGCGATCTACCTCGTTCGTGGCCCTCAGAAGTTGTCCAGGGCCCGCCCTTGCGGGCGGGCCGGCGGATTTACCAGCTCTGAGTGGCCTTGAACTGCTCGAGACCCTGCTTCAGCCCTTGCTGGATCTCGTCGTTGTAGTCGCCGGTCTGGTTGATCTTGTCGAGCAGCTCGGCATGCTCGGACCTCATGTACTCGTGCAGGGCACGCTCGAAGTCCAGCACCTTGCTGACGTCGACGTCGTCCAGGAAGCCTTCGTTGGCGGCATACAGCGACACGCCCATCTCGGCCACGGACAGCGGCGAATACTGCTTCTGCTTCATCAGCTCGGTGACGCGCTGACCGTGCTCCAGCTGCTTGCGGGTGGCTTCATCCAGGTCGGAAGCGAACTGGGAGAAGGCCGCCAGCTCGCGGTACTGGGCCAGTGCCAGACGCACACCGCCGCCGAGCTTCTTGATGATCTTGGTCTGGGCCGCACCACCGACGCGGGATACCGACAGGCCGGCGTTGATGGCCGGACGGATACCCGCGTTGAACTGGTCGGTCTCGAGGAAGATCTGACCGTCGGTGATCGAGATCACGTTGGTCGGAACGAACGCCGAAACGTCGCCGCCCTGGGTCTCGATGATCGGCAGTGCGGTCAACGAGCCGGTCTTGCCCTTGACTTCGCCATTGGTGAACTTCTCGACGTAGTCGACGTTGACGCGAGCGGCACGCTCGAGCAGACGCGAGTGGAGATAGAAGACGTCACCCGGGTAGGCTTCACGGCCCGGCGGACGACGCAGCAGCAGGGATACCTGACGGTAGGCCCAGGCCTGCTTGGTCAGATCGTCATAGACGATCAGCGCGTCCTGGCCGCGGTCGCGGAAGTACTCGCCCATGGTGCAGCCGGCATAGGGCGCCAGGAACTGCATCGGGGCCGGGTCGGCGGCGCCGGCGGCGACGACGATGGTGTGCTCCATCGCGCCGTGCTCCTCGAGCTTGCGCACCACGTTGGCGATGGTCGACTGCTTCTGACCGATGGCCACGTAGACACAGGTGACGCCCTTGCCCTTCTGGTTGATGATGGCGTCGACGGCAATGGCCGACTTACCGATCTGGCGGTCGCCGATGATCAGCTCACGCTGGCCGCGGCCGATCGGCACCATGGCGTCGATCGCCTTGAGGCCGGTCTGGATCGGCTGATCCACCGACTGACGGGTGATGACGCCCGGGGCGACCTTTTCCACCGCATCGGTCAGCTTGGCGCCCACGTCGCCCTTGCCGTCGATGGGGTTGCCCAGCGGATCGACCACGCGGCCGATCAGCTCGGGACCCACCGGCACCTCGAGGATGCGGCCGGTACAGCTGGCGGTCATGCCCTCTTCCAGCTTCAGGTAGTCGCCCAACACCACGGCGCCCACGGAGTCGCGCTCGAGGTTGAGCACCATGCCGTAGATGCTGCCGGGGAATTCGATCATTTCACCGAACATCGCGTCCTCGAGACCGTGAATACGCACGATGCCGTCGGAAACGCTGACGATGGTGCCCTGATTGCGGGCTTCGGATGCGACATCCAGCTTTTCGATACGCTGCTTGATGATGTCGCTGATCTCGGAAGGATTCAGTTGCTGCATGCCATGTCCCTCAGACTCAGGCGGTAAGAGCTTCGGAGAGGCGATTCAGTCGACCACGCACCGACCCGTCGATGACGGTATCGCCAGCGCGCAGGACGACGCCTCCGATAAGCTTCGAATCCACCTGAGTGGTAATGGAGATTTCGCGATTCAGGCGCTTCTTCAGCGCGCCGGCGAGCTTCTGCTGCTGCTTGTCGTCGAGTTCGTAGGCAGAGACCACGATGACCTCGACGCGCTTTTCGTGTTCGGCACGCAGTAGCTCGAACTGTTCGGCGATCACGGTCAGAGTGTTCAGACGCCCCTTTTCACCCAACGCCTCGAGGAAGCGGCGAACCGATTCATCGAGCTTGGCTTCGGCCAGTTCGATGATCAGCGCCACCTTGCGCTCGGGCGTCAGGCTCGGGCTGGAAAGGAGTTTCTGTACATCGCGGACTGCAACGACCTGGCCGAGCTTGCCCAGCCATTCCGACCAGTTTTCCAGCGCCTTGTGATCACGTGCGTACTCGAACGCCGCCCTGGCGTAGGGTCGTGCAACGGTAGACGTTTCCGCCATGGGTCACCTCCTTCACAGTTCGGCGGCAAGCTTGTCGAGCAGCTTGCGGTGTGCCTTCTCGTCGACGGAGGATTCCAGGACACGCTCGGCACCGACGATGGCAAGTGTCGCCACCTGGGCGCGAAGCTCTTCCTTGGCGCGATTGATTTCCTGATCGATCTCGGCACGTGCACCGGCCACCAGGCGCTCACCTTCGGCACGGGCCTGCTCGCGGGCTTCCTCGATCATCTGAGTGGAGCGCTTGTGGGCCTGCTCGAGGATCTGGGAGGCCTGTTCCTTGCTCTCACGCAGCGTCTGCTCCGCCTTTTCCTGGGCGAGTTCGAGGTCGCGGGAGGCGCGGCTGGCCGCGTCGAGGCCATCGGCGATCCTCTTCTGGCGCTCGTGAAGCGCAGTGCTGATCGGCGGCCACACGTACTTGATGCAGAACCAGACAAAGATCGCGAAGGCGATCGTTTGCCCGATAAGCGTCATGTTGATATTCACGGGTAAGTACCTCTGACGGGTTCGTGGCGACCGGAAACGAGCAAACCGAGCGCCTCAGCGCTCGGTAGGGTCGTTAGCCGGCAACGACGAAGATCAGGTACATCGCGATACCGACGCCGATCATCGGCACGGCGTCGAGCAGGCCGGCCATGATGAAGGTCTTGGTCTGCAGCTGGTCGCCAAGCTCAGGCTGGCGCGCAGTGGACTCGAGCAGCTTGCCACCCAGGATGGCGAAGCCGATGCCGGTGGCCAGGGCGCCCAGACCGATGATGATGGCGGCTGCAAGGTAGACCATTTCCATGATGTTACTCCTGGTATTTGAGTTTAGGTTCAACGGGTTAGGGGTTTAGGGAATTGCAAACGTTGCTCGGTTCAGTGGTGCTCGTGCGCGGCGCTCAGGTACACGACGGTCAGCACCGTAAAGATGAAGGCCTGCAGCGTGACCACCAGAATGTGGAAGATGGCCCAGGGCACGTCCAGCAGCCAGATGGCCCAGAACGGCAGCAGCGCGATCAGGATGAAGATCACCTCGCCGGCAAACATGTTACCGAACAGTCGCATGGCGAGACTGAAGGGCTTGACCAGCAGGCCAATCACCTCCAGCAGCAGGTTGAAAGGGATCAACAGCCAGTGATTGAACGGGGTCAGTGACAGTTCCTTGGCGAAACCGCCAGCCCCCTTGACCTTCAGGCTGTAGTAGATGATCAGGATGAAGACGCCCAGCGCCATGCCCAGCGTAGCGTTGGGATCGGTGGTCGGCACGATCTTCATGTACTCGACGCCGAGACGCGCGAAGAGCTCCGGGAAGTAGTCGACCGGAATGATCTTCAGCGTATTCATCAGCAGGATCCAGACGAACAGCGTCAGCGCCAGCGGGGCGATGATGGGGTTCTTGCCATGGAAGGCAGAGCGAACCAGGCCCTCGATGAATTCGATGACCATCTCGACGGCATTCTGCAAGCCGCCGGGCACGCCGGTGGTGGCGATCTTCCCTGCCTTGCGGAACAGCCAGATGAACAGCAAGCCCATGGCGACCGACCAACCCATGGTATCCACGTGAATGGCCCAGAACCCCATCTCCTGAGCTTCGGTCGAGGAGTGGGCGAACGACCAGCCATTCTCGGGGTGACGACCGAACGTCAGGTTCTGGAGGTGGTGCTGTATGTAATACGTTGCCGTAACTTCGTTACCTGCTGCCATGCGCTTACCTCGGTTCAGGGAGCGGGTCGCCTGCGCATCGTCCAAGGCAAGAGCCAGTGCGCAAGAACAACCGCCACGTATGCGACAAAGAAGAAAATCGGGTTTGAGGGGGGCGCTGCCACGAACACCATGGCCAGCAGCGCCACCGTCAAACCGAACTTTCCTGCCTCGGCCCGGTAGAGGTTCGAGACGAAGCGACCTGCTTGTCTGCCACCACGAACCGAGCCGATGCGCCAGGCAAAATAGAGGGAAGGAATCAGACTAACCAGCCCGCCCATCAGCGCAGACAGTGCGCCATCGATCCCTGCTAGCAATGTGCCGACAGCAACCACCGACAGTGCCGCCGCGCCCTGTAACCACAATAACCGAGTGGTATCGATTCGCTCGCGCTTGCGGCCGGGGTGTCTGTGCATCTGTCGACATTCCTGCCCCACCTGAAGAGGGCGTGAGTGCCGGCTGAGCCTAGCGTGTCGCTCAGGCAAACAACGGCGGATTATAGGGAAGCCCCTTGGCCTGTTCAACCAGACTTGGCGCTTTTTGCCCACGAATGGTGCGGGTTTGCGACCAAAGAAGCAATGATTGTCAACACAACCCGTAAAGTCAGCGAATATGCTCGAGAATGCCGTCGAGTTCCTCGAGGCTGGAGTAGCGGATGGTCACCCGCCCCTTGCCGGCACGACCATGCTGAATCTTCACCGGGGCACCGAGCAGTTCGCCGAGCTTGGTTTCCAGGCGCGCCACGTCAGGGCTGATGGGCTCGTTCGCTGCCTTACTCACCTCGCCCTGGGTCAGGCGTTTCACCAGCGCCTCGGTATCGCGCACGGTGAGATCCTTGTTGACCACTTCATGCGCCGCACGGCGCTGCTTGGCCCCGGAAAGGGCGAGCAGGGCACGGGCATGGCCCATGTCGAGATCGCCACGCTCGAGCAGGGTCTGCACCTCGGGATCCAGCGCCAGCAGGCGCAGCAGGTTGGCCACCTGGGCCCGCGACTTGCCCACGGCATCGGCGACCTGCTGCTGGGTGAGTTCGAACTCCTCGAGGAGGCGCTTGAGCGCCATCGCCTCTTCCACTGGGTTGAGGTTCTCGCGCTGGATGTTCTCGATCAGCGCCAGCGCCAGTGCGACCTCATCGGTGACCTCACGGATCACCGCCGGGATGGTGTCGAGTTCGGCCAGTTGGGCCGCACGCCAACGGCGCTCGCCGGCGATGATCTCGTAGCGGGCCTCGCCGATGGGCCGTACCACGATGGGCTGCATGACGCCCTGGGCACGTATCGAGTCGGCCAACTCCTCCAGCGCCTCGGGCTGGATGTCACGCCGCGGTTGGTACTTGCCGCGGGAGAGCTGGCCCAGCGGCAGGCGCTCGAGTCGCTCCTCGGCGGCGGCAGGGGCAGCTTGGGCCGGCTCGCTCGACTCGCCAGGCAGGACTTCCACCTCGGGCAGCTCGAGATTCTCGCGGCGACGGGCGCCGGCACCGATCAGGGCATCCAGGCCTCGGCCCAGGGCGCGTTTACGCGTCATCAGCATTCCCTCATCACGAAAATCGGTCACGACCGGTGGTTTCACCCGCCGCACTACAGCGACAGGCGACGAATCAGTTCCTTGGCCAATACCCGGTGGGCCTGACTGCCGCGCGAGAAGCGCGCGTACTTGGTGACCGGCAGGCCGTGGCTCGGCGCCTCGGCAACCCGCACGTTGCGCGGGATCGTGGTCTTGAGCAGCGCCTCGCCGAAGTAGTCGCGCAGCTGCTTGCTGACGTCACGAGTCAGGCTGTTGCGACCATCGAACATGGTCCGCAGGATGCCATAAATCGCCAGGTTCGGGTTCACGCTGTCCTTGATCTGCTCAACGGTATCGAGCAGCGCCGAGAGCCCCTCCAGGGAGTAGAACTCGCACTGCAGAGGGATCAGCACGCCGTTGGCGGCGGTCAGGCCGTTGACGGTGAGCATGTTGAGCGAGGGCGGGCAGTCGATCAGCACCACGTCGTATTCGCCGGCGACGCTGCCCAGGGCCTCGGTCAGGCTGCGCTCGCGACCTTCGGCCCGGTCCAGCAACTCCACCTCGGCGGCGGTGAGATCGCCATTGCCGGGCAGCAGAGAATAGCCGGCGGTGGGGCAGTCGAGCATCACTTCGGGAGCGCTCTTCTCGCCCAGCAGCAGGTCGAGCACACTGCCCTCGAGCGCATGCTTGTCGATTCCGCTGCCCATGGTGGCATGGCCCTGGGGGTCGAGATCGACCAGTAGCACGCGGCGATCCAGTGCGGCGAGGCTGGCGGCCAGGTTGACGGCGGTGGTGGTCTTGCCCACGCCGCCTTTCTGGTTGGTCAAGGCGATGATTTGGGTCACGGGCGACTTCCTTGCGTCGAAGGCACGCTCACGGGCGGCCTGGGTTGGAATCGGTTCGCTCGACGATCAACAGCTGACGCTCCCCCGTGGTGAACGGCACGGCGAGCGCATGACGCTCGCGTATGGTCAGCCGGGCATCCAGATCGGCCAGCTCCTCGTCGGCGGCCGGCCCCTTCATGGCCAGCCAGTGCCCGTCTTCCGCCAGCAGATGATCGGTCAGCCGAACGAAATCTGCCAGGCTGGCGAAGGCCCGTGAAATCACCTGGACGTAGCCGCCCGTTGGCGGCTCGAAGGCCTCGACCCGGGCCTGCACGGGCGTGACGTTGCCAAGCCCGAGCTCCATCACCGCCTGACGCTGGAAGCGTACCTTCTTGCCGTTGCTGTCGAGCAGCGTGACCTCGAGCTGCGGCTCAAGGATCGCCAGTACCAGCCCCGGCAGGCCCGGGCCCGATCCCACGTCGAGCAGCGGTGCCTTGCCGACGAAGGGCAGTACCACCGCGCTGTCGAGCAGGTGCCTGGTCACCATTTCTTCCGGTGAGCGTATCGCGGTGAGGTTATAGGCGCGATTCCACTTGTGCAACAGCCCGACCAGACGCAGCAGCCGCTCGCGTTGCACGTCATCGATATCGATACCCAGTGCGGCCAACCCTTCGTCGAGACGCGCTTCCACCTGGGGTGTTACGGCATCGCTCATGCGTTGATCACCCGGGTGTCATCGAGAAGACGACGCTTCTTGAGATGAATCAGCAGGATAGATACCGCTGCCGGGGTCACGCCGGAGATCCGCGAGGCCTGGGCCAAGGTCTCGGGGCGTGCTTCGGCGAGCTTCTGGCGAATCTCATGGGAGAGGCCTTCGACCTTGGCATAGTCCAGATCGGCCGGCAGCGGCGTGGCCTCATGGCGCTTGAGCTTGTCGATCTCGTCCTGCTGGCGGTCGATATAGCCCTGGTACTTGGCCTGGATCTGCACCTGTTCGGCGACCGCCTCGTCGCTCACCGGCTGGCCGGTCAGCCCGGCCACGTCGGCATAGCCGAGCTCGGGACGCTTGAGCAGGTCGAGCAGGCTGTACTCGCGGGTGAGCGGCTTGCCGGTCCTGGCTTCGATGGCCTCGGCGGCTGCGGTACCGGGCTGAACCCAACTGGCCTTGAGCCGGGCGCTTTCGCGCTCGATCGCCTCGCGCTTCTCGCTGAACGCCGCCCAGCGTGCCTCGTCCACCAGCCCCAGCTCGCGGCCGGCCTCGGTGAGGCGCAGGTCGGCGTTATCCTCGCGCAGCAGCAGGCGGTACTCGGCGCGCGAGGTGAACATGCGGTAGGGCTCCTTGGTGCCCAGCGTGATCAGGTCGTCGACCAGTACGCCGAGGTAAGCCTCGTCGCGGCGCGGCCACCAGGCCTCGAACCCCTTGGCACGGCGGGCGGCGTTGAGCCCGGCGAGCAGGCCCTGGGCACCAGCCTCCTCGTAGCCGGTGGTGCCGTTGATCTGTCCGGCAAAAAACAGGTTGTGGATAAATTTGGTTTCCAGCGAGTGCTTGAGGTCACGCGGATCGAAGAAATCGTACTCGATGGCGTAGCCGGGCCGGGTGATATGGACATTCTCGAGCCCCTTGATCGAACGCACCACCTGTAGCTGCACGTCGAAGGGCAGCGAGGTGGAGATACCGTTGGGGTAGAGTTCGTGGGTATCGAGCCCCTCGGGTTCGATGAACACCTGGTGACTCGCCTTGTCGGCGAAGCGGTGCACCTTGTCTTCGATCGACGGGCAGTAACGCGGCCCGACGCCTTCGATCACGCCGGAGTACATCGGCGAGCGATCGAGATTGGCGAAGATGATCTCGTGGGTGCGCTCGTTGGTGTGGGCGATGTGGCAGCTCACCTGGCGCGGATGCATGTCGCGCCGGCCCAGATAAGACATTACCGGCGTCGGGCTATCTCCCGGCTGCTCCTCGAGCAGTGAGAAATCGACGCTCTTGGCATCCAGCCGCGGCGGCGTTCCGGTCTTCAGCCGATCGACACGAAATGGCAGTGCACGCAGGCGTTCGGCGAGGGAATTGGAGGGTGGATCCCCGGCGCGACCGCCGCGGCTCTGGTCGAGCCCGATATGGATCACGCCGCCGAGGAAGGTGCCCGTGCACAGCACCACCGTCTCGGCCAGGAAACGAATGCCTGTCTCGGTGATCACGCCGCGAACGGTGTCGTTTTCCACCAGCAGGTCGCCGGCGGCCTGCTGGAAGATCGTCAGGTTGGCCTGGTTCTCCAGCATGCCTCGGATGGCCGCCTTGTAGCGCACACGATCGGCCTGGGCCCGGGTGGCTCGCACTGCAGGACCTTTGCGTGCGTTGAGCACACGAAACTGGATACCGCCCAGGTCGGTGGCCAGGCCCATGGCGCCGCCCAAGGCATCGATCTCCTTGACCAGATGGCTCTTGCCGATCCCACCGATGGCGGGATTGCAGGACATCTGCCCCAGGGTCTCGATGTTGTGGGTCAGCAGCAGGGTCTGACAGCCCATGCGGGCGGAGGCCAGAGCGGCTTCGGTTCCCGCATGGCCGCCGCCGATGACGATGACGTCAAAGCGGTCGGGATACTCCAAGGTTCACCTCGTTGCGCTTGTGCGCGGATATTGCCTAGGGATGAAAAACAGCCTGGCAGTATAAACCGACTGTGGGTAACCGTCAGGGTTTTCCACACCGAGTGTGTTCGACACCCGAGAATTCACCAGTCACTAAACAAAACAGAATGATTAAAAGAGAGAAGTTCTGTAGTGGTAGTGACTACTGGTGTGGACAAAAAACGTGGATAACCGATCATATCCATTATGAAACAATGAGTTGCATTGTTGACTTCTACGGTGAGAAGAGGGTGACGAGCTGAGGGTGGCCGGTGTCGAGCCTGTGGATGAAAGCTGCGCTTTTCCACAGCCCGAACGCTACACCTCTTTTCCACCGCCGGCTACCGGGCTTGTTACCGCGACTGTGAACAGCCACCCGCAATCATGCTGCATGCGCCAACCATGCAGGCTAGAGCAGCAAAGCGCCTCCTACGGGATAAATTTTATCCACAAGCAAAAAAAAAGACCCTGGCTAGCGGCGACAGGGTCTTTCAAAGGGAATACAGCCGGCTTTTCAGTGCTTGAGCACCCTCGACAGGAAGCTTTGGGTGCGTTCATGACGTGGGGAATCGAAGAGTATGTCCGGTGCCGCCAGCAAGGCCGAGCGTAATGGCAATGCCTGAAACCAGGGTGGCCGTCTTCACTTGTCGTTTCATACGTTTCCCCATGGTGAATTGTTGTGGCGTTACGCCTTTAAACCATGGCGAGTCCACGGGGAAGAGCGTCAAGTCGGGCGGATTCTGTGCTGTCGTGGCGGTGTTTACAGGAAAATCACACCATGAAGGAGGCGCCGCAGCCACAGGTGGTGGTGGCATTGGGGTTCTGGACCAGGAAGCGTGCTCCGGCCAAGCCTTCCTCGTAGTCGACCGTGGAACCGACGAGGTACTGGTAGGAGAGTTCGTCGACGACCAGTGCCACCTCGCCGAACTCGATGAGGGTGTCGTCCTCGCTGGCCGAGTCGGCAAAGTCGAAGCCGTACTGGAAACCCGAACAGCCGCCCCCCGTCACGTAGACGCGAAGCTTGAGTTCGGGGTTGCCCTCTTCCTTGATGAGTGCCTGCAGCCGCTTCCTGGCCGCGTCGGAGAGCATCATGGGAGTGGGCATGAAGGTTTCAGCGCCGCTCATGGGCATCCTCCCCTGAGGAAACGCCGCTCAAATGGCTGCACGAGGGAATCGCTGTGTTGCGCGGTGCTCAAAATCCTCACCTATAACCCCATAGGTTCCGGTTCTTGCGCTCCGTGCGCCTTGCGTTTCATCTCGTTCGCCGATTTGTTCAGCATTTCCTTGAGCTGAATGAATGGGTAACAGGGGATTATCCCTAATCCCCAGTAAAAGGGTCAACTATTACCGGGGATGGGGATCCTTTGCCTCAGGGTCCAGGTCTCAGGGCATCAGGGCGGGAGCGTCAAGCCCGGCGTTCTCGGCGAAGCCGAACATCAGGTTGAGATTCTGCACTGCCTGGCCCGAGGCGCCCTTGACCAGATTGTCGATCACCGACAGCACCACCACCGTGTCGCCACCCGCGGGACGATGCACTGCCAGGCGGCAGACGTTGGCGCCCTTGACGCTGCGCGTCTCGGGGTGGCTGCCCGCGGGCATCACGTCGACGAAGGGTTCGCTTGCGTAGCGCGACTCGAAGAGCGCCTGCAGATCGCCCGGCTCGGCGGTCAGGTGCCCGTAGAGCGTGGCATGGATGCCCCGGATCATCGGCGTCAGATGCGGCACGAAGGTCAGGCCAACCGGCCCCCCCGCGGCATCGCACAGGCCTTGGCTGATTTCGGGCAAATGGCGGTGGCCGGAGGCACCGTAGGCTTTCATCGATTCACTGGCCTCGGCCAGCAGCGAAGGCACCTTGGCACCGCGGCCAGCGCCGGTCACGCCGGACTTGCAGTCGGCAATGAGGTGCCCGGCATCGATCAGCCCGGCCTCGAGCAGCGGCAGCAGCCCCAGTTGCACCGCCGTGGGATAGCAGCCGGGCACGGCGATCAGGCGTGCCTGGCGAATGCGCTCGCGGTGCATCTCGGGCAGGCCGTAGACGGCTTCTTCGAGCAGCTCCGGTGCGCCGTGCGGCTGGCCGTACCACTCCGACCACACCTCGGCGTCGCGCAGGCGGAAGTCAGCAGAGAGATCGATCACCCGGGTGCCCTGGGCGAGCAGCTCACCGGCCAGGGCGTGGGCGACACCGTGCGGAGTGGCGAAGAACACCGCGTCGCAGGCGCCCAGGCGGTGCGGGTCGGGTTCGCTGAAGGCCAGGTCGTCGTAGTGGCCGCGCAGGTTGGGGTACATGTCGCACACGCGCATGCCGGCCTCGGAGCGCGAGGTGATCGCGTCGACCTCGACCTCTGGGTGCTGGGCCAGCAGCCTGAGCAGCTCGACGCCGGTATAACCGGTGCCGCCGACGATTCCGACCTTGATCACAACGCGACTCCTTCGAAGTTAGCCTGGCTTGGGGCGGTCGCCAACGGGACCGTCCTGTCAGGATATGATACACAAGAGAAGGGGCGGCGACTCAACCGCCGTGACATCGTATTCCCGGAACCGTTTGCACAGGAATCAAGCCGTGCCGCGCCTCTCGTTTCCCACTTTCAGCCTGGAAGGTTTTCGTCGCAAGCTGGCCAGCGTCGATGCCCTGCCCCAGCTTTGCGTACTGGGGGTCATCTCCGGGCTCGTGACCGGTGCCGTAATGGTCGCCTTCCGGCTATTGCTCGAACTGGGAGGCGTACTGTTCATGCCCGATGGCAACCACGAGGCCTTCGAGGGGTTGCCGCCAGAGGTGCGCGCAAGTCTGCCGCTCGTCGCCGTGGTGCTGATCGGCATCTTCCTCTGGCGCCAGCCGGCGGCGGCACGCAAGCTGGGTGTTGGACACGTCATCGAACGCCTCACTTACCATCAAGGGCGTTTCCCCCTGCGCAACTGGATCAATCAATGGTGGGTGGGTGTCACGACGGTGCTTGGCGGGTTGTCCGCCGGCCGCGAGGGGCCGGCGATCCATCTCGGTGCGGCCGCGGCCAGCGGTCTGGGCCAACGGCTGCGCCTGCCGCACAACAGCCTGCGGGTACTGGTGGCCTGTGGCACGGCGGCGGGTATCTCGGCCTCGTTCAATACGCCGATCGCCGGGGTCATCTTCGCCATGGAAGTGGTGATGATGGAGTACACCATCGCCGGCTTCATGCCGGTGATCCTGGCCTCTACCATGGGCGCCCTGGTGGCCATGCTGATCTACGGTTCCGAGCCGGCGTTCCAGGTGCCCAGCGTCAGCCTCGGTTCGCTGGCCAACCTGCCCTGGATCGTGGTCACGGCACTGTTCATCGGCCTGCTGGCCGGGCTCTTCATTCACGTGGCGCGAAGCGAGCGTATCGCCGGTCTGCCGGTCGTGCTGCGCCTGACCCTGGTGGCCCTGGCCACGGCAGCGGTGGCGTGGTGGTATCCCGACGTTCAGGGCATCGGCTACGACAGCCTGGATGCTTCGCTGGCTGGCAACCTGACCGTCGACGTGCTGCTGGCGCTGGTGGTGGCCAAGCTGTTGCTGACGGCCATTACCGTGGCAAGCAAAATTCCCATCGGCATCATTGGCCCGGTGCTGGTGGTCGGGGCGGCGGCCGGCGCCTTGGCCGACCTGATAGGGGCCTGGCTATTTCCCCAGATGGGCACGGAACCCGGTTTCTACGCCATGCTCGGTATGGCAGCGATGATGGGGGCCGTATTGCAGGCACCGCTGGCCGCACTGATGGCACTGCTGGAGCTGACCCATAACCCCAATATCATCCTTCCGGGCATGCTGGCGGTGGTGGTCTCGGGGCTGACGGCCCGCCAGCTGTGTCGCTGCGATGGCTTCTTCATCAGCGTGACCCGACATGGCCTGCATCCGCTGCAGCAGCCGCTGATGCAGGCGCTCTCGCGGGTCTCGGTGCCGGCGGTGATGGAGCGCAGCTTCGTGACCACGCCGCGCATGGTGACCCGCGACCAGGCCCGTGCGTTGCTCGATGCCAAGCCGGCCTGGATCCTGATCCTTCGCTCCACCGGCGACAAGCCGACCCTGGCGCTGAAGGCGGCCGACTTGGCCCGCGCTCTGATCGATGAGCAGGAACTGGAGGAGATCACCACCGAGGAGGCACTGATCGACCTGCTCGAGGTGCCGGGGCTGCGCCTGGAGATGGCCCCGATTCACTTGCAGGCGACCCTGTCGGAAGCCTTCGAGCAGCTCAACGACCAGGCCGTCGACGCCCTATACGTGGAGTACGGGCAGCGTCCGAAGCACAAACGGATTTCCGGTATCATCACTCGCGGTGCGATCGAACGTTACTATTCGCTAAAGTGAGCTCGCTTTACTGCTCGGTCGTTGCCACGACCGTGCCGTCACCACCCTCTCGGGAGAAAGCATGTACCTCTGGATCAAGGCCCTGCACATCGTGGCCGTCGTGACCTGGTTTGCCGCGCTGTTCTACCTGCCGCGCCTGTATGTCTACCATGCCATGGCGCGCGACCGCGGGGAGCAGCAGGCCATCGACACCTTCAGTGTGATGGAGCGCAAGCTCTATCGTGGCATCATGACCCCGTCGATGATTGCGGTGATCGTGTTCGGGGGCTGGCTGCTCTACCTCATGCCCCATTGGCTCGGCATGGGGTGGATGCACGTCAAGCTGCTGCTGGTGTTGCTGCTGGTAGCCTACCACCACGTCTGCCTGGTCTACCTCAAGCAGTTCGCCGCGGGCCGTTGCCAGCGCAGCCACGTGTTCTTCCGCTGGTTCAACGAATTGCCGGTGATCGCGCTGCTCGCCATCGTGATCCTGGCCGTGCTCAAGCCTTTCTGATCATGTCACCGCCAGGAACGATGCAGAATCCACCAGTGGTATTGGTATTGGCCGGTCACGACCCCACGGGTGGGGCGGGCCTCACCGCCGACGGCGAGGCGATCTCTGCCTGTGGTGGTTGGGCCCTGACGGTGCCGACGGCGCTGACGGTGCAGGACTGCCACGATGTGCAGCGGGTGGTGCCGGTGCCCGCGAACCTGATCCGCGAGATGGCGGCGCGACTCGTGTCACTTCGCCCGGCGGCGATCAAGGTCGGGCTGTTGGCCAGCCCCGAGACGCTCGATGCCGTAGTGGAAATCGTCAAGGCGCATCCAGAGCTGCCGGTAGTGGTCGATCCGGTGCTCAAGGCCGGGGGGGGAAAGGAGTTATCCACAGCCACTTTGGTCGATGCCTTTCGTGCGCGACTGCTTCCCCTTGTGGATATCCTGACGCCCAATCGTCTCGAGCTGTCGCGCCTTGCTGGGCCGCAGGCCCAGGATGACCAGGCGCGTGCCCAGCGCTTGCTGTCGCTCGGTTGTCGCGCCGTGCTGGTGACCGGAAGTGACGACCCCGAGGCCGGCGTGCCCACCGACGAGGTCGAGCTGGTGCTGTACGATGACGAAGGACGCTTCGCCTGGCGTTGGCCGCGGCTGGCAGGCAGCTTCCACGGCTCGGGTTGTACCCTGGCCGCCGCGCTGGCAGCGCGACTTGCCGCCGGTGAGTCGCTGCGCTCTGCCTGTGAACAGGCTCAGCGCTTTACCTGGCAGGCTCTGGACAATGCCTGGCAGCCGGGCAGTGGGCAGGCGCTGCCACGCCGTACGGCTTTTCCGGATACCCAGCGCGATTCGACGCAGGGCGTGACCCAGGCCCGTTGCATGAGCGAAGATCACCGTATCTTCACCGGTGATTCCAAGGTTATCCAAGAAGTTATCCACAGACCGGGCAGCGTGAGCCTGGCACCTCCCATGACGGGGCCAAATCCTTCTCATGACAGCAATGAGGCTTACATGACCACTTCCGCAACGCTCTTCGAACAGGCTTGTCGCCATATCCCCGGCGGCGTCAACTCCCCCGTGCGTGCCTTCAAGGGGCTTCACCGGCCCCCGGTGTTCATCGAGCGGGCCCAGGGTGCCTATCTGTTCGACGTGGAAGGCAATCGCTACGTCGACTATGTCGGCTCCTGGGGGCCGATGATCACCGGTCATGCCGATCCGGACGTGCTTGGCGCAGTGCGCAGCCGGCTCGACCACGGGCTCTCGTTCGGTACGCCGACGGCGATCGAGACCACCATGGCCGACCTGATCTGCGAAATGATCCCGTCGATCGAACTGGTGCGCATGGTCAACTCGGGCACCGAGGCCACCATGTCCGCCATTCGCCTAGCGCGAGGCTTCACCGGGCGCGACAAGATCGTCAAGTTCGAGGGCAACTATCACGGCCACTCCGATTCGCTGCTGGTCAAGGCCGGTTCCGGCGCACTGACCCATGGTGAGCCCAGCTCACCTGGCGTTCCCGCCTCCCTGGCCGAGCACACCATCACCCTGTCCTACAACGACATCGATGCGGTGGAGGCCTGCTTCGAGGAAATCGGCAGCGAGATCGCCTGCATCATCGTCGAGCCGGTCGCTGGCAACATGAACTGCATTCCACCGCAGCCCGGCTTCCTCGAGACTCTGCGCCAGGTTTGCACCGAGTACGGTAGTGTGCTGATCTTTGATGAAGTGATGACCGGTTTTCGTGTTGCCATGGGGGGGGCCCAGGCTCACTACGGCATCGAACCCGACTTGACCTGCCTGGGCAAGATCGTCGGCGGTGGCATGCCGGTGGGGGCCTTCGGTGGCAAACGCGCGATCATGGAGAATATCTCGCCGTTGGGGCCTGTCTATCAGGCGGGGACGCTCTCGGGCAATCCGCTGGCCATGGCGGCGGGTATTGCCTTGCTCACCAAGCTGCGTGAGCCCGGCTTCCATGATGCCCTGGCGCAGCGCGTGGAGACGCTATGCCACGGACTGCAGGAACGCGCCGATGCCGCTGGTGTCGACATGATCACCCAGCGTGCCGGTGGCATGTTCGGGCTGTTCTTCACCGGGCAGTCCCGGGTCGACAACTTCGCCCAGGCCACGGCCTGCGATGCCGATGCCTTCCGCCGCTTCTTTGCGGCCATGCTCGACGAAGGTGTCTACCTGGCACCTTCGGCGTACGAGGCGGGCTTCATGTCCAGCGCCCACACCCCCGAAGACATTCAATGGACGCTGGATGCCGCCGAGAAGGCCTTCGCCCTGGTGCGCCAGCCTTGACGAGACTCAACTGCCACGAGGAGTGAACATGGACGCCACTTCAGCGACTTGCACCATGTCTCCATCCACTGCCCTCAGCCTGGATGAACTGATCGATTCGCTGGTGGCGTCCCATCGTGCCTTCGTCGACGACCTCCCTTATGTGGCCTCTTCCTGCTGCCTGGCGGCGACCCGTTCGCTGGTAGAGGATGAGGTGAGCGTGCTCGATGCCCGCCTGACGGGGGAAGAGGATCGGCATCGTCTGCATGGCCTGCGGGAATGGCTGGATCAAGAACTGGTGCGACTCGAGCCGTGGTTCCTCGAACGTGGCGAACCGCGCCCGAGCTGGGTCGTCGGTCGTCAGGTCATGGCGTTGTGTGATCGACAGCGCCTCATCATGGCCAATGCGCTTGATCTTGAAGCCTCGGATCCGCTGGCCAAGCGCTGCCTGGACCCGGGCTTCGACCTGGTATCGCTGCTGGTGGGCCTGTACGTGCGCGACGAGACGCGATTGGCCCATTACGCGCTGGATCGCTACCTGCGGTTGTCGGGCGATTACTCCCTGACGCGTCTCATCTCGGTGTTTGCGGTATGCCGTTCGCTCGCGGGTGCCCGTCGTGCGCTGCAGCGCTGGGAGTCGGGTCGTGAACCGGCGTTTCGTGTCGCCGAGATCATGACCGAGTGCCGGCGCTATCTCGACCTGGCCGAACGGGCCGCGAATTTCCGCTTCCCCCCACTGATCATCGGCGTCGGCGTGTCCGGCAGCGGCAAGAGCCGCTTCATGGCCGAGATCGTCGAACGGTTGGGTGCCGTGAGGCTGTGCTCGGATGCCGAGCGGCGGCGTCTCTTCGGTATTTCTCCACAGGGGGTGGTACAAGAACCGTCTGTGGATATCTTCAGTTCGAAGACCACCGAGCGTACCTACCATCGCCTGGCCAGCCTGGCTGGGCTTCTGCTCAACGCCGGCATTCCCACCTGTATCGACGCGACCTGCCTGACACGCGGCCAGCGCAAGCTATTGTGCCAGCAGGGCGAGGCACGCGGCCTGCCAGTGCTCCTCGTCAGCTTCGAGGCCGACGACGAAACCTTGCGAGCGCGTATCGTCAAGCGCGCCAAGCGGCAGGGAGCCGATCCGGCAACGAGCCTCGACGTGCTCAACCGGCAACAGTTGCTGTTCGAAGGCTTCAGTGACGATGAGCGTCCTCATCTGCTGCACCTCGATACCGTTGCTGACAACGCCACTGACACGCTGGCAATGCTGATCCAGCAGCGGGTGTTTGCTGGCTGAAAAAACGCTCATGTTGCGGTTGGCGATGGCCATGAAGCGGCAACTCTGGCTTCCAGATAATTGCCAGGCTGCCCAGTTTCTTTAGTGTAAAGAACCCGATACTTGAATGTATATACCGTAAGCCAATGAGTAAAAAGGGCTTATTCGGTACGAAGCTTTTTGCTCCATTGCTACTGTCAATATGGCGATACCTTCCTTCCTTGTTCCCGCCCCTTTGCGCGCAAATAGTAACTTTCGTTTACACTTTATTAACAATTAAGTGGCTGATTATTATGAGAACTTCTCTCTCATGGCATAAATAGTGCCATATGTTAACGGACCGTTAGCCATAGCTTTACGTCAGGAAAAGAAAAAGGGATCAGGAGGAAAATTCCTGGGAAGAGTCCGGGCGAAAAGGGTGAGCTGACTGGTCATGTTTTGGAAGCACTCATCATGCATGATAGGGAGAAGAGTCATGAAAAAGCATTATGTCATTGCAGGGTCATCGCTGTTGGCGCTGGCGCTGGCCGTTTCGAATGCGCACGCCAACCCAAGTTCCGGTGCGGCCGAAAACGTGGATCAGCAAGTGAACTCTGCTGCGGTGGCCGTTGGTGGCAGTGGCGGTAGCAGCTATGGCGGCAATGGTGGCAGCGGTGGCAGCAGCAACAGCTCCTCCGGTTCCGGCGCCTGGAACAATGCCAGCGAGATGGATGATGGTGCCGATGCCGGGAGTGAGGCCGAGATCTCTGCCAACAGCAACGCGACCAGCGGTGCCGGGGACGGCGGGGCCGGTGGCATGGGTGGCGCCGGTGGTGCCGCCGGGGCCGGCGGCGATGCCTGGGCCATGAGCGAGTCCTACAACACCAGCACCAGCGTGGTGGCGATCCAGGACCTGCGCTCCACGGTAACCGGTTCGCGCATCAACATTACCGCCGGTGACGGGGCGGCTGGCGGTTCCGGCAGCAGCGGTGGCGATGCCTTGGGTGTGAGCGCCGGTGTGGGGGTCGGTGGCGCCGGCGGCGATGGCACCGGCGGTGCCGGTGGACGCTCCGTGGCAGTCGGTGGCGATGGCGCCGATGGCGGGGATGGTGCCGGTATCGGCCTGGGGCTGGGCGTTGGGGCTGGCCAGGGCGGAGATGCCGACGCCAACAACGGTAGCGGCGGTGCCGGCAGCAGCTCCTATGGCGGTATTGCAGGTACCGGTACCTGGGCTGAAGACGATGCAGGAGGCGGCAACAGCTCGTCGGCAGGCGGCAGCAGCGGCGGCGATGCCACTGCCTCGCCCAGTGTCGCTGGTGGTACTGGCGGAGCCGGAAGCGGCACCGGCACAGGTACCGGCTCAGGTACTGGCACCGGCGGTGCAGGCGGCGCGGGAGGTGATGCCATGGCAGGTGCCGGCGGCAGCTCTACCGGCAACGGCGGCGGTGGCGGTGGCGGCACCGGTACCGGTGGCGAAGCCCATGCCTATGCCGGCAACGGTGGCAATGGCGGCAACGGTGGCAACGGCGGCAATGCCTCGCTCGTCACCGGTGGGGCTTCCATGGCGGCAGGCGCCGGTACCTTCGGCGGCATTGCCAACATGAACCTCTCCACTGGCATCTACAACTCGCAGCTGGCAGGTACCAACGTGGCGGCGCATAGCAACGTCAACATCGGCAACTGATGACTGGCTTGCGCTAAGCGTGAGGGTCGGTAGCGAGGCTACCGACCCTTCCTTGGCCCATCGACGAAGCAGTGGAAGAGGGAGCGGTGCCATGAAGCGTATCGGTCGAGCAGTATGTACTGCGCTGGCGGTCGGCTTGAGCCTTGCCAGCCCGCTGTTGATGGCAGGGGACGAGACGACGACGGAGTTCGATGCATTACATCGCATCGAGGTAAGTGAATTGGAAAGCGTTACCGGAAGGGAAGGATTCCGCGATCTGGTCAACGTGCAAAGTATCCAGAACATGGAAGCCGTGGCCAAGGGGGCCTCGTTTACCGCCGACACGATCGTGTCGGGCAATATCACGATCGAAGCCAACGCCATGGACAGGATCTCCGGCATTACCCTGATGAACCTCATGACTGGACATGCCAATGCGGTCTCGACGGGGGTCAGCATCAGCATTTATGCGCCGCAGTAGGGCGAAAACGATGGGGGTGAAGAATGGCCAGTACCATGCGGTGGCTGGGCGTATCGTTGGCCTGTGTCGTGATGGGCGTATCGGCTTTTCCGCTGCAGGCGGGAACGGTAGCGATTGCGCTCAACGGTGGCTTCGGCTCCGTGACGGTCCCTGCCAGGAGCCATCACGAGATGCGCTGGGACGGCGTCGTCGCACAGCAGTACGACTACAGCTGCGGGGCGGCGGCGGTGGCGACACTGCTGACCCATCATTACGGCCGACCCACCACGGAGGCCGAGGTCTTCGAGGCAATGATTCATAACGGTGAGGTGGAGCAGATCAAGGAGCAAGGCTTCTCCATGCTCGACATGAAGCGCTACCTCGACGCCCAGGGGCTGAATTCGGACGGTTTCCGGGTAGGGCTCGACGATCTTGAGCGCATCGGCGTTCCTGCCATCACTTTGATCAACACCGGGGGCTATCGGCACTTCGTGGTGATCAAGGGAATGGATTCGGGCAACGTGCTGGTTGGCGACCCTGCCGTGGGCACCGTGGCGGTGCCCAGGGAGCATTTCGAATCGATCTGGAGTGGCCTGGTACTGGGCGCACGCGCCGAGACGGACATTGCCAAGGCCAACTTCAACCATGAGCGCGACTGGCAGATTCGGCCATCGGCTCCTATCGGCAGCGGAATCGACCGTGCCGATGTGGCCTCGATGCTGCTGCAACTGCCGGCGATCAACGAACTGGGGCGATGAGCATGAGCGCATGCCGGACCACCGAGCAACTGGCTATCGGTCGCCAGCGAGACACTGCCAAGCGGCGCTGCACCGGGTCGACACTCTGCCGGATGTGCATGGTGTCGCTATGGATGGCCAGCGCCTCGCTGCAGGCCTCCGATTTTGCCTACCTGGAGCCACTCGAGGAGGCGGAGCTGGAGGCGTTGAGGGGGGGCTTTGAGATCGCAGGGATCGATATGAGCTTCGGGGCCACACTGCAGACCCTGATCGACAATGTGCGGATGGACACCGTTTTCGTCATCAATCGGGCGGGGGCGGATGTCGTTTCCCAGACGATCACCCAGCACGACCTCATCGATGGCCAGGTCGTCAGTCGGGTAGGGAAGGGGAGCGACCACACCATCGTGGAACTGACGCCAGACGGCATCAACCTGGCCGGGATGAAGGACTTTGCCGGCCTGGTAGTGAACGACAGCAAGGGTTTCACCTCGGTGTTCCACACGGTGACCAAGAACGCCATCCTCGGCAGCGTGGTCAGCGATGCCTCGGAGCGAGACATTCAGCAACAGCTCAATATCGGCGTGCAGGTGAACAACCTGCCTGCGCTGCGTGCGGCGCAGCAACGCCACACCATCCTGGAGTCCCTGGCGCGTTAAGCGAGAAGGGCTCTCCAGCAGAGGATCGGTGAGATGCACCGATCCTCGCTCCTGCCTCAGAATGCATTGGTACCGAACGGCACTCGCAGCGTCAGTACGGTATTGGGGGCATCGTCGGTGACGCCGAGTTCGAGGCCGAGGTTGACCGAGACATCCGGATTGAGCTGGTAGGACCAGCCCAGCAGCAGCGAACCGATATTCAGCGTACGGGAACTCTGTGTCGCTCTGCCATTATCGCCGAAGTACTCGGTCTTGGTCTTGCCGATGAAATCGTTCTTGAAGCCCAGGGTGAAGGAGGCCCGGGGGTTGATGGCGTAGGCCATGCCGAAGCTGAGCCGCACCGCATCGCCGGGATCGACCTCGCCGATCCAGAGATCCTCGGTGATCTGCTGGTTGACGTCGTCGCTCATGTTGTAGAGATAGCCGAGGTTGGCGAAGAAGACCGCCGGGTCGGAGGGCAAGAGCGCGGTAATGCTGGGCTCGATGGCATGAAAGCCGGAGCCGGTGGCCAGCTCCTGCTCGATACCGTCGGAGTCGCGGGCGATATCGAAGGGGCCATCTCCGGTGACGCTCTTGTAGCGCAGGTTGCCGACGAAGAAGGGCCAGCCGTTCTGTCCGCGGTTGAGCTGGTAGCGTGCGGTGACTTCGATATCCCCCAGGCCATTGCCCGACAGATCGCGATCGATGTCGAAGCTGTCATCTCCTACCGTGGGCACGGTGGCCCGCAGGGTGTCGTCGCGATAGACGTAGGGCACCTTGAGCTCCATCTCGAGCCGGTCGGTGACGCCCAGGCGGCCGGTGAGAGAGGCGGTCCAGATATCCCGCTCGGCTTCCTCGGCGCTGAAGACCCCGATCAGCAGGGTGCTGAGTATCTCGATGCCGCGAAAGGTCAGGCGGTTGACCCCTGAATGGGAATATTGCAGCGAGGGCTCGATCACCAGGCGACCGCGAGGCGTCAACACCCCGCCGATGTCGGCGATGGCCTGGACTTCAGGCTGTTGGGGAGGGGCCTCGACAGGGGCCTGCCCCACGGGTGACGTGATGCCGCCCGGGGCCGTGGTTTCCTGGGCGACCACGGCATGGGACAGGGCCAGGCCCAGTGCAGTGGGGAACAGCAAGGCATGCATTCTAGTCATGATTATTTCCCTTGATTGGCCTGGTTCCGGGGAACCGTTGTGATTAGTGTCGATCGTCGATGCGCTGAATGTCGTACTTGTCCATCAGGCGATACAGCGTGACGCGAGAGACCCCCATCTCCCGCGATGTACGTGCGATGTTGTGGCGGTTTCGCTTCAGTGCCCGAGTGATGGTGTTGCGTTCTGCTTGCTCACGGATCTGCTCCAATGATGGTGGTTGGTTCGGCTTGTCTGGGTTGCCGAGGGGAATGTCCTCGGCCTCGATATAGGGAGGGTTCGACATGAGCATGGCGCGACATACCGTGTTCATCAGTTCGCGGATGTTTCCCGGCCAGTCGTGACCCTGCAGGAGCGCCATGGCTTGGGGGCTGAAACCCACCAGGCCGGAGGGTTTGTACTGCTTGAACTGTTCGAAGAAGAGCTCGACGAGCGGCTCGATGTCCTGCTTTCTCTCTCGCAGCGGCGGTAGCCTGATCTCGAGTACGTTCAAGCGATAGAAAAGGTCCAGTCTGAAACGCCCCTCCTCCACAAGCGTCGGGACATGCCGGTTCGTGGCGGCAACGATGCGTACGTCTACCTTGGTTTCCTTGTGGCTCCCCAGTCGGGAAATGCTGCGACTCTCGATGAAGCGCAGGAAGGTTGCCTGCAGGTCGTAGGGTAGCTCGCTGATTTCATCCAGAAACAGCGTGCCCCCGGCAGCAGCCTCGATCTTGCCCATGCGACGACAATGCGCATCCGTGAAAGCCCCCTTCTCGAAGCCGAACAGTTCGGATTGGATGAGATTGGGCGGGATGGCACCGCAGTTGACCGCAACGAAAGGGGCGTGGGCGCGAGAAGAAAGTTCATGGATGGCTCTGGCAGCCAGTTCCTTACCAGTGCCCGATTCGCCGGTGATGAAAACGGGAGCATCGACTCCAGCCAGGATGTGAATCTGCTCAATGACCCTGCGCATGCATGGTGTGCTGCTGACCATGCTCTTGTTGGACACATGCAGGATCGCCTTCTTGTTGGCAACGGTAGCAATGGCATGTTGCCTGGCGATGTGGAACAACAGGCAGGACAGGCTTGGCAAGTCGTCTTGTACATGAACGCTGTGAAACATCCGGACTAGAGCAGGCCGAACACTGGGATCCTTGACTTGCCGGGGACCGGCCAAGGCTACCCACTCGAACCCGCTGTCGAGAATGAGCTTTTCAAGCTCCAGCAGAAAAGGCGGTTCCACATCCAGGAGCTGAATGATGCCGGCATCGAAATCTTTCTTCTCCGTGGCATGCCAAGCTGCCTGACAATCCTCGACAAGCGTCACAATGCAACCTTGCTCGTTTAGTGCCGCCATCATCTTGGTCGAACGGCCAGAAATTGGATCCAACAGCAGTACGTTGAGGGGCGTTTCCATGACGGGTATCCCTATGGGTGCACTCCGGCGTTACCCTTTTCCTCGTTTGGGTCAGTGCCTCGCCTCTCTCTTGTAGCTGGGGGGAACGCTAAACAGGTTCCGCCTGGCCCAGTTCATGGCCTGGAGCCGGTTATGTACCTTGATTTTCCTGAATATGTTGTAGAGATGGGATTTTACGGTATGTTCGCTGACGAACAATTTTTCGGCGATCTCCGAATTGGTTGCCCCCGTGCCGAGAAGTCCGATGATTTCAAGCTCACGCTGCGTCAGTCCACAGGCCGGGCGGTATGAATTCATCTGTTGACGACGCAGGAGTTGGATCATGCGTGACATCAAGGTACGCGACATCCATAGGCTGCCACTGCGAAGCGCCTCGATTCCCTTGCAAATCAGGTCCACGCTGTCGTTGCGGTAGAAGATGCCTTGCAGATTGAGCGAAGAGAGTAGCTCGACGGCGTGGCCTTCATCACGCACGTTGAATGCAGCAAGGCTGATATGCTCCTTGCCATCTGCCGCGGTCTGCCACTGCTGCATGTTCGCCTCACTCAAGTGATCCAGGTCGAGAATCACCAGAACGAGTTCACCTTCGTCCAAGGCAGGCATGTCCTCGGTGTTGAAAGCGATGACCTCATGGTTCAACTGTTGTTGCAGATGTTCAATGAATAGCTTTGACTGGGGGTTGATAGCGGTTACCAGGTAAATTTGGAAGTCCATGCTTGTCATGTTTCCTCTCCCTTTTTATTCGCATTCCTGAATGTAAAGAAACGTAAACAATGAGGTGTATTATGGAGTCTCAGACATAAAGCGGAGATGTGTTAATAGTTATTTTTCATTAAAAAAACTCTAGTTATTCCAAACCAACATATGTCGATTTATAGGAATTTCCCGTGAGCAGATGAATTATTCTGTTCGTTTTTCATCTTTTAAATTTCCAATAATAATCAATTAAATCAATAGATTGCTTCATGGCATGGACTCTGAATCGCCGTTAGTAACAGAAAGTTTCCATTCACCTTTCTCCAAGGACCACGCCTCTCACTGAGCGGGATGTGGCCGGTAATCCATGGTGGGTAGCAGGTCCTGCACCTCAAAATGTAACCAACACGTTACACAAGCATTAACAAGAAGCATTGATTATCTGTTTAAAATCAATGACTTACTCTTTTGGTATGAAGCTTGCCTGTGAGTACGGTGCGGGAAGGAGGCCTTATGAGTATTCCCAGTCGCAGCAAGTCATCCAGAAGGAGAACGGTCAGTGGGTGGTTCGGTGTGAAATGCATCGGCTTGACCGGTGCAGTGTTTCTCAGCGGCACGCGCATGCTGGCGGCTGCGCAAGGCGGACCTTTCAGTCGCCAGTGTCGGCTGAAAGCGCTTCGGTCAGCAGTGGCAATGCTCTGCACGTACCAGGTGGCACCGAACTCGAGGCGTACACGCTGGATGGCAACCGTGGACGCTGTGCCTCAATACGAACCTGACCTTTCGCTTGCCCTGCCAGATGTGAGCGAAGCCCTTCCTGCGGGAGGTTTATTTCGTCGAAGCACGGAGTTCCCCCTCGACAGCCATGTCGAGGGGGCCCAAGCTCATGCCGAGGTGAACGGATAGGAGGCTTCCTCAGTACTCCTGTCCAGGCCATGCTTCTCTATCAGGCGATAGAGCGTTACTCGTGAGACCCCCAGCTCTTCGGCGGCTTTCTTTACCTTCTGCTTGTTGCGACCCAAGGCTCGAAGCAAGGCTTCTCGCTCGGCACAGTTGCGTGCTTCCTCGAGGGTGACGACGTTGCGGCTGGATGTGCGTCGTTCGAGCCCCAGGTCCGATGGCTTGATCAAGCGCTGTTCGCACATGACCATGGCACGACGCACCCGGTTGATGAGTTCACGAATGTTCCCCGGCCAGTGGTACTGTTGCATGAGCACCAGGGCCTCCTGGCTGAAGCCTCGCACTTTCATGGATTTGTCTTCGATGAACTTGTCGAAGAAGAACTTGGCCAGGATTTCGATATCTTCCTGGCGCTCCCTCAACGGCGGAAGATTGACTTGCAGAACATTGAGCCGATGATAGAGATCCTCACGGAAGCGCCCCTCCTCGACAGCCTTCTCGAGATCCACGTGCGTCGCTGACAACACGCGCACGTCGACGTGAATCTCGTCAAGCGCGCCAATGCGCTGGATCGTCTTCTCCTCCAGGAATCGCAGCAGGTTGACCTGGAGCTCCAGGGTCAGGTCGCCGATTTCATCGAGGAACAGGGTGCCCCCGGCGGCGGCTTCGATCTGGCCGATCTTCTGCTGGCTGGCCCCGGTGAAGGCTCCCTTCTCATGGCCGAATAGCTCCGACTGAATCAGGTTGCTGGGCAGGGCGCCGCAGTTCACGGCAACGAAAGGCGCCGAGGCGCGATGGGAGCGTTCATGAATGGCCCGGGCGGCAAGTTCCTTGCCCGTGCCCGACTCACCGCTGATGAATACCGGTGCCTCGACGGAGGCTACCCGACGTATGGTGTCGAAAACCTTGCGCATGGCCGGCACGGTGCCGACCATCTCGAATTCGGCTTCCCTGGGCTGCTGGGCAGCGGCTTCCTCCACCCTGAGCCGCTTCATGGCCATTGCATGCTGCATGAGGCAGTCGATCTGGTCGACATCGACCGGCTCCGCCTGATAGGCCATGAAGAGGCTTCCCAAGGCCTTGCACAGTAAAGGATCGTCCAGCTCGGGTTCGTGTATCAGCGCCATCCACTCCACTTGTGAGCGGATGATCAGCTTTTCCATCCCTTTCAGGTCATTGGCGTTCGCCGGATGCAGATAAAAAATACCTGCATCATGATCATCTGTTTCCAGCAGGGCTTGCGCCTGTGCCAGGCTGCAGGCCGTACTGATACGCCATCCCCTTTTCTCCATACTTGCAACGAATTCTTGCTGACCACTTTCCAGGGAGCCCATCATCAAGAGTGTTGCCTTGTTTTCCATGTGTTGCTCGTCCCTTTCGAATCCTTCGATGGTAAAGCCAATTTTGTTTCCTTTCTTTTACACTTTATGTGCGCGCCCAATTTGCTGATTTTATTGTGATAAAGGTTTATTTTCTTTGTCTTTCTTCAATAGACCAATCTGACCGATGCAGTTTCTTGAATTGCTAATTTAAAATGGCAAGATTCAGGTGGATGCAGATAGCGATAGGTCTACCGCTTGGAGCCGCGACGTAGTGCTGCTTCCCTGCGCGGGCAAGTTGTAAAGATAGGTTACAGGGAGGATATGGACAAGCCTGATGCACACAGTCATGCGCACGTTCTGTTACTCGTTTTATATTGTGCTCCACCTGCCTAATTGGCAGGTGATGGCGGTTCAGCCTGATGCTTGCCTCGTGTAACATGACATGGTGGAAAACCCAGCATGAGGAACCGTCGTGTCCCCCAACGATGAGCTAGTCCTGGCCAGCGCTAATCCCGGCAAGATCAGGGAGTTCGGCCAGCTTTTCGCGGCCCTTGGTCTGCGGATCCGACCCCAGTCCGAATTCGGCGTGGCAGACGTCGAGGAAACCGGGCTCACCTTCGTCGAGAATGCCTTGCTCAAGGCGCGTGAGGCCAGTCGGATCAGCGGCTTGCCGGCACTCGCCGACGATTCCGGGCTCGAGGTCGATGCGCTCTTGGGGCAGCCGGGCATCTACTCGGCCCGCTATGCGGGTGAGCCCAAGAGCGATGCGCGCAACAATGCCAAGCTGCTGGAGGCGTTGAGCGCGGTATCCGGGAGTGCCCGTAGCGCGCGCTACTGGTGTGCCCTGGTCTACTTGCGCCATGCCGACGATCCGGTGCCGCTGATCGTCCAGCGCAGTTGGGAAGGGGAAATCCTCGAGCAGCCTCGCGGAGAGGGTGGGTTCGGCTATGATCCACTGTTCTGGCTTCCCTCGTTGGGCAAGAGCGTCGCCGAGCTGGGTGCCGAGGAGAAGAACCGTCTCAGTCATCGTGGGCGGGCTCTCGAGGGCATGCTGTCGGCTCTGCGCGAGATGACCCAGCGCTGATGGCCGGTTTGCCCCGAATTGCGGCGTTGGCGCTTCCTCCCCTGGCGCTCTATGTGCACGTGCCCTGGTGCGTGCGCAAGTGCCCCTACTGCGATTTCAATTCCCATGGCGTGGGCCGGGGAGCGGTGCTGCCGGAAGAGGAATACCTGGCCGCCCTGCTCGATGACCTCGATGCCGACCTGCCGCTGGCCGCCGGTCGGCCACTTGCCAGCGTCTTCATCGGCGGCGGTACGCCGAGCCTGATGTCGGCCGGGTTCTATGCGCGTTTCTTTGACGAGCTGGCACAGCGTCTGCCATGTGCCGAGGATATCGAGATCACCCTGGAGGCCAATCCCGGCACCTTGGAGCGTGGGCGCTTCCGTGGCTATCGCGAGGCCGGGATCAACCGGCTGTCGCTCGGCGTGCAGAGCTTTCAAACGGCACAGCTTGCGGCCTTGGGGCGTATTCACAGCGGTGACGATGCCGTGGCTGCGGTGGAGGAAGCGCGAGCCGCCGGCTTCGACAACCTCAACCTCGACCTGATGCATGGCCTGCCAGGCCAGACACCCGAGCTGGCGCTGGCTGATCTGGAGCGGGCCCTGGCGCTCGAGCCCGAGCACCTCTCCTGGTACCAGCTGACGCTCGAGCCCAACACCGAGTTCCACACCCGACCGCCCGTGCTGCCGGAAGAGGAGACCCTGTGGGACATCCAGGACCTGGGTCACGAGCGGCTCGAGGCGGCGGGTCTTTCACGCTATGAGATATCTGCCTATGCGCGGACTGGCCGACGCTCCCGGCACAATCTCAACTACTGGCGTTTCGGCGACTACCTGGGCATCGGTGCCGGCAGTCATGGCAAGCTGAGCGTCTTCGACGATTCGGGCCGGCTGCACATCGAGCGACGCTGGAAGGCGCGCCAGCCTGAATCCTACCTGCGCCGTCGCCGCGATCCGCGAGGTTTCGTTGCCGGCAGCAGTTGGGTCAGCGACGACGAGCTGCCCCTGGAGTTCGCCATGAACGCCCTGCGCCTCGTCGAAGGTGTGGCCATGGCCGACTGGCAGGCCCACACCGGGCGCCCGCTCCCGATGCTTGACGAGCGCCTCGAAGCGGCGCGCAATAAAGGACTTCTCGTGGAAGATGCGCAAAGACTTCAGGCTTCGCCCCAAGGTCTATTATTCTTGAACGAACTGCTGGCGCTCGTGAGTGAGCCCAGTACAGAATAATCTCGTTACCCCTGATACGGAGATCGTCCATGTTCAAAGCGTCTCGACTCGTTGCTCCCCTGGCGGCCGCCATCCTAGTTGCCGGCTGTGCCACGACCGACCCTTACTCGGGGCAGACCCAGCGCTCCAGCACCATGACCGGTGCCGGGGTCGGTGCGGCAGTAGGTGCTGCCGCAGGTGCGCTCTCGGGCAGCGGCAGCACCAGCCGACGCGACCGTGCGCTGATCGGGGCCGCCGTGGGTGCCGCGGCGGGTGCCGGTATCGGCGCCTACATGGACCGCCAGGAGCAGCAACTTCGCGAGAGCATGCAAGGCACCGGTGTCGAGGTGGAGCGTCGCGGTGACGACATCGTGCTCAACATGCCCAGCAGCGTGACCTTCGGCTTCGACTCCAGCGAACTCACCGTGCAGGCGCGCAATGCGCTCAACGATGTGGCCAACGTGCTGACCCAGTACACCGATACGCGGGTCAACATCGCCGGACATACCGACAGCACCGGTAGCGTCAGCTACAACCAGCGCCTCTCCGAACGGCGTGCCGAATCGGTCGGCAACTATCTGGCCCAGTCAGGGGTGGCACGCAACCGGCTCAACATGGTCGGCTACGGGCCGAGCCAGCCGGTCGCGACCAACAATACCGAGGAGGGACGTTCCCAGAACCGTCGCGTCGAGATCACCCTCACGCCCATCGAGTCGCAGTTCCAGCAACAGTAAGCGCCGATCGCGACGAGTTGCCTCGCGGGCCCGCCACTAGCATAGTGGCGGGCCTGTTCGTGTCTCGCTTCCGTTCTGCGTGAGGTTCCTGCCCATGCTTTCCTATCAGCATGCCTATCACGCCGGCAATTTCGCCGACGTACACAAGCATCTCGTGCTGCATGCCGTCGTCGACCATCTGCTACGCAAGGCAACGCCGATCACCTTCGTCGACACCCACTCCGGCCGTGGCCTCTATCCGTTGGATGCGGCCGAGACCCAGCGCCTGGGCGAGTATCGCAGCGGTGTGTTGCCGCTGTGGAGCGCGCGGGCCAGCCTGGCCGATGAACCGCTGCTGGCGGCCTGGCTGGACGCTATCGCCAGCGTTCAGCCCGGGGCTCATCGCCTCGAGCAATATCCCGGCTCGCCCTGGTGGCTCGGCCAGCGGCTGCGCCAGCACGACCGGGTGCAGTTGTTCGAGCTGCACCCGGGGGAGCATGAGCATCTGGCCCAACAACCGCTACCGGCCAACGTCCAGCGTCTTCACGCCGATGGTCTGGCGGGGCTGCTCTCCGGCCTGCCGGCCGCCACGCCGAGGTTGTGCGTGCTGGTCGACCCCAGCTACGAGCGCAAGAGCGAGTATGTCGAGGTCGCCGAGACGGTGCTGGCTGCCATGCGCAAGGCGCGCCATGCAGTGGTGCTGGTGTGGTACCCGCTGCTGCCCGCCGCACGCCATGAAGCACTGCTGGAGGGCCTGCGCGACGGTGGGCTGCGCAAGATTTGGCGTAGTGAGCTGATGCTGCGCTCGCCTGGCGAGGAGCGTGGCATGTACGGCAGTGGCATGCTGGTGATCAACCCGCCTTGGGGGCTGGACGAGAAGCTTGCCGCGGCGATGGCGAGGGTCGCGCCGCTGCTCGGTGAGGCGAGCCGCTACCAGGCCGACTGGTGGGTGGGAGAATAGGGGGCTTGCGGTACATCATTTACCGATGCAGAAACTGCCGAAGATTTCCCCCAGGAGGTCGTCGGCACTGAATTCACCAGTGATCTCGCCCAGCGCCTGCTGGGCGTCGCGCAGATCCTCCGCCAGCAATTCACCGGCACCGTAGCCTGACAGCTGGACCTCCCCGTGAGTGAGCGCTCGCTGAGCGCGGTCAAGGGCATCCAGGTGGCGGCGTCGGGCCGAGAAGCGCCCCTCCGTGGTGGCGGAGAAGCCCATCACCGCCTTGAGGTGGGCCTTGAGGCTCTCCAGACCCTCCCCGGTGCGGGCGGAGAGGCGAATCACCGGCGTGGCGGCAGCGTCATCGAGCCCGGGCGCCTCGTGGCTGGCGTCGATCTTGTTGCGCACCAGGGTCAGGCGGGAGGCGTCGGGTAGCCTGGCGACGAATTCCGGCCAGATCGCCATGGGGTCGATGGCCTCGGTGGCGGCGGCATCCACCAGCAGCAGCACCCGGTCGGCCTTCTCGATTTCGGCCCAGGCGCGGGCCACGCCGATCTGCTCGACGGCGTCCGGCGTGTCGCGCAGCCCGGCAGTATCGATCACGTGCAGCGGCATGCCATCCAGGTGGATATGCTCACGCAGCACGTCGCGGGTGGTGCCGGCGATATCGGTGACGATGGCGGTCTCCTGCTCGGTGAGGGCATTGAGCAGGCTCGACTTGCCGGCGTTGGGCCGTCCGGCGATCACCACGGTCATGCCTTCGCGCATCAGCGCACCCTGGCCGGCGGCGGCGCGCACCTCGGCGAGCTCGGCCTGTACCGCGGCGAGCATCTCGGCCACCCTGCCGTCGGCCAGGAAGTCGATCTCCTCCTCGGGGAAGTCGATGGCCGCTTCCACGTACATGCGCAGCTCGATCAGCCGCTGCACGAGCGTCGCCACGCGGCGGGAAAATTCCCCCTGCAGCGAGCGCAGGGCGTTCTCGGCTGCCGTGCGTGAACTGGCTTCGATGAGGTCGGCGATGGCCTCTGCCTGGGCCAGGTCGAGCTTGTCGTTGAGAAAGGCGCGCTCGGAAAATTCGCCGGGCCTCGCCAGGCGGGCACCCAGCTGAACGCAGCGCTCCAGCAGCAGGTCCATGATCACCGGGCCGCCGTGTCCCTGCAGTTCCAGTACGTCCTCGCCGGTGAACGAGTGCGGGCCGGCGAAGAAGAGCGCGATGCCCTCGTCGATCACGCTGTCAGCGCCGCTGAAGGGGCCGTAGTGGGCGCGCCGGGGCTCGGGGCAGTGCCCGACCATGGCAGCGGCGATCGTGGCGCTCAGTGGCCCCGAAACGCGAATGATGCCGACGCCGCCGCGCCCCGGCGGGGTGGCCAGGGCGGCAATGGTGTCCTGATGATAGAGCCTCTCGGGCATGCGGCGTCCTCTCGGTATTGACCCCCGGCAGGCGGATTTTCCGTTTCGGGGGGCGTAAACGCCAGACCCCTGCCAGGGCAGGGGTCCGGTCGTCGTTCAGGGCTGCGGCTATTTCGCCTTTATCCCTTTGCCGACGCTGGGGTCGTTCTCGATCTTGCGTGTGATCACGTACTGCTGGGCGATCGAGATGATGTTGTTGACCACCCAGTAGATGACCAGGCCGGCCGGGAACCACAGGAAGAAGAAGGTGAAGACGATCGGCAGCATCTTCATGATCTTCGCCTGCATGGGGTCCGGAGGCGTCGGGTTGAGCAACTGCTGCACGAACATCGAAGCGCCCATGAGGATCGGCAGGATGAAGTAAGGATCCTTCATCGACAGGTCCTGGATCCAGAACATGAAGGGCGCATGGCGCAGCTCAACCGACTCCAGCAGCATCCAGTACAGCGCGATGAACACCGGCATCTGCACCAGGATAGGCAGACAGCCGCCCAGAGGGTTGATCTTCTCCTTCTGGTAGAACTTCATCATCTCCTGGGACATCTTCTGGCGGTCGTCGCCGTACTGCTCCTTGAGGCGCTGCATTTCCGGGCCCAGCTTGCGCATCCGGGCCATCGACTTGTAGGCTTTGGCGGAGAGCGGCCACATGGCAAGCTTGACCAGGACGGTCAGCAGGACGATGGACCAGCCCCAATTGCCGATCAGGCTGTGGATCTGGTCGAGCAACCAGAACAGCGGGTTGGCGATGAACCACAGCCAACCGAAGTCGACGGTCAGGCGCAGGTGAGGGGCCACTTGCTCGAGATAGTCCTGCACCTTGGGCCCGACGTAGAGCGTGGCGCCCAGGCGTGCTTCTCCTTCCGCCGCCACCGTGGTCACCGGGCCGGCGAATGCGGCTACGTTGCGGTTGCGTGAATCGGTAGTGGCGTACTGCAGGTTCTGCTGGTTCTGGGGGGGCGCCCAGGCCGAGACGAAGTAGTGCTGGATGATGGCGACCCAGCCACCCTGCACGTCACGGTTGTTGAAGCGCCCGCGCTGGATGTCGTCGAAGCCCACTTTCTGGTAGCGCTCGTCCGGCGACGAATAGGCAGCTCCCAGATAGGAGCTCATGCCCATGGTCACTCCGCTGGAGGGGTCGGCACTGTTGTCACGCGCCAACTGGCCGATGAAGCGTGCGGTAACCGGCTCCTCGGTGTTGTTGGCCAGGTAGTAGTTGACCTCTACCGCATAGCTGCCGCGCTCGAAGGAGAAGCGCTTGACCACGTCGACACCGTTCAGCTCGCCGTGCAGGTCGACGTCAAGGCGGTTCTCGCCATCGGTCAAGCGGTAGCTGGTGTTCTCCGGCGTGAAGCCGATGCGCCCCCCATGGCCGTCCACCTGCAGACCCGAACGGGCCACGTAGCTGCGTGTCTCGCTATCCGAGAGCAGCACGTAGGGACGCTCGGAACCCAGCGTCATGCGGTGCTGGGGCAGGGCAGCATAGACGATGTCTCCCCCTTGGGGGTCGATGCGAACGTCGAGCACGTCGGTAACGACGGCGACCAGGTCGCGGGTTCCGCGAGGCTGCTCCGTCTCGGCCGGCATCTCCCCAGCCATCTCCTGCTCCGCACGAGGTGCTGCGGGAACCGCCAGGCTGTCGTCGTCGGGGGCCTGCGCTTCACCGGGTGCCGGCGCGGTGATGGTGGGAGCTTCAGGCTCAGGAGCAACCTGGCCATAGTCCTGATTCCACTGAACGACCAGCAGATAGGCGAGCACGGCCAGTGGAATCAGCAATAGGAGTCGTTTTACGTCCATGAGGGTTCTGCCCGGTGGGTAGTGAACATGCCGCTGGAACGAGATCCGCTGCCATGTAGGAAAGGTCGATAGCCTGCCGAGGCAGGCCATCGAAGCGGAGAAAGGCTCCGCATCCGGTCAGGAGGTCATCGATTTTCGCGCGTCACGCTCCAGGCGCCGCCACATGCCGTAAAACTGGCGATGCAGCGTAGCCTTGTCCAGCTCATTCGCGCCGCGCCGAGCCAGCAAGACAATGTCGACGGCGGGTAGTGCGCATTGCTGAAGACGAATGGATTCACGAGCCAACCGCTTGAGGCGGTTACGATCCACGGCCTTGCGGACGTTCTTCTTGCTGATGACCAGGCCAAGGCGGGGGTGGTCCAGTCCATTGGGGCACGCCAGGGCCATCAGCCCCTTGCCATGTACCTTGAATGAAGCGTGATCGAAAACGAATCGATAATCCCCGGCAGTCAACAGGCGCAGCTGCTTGGGGAAACCATGACCGGACACGCGCAATCCGCTATCAGGCGCTCAGACGCTTGCGGCCCTTGGCACGGCGACGAGCCAGAACGGCACGACCATTCTTGGTAGCCATGCGCGCACGGAAACCGTGGACACGCTTGCGCTTCAGAACGCTGGGTTGAAAGGTACGTTTCATAACACTCGATTCCCACGTGGTTTATTGACGGAACGTCTTACAGGAACGCCCTGGCTCCCGACAGGAACCAGGGGCAGATTCGGTTCAAGACCGGAAATTGTAGAGACTTCGGCTGCCCGACGCAATTGTTCCGCTCGTTGGATCGAGTCGTGGCGAGGCTGCCAGCGGGGCTGAGCCGTTGCCATAACCTCCATGTTTTTTGGAACTCATTGTTATTAATACTGGGGACGCCTTCTGTTGATAAGTGGAATATCTACTTAATAAACAAAGAGATGTCGAAAATCCGGGGTTGTGGAAAAGCGTTTTGCAATCAGTGGGCATACTGTGGTGGACGTTAGCGCGAGCGTTTTTCCACAGGGTGGTCCGGTATCGAGTCGCATGTGGATAACCCGGCAGGCGAAGGATACAATGACCGGTCATGCATCAACGGGTATGGTGAGGTCGAGTGTCTCTTGCTCTCTGGCAACAGTGTCTGGATTACCTGCAGGACGAGCTGAACGCCCAGCAGTTCAACACCTGGATTCGCCCGCTTCAAGCCGAAGAGGGGGAAGCCAACGAGCTGCGTCTGCTGGCACCCAATCGTTTCGTGCGCGACTGGGTTGGCGACAAGTATGCCAAGCGCATCAACGAGCTGCTCAGGGACCTGGCACCCGCCAAGCCGCCGCGAGTGGTCCTGATAGTGGGCAGCCGCAAGGCAGCGGCGGTCAAGCCGCAGCCGCGTGACCTGGGCGCCCCGGTTTCGGCCAATCCCCACTCGCCCTTGGCACCGGCCGTACAGGTGCCGCCGCGAGGCGACATCGGCGATGAGCGCGAGATCGATCAGTTGCGTGAGGAAGGGGCCTCGTCGCGCCGTTCCGGCGGCGAGCGCGAGGTGCAGGTCGAAGGCAGCCTCAAGCACAGCAGTGGCCTCAATCCCAGTTTCACCTTCGAAACCTTCGTCGAAGGCAAGTCCAACCAGCTGGCACGGGCCGCCTCGCGGCAGGTTTCCGAGAACCCGGGAGGCGCCTACAACCCTCTGTTCTTGTATGGTGGCGTCGGGCTGGGCAAGACCCACCTGATGCATGCGGTGGGCAACGCACTGGCGACCCGGCGCGAGAACGCTCGCGTCGTCTACCTGCACTCCGAGCGTTTCGTGGCGGACATGGTCAAGGCGTTGCAGCTCAATGCCATCAACGACTTCAAGCGCTTCTATCGCAGTGTCGATGCGCTGCTGATCGACGACATCCAGTTCTTTGCCGGCAAGGAACGCTCCCAGGAGGAGTTCTTCCACACCTTCAACGCTCTGCTCGAGGGTGGCCAACAGATGATTCTCACCTCGGATCGCTATCCCAAGGAGATCAGCGGTGTCGAGGAGCGTCTCAAGTCGCGCTTCGGCTGGGGCTTGACCGTGGCCATCGAACCGCCTGAGCTGGAAACCCGGGTCGCCATCCTGATGAAGAAGGCGGACCAGGCCAAGGTAGACCTGCCTCACGATGCCGCCTTCTTCATTGCCCAGAAGATCCGCTCCAACGTTCGCGAGCTGGAGGGAGCGCTGAAAAAGGTCATTGCCGATTCCCACTTCATGGGCAAGCCGATCACCCAGGATTTCATCCGCGAGTCGCTGAAGGACCTGCTGGCGCTGCAGGACAAGCAGGTGGGCGTGGACAACATCCAGCGTACCGTCGCCGAGTACTACAAGATCAAGCTGGCCGACCTGCTCTCCAAGCGGCGTTCGCGCTCGGTGGCACGGCCGCGTCAGGTGGCCATGGCCCTGGCCAAGGAGTTGACCAACCACAGCCTGCCGGAAATCGGCGATGCCTTCGGTGGGCGTGACCACACCACGGTGTTGCATGCCTGTCGCAAGGTGCAGTCATTGCAGGAAGAGAGCGCGGACATTCGCGAGGATTACAAGAACCTGCTGCGGTTGTTGACCAGTTGACGGAATGTTCATCAGAACGTCCAATGCCCAACACCCATCTACAGGACTAGACGTGGAGCCGACATGAGATTTTCCATTACCCGCGAAGCGCTGCTACGGCCGCTGGCATTGGTGGCTGGCGTGGTGGAGCGTCGCCAGACCCTGCCGGTGCTGTCCAATGTGCTGATACAGGTCGACCAGAACGAGGTGGCTCTTACCGGTACCGACCTCGAGGTCGAGCTGATCGGTCGTACGGCGGCATCGCAGGTCGATGCGCCGGGTGCCGTCACCGTACCTGCCCGTAAGCTGATGGACATTTGCAAGTCGCTGCCCGATCAGGCGGAGTTGCAGTTCAGCCTGGAAGAAGGACGCGCCGTGCTGCGCAGCGGCCGTTCCCGCTTTACTCTCTCGACCCTGCCGGTAGCCGAATTCCCTAATATCGAGGATAGCGCTGGCGATGTGGAACTCAGCCTGCCGCGCGGAACGCTCAAGCACCTCATCGATGCCACCTCCTTCGCCATGGCCCAGCAGGACGTACGCTACTACCTGAACGGCATGCTGCTCGAGCTGCGTTCCAACCTGGTGCGTACCGTGGCCACCGACGGTCACCGGCTGGCCGTGTGTTCGCGCCCGGCGGAGATACAGGTAGAGCCGGCGCGCAAGCTGATCGTGCCGCGCAAAGGGGTGCTCGAGCTGGTACGCCTGCTCGATGACAGCGACGAGCCGGTGACCCTGACGCTCAGTGCCAGCCACGTGCGTGCCCATACCGGTGACTTCACCTTCACCTCGAAGCTGGTCGATGGCAAGTTCCCCGACTACGAGCGTGTGGTGCCGCGCGGCGGCGACAAGGTCTTCATTGCCGAGCGTGCCGAACTGCGCCAGGTGTTATCGCGTACCTCCATTCTCTCCAATGAGAAGTACCGTGGCGTTCGCTTGCACCTTCAGGAGGGCAACCTGCAGGTGATGGCCAACAACCCCGAGCAGGAGGAAGCCGAGGAGAACGTGGCGGTCGAATACGGTGGTGATTCGCTCGAAATCGGTTTCAATGTTGGCTATCTCATTGATGTGCTTAGTGTTATTGGTGAGGATCGAGTGCAGATGACGCTCGCTGACTCCAACAGTAGCGCCTTGATGGAAGAGCCCGGCGGGGGTGATGCCCTGTATGTCGTCATGCCGATGCGCCTTTGACGCGGCAGTCCTGCCCGTGTCTCACCGCTCCTGGCTACGGTTGGAAGTAGCTGGGTGCTTTGACGTTGTGCGTTACGCTTCATGTTGATCGATCGCCTGGCCTTTACCGGCTTGAGAAATCTTGGGACGCTCGACCTGACGCCGAGTCCAGGCATCAATTTGATCGTGGGGACCAATGGCAGCGGCAAGACCAGCCTGCTCGAGGGGCTGCACGTTCTTGGCATGGGACGCTCATTTCGCACGCGACAGCTGAAGCATGCTATCGCCCACGAAAGCGATGAGATGACGCTGTTTGCTCGCCTTTGCGGCGAGCCTCCCTTGCCCATCGGTGTCCGCCGGTCGCGTGATGTGGCCGAGCTGGAAATGCGTATGGGTGGGGAGCGGGTCTCTCGCCTGGCTCAATTGATCGAAGCGCTTCCCTTGCAGTTGGTCAACCCCGATGCTTTTCGCCTTCTGGAAGGGCCTCCAGCCGGTCGGCGTGAATTTCTCGACTGGGGCGTGTTTCACGTGAAACACGATTTCTACGATGCCTGGCGCCGCGCCAAGCGTGCGCTGAAGCATCGGAATGCACTCCTCAGACATGGTAGAATGGACGCCAATAACCTGGCCGTCTGGGAGCAGGAGCTGGCCACGTGGGGTGAGCGTGTCGATAGCCTGCGCCGTGATTGGATGGCCAGCTTCGTCCCCGTGTTCGAGGAAACCTTGGGCAGGCTGATCGACTTACCCGAACTGAGCCTGCGCTACTCCCGCGGCTGGGACAAGCAGCGCGGCTTGCAGGAGGTACTCGAGCAGGGCCGAGTGACGGATCAGCAGATGGGTTTTACCCAGAACGGGCCACAGCGCGCCGATCTGCGCATCCGGCTGGGGCGGCGCCCGGCCGTCGAGGTGCTGTCGCGGGGCCAGCAGAAACTGGTGGTAAGCGCGCTCAAGCTGGCACAGGGCAGATTGCTGGAACAGTCGACCGGGCGCAGTTGTCTTTATCTGGTCGATGACCTGCCAGCCGAGCTGGATGCCGAGCACCGGCGTGTCTTTTGCCGGCTGTTGGAATCGATGCGCTGCCAAGCTTTCATCACAAGTGTCGAACACGATGCCCTGGTGGGGCAATGGGAGCCCCACACGCCAATAGCGATGTTTCACGTGAAACAAGCGCCTTCTGGAACAGGACGGATAGTGCCTCGGGCACAGATAGACTTCATGACGGAGTAGTCAATGAGCGAGCAAGCTTACGACTCATCGAGCATCAAGGTCCTCAAGGGACTGGATGCCGTGCGCAAGCGTCCCGGCATGTACATCGGCGATACCGATGACGGGACAGGCCTACACCATATGGTGTTCGAGCTGGTGGACAACTCCATCGATGAAGCCCTGGCCGGATACTGCAGCGAAATACGCGTCGTCATTCACCCGGATGAATCGATCACCGTCAGCGACAATGGTCGCGGCGTACCTACCGACATCCATGAGGGTGAGGGCGTATCGGCGGCGGAAGTGATCATGACGGTCCTACACGCCGGTGGCAAGTTCGATGACAACTCCTACAAGGTGTCTGGCGGGCTGCACGGCGTCGGGGTGTCGGTGGTCAATGCCCTTTCCGAAGAGCTCAAGCTGACGATATGGCGAGCCGGGCAGGTGCATGAGCAGATCTACCGCCATGGCGTGCCCCAGGCGCCGCTGGGTGTGGTGGGAAAAACCGAGAAAACCGGCACACGGGTTCATTTCAAACCCTCGTCCAATACCTTTGCCAACATCGAGTTCCACTACGACATACTGGCCAAGCGACTGCGCGAACTCTCTTTCCTCAATTCCGGCGTTGCGATTCGCCTCATCGACGAGCGTAGCGGCAAGGAGGAGCTGTTCCACTATGAAGGCGGCCTCAAGGCCTTCGTCGACCACCTCAACAGCAACAAGACTGTGCTCAACCCGGTATTCCACTTCGAGGCCGAGCGTGAGGACGGTGTGGTGGTCGAGGTGGCCATGCAGTGGAGCGACTCGTTTACCGAGAATATCTTCTGTTATACCAACAACATACCGCAGCGTGACGGGGGGACGCATCTGGCTGGTTTCCGTGCCGCCCTGACCCGCACCATGAATGGCTATATCGAATCCGAGGGATTGCTGAAGAAGACCAAGGTGGCCACTTCGGGTGACGATGCTCGTGAAGGGTTGACGGCAATCATCTCGGTCAAGGTGCCGGACCCCAAGTTCTCCTCCCAGACCAAGGACAAGCTGGTTTCGTCCGAAGTGAAAACCGCGGTGGAGCAGGAGATGGGGCGGCTGTTCTCGGAGTACCTGATCGAGAAGCCCAACGAAGCCAAAGCGATCGTCAACAAGATGATCGATGCCGCCCGTGCCCGCGAGGCGGCGCGCAAGGCCCGCGACATGACCCGCCGCAAGGGGGCGCTGGATATTGCCGGCCTGCCGGGCAAGCTGGCCGACTGCCAGGAGAAGGATCCCAGCCTCTCCGAGCTGTTCCTGGTCGAGGGCGACTCGGCTGGTGGCAGTGCCAAGCAGGGCAGGGACCGTCGTACCCAGGCGATCCTGCCGCTCAAGGGCAAGATCCTCAACGTCGAGAAGGCACGTTTCGACAAGATGCTCTCTTCCGCCGAGGTGGGCACGTTGATCACCGCGCTCGGCTGCGGGATCGGTCGAGAGGAGTTCAATCCCGACAAGCTGCGCTACCATTCGATCATCATCATGACCGATGCTGACGTCGACGGCTCGCATATCCGCACCCTGCTGCTGACTTTCTTCTTCCGTCAGATGTCGCAGCTGATCGAGCGTGGCCATGTCTTCATCGCCCAGCCCCCGCTCTACAAGATCAAGCGTGGCAAGCAAGAAACCTACCTCAAGGACGAGCAGGCCCTGATCGATTACCTGACGACGACTGCCATGGATGGAGCCAGGCTCTACGTCAATCCCGATGCGCCACCGGTCACCGGTGCGCAACTCGAGTCGCTGGTTGCGCAATACCGCGACGTGATGAAGCGTATCGACCGGCTGTCGCGTGTCTATCCTCATGAGGTGTTGCGCAAGGTCGTGCACGCTGCGCGCCTCGAAGGTGAAGCGAGTCTCAAGGATCGCGTCACCATGCAGAACTGGATCGCCTATCTGCAGGAGGAAATGGATGCACTGTTGGCCTACGAGGGGGGGCCGCGCTACACCTTCCGGCTGGAGGAAGATACCGAGCGGGAGCTCTTCCTGCCAGCGGTAACGCTGACGGCGCATGGCGTCAGCTCCGACTACGTCTGGGGCATCGACTTTTTCACCAGCGCCGACTATCGCGCCATGGCGGCGCTGGGCGAGACGCTGGAGGGCCTGCTCGAAGAGGGGGCCTATATCGCCCGCGGCGAGCGTAAGAAGTCGGTTACCACCTTCTATCAAGCGCTCGAGTGGCTGATGGCCGAAGCTCAGCGTGGTCTTTCGGTGCAGCGCTACAAGGGACTGGGTGAGATGAACCCGGATCAGCTGTGGGAAACGACCATGGATCCCGAGACGCGGCGTCTGCTGCGGGTGACGATCGAGGATGCGGTAGCTGCCGACATGATGTTCAACACCTTGATGGGTGACGAGGTCGAGCCTCGCCGAGCCTTCATTGAGAGCAATGCACTGGTAGCCAATCTGGACGTCTAAGCCGCATGGCAAGTGCAGTGTTTCACGTGGAACATTGCGTCTGGAAGAGTGTTGAGTCCGCAAGACCTGAATGAAAAGAGCCGACCCAAGTGGGTCGGCTCTTTTTGTTTTTCAAGGGCTTTTTCGCTCAACTCTGCGAGAGCAGCCAGTCGGCGAAGGCGGCCAAGTCGTCGAAGATCAGCGCCCCCTCGAGGCCCACTCCCTTTGCCTCGGTTCTGCGTCCCTTTCCGGTACGAACGAGTACCGGGCGACAGCCCATTGGCTCTCCTGCCTGCAGGTCGCGCAGGCTGTCGCCTACCATCCAACTTCCCTCCAGGCTGTCCAGCTCGAGAGCGTCACGGATCTGAACCAGCAATCCGGGCAATGGTTTGCGACATGTACAGCCATCATCGGGTCCGTGCGGGCAATAGGCGATCAGATCAATCTTGCCTCCCGCCTCACCAACCTGCCTTTCGAGTTCGGCATGCATCGAGGCCAGGGTGGCCTCGTCATAGTAGCCTCGGGCGATGCCGGATTGGTTGGTGGCGATGGCGATGGTCCAGCCTGCGCCGGACAAGCGTGCAATGGCTTCGATGGAGGTAGGATAGGGGATCCACTCGGCGAGGGACTTGATGTAATCGTCGGAGTCCTGGTTGATGACTCCATCCCTGTCGAGAATAACGAGTCGGGATGCATCGGGCATCGGCACACCATGAAGTCAAGTTGCTTGCAATGAGTGTTTCACGTGGAACATGACCTGCCAAGACCCGCAGCTTTGATCCATGTTTCACGTGAAACACCTGGCGTAGAGAAACAAAAAAACCGACCGGGAGTCGGAGTCACCGGTCGGTTTCTAACACAGCCCTTTTACTGCTGCAGCAGGGCGATATCGGCAATCTCGAGGAACAGTGCCTGAAGGCCGGCCAGTAGTGCCAGACGATTACGACGGACGGCGTCGTCATCAGCCATGACCATGACGTCTTCGAAGAAGGCGTCTACCGGAGTGCGAAGCCCTGCAAGAATGTCCAGTGCTTCGCGATAGCGGCCCTCGGCAAGCAGCGGCATGACGCGCTCCCGGCTCGACGAGACAGCCTCGCTCAGTGCCCGCTCGGCCGACTCCTTCAGCAGTGCATGCTCAACCCGGTTGCCGACCTCGTCGGCCTGCTTGGCCAGGATGTTGGAGACCCGCTTGTTGGCGGCGGCCAGGGCCGCGGCTTCCTCGCGCTGAGTGAAGGCGTTTACCGCACGCAGGCGCAGGGCGAAGTCGAGAGGTTTGGTTACCGGGCGGGCACGTACCGCGAGGTACACCTCGGCGGGAATGCCCTCGTCCTGGCCCCAGGCGCGGAAGCGATCGAGCATGTAGCCGAGCACTTCTTCGACCAGGTGCTCGGCGTAGGGTAGCTCCTGATGCTGTGCCGCAGAGAGCTCGAGCAGTTCGCGCAGGTCGAGGTCCAGCTCGCCCTTGATCATGATGTTGAGCACGCCGATGGCGGCGCGGCGCAGGGCGAAGGGGTCCTTGGTGCCGCTGGGCCGCTGGCCGATGCCGAAGATGCCGGTGAGGGTATCGAGTCGGTCGGCAAGCGCCAGGGCCTGGCCGGTGTGGCAGGCAGGAATCTCATCGCCGGCGAAGCGCGGCAGATACTGTTCTTCCAGTGCTTGTGCCACTTCGATGGGTTCACCGTCATGGGTGGCATAGTACCGGCCCATGATGCCCTGCAGTTCCGGAAACTCCAGCACCATCTCGGTGACGAGATCGCACTTGGCCAGTTCGGCGGCACGGCGTGCCTGGGCCACGTCGCCGCCGATACGGCCGGCAATGAAGGCAGCCACGGCGGCACTACGGTGCGCCTTGTCGGCGAGGGTGCCGAGCTGCTGCTGGAACACCACGTTGGCAAGCCCGGGAATGCGTGCCGAGAGCGTCTGCTTGCGGTCGGTGTCGTAGAAGAAGGCGGCATCGGCCAGGCGCGGGCGGATGACCTTCTCGTTGCCCTCGATGACCCGTTGCGGATCCTGGCTGTCGATATTCGAGATGGTGATGAACTGCGGCTTGAGTCGGCCCTGCTCATCGAGCAGGTGGAAGTATTTCTGGTTGGCTTTCATCGACGAGATCAGGCATTCCGCCGGCACTTCGAGGAAGCGCTCGTCGAAGCTGCCGGCGAGTGCCACGGGCCACTCCACCAGGCCGCTTACCTCGACGAGCAGCGCCTCGTCGATGACCGCCCGGGCATCCTGGACCTCGGCCTCGGCCAGCACCTGCTCGCGGATGCGCTCGCGGCGGCGCTCGCGATCGGCCAGCACCCAGGCCTGCTCGAGGGCGGCGAGATAATCATCGGCATGGGCCAGTTCGATGGGCTCGGGAGCATGGAAACGGTGGCCGCGGGTGGTGCGGCCGGAGGTCAGGCCCAGCGACTCGGCTTCGACCACCTCGCTGCCGTAGAGCATCACCAGCCAGTGAACGGGGCGCGAGAACTCGACCCGAGAGGCCCCCCAGCGCATGTTCTTGGGTACCGGCAGGGCGGCGATGGCCTTGTCGACGATGCCTGGCAGTAGCCGGATCGTCGCCTCGCCCTGCTGCTGCTCGCGATAGCCGAGCCAGGTGCCCTTGTCGGTTTCGAGATGGATCAGGTCAGCCACGGTGACACCGCAGGAACGGGCGAAGCCCTCGGCGGCCTTGGTTGGCTGGCCGTCCTTGAAGGCGGCGGCGAGGGCCGGGCCGCGACGCTCGACCTCTCGATCGGGCTGCTTGTCGGCCAGTTCGGCCACCTGCACCGCCAGTCGGCGCGGCGTGGCATAGGCGCGAATATCACCGAAGCCGACCTCGGCTTCGGTGAGGCCGCGGCGAATGCCATCGGCCAGGGCATCCGAGAGCGAGTCGATGGCGGCCGGCGGCAGCTCCTCGACGCCCAGCTCAATCAGAAAGGTATTGGCAGCCATCACGCGTCTCCCTGTTCGGCGTTCATGTCCTGGGCCAGCAGTTCCTGACGCAAGGCTTCGGGGGCCAGCGGGAAGCCGGCGGCCTTGCGCGAGGCATAGTAAGCGTGGGCTACATCGCGGGCCATGGTACGTACGCGCAGAATGAAGCGCTGACGCTCGGTCACCGAGATGGCGTGGCGGGCATCCAGCAGGTTGAAGGTATGCGAGGCCTTGAGCACCTGCTCATAGGCCGGCAGCGGCAGGCCGGCCTCGAGCAGCTTGGTGCACTCGCGCTCCTGATGGTCGAAAGCCTTGAACAGGGCCGGCACGTCGGCATGCTCGAAGTTGTAGGCCGACTGCTCACGCTCGTTTTGCAGGTAGACATCGCCATAGGTGACCTTGGAACCGTCGGGAGCGATGGTCCAGATCAGGTCGTAGACGCTGTCGACGTTCTGCAGGTACATGGCGATGCGCTCGAGACCGTAGGTCAGCTCGCCGGTGACGGGATAACACTCCAGCCCGCCGGCCTGCTGGAAGTAGGTGAACTGGGTCACCTCCATGCCGTTGAGCCAGACTTCCCAGCCGAGCCCCCAGGCGCCAAGGGTCGGCGACTCCCAGTTGTCCTCGACGAAACGAATGTCATGCACCAGTGGGTCGATGCCGATGCGCACGAGCGAGCCCAGGAAGCGCTCCTGCAGGTCGGCAGGGGAGGGCTTCATCACCACCTGGAACTGATAGTAGTGCTGCAGGCGGTTGGGGTTCTCGCCGTAGCGGCCGTCGGTGGGGCGACGGGAAGGCTGCACGTAGGCGGCATTCCAGGTCTCCGGGCCGATGGAGCGCAGGAAGGTGGCAGGGTGGAAGGTGCCGGCCCCGACCTCCATGTCCAGCGGCTGGAGCACCACACAGCCTTGTTCGGCCCAGTACTGCTGCAGGGAGAGTATCAGGCCCTGGAAAGTGGTCGCGTCTGGCGTCGACCCTGGAGCCGAGGTCGACGGGGATGTCGAGAGCGTCTGCGACGGATTTGGCGAGGGAGTCATTGCGGAAGCACCGTTGGCCATGAATTCACGAGGCGTCAAGTATACAATCACAGGCACATCGGTTATAGGCGCAGCGGTTGCGCCCCAGCGAGGTTCACAATGATCGTAGTGACAGGTGGCGCCGGCTTCATCGGCTCGAATCTGGTCAAGGCCCTCAACGAGCGCGGGCGCAATGACGTGCTGGTCGTCGACGACCTGCGTGACGGTACCAAGTTCGTCAACCTGGCGGACTGCACCTTGGGCGACTATCTCGACAAGGACGAATTCCGCGCCCGCATCGAAGCGGCGTTGCGTGGCGAGCCCTCTCGCCTGCCGCAGATCGAAGCGATCTTCCATGAAGGCGCCTGCTCGGACACCACCGAGTGGGATGGCCGCTTCATGCTCGACAATAACTTCGAGTACTCCAAGGTGCTGCTGCATTACTGCCAGCAACAGGGAATACCTTTCCTCTACGCCTCCTCGGCGGCCACCTACGGTGGCAGCCAGGTGTTCCGCGAGGAGCCCGAGTACGAGAAGCCGCTGAACGTCTATGGCTACTCCAAGCTGCTGTTCGATCAGTACGTGCGCCAGCACTGGAACGAACTGACCAGCCAGGTGGTGGGTTTCCGCTACTTCAACGTCTACGGCCCGCGGGAACAGCACAAGGGCAAGATGGCCAGCGTGGCCTATCACAACCATACCCAGGTCAGCGCCGGGCAGGATCTCAGGCTGTTCGGTGCCTGGGACGGCTATGAGGCAGGCATGCAGAGCCGCGACTTCGTTTATGTCGGCGACGTGGTGGACGTCAACCTGTGGTTCCTCGACAACCCCGGCAAGTCGGGCATCTTCAACCTCGGCTCCGGCAGGGCCGAGCCGTTCAAGGCCATCGGCGAGGCAGTGATTGCCCACCATGGTCGCGGACGCATCGAGTACATCGACTTCCCCGACGAACTCAAGGGGCGCTACCAGAGCTATACACGAGCCGATATCACACGCCTGCGTGAGGTCGGCTACGGCCGCGAGTTCCGCACTGTGGCCGAAGGCGTGAAAGCCTATCTGGAGTGGCTGGACGAGGCCAAGGGATGAGCCAGGCGCCCGCGCCGAAGCCTCGTATTCTCGTGGTCGGACCCTCCTGGGTCGGCGACATGGTCATGGCCCAGAGCCTGTTCAAGACCCTGAAACAGCGCCAGTCCGGGAGTCGTATCGGCGTGGTGGCGCCGGGCTGGTCGCAGCCGATTCTCGAGCGCATGGAGGAGGTCGACGAGGTGGCCTCGCTGGATGTGGGGCACGGCGAGTTCGGTTGGTCGACCCGGCGCGCCCTGGCGCAGCGACTGCGTGGGCGCTTCGATACGGCCATCGTGCTGCCGCGCTCGTGGAAGTCGGCCCTGGTACCGTTCCTGGCACGCATTCCCCATCGGGTGGGTTTTACCGGCGAGCAGCGCTACTGGCTGCTCAACGAGCGGCGTGAACTCGACAAGGCGCGGCTCGACCAGACCGTGAAGCGCTTCGTGGCACTGGGACTTCCCGCAGGGGAAGCCAGGCGTGGAAGTTTTGCCATCCCTCGGCCGCGGCTGCGAGTCGATCCCGACAACCTGGCTGCCCTGCACGAGCGCTTCGGGTTGGCGCGGCGGCCGGCCATCGGTATGATGCCCGGCGCCGAATACGGCCCGGCCAAGCAGTGGCCGCTGGGGCACTTCCGCGAACTGGCGGAGCGCCTGGTGGCCGCAGGGTTCGAGGTGCGAGTGCTGGGCGGGCCCAAGGACATTGCCGCTGGGGAAGCGATCGCCGAGGGTCTGGCCAAGGTGCACAACCTGTGTGGTGAGACCCGCCTGGCCGACGCGGTGGACCTGCTCGCCGACTGCCAGCAGGTGGTCACCAACGACTCGGGGCTGATGCACGTGGCTGCCGCGGTCGGCACCCGGGTACAGGCGCTCTACGGCTCGTCGTCACCGGCCTATACGCCGCCGTTGACCGACAACGCCGAGATCCACTATCTGGGACTTTCCTGCTCGCCCTGCTTCGAGCGCACCTGCCCGCTGGGGCACACCAACTGCCTGGTACAGCTCTCGCCCCAGCGCGTGCTTGCCGCGGTACTGGCAGCGAGCACGACCGTCATTGCAGAGGGGTAAGCGTCATCGCCGTGGCTGCGCCTAACGCTCTCACTGTACCGCAGCCGGCTCTTCGCCGATGGCATCCTCCGGCGTCTCCACGACCTGTTCCTGCGGTTCCGGCTCCGGCTCTGACTCTTGGCGCGGCGGAGTCAGTCCCTCCCACAGGCGTTCCTGCAGCACGATCTCCTCGCGCATGCGGGCGTTGAAGAAATCCTTGCCATGCTCCTCGAGCAGAGTCGGCTCGTCGGAAAGCAGCGAAACCCCCAGGCCGGCACGATGCCAGTCGATGGTGAAGCCCATCGCCTCGAGGATGGTGGGGAACGCATCCATCATGGCGGCTTCGCGGCTCACCCTGCCCTGGGGAATGCCGGGACCCAGCAGGATGAAGGTGTTGTCACGCTCGCCCAGGATCAGCTGCTCCCAGGCCGAGACGCGCATGGTCAGGTGATCGCTGGCGACTACCACCACGGTATTGTCGAGCAGGCCTTCGGCATCGGCCCGTTCGAGGAAATCCCGGGCCAGCCAAGCCGAGCACTCCACCGAGTAGAGGATATCGGTGCCGTCGAACTCGCCCTGGCGGTCGAGGCAGGCCTGGGCGGGGTAGCCATGGGGGGCGTGCCCCGCGATCGTCAGGTTGACCAGGCCCCAGGGCCCATCACCGGCGTTGAGGCGACGCAATTCCTCCAGGCTGAAGTCAAAGAGCGAATCATCGTAGAGGCCCCAGTTGTTGACGTACTCGGGGTCATCGAGCAGGGGCTGCAGCTCCTCGCGACCGAGTACGGTATCGAAGCCATGCCCCTCGTAGAACAGCCCCTTGCCGGCGAAGTTGACACTGGCGCCGCCCATGTAGGTGAGTTGGTAACCCTGTTCCGACAGCAGGTCGCCCAGGCAGTCGACGCCGGGCACCACCTTCTCCAGCGGCGAAAACTGCCGGTCGTGCAGCAGTCCGGCCGGCATCAGGGGCGTGCCGCACTGGCTGGCGATCATGCCGGCCATGGTCCAGCCGGTATTGTCGACCTGCCGGATACCCTCGTAGACCAGGCCATGCTCACCGATGGCGTCCAGGTCGGCATAGGCATCACCAAAGCGCTCGCGGTCGGCATAGGTCCGCTCGATGCTCTCCAGGTACAGCAGCAGCAGGTTGGGCGGGTTGCGGGGGGACTCGAGCAGGATTGGCTCGACGTATTGGCGTTCGAGCCAGGCGCCGGGTTTGGTGACGATGGCGGCACCGCGCTGTCCCACGCCATACAACAGGGGGTTGCTCACCAATAGCACGATGGCCAGCAGCGGTTCGCTGCGGCGCCAGCGATGGTCGTGGCGTATCAGCCAGGTGAACGAAGCCAGCAGTGCGATCATCGCGAGGGTGTAGAAGGAGGCCGCTCCGATGCGGCTGACCCCGCCGTGGTCGGCCATGCCGGCCTGCAGATGGAAGAACACCGCGCTCAGGTCGACGATGCCGAAGCTTTCGGCAAGATAGAGATAAAGCCCCCACAGCGCGATGGGAAGCAGTGCCCAGGGCCACCTGCGTGGTGAATAAGTGAGAGACGAGGCAGGTGCACCCCAATGAAAGACGGCGGCCAGCCCTACCCAGGCAAGCGCCAGAAAGGGCAGGCCCCAGGAAGGGACACGGGTCAGCACGATGATGGCATAACCCACGCAGAGCCCGATAACCAGTAGCGCCAGCCAGCGGGGGCGAGCCAGCTTTAGCAGCTTGGAAGGGATAGGCATGTGTGGATTCATCCGTTGAATTCGACTGATAGCTTATCAAGCCTATCGCGCCTTGCACCACGAAAGGTGTCGTCGGGCCTGTGCGGCTGGGTTTGCTGGCCTTGCGGCTACGGCAGTAAACTGGCCAGCCGCCGAACCGACGAGGAAAGGTCGATGACCCTGGCTGCCGTACTGATCGTCAAGAACGAGGCCGCCCACCTGCGCGCCTGCCTGGAGACGCTGCGCTGGGCCGACGAGATCGTGGTGCTGGATGCCGGCAGTCAGGATACGACCTGCGCCATCGCTCGCGAGTTCACCGACAAGGTAACGGTGAATGCCGACTGGCAAGGGTTTGGCGTGCAGCGTCAGCGTGCCGAGGCGCTGGTCGAGAGCGACTGGATCCTGATGATCGATGCCGATGAGCGGGTGACTTCCGAGCTGCGCGACAGTATCCAGGCCGCCGTTAGCGCCGGCGAGCCGGCGATTCACACCGTGCCGCGCCTCTCCTGGTGCTTCGGCGATTTCATTCGCCATTCGGGCTGGTATCCCGACCGGGTGGCGCGCCTCTATCCCAAGGGGAAAGCGGGGTACGATGAGGCCCTGGTTCACGAGAAGCTGCAGAACCCCGGCGGGCTACCGGTCAGGGCACTGCAGGGTGACTTATTGCACTATACCTATCGCGACTTGCGCCACTACCTCGAGAAGTCGGCTCATTACGCCCAGGCTTGGGCCGAGCAGCGTGCCGCACGCGGCAAGCAGGGCAGCCTCTCGGCCGGGTTGGTGCATGGGTTGGGCTGCTTCCTGCGCATGTACCTGCTGCGTGCCGGGTTTCTCGATGGGCGTCAGGGCCTGCTGTTGGCGCTGCTCTCGGCACATTCCACCTTTGCCAAGTACGCCGACCTGTGGATCAGGACGCGGACATCGCCGCCGCCCGACGATGCACCAAGGCGCTGATCGATTCGGCCGCGGCCTCCAGGTCGATGGCCGCCATGTTGCTTTCGCCGGCCTCTTCGGGCGGGCTGAAGGCCAGGCGGTGCGCCTCGTCGTTGCATGTCTGCCAGCGTAGCGAAGTGGCCGAGCGACGTGCCGGATAGAAGCCCGCCGTGGGGCGGTTCAGGCAGCCGGCGATATGCAACGGTCCCGTGGAGCCGGCGATGAACAGGTCGGCGGCGGCTAATGCCAGGGCGAAATCGCCCAGGCTTGCGCGCGGTGGCAGTACCGTTGCCGACAGGCCCCGGGAAGCGAGCGAGTCCCGGAGTTCGCGAGCGGTCGTTTCCTCGCCGGGGCCAGCGGTCAGCAGCCATTGCGGACGAATCGCCGAAGCGGCAAGGTGCGCGTCGACGGCCGTCGCCAGTTCGGCGTACTGGACGGAAGAGAGATTGACCGCCGAGCCGCCGCTGCCGGCATGCAGGAAGAGCCAGGGCGCTCGCGTGTCGAGGGCCAGTTCAGCAGCGATGGTCTTGCGCTGGGCCTCCACGGCCCCGGTTGGCAACGGCCAGAACGGCGGCGTGGGACGAGAACCGGGGGAACGACCCTCGGCCTCGAGCAGGGCCTCGGCGAGCTCGAGGTTGTACAGGTATTCCGGCTTGGCCGAGCGTGACCTGCGCTGGACGATGCGATGATTGTAGAATAGCTGCGCCCATTTGGTGGCCGGCGCCAGACGGCGGGGAATACCGGCACGCCAGCCCAGCCAGCCGATACGCGGCGTGGAGTACAGCGTGAGCATGGCCGTGAAGCGTGCGTTGCGCAGCCGCGCGAGCAGCTTGCGCTGAGCCTCCTTTCCGGCGCCGTCGCCGGGGTCGAGGATCACCTCGTCGACCCACGGGCACAGCCGGGCGAGCGGCGCCGTATAACCCGGCACCAGCACGCTGACCCGCGCCTCGGGGGCGCCGGCCTTGAGGCACGCGAGTGCCGGCCAGGCGAGCATGAAGTCGCCGAGCTTGTCGTTGCGCACCACCAGGATGTGCGGCGGCTGATCCGTTACGTGGCGACCGGCCACGGTGGAAGAAGGCGTCATCTGGGCTCCCGAGCCCCGGTTGACCAACGAAGGAGACAGCCTTGTCGCACAAGGTCATGCATATCTGCCTCTCGGATGGCTGGGGCGGACTCGAAATGTATCCTGCGCGGATTATACCCGAGCTGCAACGCCAGGGGTGGGAGCCTCATGGCCTGGCGCTGGCCGGCTCGCGGGTGGCCGACAGCCTGGCAGCGGCCGGCATCGTGCCGCTGACAGTGGTCTCACGCGGCCGGGCCCTGCTGCAGGTGGGCCGGGTGCTGGCCTACCTCAAGCGCCACGGCATCGACGTGCTGCATTGCCACAAGTCCAGCGACCTGCGCCTGGCTGCCCTGTTGGCAACCCTACGGCCGGGCCTCAAGCTGTTCTTCACCGACCACATGGGCGTCACACGGCCGAAGAAGGATCCTTACCATCGCTGGGCCTACGGCCGCGTCACGCGACTCTTTGCCATCAGCGAGGCGACGCGCCAGCGCAACCTGGCGGCCTTTCCGCTGCCGCCCGAGCGCATCCGGCGCCTCCATCTGGGGATCGACCTGGCCCCCTACGCCCCGCACCTGGACACAGCGGCGCGGGAGGTGCTGCGCCGCGAGCTCGGCGTCGCCCAGGACCAGCTAGCGATCGGCCTGCCGGGACGGCTGACCGACGGCAAGGGGCACGACGTGTGGCTGGAGGGCCTGGCCCAAATGTCCGAGCACGCCCCCGGCCTGGCCTGGCATGGCGTGCTGATCGGCGGTCTCACAGCCCGTGAGGGCAGCGACGAGGCCTATGTGGCGCGTTTGCGCTCACGGGTAGCGGAGCTGAAGCTGGAGGAGAGAGTGACGTTTGCCGGCTTCCGCCCCGACCTGCCGCGCCTTTTCGAGGCGCTGGACATCGTCTGCGTGCCCTCGCGCAACGAGGCCTTCGGCCTCACCGTGGTCGAGGCCATGGCGGCCGGGAAGGCAATCGTCGGCGCCGACAGCGGGGCGATTCCCGAGCTGCTCGAGGCTGGCTGCGGTCGTCTCGCCGCGCCACAGGATTCGCAGGCCTGGGCCGCGGCCATGACGGAGCTCGGCCAGGACGCGGCACTGCGACGGCAGCTCGGCCGGGCCGCAAGAACCAGGGCCGAGCGCCACTTCGATGTGACGGCACATGTGCGTGCCTTGGTCTGTGAGTATGCGGGGAAGGAGCCGAAGCCATGAAAGCCTGGATCGAAAAGGGTGGTTACCTCAACAGCCGTGGCCGCAAGTGGTTGTCGCGGCTACATGTCGACCGGGTGCGCCGCATCCTGGTAATTCGCCAGTGTGCTTTCGGCGACATGATGGCGACCCGCCCGTTTCTGGTGGAACTCAGGCGCCTGTTTCCCCAGGCACACATTACTTTGAGCACGGTCAGCAAATATCAGTACGCCGTGCCCGACGACCTGGTCGATGAAATCCATGTGCTGGATTCACGGGGCTCGCTGCGCGAACAATGGCACTCCCTGCGCCAGCATCGTGAGGTGGACATGCTCTTCGACCTGGCCGATACCGCACGCTCGCGTACGCAGACCCTGTTGACCTCGGCGCGGGTCAAGCTTGGCTTTCCCTATCGGCGCGCACTCAATCCTCTGCTGTTCGATGTCGGCATCCTGCGTTCCGATTTCCACTACGAGGCCGAGGTGCTGCTCGACTTCCTCAAGATCATGGGTCACAAGCCGCAGTATCCGCTGGAGTTCGCCATGCCCCGCCACCAGCGTGCCCTGGCGCAGCCCCGCATCGTCTACTTTCCCTATGCCGCGGTGGCGGAGAAGTCCCTGTCGCAGGACTCCTGGAGCCAACTGATCGAGCAGGCGGCGTGCGAGTTTCCCGGCTATCGCCATGTCCTGCTCAAAGGACACAAGCCGGAAGAATCGGGCGACTTTCTCGCCGAGGTGGCGGCCCGGTACGCGAACGTCGAGATCGAGGGCCGCATGGACCTGGAGCAGCTGGCACGGTGGATGGCGACCTCGAGCGTGCTGATCTCGGGCGATACAGGGGTGCGCAACCTGGCGCTGGCCACCCATACCCCGACGCTGGGTATCTTCTTCATGACCGTGCCGTTTCGCTACTGGCCGCGCTACGAGGACTGTCACGAGGCGGTGTTCCATCGCGATGGCCAGGTGCCGGGCAGGATGGACATCCTGCAGGGGCTGGAGGAATTGCTCGAGCGACTCTACCCCGAGCGTGGCAAGGCGCGTCAGCCGGCGTCGTCGCAGGCATAGCCACGGCGGATCGCCGCCATGGCTTCGGCGCCGCCGAACTTGGCCAGCGAGCGGTCAAGGCGCTCCAGGTTGGCCTCGCGCCACGCCCCGGGGGGGCGCAGCCGGCAGCGGTCGAGGTCGATCAACCAGACCTTGTCGTCATCGTCGACCAGCAGGTTGCGGGCATTGAGGTCGACATGATCGAGGCCTGCTTCGTGGAAGCGACGCACGGTGGCGCCGACCCGCTCGAGGAGTTCCTGTTCGGCATCGGCAAGGCGCTCGGCCAGGGCGCGGGCACCACGAATACGTACCGTTATCAGGGCCGCCGTGTAGCTCAGGCCATGATGATTGACGCCAGCGGCCACTGGCCGTGGCACCGGCAGCCCCTGCGCGAAGAGGTGGGCCGTGAGGCGCTGCTCGCGAAAGGCGCGGGTGCGTTCGAGCCCCGTCCACAGGTAGCGTGTCGTACTGATCCGTGCGGCCAGGCCTCCGCGACGATAGGGGCGCAGCACCCACTGCTCGCCGCCGACGTCGAGGAACAGGCTGCTGCCACGCCCCGGGGCCTGCCCGACCACGCGGCCGGCGTGCTGCCAATATTGAGGGTCGAACAGCGACGGGCCGATTTGTGGCGCCGACTCGGCGTCACATACACTGTCCGCATCATATAGAATGAAAACCTTTCCCGTCCGACATGTTGCCAAGTGCATGAAGCATCCTCTGCCTTCCCAACCGCGCCATATTGCCGTGCTGCGACTCTCCGCCCTCGGCGACGTGTGCAATCTGGTACCCACTGTACGCGCCCTGCAGCGCCAGTGGCCCGGCGTTCGCATCACCTGGATCATCGGCAAGGCGGAACACAGTCTACTGGCTGGCCTGTCGGGGGTCGAATTCGTCGTCTACGACAAGGCCACGGGCCTGGCCGGCATGCGCAGGCTGTGGCGCGAGCTGGGTGACACCCGCTTCGACGTGCTGCTGCACATGCAGCAGGCGCTGCGTGCCAGCGTGCTCTCGCTGGGGCTCAAGGCCAAGGTGCGGGTGGGCTATGACAAGGCGCGGGCCAAGGACGCCCAGCACTGGTTCACCCACCGCCAGCTGGCGCCGCACCCGCGCGCCCACGTGCTGGAGTCGTTCCTCGACTTCGCCCGCCTGCTGGGCGTAGAGGACCTGTCGCTGGAGTGGGACCTGCCGGTTCCGGCCGAGGCCTTCGAGGAAGCCGCCGCCCTGACCGGGGACACTCCCTATCTGCTGATGAGCCCTTGCGCCAACCCGCGGCTGCGCAATTTCCGCAACTGGTCGGCGGAGGGCTATGCCGCCGTCATCGAGCACGCCTGGGCTCAGTATGGTTTGAAGACGGTACTCACCGGCGGCGGCAGCACCCAGGAACGGGAGATGGGCGAACGCATCGTTGCGCTCAGCCGCCCGGAAGCGGTGATCGACGCCATCGGCGGCACCTCACTCAAGGGCTTGCTGGCGCTGATCGGCCGGGCCCGCGCGGTGATTGCTCCCGACTCCGGGCCGGTGCACATGGGCAATGCCATGGGCACGCCGGTAGTGGGTCTTTTCGCTACCACCAATCCCGATCGCGCGGCGCCCTATCGATGGCGTGACTACGTGGTCAACCGCTATCCAGACGCGGTGCGTACCTACCTGCACCGCGAACTCGACGAGATCAACTGGGGCCAGCGCGTCCGCCATGCCGATGCCATGGCGCTGATCCGCATCGAGGACGTGATCGGCAGGCTCGATGCGCTGCTGGCACGCCCGAACGAACGCAAGGAAGAGGAACGATCCGATGAAGCTTGACCTGACCGCGCTGGAGCAGGCGCACGTGCTGGTGGTGGGCGACGTCATGCTCGACCGTTACTGGCATGGCGGCACCTCCCGCATCTCCCCGGAGGCCCCGGTGCCGGTGGTACGGGTGGAGGAGTGCGAGGATCGCCCCGGCGGAGCGGCCAACGTGGCGCTCAACATCGCCTCACTGGGTGCCCACGCCGCTCTCAGTGGCATGGTGGGCGACGACGACAACGCCCGCCGGCTGGTCGAGCGCATGGACGCTGCCGGCGTCGATACCTATTTTCAGAGCAGCCCGGGGATACCTACCATCACCAAGCTGCGGGTGATGAGCCGCAACCAGCAGCTGATCCGGCTCGACTTCGAAGACGGCCTGGGCGAGCTCGACACCAGCGGGCTCTTGGCGCGAGTCGAGCAGGGCCTCCCCGACTGCGACCTGGTGATTCTCTCCGACTACGGGAAGGGCACCCTCAACCGGGTCGAGGAGCTGATTGCCCTGGTGCGCAGTGCCGGCAAGCGGGTACTGGTCGACCCCAAGGGCAGCGACTTCGGCAAGTATCGCGGCGCCAGCGTCATCACCCCCAACCTGGCTGAGTTCGAGGCGGTGGTCGGCCACTGCCGCAGCGACGACGAGCTGGCCGCCAAGGGGGCGGCACTGTGTGCCGAGCTCGAGCTGGAGGCGCTGCTGATTACCCGCAGCGAGAAGGGCATGACCCTGATCCGTGGCGACCATGAGCCGCTGCACCTGCCGACCCGGGCGCGTGAGGTCTTCGACGTCACCGGCGCCGGCGACACCGTGATTGGCGTGCTGGGTCTGGCGCTGGCGGCCGGCCACGGCTTCCCCGAGGCCATGACCCTGGCCAACCTGGCGGCCGGCCTGGTAGTGGCCAAGCCCGGTACCGCCACGCTCTCGATCGCCGAACTCTACACCGCCGTGCATGGCGACAAGCTGGCCGAATTCGGCGTCATCGGCGAGGCGCCATTGATCGAGGCGGTGCGCGCCGCCCAGTTGCGTGGTGAGCGGGTAGTGATGACCAACGGCTGTTTCGACATCCTGCATGCCGGCCATGTGGCCTACCTGGAGCACGCCCGTCAGCTCGGTGACCGGCTGATAGTCGCGGTCAACGACGATGCTTCCATCGGCCGGCTCAAGGGACCCACGCGACCGATCAATCCCTTGGCTCGTCGCATGCAGGTATTGGCAGGTCTAGGGGCGGTGGACTGGGTGGTACCGTTCAGCGAGGATACCCCGCAGCGTTTGATCGAGGCGGTGTTGCCCGACGTACTGGTCAAGGGCGGCGATTACCGCGTGGAAGAGATCGCCGGAGGCGATGCGGTACGTGCCGCCGGTGGTGAGGTCAAGGTGCTGGGCTTCGAGGATGGCGTGTCCACCACGGCCATGATTGCCACCATCCTCGACCGCGAAAGCTGATGAGGGCGGTGTCCCGTCGCTGGCCCCGCTGGCTATATTCCACGGCGCTCTACCTGCTTTCGCCTCTCGTCTGGCGGCGGGTCTGGCGTGAGCATGCGCTCACCAACCTGAGGCGGGAGCGGCTCGGGGTGATTCCGCGCTCACCCATTGGCGTGCCCCGGCTATGGCTGCACTGTGCCTCGGTGGGCGAGGTGCAGGCCGCCCGCCCACTGATCGAGGCGCTGCTGGAACGCTATCCGAAGCATCGCCTGGTGGTGACCACCATGACCGCCACCGGCGCCGAGCGGGTGCACGCCTTGATCGAGGCGAGGCGACAGGCCGGCGAAACCGAACGTTTGCAGCACTACTTCGTACCGCTCGACTATCCCGATGCCGCGCGCCGCTTCGTTGCACGGCTGTCGCCTGAGCTGGCCCTCTTCTTCGAGACCGAGATCTGGCCCAACCTGCTGGCGGCATGTCACCGCCTCGGCGTACCCACGGCGGTGGTCAATGGTCGCCTCTCGCCACGCGCTTTTCGTGGTTATCGTCGTCTGCGCCCGCTGATGGTGGTGGCCCTCGCCCAGCTCGACTGGCTGGCCGCCAAGTCGCGCGGCGACGCCGAGCGTTTTCGCGAACTGGGCATGCCGGCCACGCGAATCGACGTGGTGGGATCGCTCAAGTACGACCTGACGCCCGACGACGCGTCGAACGAAGGCAGCAAGCGCCTGTGCACGCGCCTCGGCTCACGCCCCGTGTGGGTGGCCGGTTCCACCCACCCCGGTGAGGATCAGCAGCTGCTGGAGGCCCATGCCCGGCTGCGCCAGCACTACGCCAATGCCCTGCTGATTCTTGTACCTCGCCATCCCCAGCGTTTCGACGCGGTGGCCGAACTCTGCCGCGAGCGCGGCATGACACTGGCGCGGCGCTCGCTCGGCGAATGGCCCGACGAACGCACCGCCGTCTACCTGGGCGACACCATGGGCGAGCTGCTGATGCTCTACGGCGCCGCCGACCTCGCCTTCGTCGGCGGCAGCCTGGTGCCGGTGGGAGGTCACAACCTGCTCGAACCCGCCGCCATGGGCGTGCCGGTGCTGACCGGGCCTGAGCTGGCCAACTTCGCCGAGGTGGCCGAAACCCTGCGTCAAGGCGGCGCGCTGGTCGAGGTGGCCAACAGCGTGGCACTGGCCGACACCCTGGTCACCTTGTTTCTCGACGAGGCCGAACGGCACCGCCTGGCCGAAGCCGGCCTGGCGGTGGTCGCGGCCAATCGCGGTGCCCTGGCGCGCACCCTGGCCGGGCTGCAGCGCCTGCTGCCCGGCGAGTAAGCTTTCGCTTCACCGCCAGGCCCTAGCTCAAGCGGGGGTCAAGCGCTCCACGCCCTGCTCGGTGCCCAGCAGCAGCACGTCGGCGCCGCGCGCGGCGAACAGGCCGTTGGTGACCACGCCGACGATGGCGTTGAGGCGCGCCTCCATGGCGACCGGGTCGTCGATCATGAACTCGAAGCAATCGATGATCTGGTTGCCGTTATCGGTGACGACCCTTTCGCGGTAGACCGGATCAGCGCCCAGCTTGACCAGTTCCCGCGCCACGTAGGAGCGCGCCATGGGGATCACCTCGACCGGCAGCGGGAAGGCACCGAGGCGATCGACCCGCTTCGAACCATCGGCGATGCAGATGAAGCGTTCGGCGCAGGCCGCCACGATCTTCTCGCGGGTCAGCGCCGCACCGCCGCCCTTGATCATGTGCAAGTGAGCGTTCACTTCGTCTGCGCCATCGATGTAAAAAGGCACCGTGCCGACGTGGTTGAGCTCGAACACCTCGATACCATGGCCACGCAGGCGTTCGGCGCTGGCTTCGGAGCTGGCCACGGCGCCCTTGAAGTCATCGCGTAGCCGCGCCAGGCGGTCGATGAACAGGTTGGCGGTGGAGCCGGTGCCGATACCGAGGATGGTGTCGCGCTCGAGCCACGGTTCGATCTCTGCGATGGCGGCGGCGGCCACGGCGTCCTTCAGTTCGTCCTGGGTCATGTCTTGCTCGCATCTCTGAGTGGCGGGTGCCGCGTCATTATAGGCCAGACGAGGCCTTGTGCCGACGCGTTCGCTGGACGACGAGGTTGCAGAGATGCTACCTATAGGGGTTCTCTGCAGTGCAGCAGACGCTGCCGCCCCTCTGCACCACTTTCCTCCGGGACATCAGGATGCTCGAAGCTACCGTCAAGAAGATCCTCCAGGCTCATGTCTACGAAGCCGCTCGCGAAACGCCCATCTCGCCTGCCCCCTTCCTGTCACGGCGCTTCAACAACCAGATCCTGATCAAGCGCGAGGACCTGCAGCCCGTCTACTCGTTCAAGATTCGCGGCGCCTACAACAAGATGGCGCAGCTCTCCGAGGAACAGAAGGCCAAGGGCGTGATCGCCGCCTCGGCCGGCAACCATGCCCAGGGGCTGGCCATGGCGGCCAGGCTGATGGGCGTCAAGGCGGTGATCGTCATGCCGCGCATCACCCCGGAGATCAAGGTCCAGGCGGTGCGCGCCCGCGGCGCCAAGGTCGTGCTCAAGGGCGATGCTTTTGCCGCTGCCGCCGAGCACGCCCAGGAGTTGATCGCCGAACACGGCTACACCTACATCCCTCCTTTCGACGACATCGACGTCATCGCCGGCCAGGGCACCGTGGCCATGGAGATCCTGCGCCAGCACAGCGGGCCGCTGGACGCCATCTTCGTGCCGGTGGGCGGCGGTGGGCTGATTGCCGGCGTAGCAGCCTACGTCAAGTACCTGCGGCCCGACATCAAGGTGATCGGCGTCGAGGCCGAGGACAGCGCCTGCCTCAAGGCGGCGCTCGCCGCCGGCAAGCGTGTGACGCTGGAGCAGGTCGGCGTGTTCGCCGAAGGTGTGGCGGTGGCGCAGATCGGCAAGGTGCCGTTCAAGATCGTGCGTGACCTGATCGACGACGTCATCACCGTCAACGCCGACGAGATGTGCGCGGCGGTCAAGGACATCTTCGACGACACCCGGGCGGTATCGGAAACCTCGGGTGCGCTGTCGCTGGCCGGGCTCAAGAAGTACATCCAGCAGACCGGGGTCGAGGGCCAGACCCTGCTGTGCATCAACTCCGGGGCCAACACCAACTTCGATCGCCTGCAGCACATCGCCGAGCGTACCGAACTCGGCGAGCAGCGCGAGGCGATCCTGGCCGTGACCATTCCCGAGCGACCCGGCAGCTTCAAGAAGTTCTGCCGTACCGTCGGCAAGCGCATGGTTACCGAGTTCAACTACCGCTATGCCGACCCCGAGGAGGCGCACATCTTCGTTGGCGTGCAGGTCAAGCCGGGCGGTGAGGATCGTCAGTCGGTAATCGACAAGCTGCGTGAAGCGGGCTATCCGGTGGTCGATCTCACCGACAACGAGCTGGCCAAGCTGCACATCCGCCATCTCGGCGGCGGCCGGCCCAAGCAGCACTTCGATGAGGAGGTCTATCGCTTCGAGTTCCCCGAGCGCCCCGGTGCCCTGATGAACTTCCTTACCCACCTGCCTCAGGACTGGAACATCTCGCTGTTCCACTATCGCAACCATGGGGCCGCCTTCGGCCGCGTGCTGGTTGGCATGCAGGTACCCAACGGCGATCGTTCTCACGTCGAGGAGTATTTCGACGAGATCGGCTATCGCTACTGGAAGGAGTCGGACAACGACGCCTACCGCCTGTTTATGGCTTGAAACCTGGAAGGATTAGGTTGGTAAGCGGTGACTTACTCCAAAGCCGGGAATTGGCTTGGGTTTCATTATGTAATCGTTGCTTGAACCAGTTGTCATCAACGTGTCACAGGCCCTATAGTCGGCGCTGTCGCGGGTCCTCCTCGCGACGATGTTCAATCACGGGAACGTCAGGAGCAGGTAACAATGAAGCGTAAGCCCGATCTGATCATGGCACTGGTGCTGGCCTTTGGCATTGGTGTGGTGGTCACTGGCTATGCCCAGGCGCTGGCAGGCGGCTGAGTCGGCAGACAGTGCCATGGACAGATAACCTCAAGACCGGTCGAAGCCAGGCTTCGGCCGGTTTTTTATGGCTCCGACTTACTACAGCGCCGGTCTGGACGGCGGGCGACCTCAGGGTGCACCACCCGCGCATCGCTGACGATGGCATCCAGCGGCACGTCCCAGGGCGCCGTTGGCAGATGGTCCACCCGCTGGCAATCATGGGCCAGGCCAATCAGCGTGGGCCGTGGGCCAGGGCGCCGGGTGAAGGCCAGGCTGCGGTCGTAGAAGCCACCCCCCATCCCCATGCGCTGGCCTTGTTCGTCGAAGCCCACCAGCGGCAGCAGGATCAAGTCCAGTGCCCAGGTCGCCAGCCGCCGGGCGCGATGAGCGCCATGCCGCGTTTGCGGCTCCGGTATGCCGAAGCGGTTGCGCCGCATGGGCGTGCCGGGGTGGTAGTGTACGAACCACAGGCTGTTTTCCGACAGCGGCTTCAGTACGGGCAGGTAGACCCGTACTCCGCGGCGGGTCAGCCAGGGAATCAGCGAGCGGGGATCGATTTCGCCATCGTTGGGCAGATAGAGCGCCACGCGCCGGGCCCGTCTCACCTCGGGTAGCTGGCGTAGGCGTCGGCACAGGGCCGAACCGGCCCGGCGTCGCTGTTGTGGGCTGAGTGCTCGCCGTCGACGGCGCAGTTCCTGGCGCAGCTGGCGCCGGGAAGAGAAGGTCGCGGAGACGAGAGGGTCGTGCAGAGCGTGCATGATAAGGTAGGGTTCCCCAGAGTGCCGCTGTCGTTCTGGCCCTTGAACCCTTGGTTCAAGGTGGGTGGCCGCAGCCGAACCGTCAGGCTTTCCGACGCACGGACATGCACACGGGTCCGGCTAGCTGATGACCGCCCTGGGTATTGCTCATAGGCTCGAGGGACTTTAACGACTGGCCAACACCCCAGGGAACTCCTTCATCCTAACAGAGCTCACGGGCGGGTCCAATGTCATTCGGCAGAAGAGCGCTGACTCGGCGCAGCACCCGCCATGGCCTGCTCCAGGCGTTCGCTGAGGCGGTCGAGCCGCTGTTCCTCGCCGCGCCGGGTGTCCAGCACCTCGAGCAGCTCGTGGGCGATGTTCAACGCCGCCATGAGCGCCACGCGCTCACTGCCAAGCAGGTTGTTCTGGGAGTGAATGCCCTGCATGGCGCGGTCGAGATAGCGGGCGGCTCGCTCCAGCTTGCGTTCTTCGCCGGCATTGCAGGCGAACACGTAGTGCCGGCCCAGCAGGGTCACCTGTGCGGTGGGGCGAGTGGCATCATCGCTCATGGAGGGCTCCGGTGTCGGCTTGTCCGCCCGATGCGGTAACATCCGGAGGAACAAGACACATCAATTCAATCGTCCACTATAAGAGAGCCCTTTGCAGGCGGTCAACGCAGCGTGGCCTGCAGGAGGCAACTCACCGCCATCCGATGAGGAATTTTTCATGTCACCGAACGACGATCGCCCGGATTTCTCCACCCTGGCCGACCTCTTCCTCTCCCATGGCAGCATGCAGTCGCCCGCCTTTCTCGACGGACGCCTGTGCGCCGAGCTGGCGCTCCATGACCTCACTGCCGAAGCCTGGCTGGAGGAAGTCTGCCTGGGGCTTGGCGTCGAGCAGCCCCGCGATCGTGAGAGCGCCGAGGCACTGCTGGCCTGGCGGCGCCAGACCCTGGAGGCCCTTGCCGACAGTACCCTCAACTACGAGCCGCTACTGCCCGACGACCTCTTCTCGCTGGCCGAGCGTGCCCGCGGCCTGCAGGAGTGGACCCTCGGCTTCCTCGAGGTCATTACCGATGCCGGCGACGCCCCACGCGAGAACTGGTCCGTGGCGCTGCGCGAGGCCGTGGACGACCTTGCCGGAATCGCCGACATCGAGACCGATATCGACGACAGTGCCGAGAACGAGAACGACCTGTTCGCGCTGACCGAGCACGCCCGCATGGCGGCGATGCTGCTTTACACCGAACAGCACCCCGGCCAGCCGCAGGTAGAAAGCGGCGAGCCCACCCGCCACTGAGGAAACACTGCACAAATGCCTGCGCGAGCGAATCGCTGCGTTGCGCGGTGCTCGGAATCCTCACATATACCCCATATGCTCCGGTTCCTGTGCTCCGTGCTCCGTGCGCCTTGCGCTTCATCTCGCTCGCCGATTTGTTCAGTGCTTCCTTAAAACGACTTCCACTTCCGGAGCACGCAAGGAGCCATGATGCTGCCCGATCCCCTGCCCCGCCCCGCGCCGATCGGCAATGACGAGTACCGTGCCCGCCGCGCGGCGCTGATGAAGCGCCTACCGGCGGATAGTGCCGTGCTGCTGCTGGGCGCCTCGCTCGTCACCCGCTCGCGTGATAGCGACTACCCCTTCCGCCAGAACAGCGACTTTCACTACCTCACCGGCTTTCCCGAGCCCGATGCCTTGCTGCTGCTGCTGCCGGGGCGTAGCGAAGGCGAAAGCGTGCTGTTCTGTCAGGATCGTGATCCGAGCCTGGAGGCCTGGACCGGCATCCGGCTGGGGGCCGAGGGCGCCGTGCGCGAGCACGGTGTCGACCAGGCCTTCGAGAATGCCGAACGCGACGAGCAGTTGGAAACCTTGCTCGATGGCCGCACCAGCCTCTACCTGATGCTTGGCGATGGCGATGCCATGGCCCAGGCCGACGAGGTTCGCGCTCGGCTGTCCGCCCGGGCTCGCCGTGGCGCTCAGCCGCCGCGAAACTATGCCGACCTGGCGCCGCTGTTGCACGAGATGCGCCTGATCAAGAGCGAAGGTGAACTGGCCCTGATGCGCCATGCGGCCAGGGTCTCGGCCCGGGCGCATTGCCGTGCCATGCGCGCTGCCCGCCCTGGTCTTGCCGAATACCATCTCCAGGCCGAACTGGAGCACGAGTTCCGCTGGCACGGTGGCAGCGGGCCGGCCTATGCCAGCATCGTGGGTGGCGGTGCCAACGCCTGTGTGCTGCACTACATCGAGAATAACGAGCCGTTACGTGACGGTGAGCTGGTACTGATCGACGCTGGCGTGGAGTTCGACCTCTATGCCGGCGATATCACTCGTACCTTCCCGGTCGGTGGTCGTTTCGGCGATGCCCAGCGCGAACTGTACGAGATGGTACTGGCGGCCCAGGAGCGTGCCGTGGCCGCCGTGCGCCCCGGTGCCACCCTGACCGAGCTGCACGAAGGCGTGGTGCGCGACCTCACCACCGGGTTGATCCAGCTAGGCCTGCTCGATGGTGACGTCAAGGCGCGTATCGAGGACGAGAGCTACAAGCGCTTCTACCTGCACTCGACCTCGCACTGGCTGGGGCTCGACGTTCACGACGTGGGCGACTATCGCCTCGAGGGCAAGCCGCGCCCCTTGGAGCCGGGCATGGTACTGACGGTGGAGCCCGGGCTGTATATCCCGGCCGATGAGGATATCCCCCAGCGGTTTCGCGGTATCGGTATTCGGATCGAGGACGACGTGGCTGTCACCGCCGAGGGGCATGAAGTACTGACCGCCGAGGTGCCCAAGCGAGTGGCGGAAATCGAAGCCATGATGGCTAGAGAATGATCAAAGAGAGAATTGGTTTCCATGACATTACGTAATTTACGTTACGCTATGAGGGGCCGTAGTAACGGCCCTTCAGCATGAGCGCGGGAGCCGACCGTCAGGTCGATGTCGCTATCGTCGGCGGAGGCCTGGTGGGCGCCAGCCTGGCCTGTGCCCTGGCGCCGCTGATCGAGCGATATGGGCTCACGGTCGCGGTGATCGAAGCGACTCCCATGCCCGACGCTGTCACGGCGCCCTGGCAGCCCAGCTTCGATGCTCGCTCCAGCGCCATCGCCCAGGGTTCGGCGGAGCGCTTTCGCGCCATGGGGCTGTGGTCGGTGATGGCCGAGCAGGCGGCGGCCATCCTGCGCATCCACGTCAGCGAAAGGGGCCGCCTGGGGGTTACGCGTCTCACTGCCGCCGAACTTGACCAGCCGGCGCTGGGCTATGTCATTCCCAATGCCTGGATGGGTCGTGTGCTGCATCGTCGCCTGGCCGAGCTGCCCATCGACTGGCACTGCCCCGCCAGCGTGGAGACGATCGCGCCCGAGGCCGAAGGTTATCGACTCACCCTTTCCAATGGCTGTACGCTGCGGGCCGGCCTGACGGTGCTGGCCGACGGCGGCCGCTCGGGGCTCAAGGAGCAGTTGGGTATCGCCAGCGACTCGGTGCCATACGATCAGGTAGCGCTGAGCGCCAACGTCGAGATGAGCCAGCCACACGACGGGGTGGCCTACGAACGCTTCACCCGTGAGGGACCGATTGCCCTGCTACCGTTGCCGGGACAGCAGATGACGCTGATCTGGACCCACCACGCGGGGCGAGAGAAACCCCGTCTGGCGCTGGGAGACGGCGATTTCCTGGCCGAACTGCAGCAGGCCTTCGGCGACCGGGCCGGGCGCTTTCGGCGCGTCGGCAGCCGCCATGCCTACCCGCTGACGCTGGTCACCGCGCGGGAAACCATTCGCCCGGGGCTGGCGGTACTGGGCAACGCCGCTCATTCGCTGCACCCGGTGGCCGGCCAGGGTTTCAACCTGGCGCTGCGCGGCGTGACGGACCTGGTGGCCGCGCTGGAGCAGGCGTTGACCGACGGCGAACCGCTTGGCGGGATGCTGACACTGCGCGACTTCGAGGCCAGGCGTATCGTCGACCGACACCATGTGATCCGCTTCAGCGATGGCCTGGTGCGCCTGTTCGGTGTCGATAGCGGCCTGCTGGCGCACGCCCGTGCGGCGGGGCTGGTGGGACTCAACCTGCTCGGCCCGCTGCGCCGTGGGCTGGCCCGCCGAGCCATGGGGCTGGAGCGTTGAGGCAACATCGGAATGATAGGCTGCGCACCGCCGGCATCGGTCGAAGTGGCCATGAACGAGAGAGTGAACAATGACGGAAACGGCGGAGCAGTCGACAACGCACTTCGAGGTCATCGTGGTGGGTGGCGGCATGGTAGGAGCCGCGCTGGCGGCGCTGCTGGGCCAGGCGGGAGTTGCCGTGGCCCTGCTCGACGCCCGTCCCGAGCCGCTGGCGGCCGACGAGGTGGGCAAGGGCCTGCCGGCGATGCGCGTCAGCGCCCTGACGCCGGTATCCCAGCGGCTGCTCGAAGTCCTGGGGGCCTGGCCCTGGATGGAAACTCGCCGGGTGACGCCCTATCGCTACATGCAGGTGTGGGACAGCGAAGGCAGCGGCGAGGTGAACTTCTCAGCGGAGCAGGCTGGCGTCCCGCTGCTCGGGCATATCGTCGAGAACGACGTGATCCTGGCGGCTCTCGAGAGACGTCTGGCTGAACTTCCCACGGTCAGCGTGCAACTCGGCATGCGCGTGACCGGGCTGAGCGTAGGTCCGGCGGGGCGCGAGGTGGTGCTTGAGGACGGCCGGCGCCTGTCGGCACCACTGGTGGTAGCATCCGATGGCGCGCACTCGCCCCTGCGCAAGATGGCAGACATCCCGGTCAGGGCTCAGGATACCGGCCATGTCGCGCTGGTGACCACGGTACGTACCGAGCGCGGGCATGGCAGCGTAGCCCGCCAAGTCTTCCTCAAGACCGGCCCGCTGGCGTTTCTGCCGCTGACGGTGAATGGCGACGAGCGCTACTGTTCGATCGTCTGGTCGACCTCGCCCGAGGAAGCCGAACGACTGGCGGCGCTTCCTCCCGAGGCGCTGGGCCGCGAGCTGGAAGCGGCCTTCGAGGCGCGCCTGGGGACGGTGGAGGTGGCCGACCGGGCGCTGGCGGTGCCGCTGACCCAGCGCCATGCCGAGCATTACGTGAAGTCGGGTTTCGCCCTGGTGGGCGATGCGGCTCACAGCATCCACCCGCTGGCGGGCCAAGGCGTCAACCTGGGGCTGATGGATGCTGCGGTGCTGGCCGAGGAACTGCTCGCTGCGCGGCGTCGCGGCATCGCCCTGGGCGAGCCGCGCATGCTGGAGCGCTACTCGCGCCGTCGCCGCGGCGACAATGCTGCCATGCTGGCGCTGATGGACGGTTTCCGCTTGCTGTTCGGTACACGTCACCCGTTGCTCACGTTGACGCGCAACCTGGGGCTCTCCGGCGTCGATCGGCTCACGCCGGTCAAGCGGCTGCTGATGCGCCAGGCGATCGGCGACCGCGGGCGGCTGCCGGCTTCCTGCCGTTGAGGCTTCGCCCTGGCGCCGAGCCAGGGCGAAAGTACGGGCGGCTCGGAGTTATCGCCGCTCCAGCACGTTCAGCGCCTTCAGCAGGTTGAGCGCCTCGCCGAGCTGATAGTCCTCGCGTAGCCGTTCGGCCATCTCGCCGGTGGCCGCCCGTGGCTCGCTGCGCGAGCGCAAGTGGCCTTCGAGGTCGGCTTCGCGCAGCTGGCGGCTGCCCTCGGTTACCTCTACCCGGCCGCGCACCACGGTAACGTCGGGTTCGATGCCCAGCGCCTGGATCGAGCGCCCGTTGGGCGTGTAGTAGAGCGCCGTGGTCAGCTTCAGCCCTTCGCCATTGCCCAGCGGCATGACCTGCTGAACCGAACCCTTGCCGAAGCTCTCGGTGCCCATGATCACTCCACGGCGCTGGTCCTGCAGCGCGCCGGCGACGATTTCCGCCGCGGAAGCGCTGCCACCGTTGATCAATACCACCAGCGGCACGTCGGGGGCGGCCGTCTCACGGCTGGCCGAGAAGCGCATCTGAGTGTCCGGCAGGCGGCCTTCGGTATAGACCACCAGACCGCTTTCGAGGAAGGCATCGGCCACGGCGACGGCGGCTTGCAGCACGCCTCCCGGGTTGTTGCGCAGGTCGAGCACCAGCCCCTGCAGCGCTCCGTCGCGCTCCATGCGGCGAACGGCATTGGCGACCTGTTCGCCGGTGCGGCTCTGGAACTGACTGACCCGCAGGTAGCCGTAGCCCGCTTCCAGCATCTCGCTGCGCACGCTTTCGGTACGAATGATCTCGCGGGTCAGGGTCACGTCGAGGGGAGCCTCCTCGCCGCTGCGCAAGATGGTCAGTTGAATCTGGCTGCCCGGCTCGCCGCGCATCAGGGTCACGGACTCCTGTAGCGAGAGGCGCTCGGTGGAGGTTCCGTCTATTTCCGTGATCACGTCGCGCGCCTGTAGCCCGGCCCGGGAGGCGGGAGTGTCGTCGATCGGCGTGATGACCGTCAGGCGCCCTTCCTCGAGCCCCACCTCGATACCGATGCCGCCGAACTCGCCTTCGGTGGATTCCCGCAGGCTCTGGAACTCGTTGCGATCGAGATAGGCGGAGTGGGGGTCGAGTTCGCTGAGCATGCCACGCATGGCGTTGCGCAGCAGCGTGCTGTCATCGACCTCCTCGACATAGGCCCGCTTGATGCGCTCGAACACCTCGGCGAAGGTCTGAATGTCCTCCAATGGCAGCTCGTCCGCAGCCGGCGTCGCCTGGGCGGCGGCTGGGGGAGCGGCGAGAGGCAGTGCCAGCAATGCCATGGGCAGCAACGCCGCCAGCAGGCGTCGTGGTGCGGGCAGTGGGCGGGCAGGGCGTGAAGGCATGCGAACTCCGCTGTTGCGAGGCGAGGCTGTCCAGCATATCCCGTGGTCCGGGGCTTGTGAAATCCCTCTCATGATCATCTCCGTGCGATCCAGGCCTGGGGGTCGATGGGGTCGCCGTTGCGGCGCACCTCGAAGTAGAGGGCCGGGGTGGAGTGGCCGCCGCTCGTGCCCACCGTGCCGAGTACGTCGCCGCGCGTGACGGCCTGGCCGACCTCGGCGCTGAACCGCTGCAGGTGAGCGTAAAGAGTCATGACATTGTCACCATGGTCGATGATCAGCAGGTTGCCGAAGCCGCGCATCCAGTCGGCGAAGACCACCCGCCCGGCGTGCACCGCGGCAACCGGTGTGCCTTCCCGGGCCTCGATCAGTATGCCGTTATAGTGCACGCCATCGCCACGCCGATAGTGGGAGGTGACGTTGCCCTGTACCGGCCAGGGCAGGTCGCCCCGGGTGCGCTCGATGGCGGTGGAAGGCGGCGGTTGCTGCAGCCGGGCAAGCTCCTCGCGCACCTGCTCGAGTACCCGCTCTGCCTCGCTGCGGTCGCGGTCGAGGCGTACCAGGCGTGATTGCTCGTCGCTGTAGCGGGTGTCCAGCTCCGCCACCAGGCGTTCGCGCTCGGCCATGCGTGCGGCCAGCTCGCTGCTGCGTTGGCCCAGTTCTTCGGCCAGGGAGTCCAGCCGTTCGCCGCGGGTCTGCTGCTCGCGGCGGTTCTCGGCGAGTTCGGCATCGAGCCGGGCGATCTCGTCGAGCCGCTCGTTGCGCGCCCGCGCCAGGCGGTTGAGATAGGTCTGCAGCCGGTCGAGCCGTGCCGGGTCGTCCTGGTTGAGCAGCAACTTGAGCTGTGGGGTGAGGCCCAGGCGATAGAGGGCGTCCAGTTGGGCGTTGAGCATCTCGACCTGCTCGGCCCGTTCGGCTTGGAGATCGTCGCGAGCGGACTCTAGCGCGGCAATCTCGTCGCCAAGGCGGCGACGGTCGGCCTGGATCGCGTCCAGCCGCCGGTGGGTCTCGGCCAGGGCGGTTTCCACCTGGCGCAGCTCGCGGGTGGCCTCGTCCTGGGCCTGCCGCGTCTCGCCGATGCGACGGTTGGCCGCCTGGATCTCGCTGCCGATGGCGTCGAGGCGCTCGCGGGCTTCCCGTTCGCTGGGCTGGGCTTGCGCGCTGGGCAATCCCAGCCCGGCCATGGACAGGCCCGACAGCAGGAGCAGGGCCACCAACACGGCGCCCAGGGCGTGATGCTGCCGGGTTCGGTTCATGCCTGTCAGGGCTCGCGGTCCATCATGCCGGCTCGATCAGCACCCGGCCGGTCATCTCCTCGGGAATCGGCTGATCCATCATGGTCAGCAGCGTCGGCGCGATGTCGCACAGGCGGCCATCGTCGCGTAGCTTGATTGACTGCGGCCCCACGTAGATCAGCGGTACCTCGAAGGTGGTGTGGGCGGTCTGGGCCACGCCGGTATCGGGGTTGACCATCTGTTCGGCGTTGCCGTGGTCGGCAGTGACCAGGCAGGCGCCGCCGGCGCGCTCGATCGCCTCCACAACGCGCCCGACGCAGGCGTCCACCGTCTCGATGGCCTTGACCGCGGCGTCGAAGTCGCCGGTATGGCCGACCATGTCGCCGTTGGCGTAGTTGCACACGATCAGATCGTATTGGCCCGAATCGATTGCCTCTACCAGACGGTCGGTCACCTCCTCGGCGCTCATCTCGGGCTTCTCGTCGTAGGTCTTGACGTCCTGCGGCGACGGCACCAGCACGCGGGTCTCGCCCATGAATTCGGCCTCACGACCCCCGGAAAAGAAGAAGGTGACGTGAGCGTACTTCTCGGTCTCGGCGATGCGCAGCTGGGTCAGGCCGCGTTGTTCCATCACCTCGCCCAGGGTGTTGTGCAGGTCCGCGGGCGGGAAGGCGGCCGGGGCGGGAATGTCGGCGGCGTACTGGGTCAGGGTGACCAGGCTGCCGCCGGCAAGCGCCGGGCGCACGCGGCGCGGAAAACCGCTGAAACCGTCCTCGACGAAGGCGCGGGTCAGCTCGCGGGCGCGGTCGGCGCGGAAGTTCATGAAGATGGCGGCGTCACCGTCGGCGATGCTTGCGGGGCCTTCGCCGTTGCGGATGACGGTAGCGGAGACGAATTCGTCATTCTCGCCGCGGTCGTAGGCGGCACGCAGGCCCTCTTCGGCGCTGCTGGCCTCGAACTCGCCGACGCCCTCGGTGAGCAGCCGGTAGGCCTTTTCGACGCGGTCCCAGCGGTTGTCGCGGTCCATGGCGAAGTAACGGCCGATGATCGAGGCGACGAAGCCGTTGTCGGCGCCGACCAGTTCGGCGAGCCGGGCGTTGGTGCGCTCGATGGAAGCCAGGGCGCTGCGCGGCGCCGTGTCGCGGCCGTCGAGGAAGCCGTGCACGTAGATGCGCTGGGTGCCGCGGCGGGCGGCCAGTTCGGCCATGGCCAGGATATGGTCCTCGTGGCTGTGTACGCCACCCGGCGAGAGCAGGCCCAGCAGGTGCACGGCGCGGCCTGCGTCTACCGCAGCGTCGATGGCGTCGACCAGCGCGGCGATGACGTCGAGATCGCCATCCTCGATCGCCTTGGAGATACGGGTGAGTTCCTGGTACACGACTCGGCCTGCGCCCAGATTCATGTGGCCGACCTCGGAGTTGCCCATCTGCCCCTCGGGCAGGCCCACGTACTTGCCATCGGTATGCAGCAGGGCATGGGGCTGCTCCTGCCACAGCCGATCCATGTTCGGGGTACGCGCCGCGGCCACCGCGTTATCGGTGGGGTCGGGATTGTGGCCGTAGCCGTCGAGGATGATCAGGGCAACGGGGCGTGGTGCGGTCTGGGTCGTCATGGGGGGCGTGGACCTCTTGAGCGTGGTGGGCGCGACGCCGGGCCGTCCGGGAGGCTGTCCGGGAGGCTGTCCGCGCCCTCTTGGCTACCTGGCACTGGCGCGGCGGCGGACTCCTGCGTCGATTTCAGGCCGTACGAGACAGGCTCCTGGACGACGGGGGTCGCGACTTGATTCGGCTTGCGGCATCATAACGCACGGTCAGGCAAGCGTCATGGTTCCGGCTCATCGCCGGCGGGTCATGCCGCGGGCGCCCCTGCTTGGTGTATACTCACGCTCCCGGGTGCCCTACCCTACCGATGATTTTCGATATTCCCGAGAAGAGTGTGCCGGACCCATGATCGATCAGCTGTTCGAATTCGTGCAGAATCACCCGCTTCTGGTGGCCGCCTTCCTCATGGTGCTGGCTGCCTGGGTCGCCTACGAGGTCCGCAACAGCGCCTCCAGCGGCGTGACCTCCAGCCAGGCGACCCAGTTGGTCAATCGCGAGGATGCCGTGGTCGTGGACACCCGCGAGGCGGGCGACTTCAAGGCCGGCCACATCGCCGGCGCACGCAACATCCCCCAGAGCCGCATCGATGAGCGCATCGGTGAGCTCGAGAAGGTCAAGGACAAGCCGATCGTCGTGGTTTGCAAGAGCGGCCAGGCGTCCGGCATCACCGTGGCCAAGCTGACCAAGGCCGGCTTCTCCCGGGTCTACAAGCTCAAGGGCGGCATGATGCAGTGGCAGGCCGACGGCCTGCCAATGGTCAAGAAATAGCCAATACACAAGACGCACGACGCAATAAAGGAATCTTTCCCATGGCCGAAGAGAACAGCCAGAACGCCGCCGGCGGCAACCAGGCGGCCGCGGCGGACCAGCAAAACAAGCAGCAGCTCCAGTTCGCCGTTCAGCGCATCTACGTCAAGGACATCTCCTTCGAGGCGCCGAACTCGCCGGCGGTTTTCCAGCAGCCGTTCAAGCCCAAGGTCAGCCTGGACCTGAATACCAGCAGCAGCAAGGTCGGCGAAGACCTCTTTGAGGTGACGATCAAGGTGACCGCCCAGGTACGCCATAGCGAAGAGGGTACTACCTCCTTTCTGGCCGAGATCGAACAGGCCGGCCTGTTCCGCATCAGCGGCATCGAGGGCGCGCAGCTCGAGCACACCCTGGGGGCCTTCTGTCCCAACGTGCTGTTCCCCTACGCCCGTGAGTGCGTCGACAACCTGGTCAACCGTGGCGGCTTCCCGCCCCTGATGCTGGCGCCGGTCAACTTCGAGGCGATCTTCGCCCAGAAGAAGAAGCGCGAGGCCGAGCAGGCCCAGCAGCAGGGCGAGCAGACCACCCAGTAAGGCGCGCTGCGTGTCATCGGGTCCGCGTATCCACGTCGCCGCCGACTTCACCGTCGGCGGCGACGTCGTTCTGCCCGAGGGGCAGGCGCGCCATGTGGCGCGGGTGCTGCGCCTGGGCGAAGGCGCACCGCTGCGGCTCTTCGACGGCGCCGGCCTCGAGGCCCGGGCGGTGCTCGTCGAGGCGAGCCGCAAGCGGGTGGTGGCGCGCATCGAGGCGGTGGAGGCGGGCCGTGGCGAATCGCCACTGGTGGTGCACCTGGGCCAGGCGATTTCCAAGGGCGACCGCATGGACTACGCCATCCAGAAGGCCGTCGAGCTTGGCGTCGCCGCCATCACGCCGCTCTATACCGAGCACGGCGACGTGCGTCTCAAGGGCGAGCGCGAGGCGAAGAAGCTCGCCCACTGGCAGGCGGTGGCCGCCAGCGCCTGCGAACAGTGCGGCCGCGCCGTGGTGCCTACCGTTCATGCACCCCTGCTCCTGGCCGAGTGGTTGGGCCATCGCAGCGAGCCCCTGCGCCTGGTGCTGCACCCCGGTACGGCAGGCGCCCTCGAGCGCAGCAGCCCTCCCGCCGCCGTCGCCCTGCTGATCGGGCCCGAGGGTGGCCTCTCCTCCGCCGAAGTCGAGGCCGCCACGGCCACAGGTTTCTCCCCGCTCTCCCTCGGCCCGCGCATCTTGCGCACCGAGACGGCCCCGGTGGTGGCGCTGTCGCTGCTGCAGTACCGGTTCGGCGATCTGGGCTGATCGTCTGCCGCTCAAGCCTAGGCATTGAACTTTAGTCGCTAATGTCCATGGACGACTTGCCGGCGCGCATTTTCCCTTTTAAGTTGTATGATGTATGACAACTAGCGGGATAGGTTGTCTCCTGATCAACAGGGGTTGCCTTCCAACGGGCCGATGTATGAACAAGAGGATGTCTCCGTGAAGTTTTCCAGAGCAGCCGTGATGGAAGCCTTGGGCGATGGATTGCTGTCCTTCCCCATTACCGATTTCGATAAGGAGGGGCGGTTCGATGCCGAAAGTTACCGTCGTCGTCTGGAGTGGTTCGTCAGCCACGATATCTCGGCCGTGTTCGTCGCCGGCGGCACGGGTGAATTCTTCAACCTCACGCTCGACGAGTACCGCGATGTGGTTCGTGTGGCCGTGGAAACCGTCGCCGGCAGGCTCCCGGTCATCGCCAGCTCGGGCCTGAGCGTTGCCAGCGGCAAGGCCTTTGCCAAGGCCGCCGAAGAAGCGGGAGCCGATGGCATCCTGCTGATGCCGCCCTACCTGACCGAATGCCCTCAGGACGGCTTGGTGGAATATGCCCGTGAGATATGCGACTGGACCGATCTCAATATCATCTACTACAACCGCGGAAACGGCGTGCTCGACGTCGATGCGGTCCGCCGGCTTGCCGATGCTTGCCCCAACCTGATCGGCCTCAAGGACGGCAAGGGCGACATCCAGGCGCTGAACAAGATCATCAAGACCATTGGCGATCGCCTGGTCTACGTGGGTGGCGTTCCCACCGCCGAGATCTTCGCCGAGGCCTATCTCGCCATCGGGGTGAATACCTATTCCTCCGCCGTGTTCAACTTCGTGCCGGACATGGCAGTGAAGTTCTACCAGGAACTCCGCGCGGGCAATGCCGAGGTCGTGAAGCGGATCACCAACGACTTCTTCATTCCCTTCGTGGATCTCAGGGATCGAAAGCCAGGCTATGCCGTCAGCCTGATCAAGGCAGGTGCGGAGATCATCGGCCGGCCGGCCGGGAGTGTCCGGGCCCCTCTGGTCATGCCCACTTCGGAGGAGCGTAATCAGCTGGAAAAACTCGTCGGCATCGCACAGCAGTTGTAAGACCCACCCACGTAAGCTCATACCTTAGAAAAACAGCGAGGAGTACGTCATGAAAACAACCTCAACAACCAAGACGTTCTATGCCATTGCCGCTTCCGCCACCCTGGTGACCATGGCGCTGCCGGTGCAGGCCGACACCTGGCGCGGCTGGAACATCCATCCGCCGGGCTATCCCAACACCGTGGCGCTGGAAGCCTTCGCCGAGAATGTGACCGAGCGTACCGAAGGGCGCATCACGGCCCAGGTCTACAATAACGGCGTGCTCGGCGACCAGCCCGATGCCATCGAGCAGACCCGCAATGGCGTGCTGAACTTCGCCAACTTCAACATGGGACCGATGGGACCCATCGTGCCGGAGACCAACGTACTCTCGCTGCCCTTCATCTTCAGCAGCGTCGAGCACATGCACGAGGTCATGGATGGCGAGATCGGCCAGCAGTTTGCCGACGCCCTCGCCGAGAAGAACCTGGTGGCCCTCTCCTGGTTCGACTCCGGTGAGCGTAGCCTCTACAACACCAAGCGTCCCATCCGCACGCCCGAGGACGTGCAGGGGCTGAAGATTCGGGTCATGAACAACGACCTCTACGTCGACATGATCGAGGCGCTGGGCGGCAACGCGACGCCGATGGCCTATGGTGAGGTATATCAGTCGTTGAAGACCGGCGTGCTCGACGGCGCGGAGAACAACTATCCCTCCTTCCAGTCCAGCAACCACTACGAGGCCGCCGAGTACTACTCTCTCACGGAACACTTGATCATTCCCGAGTGCCTGTGCATTGCCAGGGCGAGCTGGGAGGCGCTCTCCGCCGAGGACCAGGAGATCGTGCGCGAGGAGGCGATCAAGGCCTCGGCAATGCAGCGTGAGCTGTGGGTCGAGGGCTCCGAGGCGAGCCGCCAGGTCGTGCTGGACGCTGGCATCCAGGTCAACGAGGTGGAGGACAAGGCCGCCTTCCAGCAGCTCATGGGACCGGTTTATGCGGGCTTCATCGAGGCGAATCCCGACCTCGAGAGCCTGGTCAACGCCATCCGGAACTCGAACTGAGCTTCGCTGCAATGCCCCCTTGGCGCCAGTGCGCCAAGGGGGAAGGAGGCTTATGCCCATGAGAACCTATGTCGATGTCGAGGCTGCCGTGACGCTTCCCCGCCTGAAGAAAATCACCGGCAAGATACTGGATGGCCTGGCCAACCTTTGCCTGGCGGTGGCGGGCGTCATGCTCGTCTTCCTCATCGCCATCTTCGGCTGGCTGGTGTTCGGCCGCTACGTCCTCAACAACACGCCGACCTGGGTCGAGCAGGCTGCCCTGCTGCTGGTGGTCTACATCACCTGCCTGGGGGCCGCGGCTGGGGTCAGGGGAAATTCCCACTTGAGCATCGACTTCGTGCGCGAAGGCATGCCCGAGCCCTTCAGGACGGTCTTCCGCTATGTCGCCGATCTCTTCGTTATCGCCTTCGGCGCCTTCATGGCCTACCAGGGTTGGGGCCTGGTGATGGCCAACCTGGAGCGGGCGATACCGATGATCCGCCTCGCCGAGAGCTGGCGCGCCGCGCCCCTGGTGATCTGCGGCGTGCTGATCGTGCTGTTCTCCGTGGCCAATATCGTGTCGCGCATTACCGCTAACGAATCCAACGAGGGTAACTGACATGGGCCTGGCCATTCTGTTCGGTGTCTTCTTTCTCGGCCTGGTGGCAGGCGCCCCCGTGGCCTTCGCCGTGGGGCTGGCCGCCGTGGCCACCTTCCTCTACGAGGGGCTGCCGCTGTTCGTGGCGTTCCAGCGCATCCTGTCGGGAATTTCGGTCTTCTCGCTGCTGGCCATTCCGTTCTTCATCTTTGCCGGCGAGCTGATGCTGCACGGCGGGATCTCCGCCCGCCTGGTGCGCCTGGCGTCCGCTGCGGTAGGCAAGATGCGCGGCGGACTGGGCATCGTCAACGTCAGCTCCTCGATGCTGTTCGGCGGCATCTCGGGCTCGGCCGTGGCCGATACCTCGGCGCTTGGTTCGATCCTGGTGCCGGTGATGAAGGAGAAGGGCTACGACGCCGACTATGCCGTCAACGTCACGGTGACCTCCTCGGTCGCCGGCGTGGTGATCCCCCCGAGCCACAACATGATTCTCTATGCCGTGGCGGCCGGCGGTGGCATTTCGGTCACCCAGCTGTTCATCGCCGGTATCGTGCCGGGCATCCTGATGTGCTTGACGCTGGCCGTGGCGGCCTACCTGGTGGCGGTGAAGCGCGGCTATCAGGGCGAGACCTTTCCCGGCTGGGACGTGCTCATCCTCAGCTTCGCCGCGGCCCTGCCGGGGCTGCTCACGGCGGTGATCATCGTCGGCGGGGTGCTGTCGGGCATTCTCACCGTGACCGAATCCGGGGCCTTCGGTGCCATCTACGCCATCGTCGTCACCGCGCTGGTCTACCGCGAGCTGCGCTGGGCCTCGTTCAAGGCGGCGGTGCTGCAGTCGGTGAAGACCACTGCTCTGGTGATGATCCTGGTCGGCTGCGCCTCGGCGTTCTCCTACCTGCTGGCGCTCTACAACGTGCCGCTGCTGCTGACCGACGTGCTGATGGCGCTTTCCGACAAGCCCATCGTCATCTTCCTGCTGCTCAACCTGCTGTTGCTGGGGCTTGGCATGATCATGGACATGGCGGCGCTGATCCTGATCTGTACGCCGATCTTCCTGCCGGTGGCGATGCAGTTCGGCATGGATCCGATCCAGTTCGGCATCATCATGATGATGAACCTGGGGCTGGGGCTGTGCACGCCGCCAGTGGGGGCCTGCCTGTTCGTCGGCTGCGTGATCGGCAAGATCAAGATCGAAGAGGCCGTGCGCACCATCTGGCCCTTCTACCTAGCGCTGTTCGTCGCCCTGATGCTGGTGACCTACGTGCCGGCCGTCTCGCTGTCGCTGCCGGCGCTGTTCCGCTGAGCACCCTTTCGACCGAACCGTAACGGACTCGATGATGAAAATTGCAGCCGTACACACTCATATCCTCGACCACGTGCTCGACACCACCTTCGAGAGCGCTTCGATGCACTTCGCCCGGCGCCAGCACTGCCTGGTCGAGATCGTCTGCGACGACGGCACCACCGGCTGGGGCGAGTGCCTGGGGCCGGCCCAGCCCAACGCGGCGGTGGTCAAGGCCTACAGTGCCGCGCTGATCGGCCAGGACCCGCTGCAGACCGAGAAGCTCTGGCTGGAGCTTTACAACCGACTGCGCGACCAGGGCCAGCGCGGCCTGACCGTGACCGCCCTGAGCGGCATCGACATCGCCCTGTGGGACATCAAGGGCAAGCGCTTCGGCGTGCCGATCTCGACCCTGCTCGGCGGTCGCTTCCGTGACAGCGTGCGGGCCTACGCCACCGGTTCCTTCCGCCGGGAAGGCGTCGACCGGGTCGAGGACATCGCCCGCGAGGTGGCGGGCTACCGCCGCGAAGGCTTTCACGCGGTGAAGATCAAGATCGGTTTCGACGTCGAGGAGGACCTGCGCGTCATCGAGGCGGTGCGCGAGTCGATCGGGCCTGACATGCGCCTGATGATCGACGCCAATCACGGCTACGACACTCTGGAAGCCGTCGAAGTGGGCCGGCGGGCGGCGAAGTTCGGCATCGACTGGTTCGAGGAGCCGGTGCTGCCCGAGCATGTCTCGGCCTATCGGGCGGTGCGTGCCGATCAGCCGATCCCGGTGGCCGGCGGCGAGACCTGGCACGGCCGCTATGCCATGCACGAACCGCTGGCGACTCGCGCCGTGGATATCGTCCAGCCCGACATCTGCGGCGTCGGCGGCTTCACCGAGATTCGCCGGGTGGCGGACATGGCGGCGCTGCACGGCGTGCGTCTGGTGCCGCACGTATGGGGCACGGCGGTGTGCCTGGCCGCCAGCCTGCAGTTCATGGCCGCGCTGCTGCCCAACCCGCCGCGGCGCGACCCGATCGAGCCGATTCTCGAGTTCGACCGCACCGAGAACCCCTTCCGCCAGGCGGTGGTGACCACACCCATCGAGCACGACCGGGGCGTGGTGGCGATACCGGACGGGCCCGGGCTCGGCATCGAGATCGACCGCGCGGCGCTCGCCCGCTTCGCCCTCGAGGAGGCATGACGAACGTGACAGCGATACCCGCCAATACCCGGCCGCTGGATGGTCCGGCGCCGCGACTGGCCGCACCGCCCGGCGCCACCGACTGCCACATGCACCTCTACCTGCCGGGTTTTGCAGCCCAGCCCGGCGGGCCAGGCATCGCCGAGCTGGCGACGGTCGAGGATTACCGCCGGGTGCAGGCGCGCCTGGGACTGGAGCGGGTGGTGGTCACCCAATCCAACGCCTATCAGCTCGACAACGGTGCGTTGCTCGAAGCCCTCGGCCAATTGGGCAGTGAAACGGCGCGCGGTGTGGTGGCAGTGGCTCCCGGTACCGCAGAGGCAACGCTGCGCGACTGGCATGCCCTGGGCGTGCGTGGCGCGCGCATCATGAACCTGCCTTGTGGCGCCGTGACACACGCCGACATGCCCGCGGTCGAACGCCTGGTTCGCCCGCTGGGCTGGCACCTGATGGTGCAGTTCAACGGCCAGCACCTGGACGATTACCTCGACGGCCTGCAGCGCCTCGAAGGCGACTACATCATCGACCACATCGGCAAGTTCATGCCGCCGGTGCCGGCGGACGATCGCCGCGTCGACGCCATCCTGCGGCTGCTCGATCGCGGCAACGCCTGGTTCAAGCTGTGTGGCGGCTATGAGACCAGCGAAACCGGCGGGCCGCGCTACGAAGACGTCGGGGCCATCGCCCGTCGCGTCATCGCTCATGCCCCGGAGCGGGTGATCTGGGGCTCGAACTGGCCCCACGTCGGCGTGCCGCGCGAGCGCTATCCCGATGATGCCGAGCAGCTCGACGTGCTGCTCGAGTGGGCCGGGCCCGAGGCACGCCGCCGGATCCTGGTCGACAACCCCGCTTCCCTGTACGGCTTCTGAACCCTTTGTCCGAAGGAGGAAAATGCATGATCGATCGACTGTTGGTAACGGGAGCCGCCGGTGGCATGGGCCACATCATTCGCCCCCATCTGGCGAAGCTGGCGCGTACGGTGCGGCTGTCGGACATCGCCGACCTCGGCGAGGCGGCCAGCCATGAAGAGCTCATGCCGTGCGATCTCGCCGATGCCGAGGCGGTCATGGAGCTGGTCCAGGGCTGCGATGCCATCGTGCACCTGGGCGGTGTCTCGGTAGAGAAACCCTGGGCGAGCCTGCTGCAGGCCAACATCGTCGGTACCTACAACCTCTACGAGGCGGTGCGTCGCCACGGCAAGCCGCGAGTGATCTTCGCCAGCTCCAACCACGCCACGGGATACTACGAGCGTACGCAGCGCATCGGCACCGATGTGCCGCATCGGCCCGACTCGCTCTACGGCGTGACCAAGTGTTTCGGCGAAGACCTGGCCAGCCTGTATCATGACAAGTTCGGCGTCGAGACGCTCAGCGTGCGCATCGGCTGGTGCCACCCCAAGCCCACCGATACGCGCAAGCTGGCGATCTGGCTCAGCGCCGAGGATTTCATCAGCCTGGTGCAGCGTGCCATCGTCACCCCGCGCCTGGGCTGCACGGTGGTCTACGGCTTCTCGAACAATGCCGAACGCTGGTGGGACAACAGCAAGGCCGCCTTTCTCGGCTGGGTGCCGAAGGACAGCTCGGAGCCCTGGCGCGAGGAAATGGAAGCGCTCGATGCGAATCTCGATCCCACGGATCCGACGGTCATCTACCAGGGCGGATCCTTTGCCAGCTCCGGGCACCCCGACGATTGAGGGGCAGTCTACCCTTACCACGAACCATGACCGATGGATGGCGATATGGCAGGTAAATCCGATATCACGGCCGACTTCAAGCAACTGAAAGTCCAGAAGCTTTCACGCGAAGGCAGCCTCTCCCTGCATGTCGCCGACCAGCTCGAGGCGCTGATCGTCAACGGAGGGATCGGCGTGGGTGAGAAGCTTCCGACCGAGAATGGGCTGTGCGACGTCTTCGGCGTCAGCCGCACGGTGATCCGCGAGGCCATCACCCATCTCAAGTCGCTGGGGCTGGTGGAGACCCGCCGCGGCGTCGGCACCACCGTGCTGCGTTCGACCAGCGTCGAGGCGATGCCGGCGAAACGCATCAGCCCGACCACCGTCGAGGACATCCTGCATGTGCTCGAGCTGCGGCTCAACCTGGAGCCGGCGGCGGCGGCGCTGGCCGCCGAGCGGCACGACGAGGAGGACGAACACATCCTCGTGGAGAAGCATGCGGCCTTCATCGAGGCGCGTGCGGCGAAGTCCCAGGCGCGCGTCGAAGACTACGAGTTCCACTATGCGATTGCCGCCGCCACCAAGAACCCTTTCTTCAAGATGTTCTACGAACAGCTCAGCCAGGGTGTGATTCCCCGCGCCAAGCTGATGAGCATCGAGATCAACACCGCGGCCACCGACAAGTACCTGGCCCGGGTCGAGGAAGAACATACCTACATTCTCGAGGCGATCCTGGCCCGTGACCCCGAGGCAGCGCGTGAGATGATGTACCAGCATCTCAACCGTGCGCGGACCATGTACGCCAAGTACCAGGAAGCCTAGGTACCGGAAGCCTGAAAAGTACCAGGAAGCCTGAACCAGCGGCTCTCCTGGCTACGCGATACCGGAGAACAGGAGCCATCATGACCCTTCAAGGCAAGATGCTGATCGGCCGCGAGGCCGTCAGCGGCAGTTCCACGCCCATCCACGCCGTCAATCCCGCCACCGGCGAGACGCTGGAACCCACCTACGCGGGCGGCAGCAAGGCCGAGGTCGAGCGCGCCTGCCAGCTCGCCGAGGCGGCCTTCGGCACTTACCGCGAGACCACGCTGGAGCAGCGCGCGGCGTTCCTCGAGACCGTGGCCGGCGAGATCGAGGCCATCGGCGACGAGTTGATCGAGCGCGCCATCGCCGAGACCGGCCTGCCCCGGGCGCGCCTGGAAGGCGAGCGCGGCCGTACCTGCGGCCAGCTGCGCCTGTTCGCCAATGTGGTGCGTGCCGGCGAGTGGCTCGACGTGCGCCTCGACCCGGCCCTGCCCGAGCGCGAGCCGATGCCCCGCGCCGACCTGCGCCAGCGTCACATCCCGCTCGGCCCCGTCGCGGTGTTCGGCGCCAGCAACTTCCCGCTGGCCTTCTCGGTGGCCGGCGGCGATACCGCCTCGGCGCTGGCCGCCGGCTGCCCGGTAGTCGTCAAGGGCCACTCGGCCCACCCCGGTACTTCCGAGCTGGTCGGTCGCGCGGTACAGCGCGCCGTGGAGAAGCGCGACCTGCCCGAAGGGGTGTTCTCGCTGCTGTTCGGCTCGGGCAGCGAGATCGGCCAGGCGCTGGTCAGCGATCCGCGCATCCAGGCGGTGGGCTTCACCGGCTCGCGCGGTGGCGGCACGGCGCTGATGAAGACCGCCCAGGCCCGCCCCCAGCCGATCCCGGTCTACGCCGAGATGAGCTCGATCAACCCGGTGTTCCTGCTGCCCGAAGCGCTCAGGGCGCGCGGTGCCCAGCTCGCCGAGGGCTTCGTCGCCTCGCTCAACATGGGCGCCGGGCAGTTCTGCACCAACCCCGGCCTGGTGATCGCGGTGAAGGGTCCCGAGCTTTCCGCCTTCGTCGAGGCCGCGGGCGAGGCCGTGAAGCAGAGCGGCGCCCAGACCATGCTCACCCCGGGCATCCACGCGGCCTACGAGCAGGGCGTGGGTCGGCTTTCGAGCAACGGCAAGGTCAGGGAAGTGGCCCGCGGCCAGGCCGGCGAATCGGCCCATCCGTGCCAGGCGGGGCTTTACGTCACCGCCGCCCAGGACTTCCTAAACGAGCCCGAGCTGCAGGAGGAGGTGTTCGGCGCCACCTCGCTGGTGATCGAGTGCGCCGACCTGGAGGAAGTGCGCCAGGTCGCGGCCCAGCTCGAAGGCCAGCTCACCGCCACCCTGCAGATGGACGACGGCGACCTGGACGCGGCGAAAGCCCTGCTGCCGATCCTCGAGCGCAAGGCGGGTCGCATTCTGGCCAACGGCTGGCCGACGGGCGTCGAGGTGTGTCACGCCATGGTCCACGGCGGGCCCTACCCGGCGACCTCCGACAGCCGCACCACCTCGGTGGGCAGCGCGGCGATCTTCCGCTTCCTGCGCCCGGTGTGCTACCAGGCGCTGCCGCAAGGGCTGCTGCCGGAGCCGCTGCGCGACGGCAACCCCTGGGGCGTGAGCCGACTCGTAGACGGCAAGCGCGAGGTGTAGCGCTTCCCTCTCTCCTATCTCCCTGGAACCTTTGGCGGCCTTCGGGCCGCCTTTTTTCTCCCGCATTTGCCATAATGGCTCCCTACCCACCTGCGGAGCTGTTCATGGCCTCTTCTCCCAACGACCGTCGCCAGGGTCGCCCGAATTCTCCAAGGCCCTCATCGGACCGTCAGCGTGAACGCGCTTCGCGCACGCCCAAGGCCCAGGTGGGCGAGGTGGCTTACCTGGAGGTGGTCACGGTCAACGAGACCGGCGCCTTCCTCGACTGGGGGCATGTGCGGGACGTGTTGCTGCCCTTCGGCGAACAGCGCTTCCGCCCCACGCCGGGCAAGCGCGTGCTGGTGCGGCTCTACGAGGATCAGCAGGGGCGCCCGGTGGCCTCGCAGAAGCTCGACCGCTTCGTCCAGGACGAGGCGACGGGGCTGGCGCCGGGCGACGAGGTGGAGCTGGTCGTCGCCGACGCCACCGACCTCGGCTACAAGGCGGTGGTCGATCATCGCTTCTGGGGGCTGCTCTATCGCGACGACGTCACCCGGCCGCTACGGCGTGGCCAGCGGGTCAAGGGCTACGTGAAGCGGGTGCGCGACGACGGGCGGCTGGATCTCTCGCTGCTGCCGCCGGGTTCGGCACGCCTCGACGTGGTGGGCGATCAGGTGCTCAGGGCGCTGCGTGAGAGCGGCGGCTACCTGCCACTCTCCGACAGCAGCGACGCTGCCGCGATCAAGGCGCGCCTGGGCGTGAGCAAGAACGCCTTCAAGCAGGCCATCGGGCGGCTCTACAAGCGGCGCCTGATCGTCATCGAGGCGCACGGTATCCGCCTGGTGCCCGGCGCTACGTCCGACCCGGGCTAACAGAAGGGCGCTCAGTCGAGCGCCTTGAACTCCTCTTCGTGCAGCCAAGCGGCGTGCTTGGGCGCACGCTTGGTCTTCGACCACTCTTCGACCATCGCCGGTGCCACTGCCTTGAGCTGCCGCATCTGCTCCGGCGTGCCCTTCACGTAGGTCAGCTCCAGGCGATGGCCGTTGGGATCGAAGAAGTAGATCGAGCGGATGATGCCGTGCTCGGTGGGGCCGATCACTTCGACACCCTTGCTCTCCAGTTCTTCCTTCGCTGAAAGCAGGGCCGCCTCGTCGGCCACGCGGAAGGCGATGTGCTGCACCCACTCGGGGGTGTTGGGGTCGCGCCCCATCTCCGGTGAATTGGGCAGTTCGAAGAAGGCCAGGATATTGCCGTTGCCGGCATCCAGGAACAGGTGCATGTAGGGATCAGGCGCCTTGGTGGAGGGCACGCGGTCCTCGGCGATGGCGACCAGGAACGCCATGTTGAGCTTGTCCTGGTACCACTCGACGGTTTCCTTGGCGTCGCGGCAGCGATAGGCGACGTGGTGAATCTGCTGGATCTGGATCATGACGGGGCTCGCGGTGGTGGGCTGGGAGCGTCAGGGTCTGCTCTATTTTTAGTTTCATTTGAAACTAAAAATAGAGGCACCCCTGTGCCGTGTCAAGCCGCCTTGGTGTTGCCGGGAAGCCTGCGTCATACTGCGCTCATTTCCCCGATCATGATGGAACGCTGCCGATGAGCCGACAGACGAGCGCACGATCCCTGCGGGTGGGGGTGGTGATGGACTCCATCGCCCATCTCACCTACAAGAAGGACACCACCCTGGCCATGCTGTGGGCGGCCCAGCAGCGTGGCTGGTCGCTGCACTACATGGAGCAGGAGGATCTCTACCTGCGCGATGGCCGCGCCCATGCGCGCATGCGCGACCTCACCGCCTTCCGCAATCCGGACGACTGGTATGCGCTGGGGGCGCCCGAAGAGCATCCGCTGGCCGAACTCGACGTGATCCTGATGCGCAAGGATCCTCCGGTCGACGCGCACTTCCTCAATGCCGTGCATCTGCTGGGCTTTGCGGAACGCGAGGGCGTGCTGGTGGTCAATCCCACGCGGGCGCTGCTGGAGTGCAACGAGAAGCTGTTCGCCCAGCAGTTCCCGCAGTGCTGCACGCCGACGGTGGTCTCCTGCAGCGAGGCGGTGTTGCGCGCCTTCCACGCCGAGCACCGGGACGTGATCTTCAAGCCGCTGGACGGCATGGGCGGCAGCGGGATCTTCCACGTGCAGCCCGAGGGCAGGAACCTGGGCGCCATCATCGAGACGCTGACCGAGCGCGGCCAGCGCCAGATCATGGCCCAGCGCTACATTCCCGAGATCAAGGACGGCGATACCCGCATCCTGCTGGTGGACGGCGAGCCGGTACCCTTCGGCCTGGCCCGGGTGCCCATGGCCGGCGAGACCCGCGGCAACCTGGCCGCCGGCGGCACCGGCGTCAGCCGCGAACTGACCGCGCGCGACCACTGGCTGATCGAGCAGGTCCAGCCGATGATCCGTGAGAAGGGGCTGATGTTCGTCGGGCTCGACGTGATTGGTGACTACATCACCGAAATCAACGTGACGAGCCCCACCTGCGTGCGTGAGATCGACGACCAGCGCGGCACCGACATCGCCGGCCTGCTGATGGATGCCATCGAGCGGCGTCTGGCCCGGCGCGCCTAGGCATCGCGCAACACGAGGAGGAACGAGTCCGCCCATGGTGGTCTCAGTCAGCGACCCGATCCACTACGCTCCGGTCACGCGGCCCTACCGCCGCTGGCTGGCGTTGTCGGCTGCGCTGCTGCTGCACCTGCTGCTGATCGGCGTGGTGGCGAGCTGGCAGTTTGCCCCGGCGCCGGCCGAGCGCACGAGCCTGGACGTGGTGCTGGTGACGCGCCCGGCGGAGGCGCCGGTGGAGGCCGAGGCCATCGCCGAGGCGGACCAGCAGGCGGCTGGTGAGCAGGCCGAGGAAACGCCTGCCGAGCGCCGGGCGGCACCGCTGGACGAGCTACCCGTACTCGAGGCGGCGGAAAGCACCGTGGAGCCGGCCACGCCGGCAGATGCCGAGACGGCTGAGCGTCTTGCGACCGAGCCCGCCGCGGAGGCGCCTGCCGAATCCGAGCAGGCCAGCGAAGCACCGGAACCGCGCGAGAGTGAGCCCCAAGCGTCGGAATCGCCCTCGGCGCCGACCGCCGCAGCGCCTTCGGCCTCGGGGCGTGACCTGCTGGCCCAGGCCACCAGCAGCATTCGTCAGCAGGGGCTCGACGCCGGCCTCGCCGGTTCGGCCGACGACTCGCCACGCTCGGCGGCCCAGCGCGCTGCCGAGGCGCGCTACATCGACGACTGGACACGGCGCGTCGAGGATTACGGCAACCGCGTCCATCCCGCCCCGATCCACCTGCACGGCCAGTTGCGCATTCGCGTGGTGATCGGACGAGATGGTCAGCTTCGCCAGGCGGAGGTGGTACAATCCTCAGGACATACCGAACTCGATCAGGCGGCACTGGATACCGTGCACGGTGCCGGGCCCTACCGGCCCTTCGACAGCACCATGGGGGAACTGGACAGTCTCTCCATCACCCGCGTCTGGCGGTTCGGGGAAGGTAATCATTTTGGCGTGCGCTAGGGTCATTGGTTCGCCGCCCGGGAGTCCCATGCAATCCGTGCAAAACCTAGGCTTGAGACATCATTTTCTGCTGGCGATGCCGCATCTGGAAGATCCCAACTTTGCCGGCACCCTCAGCTATCTCTGTGACCACGACGAGAACGGCACCATGGGCGTGATCGTCAATCGGCCGCTGGAGATCACCCTGGATGCGTTGTTCGAACAGCTCGAACTCGACGGTGAGGAGAGCCCGCATCGCAGTGCGCCGGTCTACTACGGCGGCCCGACCCACAAGGATCGCGGCTTCATCCTGCACCGGGGCTCCAGCGAGCCTTGGGATTCCAGTATCCAGGTGGACGATGACATCGCCCTGACCACCTCCATGGACATCCTGCTGGCGCTGGCCGCCGGCAACGGGCCGGAGGAGTTCCTGGTGTGCCTGGGCTGTGCCGGCTGGGAGGCGGGCCAACTCGAGCAGGAGCTCAAGGACAACGCCTGGCTCACCGTCGAGGCGGAGGGCGACATCCTGTTCAAGGTGCCGCCGGAGCAGCGCCTGAGCGCCGCCGCCGGCATCCTCGGCGTGGATCTCAACTTGATGTCGCGGGAAGCCGGGCACTCGTGACATTCGCGCTGCAACGGCCTGCATTCGGCCATACTGCGTTGCTCAGAGACAAGAAATGCTCATTTACACCCAAGTAAGCTCCGCTTCCTTGCCTCTGAGCGCCTTGTCTGGCCTTCGTTCGTCGCGTAGCAGCATCGAATGTGGGGTCGAGGGGGCAAGATGTCCGGCCAGCGCCTGATCCTGGCCTTCGATTTCGGCACCCGCCGTATCGGCGTGGCGGTGGGCAACGAACTGCTCTCCAGCGCTCGCCAGCTCGAGCCGCTGCCGGCCCGCGACGGTATTCCCGACTGGAACGTCGTCACGCGGCTGGTCGAGGAGTGGCAGCCGGACCTGTTCGTGGTGGGGCTGCCGCTCAACATGGACGGCAGCGAGTCGGAGATGAGCTTGCGTGCGCGCAAGTTCGGCAAGCGCCTCTATGGCCGCTACGGCAAGCCCTGCGAGATGGTCGACGAGCGCGGCTCCACGCGAGAGGCCAAGGCCATCGCCCGCGAATCGGGGTTGCTGCGCAACCCCGGCAAGAGCTACCGCGACGAGGGCGTCGACGGCATCGCGGCGGTGCTGATCCTGGAGAGCTGGTTCGCCCTCCGGGAGGGCCTGCCGTCGCGTTGAGTCAAAATAAACTTTCGTTCAGAATATTTTGGGTCAATTTAGCTCTATTACCTAGACCTGTGCCTGGGTGAGGTTCGTGTGCCCCCCTGAGCTTAAGATATTTTTCATCAACAGGGCTGATGGGAGTAGGGGGAGGAATCGGCCTTTTTCGCATAGGAAGAAGAGTAAGAGCATCATCATAAGAACTTCTTCCAAGCAGCTGGACGCTAATCTCGCGAGCCAGTACTTCTGCTAGCAGAGAGGGCACTGCATTACCAACTTGACGCTGCGCTTCACGAAAATTCCCAATTATCTCAACATCATGAGGAAATGTTTGCAATCGACTGAGTTCGATTATACTAAGTTTTCTATTATCCCAGTGAAAAGGCCCTGTCGCAGGTCCTGGTTGCGCCTGTATGGTCCATGCTGGACGTTCTTTGGCTAATTTTAATAGAAAATTCCAATATCTTCTTCTCCATCCAAAAAGCGCTTCACCTTCTCCTCTCTCTGTATGGTATAAATAATTGTAACCTTCAGGTATGGATTTGAGAAGGTCGGCCCATTTGCCAGACATTTTTAAGTCTTGCAAGTCTTTTCTAGAGATTGAAATATCGCCAATAGCATCCCAGGCAGTGAAGTGGGAAAATTCGCCCTGCCAATTTTGCGAATACTTTCGCTCAGGGAAGTTGAAATTAATTCCATCTCTTGAGCCGATGATAAAAACTCTTTCGCGCTGCTGAGGCACACCATAATCTGCCGCGTTTAGTTGCATAACGCTGAAGTTGTAAGAAGTGCCGTTGCGGACGTTTATCTCTCTTATCAGTCGGTTTATTAGATCTATTCCTTCTGATTTTCCATTAAAGGTGAGCCCGGGGACATTCTCTAGAAGAAAGCTTTTAGGTAATGACGAATCTAGAACTTTAAAGTAAGATTCTAGGGTTCCGGCCCGCTCGTCCAAGAGTCTTTTAGAGTCACCTGTTGCCCAAAATCCAGACTTGGAAAATGGTTGGCAAGGAGGGCCGCCTATTAAAATATCAGCCTCTCCTTTTCTCATTCCTGATGCTATAACTAAATCTGAGGCGTCGATGTCGAAGATCGATTTTTCGATAACTTCCCAGTGTCGATTTTTCCTAAGAGTTTTGCAACACCAGGGATCAGACTCTAGTGCTATAGACGTTTCAAATCCTGCTGCCTCGAAGCCATAATCTAAACCACCGGCACCAGTGTAAAGGCTAATGGCTTTATAAGTACGCTTGGAATCCATAAAATTACTCTTATCTAGACGCTAGAATGTCTAGAACAGACTCGGCTGAATTTTCCCAACGTGTATCAACAAATACACGATGACTGAGCTTTCCCTTGCATGTCATATGGCTTTCTAACATAAAAACAGGGCAGAATCTGAATTCCCATGCTTCCGTTACCGGTTCCAAGCATGCTGCCAAAATATCAAACTGATCACGAGAATAATATCTGCTGCACGGATTGTTTTTGGATGCGCGTGTTTTTTGAAAGTCGACTTTTGGGAAGCCCGACTTTGGTTTTCTTCTTAAGACATTTTTACACTCGATAGAATAGTTCGAGCCCTTGTAGTTCACTATAAGATCTGGTTGTCCATCTAGATCAAGCCTTTCGACGCGGTTGACTCCGGGCACGCTTTGCATGAATTTAGCCAAGTGTCTCTCAGCAATGCTCCCACGAAGAGCCACTTTGAGGCGAAAGGCCTTGCTTACTTCATCGGCGATTTCCTTTATGTCAAGTCCCATTTCATCTTCAAGGTCAATAACGGATCTCTCTACCACCTTAGCTGCGGCGTCAGATGGTTGTAGTCCCTGATTTACATAATCTATTATTTGCAGGCGGGTTCCTGAGTCCAAACCTCCAGCAACTGCTTCCAGTTTTATATATGTGATAAAATTTTCTGGTCCTAGCCCAAGGAGAGTTTCAATCTTTAAGCTTTCTTCTTCCAAGGGAAGTTTTCTTCTTCCTTCGACGACTCTTTGCCGCTCCCATCCATGCCATCGTGTTATAGCAGTAGTATCTAAATCTGCTTCCTTAAATTCGATTGATTTAGAAAACCAAGTTACCTCATGCATGGATGGGTCAACGGCAATGATTAAGTCGCGCTCAAAATGTATGCCAAACATGAGCGTGATTTCGCTCGGCTTCTTTTTTGAAATATGCAGCCTGTGGTAAGTTTTAAAATTACTGCCATATTTTACTTGAAATCTATGTTCGTCGTCAGGTCGAGAGCCTTGATTATATTTGTTTGCACTAAAAGCATAGCAAATCAATTTGTACTCACTGCCATCAGGCAGTCTTACATCAAAAATAAAAGGAGCCTTGTTCGGGCTGGGTGCGCTTTTGATCTCGATGCCGCTATCGGTAAAAACTTTTGTTAAATAGCTTACTTCCTTGTGGCGCCTTACGGTATAAAATTTCATTCTCTGCCTATGACATTGCCCAAGGTGCGATGTGCTTGCATAAAAGCTATTCTTATATTATAGCCTGACACGTTTGAGATAAAAACCTAAATTGCTCCGGTTATAGCTAAAGCCGAATCTGACAGATCCGGCTTTAGGCACATGCAGTGGCTAATTTAGAATTTACGTAGTCAGCACCCGTTCCTCGGCATACTGCGCGGCAATGTCGTTCACCGAGATGCAGGTGTACTTGATGACGAAGAAGGCCAGGGTGGCGGGGCAGGTGAAGCTCTCCTCGAAGCGCTCCACCTGGGTGCCGCGTCCGCGGGTGACGCTGGCACGGTAGGTGTTGCCCGCCTTGGTCAGCTTGACCGTGGCCTGGCTGTCGGCTTCCTGCTTCTCCAGCACCAGCTCGCGCTGTCGGGTCAGCAGCTCGTCGAGCATCTTGCCGCCCTCGCGCTCCTCGGTCGTGGCCCACACCTCCTGGTCGCGCTTGCCGTACTGGAACAGCATGATGGCCGGCAGCACCGAGAAGATGGCGCCGGTCAGCAGCCAGGTGAGCTCGGCGCCGGGAGGGTGCAACGCGAATACGGCGAACATCTGCACTACGAAGCTGGCTGCCAGGATGCCTGCCAGCGGGCGCCACATGCGCGGGTTCATCACCGGCTTGCCGAGGGTGTGGCCCCACAGGCCGGCTGCCACCAGCGCCCCCAGCCCGACCGATGCCACCCCCCACAGCGGGCCGCCGCCCACCAGTAGGGCAATGGCACCGATCGCCACCAGCACGCTGTAGAACACCGCCAGCAGTATGTACGCTCGTTCCAGGGTCATGCGTGACATCTCCTTTCTACCGGTTGCCTTGGGCGGCAACGCCGTTGTTATTCGAGTTGGCTATTCGAGTTGGCTATTCGAGTTGGCTATTCGAGGTCGTCATTCCTCAGCCGGCTCTATCGAGCCTTGTCGTCAAGGGTGGCAGCCAAGGGCTGCCGTGACAGCTTCGCATATTCCACGATCGTCATCAGCATAGCGATGCCCAACGTTGGTTGCATCGTCAGAGTGGGCTGTCGTCCACGCCGACTCGCTCGGGCACGAACCAGCGCACCGGGCGCAGGTCCTTCTCGATCAGCTCTTCCACTTGGAGCAGGGTGGCGAAGATCGCCATACGCACCGGGATGCCGTTGTCGGTCTGGCGGAAGATCGCCAGGCGCGGGTCGCCGTTGAGGTCCACGTCCAGGTCGTTGGCATCGGGGCGGCTGTCGCGGGGCAGCGGGTGCATGACGATGGTGTCGCGGCCGCAGCGCTTGTCCATGAAGGCGCGGTCGACGGTGAAGTCCCGCGACAGGCTGAAGCCTTCGCTCATCTCGGCGGTGAAGCGCTCCTTCTGGATGCGGGTGGTGTAGACCACGTCCACGTCCGCATAGTCGCCGGCCAGGCTGCTACGCTCCTCGACGCGGTGCCCGCGGGAGGCGACCAGGTCGATCAGGTAACTCGGCATCTCCAGTCCGGGCGGCGCGACCAGGGTGAAACGCATGGGGTCGTAGAGCGACAGCAGCTTGATCAGTGAATGCACGGTGCGGCCGTACTTGAGGTCGCCGGTCAGCAGCACGTGGGCGCCGGCGAGCTTCTTGCCCAGCCGGGTGAACTCCTTGTCGATGGTATAGAAGTCGAGCAGTGCCTGGCTGGGGTGCTCGCCGGGGCCGTCGCCGCCGTTGATCACCGGCACGTGGGTGGCGGCGGCGAACTCCGCCACCGAGCCCTGATCGGGGTGGCGCATGACGATGGCGTCGCAGTAGCCGCTCATTACCCGACTGGTGTCGTAGAGCGACTCGCCCTTGGCCATCGAGGAGAAGGTGAAGCCGGTGGTGTCGCACACGCTGCCACCCAGGCGGCAGAAGGCCGCGTGGAAGCTTACCCGGGTGCGGGTGCTGGCCTCGAAGAACAGGTTGCCGAGTACGGCCCCCTCCAGCACCCGTGTCACCTGGCGGCGTTGGGCGATGGGCTCCATGCGGGCGGCGACGCGCATCAGGTGGTCGACGCGTTCGCGGGACAGGGAATCGACGGAGAGCAGGTGGGGACTCATCGAAGGCCTCGAAGGTGGCAGCGAAGGGGTGGCTCGTAGTGTAACGCTACCGGCCCGTCGCTTCACGGTCGCAATGTCGAGCGCTCAGCGACCGACCAGCTCGGCCAACCTGTGTGCGTGAGCCTTCACTTCGCGAATCGCCCGCTCGGTATCGAGATCGTCCATCGCCACCACGCCCACGCAGGCTTCGACACCGGGGCGGAACTGCGGCGTGGCCACGGGGCTCGCCACCCCCACCGCACCGCGTTGCAGTTGGCCGCGAGTTAGGCTGTAGCCGTCGGCGCGGGCCTGGCGCACCGTCTCGCTGTCGTCCGCACGCGGGGCACGCCCGGCGAGAATGGCGATGCCCGCCGCTCCTAGCGTCAGCGGGTGGCGGCTGCCGACCCGGTAGCTCACGCGCAGCAGCCCCTCCTCCGGTTCCGCCACCAGCAGCACCACGCACTCCTCGCCCTGGGCCACCGAGACGAAGGCGGTGGCCCGGGTCGCCTTGGCCAGTGCTTGCAGCAGCGGCTGGGCCACGGCGCGCAGTTGTGGCTCGAAGCGTGAGGCCAGCAGTGAGATGCCGGCGCCCAGGCGCAGCGAGCCCTCGCTGGAGCGTGCCACCAGTCCGTGCTGCTCGAGGGTGGTGACGAGGCGGTAGGCGATGGCGCGATGCACCTCAAGCTGCTCGGCGAGTTCGGCGACGCTGATGCCTTCGGCGTGTTCGGCGATGAGTTCCAGCGCGCGCAGGCCGCGATCCAGGGTTTGCAGGGTGGTGGCCATTCGAACGTGAGCCTCGAGTCGGTGGGTGCCTGGGCATGGTAGCGCAGACGTCCGGAATTGACGTCCCCGTCGAAACTGCCTATGTTCTGCCATGTGTTCGTTTAACGATACTAGATGTGCGATAAAAGTAAAACAAGGCGCCGCCACGCATGACAGACACGATTACGGATGACAGCCCCGCGGGAGGCCCCATGACAAACGCCATTCATCGGACCCAGGCCGGTGCGGGCGGCTGCCCCTTCCACGCCGCTCAAGAGCCGCCCACGGCGCCCAACGGCTGCCCCGTATCGTCCCGGGCGGCGGCCTTCGACCCCTTCGACCGCCCCTACCAGCTCGACCCCGCCGAGGCGCTGCGCTGGTCCCGCGAACAGGAGCCGGTGTTCTACAGCCCCAAGCTCGGCTATTGGGTCGTGAGCCGCTACGACGACATCAAGGCGATTTTCCGCGACAACCTCACCTTTTCCCCGTCGATAGCGCTGGAGAAGATCACCCCGGCCAGCGACGAAGCCTTGGCGGTGCTCGAGCGCTACGACTACGGCATGAACCGCACCCTGGTGAACGAGGACGAGCCGGCCCACATGGCCCGGCGCCGCGAGCTGCTCGAGGCCTTCACCCCCGAGGCGCTGGAGGCCCACGCACCGATGGTGCGCAGGCTGGTGCGCGAGAAGCTCGACGCCATCGTCGACCGCGGCCGCGCCGACCTGGTCGCCGAGATGTTCTGGGAGGTGCCGCTCACCGTGGCGCTGCACTTCCTCGGCGTGCCCGAGGAGGACATGGAGCAGCTGCGCCGCTTCTCGGTGGCGCACACCCTCAATACCTGGGGGCGCCCGTCGCCCGAGCAGCAGGTCGAGGTGGCCGAAGGTGTCGGCAGGTTCTGGCAGTACTCCGGCCAGGTGCTGGCGAAGATGCAAGCCCAGCCGCGTGGCCACGGCTGGATGTACGACATGATCGAGAAGAACCGGCAGAAGCCGGACGTGGTCACCGACAACTACCTGCACTCGATGATGATGGCGATCATCGTCGCCGCCCACGAGACCACCGCGCTGGCCACCGCCAACGCCTTTCGTCAGCTGCTCTCGCGCCCCGCGGTGTGGGCCGAGCTGTGCGCCAATCCCGAGCTGATTCCCGCCGCGGCCGAGGAGTGCCTGCGCCACTCCGGTTCGGTGGTGGCCTGGCGGCGCATCGCCACCCGCGAGGTGGAAGTGGGCGGCGTGACCATTCCCGAGGGCGGCAAGATCCTGATGGTCACGGCCTCGGCCAACCACGACCCGGCCCACTTCGAGAACCCCGACGAGCTCGACATCTACCGCGACAACGCCGTCGACCATCTCACCTTCGGCTACGGCAGCCACCAGTGCATGGGCAAGAACCTCGGCCGCATGGAGATGCGCATCTTCCTCGAGGAGTTCACCCGCCGCCTACCGCATCTCGAGCTCGAGGAACAGGAGTTCACCTTCCTGCCCAACACCTCCTTTCGCGGTCCCGAGGCGCTGTGGGTGCGCTGGGACCCGGCGCACAATCCGGAGCGCCGCGATCCGGCCGTACGCAGCGCCCAGCGCGACTTCCCCGTCGGGGCGCCGTCGCGCCAGGACATCGCCCGGGAAATGGTCGTCGCCAAGGTGCAGGCGGCTTCCGAGGGCGTGTTGCAGATCGCATTGGAAGATCCCCGTGGGCGTCGCGTGCCGGAGTGGAGCCCCGGCTCCCACGTCGACCTGATCGTGGGCGACTACGTGCGCAAGTACTCACTGTGCGGCGAGGTAGACGATCCCTACTGGCTGCAGATCGCCGTGCTGCGCGAACCCGAGGGGCGAGGCGGCTCGGCGTGGATTCACGAGCATCTGGAACCGGGCATGACCCTGCGCCTGCGCGGGCCCAAGAACCACTTCCGCCTCGACGAATCGGCGCAGCACTACGTGCTGATCGCCGGTGGCATCGGCATCACGCCGATCATCGCCATGGCCGACCGCTTGAAGCGGCTGGGCAAGTCCTATGAGCTGCACTATGCCGGCCGATCCCGCGCCAGCATGGCCTTCATCGAGCGGCTCGAGCGCGACCACGGCGAGGCGCTACAGTGCTACCCCAAGGACGAGGGCGAACGGCTCGATCTCGCCGGCCTGCTCACCGCGCCGCACGAGGCCACGCTGCTCTACGCCTGCGGCCCGGAGCGGCTGCTCACGGCGCTGGAAGCCGGCACCGGCCACTGGCCGGAGGGCAGCCTGCACGTGGAGCACTTCGCGGCAGAGGGGACGCTGATGGACCCGGCCAAGGAGCACGCCTTCGAGGTCGAGCTTGCCGACTCCGAGCTGATCGTCGAGGTGGCCCCGGACCGTACCCTGCTGCAGGCTTTGCGTGCCGCCGGTGTCGACGTACCCAGCGACTGCGAGGAGGGCCTTTGCGGCTCCTGCCAGGTCGATGTGGTCGAGGGCGAGATCGACCATCGCGACAAGGTGCTCACCGCCGCCGAGCGCGCCGGCCAGGACCGCCTGATGAGCTGTTGTTCGAGGGCAAAGGGGAAAAAGCTCAAGCTTGCCCTCTGACGCTGGCCATCGCTCACATTTCACCATGGCAATGACGAAAGTACGCCGACCCTGACAACCGGGACTCACGAGGAACGACAATGAAAAAACTCGCGACACTGACCGCACTCACCGCGCTTTCCCTGGGCGCCTTCCAGGGCGCCGCCGCCACCGAACTGACGGTGAGCACCTGGGCGGGCCCCAACCACGGCGTCAACACCATCGTCTGGCCGACCTGGGCCAGTTGGGTGGAAGAGGCCACCGAAGGGCGCGTCACCGTCAACGTGGTCCACGACATGGGCCCGCCGGGTGCACAGATGGAGCTGATCGCCGACGGCGTGGCCGATGTCACCTGGCTGTTCCACGGCCTGATGCCGGGGCGCTTCGAGCTGACCAAGCTCCCCGAGCTGCCCACCTTCGAGAACTTCTCCTCGGAAGCCGCTTCGGTGGCCTACTGGCGTACTCACAACGAGTACTTCGCCGAGGCCGGCGAGCATCGTGGCGTCGAAGTGATCGGCGTGGGCGTACACGGTCCGGGCTCGCTGTTCCTCAATGAATCGATCGACAGCCTGGATGACCTTCGTGGCAAGCGCGTGCGCATCGGTGGCGGCGTGATGGGCGATATCTCCAATGCGCTGGCGCTCACCGGCGTGGCGCTGCCGCCGGCCAGTACCTACGAGGCGGCGACCCAGGGCGTGGTCGATGGCGCCATGCTGACCCTGGAAGGCCTCAAGAGCTTCCGCCTGGCCGAGGTATTGCCCTACACGGTGCAGATGCCGGGCGGCTTCTATCGCGGCAGCTTCTCGCTGGTGATGAATCCCGATACCTGGGCCTCGCTTTCCGAGGAGGATCGAACGGCGATCGAGGAGGTCTCCGGCGAGCGGCTCTCGCGCCTGTTCGGCTACATGATGGACGTGGTCGACGTACGCGGCATCGAGTTCGCCGAGCAGCAGGGCAATACCTTCATCGAGCTGCCGGCCGAGGAGATCGAGCGCTTCCAGCAGATGGCCGCCGACCTGCCCGGGGCCTGGATGGAAGCCGCCGGTGCCAGGGGCGTCGACGGCGAGGCCGCCCACGCTTACTTCTTCGAGCAGCTCGACGCCGCCGAGGGCGAAGAGGGCCTGTCGGCCGACGAGGTAATCGACCCTGAAGCCTGAATTGTGACGTACCTCTTTCAGCGAGCGCGGCCCCGGCCGCGCTCGCTGCGTTATGGGCAGGCCTGTTTTAAGTTTCAAATGAAACTATTTTGACCTCCGTCAATGCTGCCAAGCGGTGGGAGAACGATACTGCGGAAAACGCACCGGGAAGGAGAGGCAGCATGAACCAGGCACCCAGGAACTCATGGTGGAACCGTCTCTGCGAGGGTAGCTACCGCGCCTCCACGCGGCGGCTGGTCCGCGAAATCGAAGCGGAATCGCCGCAGGTCTACAGCGAGATGCTCCGGGATCTCGAGACGCCGCTGGAGCCCGCCTTCGAACGTGAGATGGCACGCCATCTCGATCGCGGCGGCTTTCGCGCCTTCGTCCCGGCCGAGACCCTGATGCCGGTCATGCTTCAACGCTTCGGTCTCGATCAGGCCAGCGTCGCCGGGCATGCCAGCTACCCGAGCTTGCGCGGCAACTGCAACGCCTGCCCGGTGGCCGGCCACTGCTGGGGTGCCATGCGCCGCGACGCCGGGATCGACGAATGCCGCGCCTTCTGCCCCAACGCAGCGGCCTTCGAGCGGCTGGCCGAGACCGCCTGACGCACCGGCCGGCGGTTTACAGCAGAGCCAACAGCATGCCGGCCAGGGCGCAGGCACCCAACACCTTGAGCATGCCCACGCCGAAGCGGAAGATCGCCAGCAGGGCGGCCACCGAGAGGACCAGGGCGGCCACGTCCAGGCTGGCGACGTCGGGGATCAACAGGCGCAGCCCCGCGCCGCGCCATTCGCCTACCTCGGCGAATACCACATGCAGGCCGAACCACACCGCCAGGTTGAGCACCACGCCCACTACCGCAGCGGTGATCGCGGTCATGGCGCCACTCAGCGCGGCGTTGTCGCGCAGGCGCTCCACGTAGGGGGCGCCGAGGAAGATCCACAGAAAGCAGGGCACGAAGGTGACCCAGGTGGTGAGGATTGCCGCCAGGGTGGCGGCCAGCCAGGGGTCGAGAGAGGCGGCCTCGCGGAAGGCACCCATGAAACCGACGAACTGCACCACCTGGATCAGCGGGCCGGGGGTGGTCTCGGCCATGCCCAGGCCGTCGAGCATCTCGCCCGGTGCCAGCCAGCCGTAGCTCTGTACCGCGGCCTGGGCCACGTAGCTCAGCACCGCGTAGGCGCCGCCGAAGGTCACCACCGCCATCTGGCTGAAGAAGGTGGCGATCTGGCTGAACACGTTGTCCGGCCCCAGCGTCAGCAGCAGCAGAGCCACCGGCGTCAGCCACAGCGTCAGGCAGATGCCCGATACTTTCAGCGACCAGGCGCGGTTGGGCCGCGCGTGGTCGGGCAGCTCGGCGCCAAGCAACGACTCGCGATCGGCCAGGCCACCGGACTCACTCCCGCCATGCCCGCCGCCGACGCGAAACAGGGGCGAGCCGGCCTTGCCGCCGACAAAGCCGATCAGCGCCGCCCCGAGAATGATCAGCGGGAAGGCGATATCGAGAAAGAAGATCGCCACGAAGGCCGCCGCGGCGATGCCCAGCATCACGTTGTTGCGCAGGGCGCGCTTGCCGATGCGCACCACCGCGTTGATCACGATGGCGAGCACCGCCGCCTTCAGCCCGAAAAACAACCCTTCCACCATGCCCACGTTGCCCAGCGCAGCATACAGGTAGCTGAGCGCGAGAATGCTGATGAAACCGGGCAGCACGAACAGCGTGCCGGCCAGCAGGCCGCCCTTGGTGCGATGCATCAGCCAGCCGATATAGATCGCCAGCTGCTGCGCCTCCGGCCCCGGCAGCAGCATGCAGTAGTTGAGCGCGTGCAGGAAGCGATGCTCGCCGATCCAGCGTTTCTCCTCGACCAGGATGCGATGCATCACCGCTATCTGCCCGGCGGGGCCGCCGAAGCTGAGTAGTGCAATGCGCAGCCAGACGTGAACGGCCTCGCGAAAGGGAACGTCGTGGGGCAGGGGCGGTGGCATGCTGTCTCCAGTCAGGGCAGGGCTCGAGTCGAGGCCAAGCCTATCCTAACTGCTTGGGATGACGGCGTCGTGTGGCTGCCGTATTCACCTTCTTCGACACAGCGCCACCAGCCGCGCCTTGGAGGGCACGCCGAGCTTGGCATAGGCGCGCTTGCGGTAGGTTTCGGCGGTGGAGAGGGCGATATCGAGTTCGATGGCGGCGGTCTTGAGGGTATGGCCACGCAGGAGATATAGGCACAGCTGGCGCTCGCGCTCCGAGAGCGGGGCGAGAATGGCGGCCTCCTCGGCGCTGGGTCGCTGCGGTGAGTTGGGCCTGGCCTGGCCGTAGTGGCGGCGCATCAAGCTGGCCAGCAGCGGGGCCAGGGCATCGAGCCGGGCCAGGTCGTCGTGGGTGAATGGACCGGCCGCGCTGCCGCGATAGAGGTTGAGGTAGTAGACGCTCTGCTCGCCGGGCAGGGTGAGCGACACCTTGTCGACCAGGTCGGGAAAGGCGAACAGGTGGCTGCGGTAGGCTTCCGGCATCGCCTCGGCCTGCATCGGGGTGACTTCAGCGGCCGCATCTTCGCTGCTCCCATCCATCAGCTGGCGCAAGCGCTGGTAGTTGGGGTCCTGGCGGAACAGGCCGCCGGTGTAGAGTTCCGCCAGGCGGCCGGCTACCCGCGGTGAGCGCTGGTTGTCGGCCAGCAGGCAGTCGACCTCGTCGCGGCCATCGAAGGCGAACACCATGCACTGCTCGATGCCCACTGCCCGACGCAGCAGGGCCAGCAGCGCCTCGTCGAAGCCCGCCTCGCCCAGACACGCCACGCACTCCGCCATGGCCGGCATCAGGCCCGGCCAGTCGGCGCTTTGCTCATCGCTAACTGCGGCCATCTCGTCCTCCACCTGCAAGCACCTTGTCCCGGCTTTTGCGGGACAGTCGCCATGTCGTCTTCGCGATAGTCTGTGAGTAGATAACAACGCTGACAGGAGCCGCCCATGCGACCCGCCGGACGCGCCGAGACCGACTCGCTCTACTTCGATTATCCCCACTTCCCCTTCGTTCGTCCCGCCGAACTCGATGGTCGCGGGGTGCGCCACCGCGTGGCCATCGTCGGCGCCGGCCCGGTGGGCGTTACCGCTGCCCTGGAGCTGGCGCGCCACGGCATCGAGAGTGTAGTGCTCGACGACAAGGCTACCGTCAACGACGGCTCCCGGGCGATCTGCGTTTCCCGCCACAGCCTGGAGATCCTGCAGCAGCTCGGTGTCGAGGCTCCTTTCGTGGAGAAGGGGCTGGGTTGGACCCGGGGTCGCACCTACTTCCACGACCGAGAGATCTTCCGCTTCGAGATGCCGCACTCCGAGCAGGAGCGCTTCCCGCCGATGATCAACCTGCAGCAGCAGTACATCGAACGGTTCCTGATCGACAAGGCTGCCGCGAGCGAGCATGTCGAGCTGCGCTGGCAGAGCGCGGTGACCGGCGTGCGTCAGGACGCCAGCGGCGTCACCCTCGACGTGGCCACGCCGGAGGGCGACTATCGCCTTGCATGCGACTACCTGCTGGCCGCCGACGGCGCCCGCAGCGTGGTGCGCAAGGCGCTGGGACTTGCGCTGTACGGCGAAGCCTACGAAGGGCGCTATGTGATCGCCGACATCCGCCTGCGCTCCGATTTCCCCACCGAGCGCCGCGCCTTCTTCCACTCCCGTGCCCTGCCCGACACTACCATCCTGGTACATCGACAGCCCGACGACATCTGGCGCATCGACTACCAGCTCGGCCCCGACGAAGACCCGGAAGCGGCGGTGGAGGAGAACAACATTCGCGACAGGGTCGGCCTGATCGTGCGCGAGGTGCTGGGCGAAGGCGACGCCTGGGAGCTGGAGTGGTGGAGCCTCTACAAGGCTCACACGCTGGCGTTGGCCGATTACCGGCATGGCCGGGTGCTGTTCATCGGCGACAGCGCCCACCTGGTGCCGATCTTCGGCGTACGCGGACTCAACAACGGCTTTGCCGATGCCGCCAACGCCGGCTGGAAGCTGGCCTGGGTGCTCAAGGGGCTGGCGCCCGAGCGGCTGCTCGACAGCTACAGCCCCGAGCGGCGCGGCGCCACCCTGGACGTCTTCGCCAACGCCGGCAAGAGCACCCGCTTCATGACCCCACCGACTCGCGGCTACCGACTGATGCGTGACGCCGCCCTGACGCTGGCGCTCACCAATGACTACGCCAGTGGCTTCGCCAATCCGCGCCAGGTTACCCCTTACACCTATGCCGGGAGTCCGCTGACCCTGGCCGACGCTGATGACTTTATCGCCGGGCCGATCCCCGGTGCGCCACTATCCAACCATTGCCTGGGCGTGGGCGACTACCTGCTCGACCACCTGGGCACCGGCTTCATCCTGCTGCACTTCAGTGCGGATGGACGGGTCGATGTCGAGCTGGCTGACCGGCTGGCTGCGTTGCAGTCCCAGGGCCAGTCAATCGACCTGCTGCGCGTGGCCCGCGAGCCGAGCGCCGAGGGCGTCTTGATCGATAGGGATGGCAGCCTGTTCGCGGCCTACGGCGCCGAGCCGGGCAGCGCCTACCTGGTGCGCCCCGACCGCCACGTGGCGGCGCGCTGGAAGCGCCTCGCTCCCACCGACCTCGAAGCTGCACTCGCCACCACCCTGGGAGGAAAATGAGATGAGCGATGCGACACTGCCTTTTGCCGACCTGGAACGGGTCTACGAGCAACTGGCCGAAATGCTGGATGAACTGCCCGAGTCGCAGGAGCGGCTGTTCCTGGCCCAACTGGCGCTGGCGCTGGCTCACCGCGTAGGCGACGTCGAGCTAGTGACGGCGGCCATCGAGGAGGCGCGGCGTGGTATCGCGGACGTTTCCCGTTGATGGCGGGGCTAGCCTCCAGTAAGTGAGGACTTACTTCTTTGGCCATATATTGAGCGGGATCAAGGCGAGGCGCGGCAGAGACGCTACGGTAAGAATTGGCTGTAGAGGAGCGCTTCGATGAGTCAACCTCGACCTACCCACAAGCTCCACCCGCCGCCAAGTGACGAGAAGCAGCTGCACGACTTTCTCGAAGGCGAACGGGCCCTGCTCGAGCTCAGGTGCTGCGAGCCGAAGACACTGAGTGTGCTTATTCATGACTTGGCTCATCCCATGAGCCCTTCGCTTGAGCAGGCAATCGCCCGCAGCCTGGCCGCCCGGGAGCTGGAAGGCTGCGCCCCAGCGGAGACCCTGCTGCCCGTCATGATGCGCCGCTTCGGCCTCGATCCGGCCGCCTGTAGCCGCGACCCGGCCATCCATTCCCTGCGTACCGTTTGCAGCGCCTGCCCCAGGGTCGCGATCTGCTGGTTGGCGCTGCGCCACGATGCCTCTCGGCAGGAGTGTCGGGAATTCTGCCCCAATGCCAAGGCATTCGAGCGGTGGCTGCCGACCTCACAAGGGGACTAAGCGATTCGCGAAGCGCTTCGCAATGGCTCAGGCAGAGGCCGCCCCCAGCCGCGCGAGCAGATCGTCGATCACGCCGATCTTGGCCTCGGCTTCGCGGATCTGGGCGCGAAATGCCTCGCGCTTGTGCAACAGCCGGGCCTCCAGCTCGTCGCAGAACGGCGGCTCCGGGCGGAAGCGCGGCATTGCCTCGCGGATTTCGTCGAGGCTGAATTCCAGCTCGCGGGCGCGGCGCACGAAGCGCAGCTCGGCGAGGGTCTGCTCGGTGTAATCGCGGTAGCCGTTGTCGCGCCTGTGCGGGGGTGTGATCAGGCCGCGCTTCTCGTAGAAGCGAATGGTGTCGCGGCTAAGCCCGCTGGCCCTTTCCAGCTCGCCGATCAGCATGAGAAAAACCCCTTGACTGTGGAGTCGACTCTACACCTTACCATGGTTTGGCGAGCCCGCACGGCGGTAGCCCCGACATGGTGAGGAGGCAACGAGATGGACCCCAGGATCGAGGAACGGCAGGTACGAGGTAGCGACGGTGTGACCATCGCCGCCCGCTTCGTCACCCCGGCGAAACCCAAGGCAGCGGTGCTGGTCGCCCCCGCCATGGGCGTGCCCCAGCGCTTCTATGTTCCTCTAGCGCAGTGGCTGGCGGAGCAAGGGATGGCCGTGGCCACCTTCGACTATCGCGGCATGGGAGCATCGCGTCCAGCGCGGCTGCGGGGCTTCGAAGCCAGCATCCTCGACTGGGCGCGCTACGACGCCGCGGCGATGATCGAAGAGCTGGCGTATCGTGCTCCCGAGGTGCCGTTGCACTGGATCGGCCACAGCTTGGGCGGCCAGATTCCGCCGCTGGTACCGGGACACGAGCGGCTCGATCGCATCGTTACCGTGGCCTGCGGCAGCGGCTACTGGCGCGAGAACGCACCGGCGCTGAAACGGCGGGTCTGGCTGCTATGGTATGGAGCTGCGCCGCTGCTCACACCGCTGCTGGGCTACTTCCCGGGCAAGCGGCTGAACATGGTCGGCGACCTGCCCCGCGGCGTGATCGAGCAGTGGCGGCGCTGGTGCCTCGACCCGGAATACGCGGTGGGGGCGGAGCCAGGCGTGCGCGAACGCTTCGCCGCCGTGCGCACCCCGGTGGTCTCGCTCTCCTTCAGCGACGACGATTTCATGTCGGCGCGCAACACCGAGTCGTTGCACGGCTTCTATGCCAATGCGCCGCGCACCCTGCTGCGCATCCGGCCGGAGGAGGCAGGCCTGGCCCGCATCGGCCACTTCGGCTTCTTCCGCGCCGAGCACGAGCAGGCCCTGTGGCAGCGCTACCTGTTGCCCGCACTGCAAGGTGCCGAGCCGGAAATGGCTGCAACGGCGCAAGCGAGCACGACTACGAGGCCGTGAATCAGGCCGGCACTTTCTGATCCAGCAGCGCCGCTACCGCCTCACCGACGCGCCTGACGCCAGCCTCGACGGCGGGCGTCATCGCCGCGGCATAGTTCAGGCGCAGGCAGTGGCGGAACTTGCCCGAGGCCGAGAACAGCGAGCCCGGGGTGATGTGCAGGCCCTCGTCCGTCAGCTGCTCATTGAGGCGCACGCAGTCGACGCCGCCAGGCAGCTCCAGCCATAGCAGGAAGCCGCCCTGGGGATAGCTGACCCCGGTACCGGCCGGGAAGTAGCGCAGCACCCAGTCGATCATGATGTCGCGATGCTGGCGGTACTGGCGCACCATCTCGCGCAGGTGGCGCTCGTAGTGGCCGTGCTGGACGAACTCGGCCACCGCCAGCTGCGGCAGCGTGGCCGAGGCGCCGGTGGAGACGTACTTCATGTGCAGCGCCTGGTCGCGGTAACGCCCCGGCGCCATCCAGCCGACCCGCAGCCCCGGCACCAGGGTCTTGGAGAAGGCGCTGCACAGCAGCACCCGGCCGTCGTCGTCGAAGCTCTTGAGCGTGCGTGGCCGGGGCGTATCGAAGGAGAGGTCGCCGTAGATGTCGTCCTCGACGATGGCCACGTCGAAGCGCTGGGCCAGGGCGACCAGGGCGCGCTTGCGTGCCTCGGGCATGGTATAGCCGAGCGGGTTGTTGCAGGTAGGCGTGACCTGGATGGCCTTGATTGGCCACTGCTCCAGCGCCAGCTCCAGCGCCTCGAGGCTGATGCCGGTTTGCGGGTCGGTGGGAATCTCCAGCGCCTTGAGCTTCTGGGCCTTGAGGATCTGCATGGTGCCGTAGAAGCTCGGCGAATCCACCGCTACCACGTCGCCGGGCTCGGTCAGGGTGCGCAGGCTGAGCGAGAGCGCCTCCTGGCAGCCGGTGGTGATGAGCACGTCGTCGGGATGCAGCAGGCAGCCCGACTTGGCGGCCAGTCGTACCACCTGGCGCCGCAGCTCGAGGCTGCCCTGCAGGCTGTCGTAGTTGAGCCCGTGAGCCGCCACGTGCCGGTGCAACGTGGCCAGCTGGCGCTGCAGGGGACGCAGGCTGACGGCAGTGAGGTCGGGGATGCCGCGCCCCAGCATCAGCAGGCGGTCCTCCTCGGGTGAGCGCGCCACCAGCTCCAGTACCTGATCCCACTGGGAAACGTCGAGCGGGCGCTGGGCGGGGCGCGAAACCTTCGGCAATACGCTGGGAGCCGGCCGGGGCAGCACATAGTAGCCCGAGCGAGGGCGTGCTTCCGCCAGGCCCGACTCCTCGAGGCGCCGGTAAGCCTCCTGCGCCGTGGAGACGCTGACGCCAAGCTCGCGGCAGAGTGTGCGCACGGAGGGCAGCCGATCGCCGATACGATACTGGCCCTGCTCGATGCGCTGGGCCAGGGCCTGCGCCACCTGATCGTAACGTTTCATGACAGAATCACCGACTTGTTCCAGCTTCCGGTACAGAAGACGAGATAGTGGACGATACAGAGTTAGAATAGACACATCTGTATCGCAAAACTATTTTTATATTGAATCTGTATTGCTTTTTCGCGTGGCCATAGCCTGTTAGAACCCACCGACAGGAGACGCCGCCATGTTTATCGAACGCTTCATTCATCTATCCCGTTGGATCAAGGACCAGCAACAGCGCCATCGCTCACGACAAGAGCTGCGCCATCTCGACGACCACCTGCTGGCCGACATCGGTCTGGATCGGGACACCATCGCGCGTGAGGTGCGCAAGCCGTTCTGGCGTTGAGGCCTGGCACATGGCGGGAACCCGCGACGCCGCGCGATGCCTTAAAAGGAAGGGGACGAACCAACAGGCAGCCAAGGAGGAGCCAGTCATGATCGAGACACTGCCCGCTCCCGAGTACGTGGCGGCGTTCCGTATATCGGGCACGCTGCACAGCGCGGACTATGACGTATTGATCCCTGCCATCGAGTCGAAGCTCGAGTACAACGAGCATATCGGCGTGCTGGCCGACATGACCGACTTCGACCACATGACGGCCGGCGCCCTGCTGCGCGATCTCGCCTACGCCATGAGCAAGCTGGGCGAGTATCACCGCTTCAAGCGTGCCGCGGTGATCGCCGACAAGCGTTGGATCGAGACGACCACCAAGCTGGCCGGCAAGCTGTTCCCCAACACCGAAGCGCGCCTTTTCCATGCCGGTGAGCTGGAGGAGGCCATGCGCTGGGTCGCCGGCTTTCGCAGCGATTTGATCAACGGCCGGCTATGAGGCTGTGGCGGCAGTGGTCCGCTCGTCGTGCCACTGGCGCAGCAGCCAGGCGAAGGTCAGCCCCAGGACCAGCAGCCACAGCCCGGCGCCGGCCAGCAGCCACAGGCTGTCGGCCAGGCGTAGCACCAGCCCGCCGAGGCTGACGCCCACCGACTGGCCGAGGAACAGGCAGCCGGCGAATACCGCCATGGCGGTGCCGCGCATGGAGGGGGCCATCTGGGTGGCGTTGATCTGCAACGTGCTGTGCATCATGTAGAAGCCGAGCCCGGCGGCAAAGGCGCTGGCAGTGGCCACGGCCGGTAGCCAAGCCAGTGCCAGCCCGACGAAGCCGAGCCCCATCAACACGCCGCCACCCGCCGCCAGGCCCGGCTCGCCCAGCCTGGCCACCAACGGCCGCGCCAGGGCGGCGAAGATCAGCCCGCCCACACCGAACAGTGCCACCATCAGGCCGGCCTGGGTCAGCGAGACGTTCAGCCGGGTATAGAGATGGCTGGCCACGAATGCCAGGGCGCCGAAGGCGGCGATGCCCTCGAGAAACACCAGAATCAGGATGCGTCGAGCGCGAGAGAGAAGCAAAACCTCGCGTATGCGGGAAAAGAAGGCGATGCGACCCTGATCGGCCTTGGGCGGCGACAGGGCCGGCTGGCGGTGTAGCGTCGTGAGCAGCAAGCCCCCGGCGCCGAGGAACAGCAAGGTGAGCAGGGCGAATGCGGCCTGCCAGCCCAGCGTATCGGCCAGGAAACCGCCCGCCACCTGCCCCGAGATCAACCCCAGCACCGCGCCGGAAAGCATGTGGGCCAGCGTCACCTGACGCTGCTCATAAGACACGTTGTCGCCCACCCAGGCCATGGACAGCGGGATGATGGCGGCGGCGGTGGCGCCGTTCAGGGTGCGGAACACCAGCAGCATCGGCAGCGATTCGGCCAGCGCCGAACCCAGCGCGCCCAGCGCACAGGCCAGGGTGGCCAGGCCGATCACCCGCAGGGTGCCGTGGCGGTCGCCCAGTGGGCCGTAGGCGAGCTGCATCAGGCCGTAGGCGATGGCGAAAAGCGTGATGTTCTGCGCCACCTCAGCTACCGGGCGCTCGAAGGCCTGCGACAGCGCCGGCAGCATGGCATCGGTGACCCGCATCGAGGCCATGCTGGCGAAGCCGGCCAGGGCAAGCAGCAGGATGACGAGGCGGGGCGGTGCGGCCATGATGCTAGCCCTCCTGTCGCTGTGCTTTTCGGGCCATGGCCCGTTCGGCGGGCCGCACCAGCCCCAGGTAGCTGGCCATGGCGAGCAGGCCACCCAGCGCCACGACGATCGCCATGGTGCGCGAGGTGCCGTCGTGCAGTTGGGCCACCGCGCCGCCGACCAGTGCGGCGATGCTCATCTGCAGGAAGCCGAATAGCGACGACGCCGCGCCGGCACAGTGCGGATTGGGGGCCAGCGCTCCCGACATGGTTTGTGGCATCAGAATGCCGATGCCGATCATGAACACGATATGTGGACCGACCACCGCCCAGGCGGCAAACACCCCGGAGAGTGCCAACGTCGCCATCAGGCTACCCCCCAGGGCGCAGACAAGCGTTCCCAGCGCGACCAGCCTCTCGCGCCCCAGCCGGTGGCTGTAGCGTCCGCTGAGCAGGGTACCGATGAAGAAGCCGGCCACGATCAGACTGAAGAACAGCCCATACTGGAACGGTGAGACGCCGAGGAACTCGATCAGCACGAACGAGGAACCCGACAGGTAGGCGAACAGCCCCGAGAAGGCCGCCGAGTTGGTCAGGGTATAGCCCATGAAGGTGCGCTGGCCGAGCAGCATGCGGAAGTTGGCCAGTATCGCGGCAGGATGGATCGACTGGCGGCGATCCAGCGGCAGCGGCTCCGGCAATGCCAGGATCAGCAACGGCAGCATCACGGCGGCATAGAGTGCCAGCAGGACGAAGACCGACGGCCAGCCAAAGAACAGCAGTAGCCCGGCGCCGACGATGGGGGCCAGCGCCGGTGCCAGCGACATGGTGCTGGCCATGTAGGAAAGGATGCGCCCGGCCTCGAGGGGGCCGTAGATGTCACGCACCGCGGCGCGGCCCAGCACCGGCCCGGTGGCGCCGCCCAACGCCTGCAGAAAGCGCCCGGCGAGCAGCCATTCGATGCTCGGGGCGAAGGCGCACAGCAGGCTCGCGACAAGAAACAGGCTGAAGCCGAAGATCATCACCGGCTTGCGCCCGAAGCGGTCGGAGAACGGGCCGCAGAACAGCTGGGCGGCGGCGAAGCCGGCCATGTACAGGCTCAGGGTCAGCTGCACCTGGTCGGGGCCGGTGTCGAGCGCTGCAGCCATGGCCGGCATGGCAGGCAAGTACATGTCGGTGGCCAGTGGGCCCAGCGCGGTCAGGGCCGCTAGCGTGACCACCGTGGCAGGGGACTTCAGCCTCAGCACATCGACTCTCCTCGGTAGGCGAACAACGACCAGCGGGCGCCGCCCTTCCCGGCTCGGCCTGAGCTGGGTAGAGCGGCGCCCGCTAGTCGTTAGCCTGCTTATTGTAGCTGAAACGATTCGCGATTGCTCAGCCGGCGTCCGGCTGTTCTCCCGGCGCAGCCTTGGAGAAGGCCTCCAGTTCGCGGCAACGTGCAGTAATTCGCTGGATGGTCGGGTATGCCGAGAGGTCGCACTCGAAGCGCTCGGCGTTGAATACCTGCGGCACCAGGCAGACGTCCGCCAGGGTCGGGCTGTCGCCGTGGCAGAACGCGCCGCTGGCGGACTCGTTCGCCAGCCTTGCCTCCAGCGCGGTGAAGCCTTCGGCGATCCAGTGGCGGTACCAGGCCAGCTTGGCCTCGTCGTCCAGCTTGAGCTCGTGCACCAGGTACTTGAGCACCTTGAGGTTGTTGAGCGGATGGATCTCGCAGGCGATCAACTGGGCCAGCGAGCGCACCCGCGCGCGGCCTTCGGCATCGCCTGGCAGCAATGGCGGCTCGGGGTGGCGCTCCTCCAGGTACTCGCAGATTGCCAGCGACTGGGTGAGCTGGACGCCGTCGTCGGTCTCGAGCACCGGCACCAGCCCCTGGGGGTTGCGCGTGCGGAAGTCGTCGCTCTTCTGCTCGCCCTTGACCAGGTTGACCGGGGCCTGATCATACGCCAGTCCCTTGAGGTTGAGTGCGATGCGCACCCGATAGGCCGCCGAGGAGCGGAAATAGCCGTACAGCGTGGTCATGGTCGCCTCCCTGGCATTCACTTGGGCTGGTACTTCACTACCTGCTGGTCGATGGCGCCGAAGATGCTGTTGCCCTGACGGTCGAACATCTCGATGCGCACACGGTCGCCGAAGCGCATGAAAGGCGTCTTGGCTGCGCCGTGCAGGATCTGCTCGACCATGCGTACCTCGGCCAGGCAGCTGTAGCCCACCCCGCCGTCCGCGACCGGCTTTCCGGGGCCGCCGTCGGGGTCGGGGTTGGAGACGGTGCCCGAGCCGATGATGGCACCGGCGCCCAGGTAGCGGGTCTTGGCGGCGTGAGCCACCAGCTGCGGGAAGCTGAAGATCATGTCGGGGCCGGCTTCCGGCTCGCCGAACTTCTCGCCGTTGAGGTGAACCGTCAGTGGCAGGTGAACCTTGCCCTCCTGCCAGGCATCGCCCAGCTCGTCGGGAGTGACGCAGACCGGCGAGAAGGCGGAGGCCGGCTTGGCCTGGAAGAAGCCGAAGCCCTTGGCCAGCTCGCCGGGGATCAACCCGCGCAGGCTGACGTCGTTGACCAGCATGACTAGCTTGATGTGGCCGGCGGCCTGCTCCGGGGTCACCGCCATGGGCACGTCGTCGGTGATCACCGCGATCTCGCCCTCGAAGTCGATGCCGTGCTCCTCGCTGACCGCCTCGATGTCCTCGGTGGGGGCCAGGAATCGGTCACCGCCGCCCTGGTACATCAGTGGGTCGGTCCAGAAGGTCTCGGGCATCTCGGCGTTGCGCGCCTGGCGTACCAGCTTGACGTGGTTGAGGTAGGCGGAGCCGTCGGCCCAGTGGTAGCTGCGCGGCAGCGGCGAGTGCAGCTGGTTCTGGTCCAGCGCGAAGGCGCCCGCGGCGCGACCGTCGTTGAGTTCGGTGTAGCGCGCCTCCAGCCTGGGGCTCACGGCGTCCCAGTTCTCGATGGCCTGCTGCAGGGTGGCGGCGATATCGGCGGCGGTGACGGCCTGGCTCAGGTCGCGGGAGACCACCAGCAGTTCACCGTCGCGGCCATGCTCTTTCTTATCCAGCTTGAGGGTAGCGAGTTTCATCGTCGTTGAATCCTTGTCGTCAGGGGCGGGGCTCGTCGGCCCCGTCCGGTTCGGCTGTTTCGTCGCTCAGGGCTGTTTCGTCGCTCAGGGCTGCTTCGGATCGAAATGCGAGCGCAGGGTCGACCACACGTCGACGTAGTCGCGCTGGCGGATATCCGCGTTCAGCGCCGCTTCGGTGGGATGGTAGACGTAGCGGCTCTCGAACATGAAGGCCAGGGTCGCATCCAGGCGCTGCGGAGTCAGCTCGGCGTTGGAGGCCTTCTCGAAGGTGTCGGCATCCGGGCCGTGAGGCGACATGCAGTTGTGCAGGCTGGCACCGCCGGGCAGGAAGCCCTCGGCCTTGGCATCGTACTCGCCGTGGATCAGGCCCATGAACTCGCTCATCAGGTTGCGATGGAAGTAGGGCGGGCGGAAGGTGTTCTCAGCCACCATCCAGCGCGGCGGGAAGATCACGAAGTCGATGTTGGCCATGCCCGGGGTGTCGGAGGCCGAGGTCAGCACGGTGAAGATCGAGGGGTCGGGGTGGTCGAAGCTCACCGTGTTGATGGTATTGAAGCGCGCCAGGTCGTACTTGTAGGGTGCGTAGTTGCCGTGCCAGGCCACCACGTCCAGCGGCGAGTGGCCGAGCTGGGTCACCCAGAAGCGGCCCGAGAACTTGGCCACCAGTTCGAAGTCGCCCTCCACGTCTTCGAAGGCTGCCACCGGGCTCTCGAAATCGCGCGGGTTGGCCAGGCCATTGGCGCCGATCGGGCCGAGGCCGGGCAGCTCCAGCGGACTGCCGTAATTCTCGCAGATGTAACCGCGCGCGGCATCGGAGCCTGGCGCCAGGCGCACCTGGAACTTCATGCCGCGAGGGATCACCGCGATCTCGCCGCCCTCGACCTTGAGTTCGCCGAGTTCGGTGCGCAGGCGCAGGCTGCCCTGCTGCGGCACGATAAGCAGCTCGCCGTCGGCGTCGTAGAAGAAGCGCTCGGTCATGTCGCGGTTGAAGGCGTAGACGTGCACGCCGCAGCCGGCCTGGGTGCCGGCATCGCCGTTCACCGCAATCGTCAGCAGGCCGTCGATGAAGTCGGTGGGCTCGGCGGGAATCGGCAGCGGGTCCCAGCGCATCTGGTTGGGGTCGGCGGCGGGCCTGGCCAGCGGTGCAGTGGCTACGCGGTTCTCGCCCAACGGACGGTATTCGCTCTGCACCACCGAGGGGCGGATGCGGTAGAGCCAGCTACGCAAATTCGCGTGGCGCGGCGCGGTGAAGGCCGAGCCGGTGAGCTGTTCGGCGTAGAGGCCGTAGGCGCAGCGTTGCGGCGAGTTCTGGCCCTGGGGCAGGGCGCCGGGCAGCGCCTCGCTGGCGAAGTGGTTGCGAAAGCCGCTCTGGTACTCGAGCGTTTGGGTCGTCATTTCGGGGTTCCTCTTTATCAACGTCCTGTTGATGACTTGTTGTCTTTACCGTGTAACCGGGGCTGCCGGCGATCACTCGCCGGCGTGCTCCTTGGGTCGCTGTGTCGCGGCCTGGCCGGCAATGGCCAGGGCCTCCTCCAGTACCTGCTGGTCGCCGATGTGGTTGGCCAGCAGCAGGATCAGCCGGGCGTTGATGCGTTCGCTCTCCGCCTCGCTGCGCTCGCGATGCACTTCGGTCAGCGCGGCGTAGAAGGCGTCCGGGTCGGTGAAGTTGGGGTTCAGTTCAAGCCGTGGCATGGGTGCCTCCCTGTACGCTGGAAGGGGCAAGATGGACGCCAAGGGCGCGCTCCATGGCGTCGTCGACGGCGCTGGCCGTCACCTCATGCCAGCGGGCGCTGACGTGCTGGTCGGGGCGGATCAGGTAGCCGATGCCGCCGGTCAGGCCGTAGCGCTCGCCGACCAGCGCCTCGGCGTCCTCGATCAACGTACTGCGTGGCAGCCCGGAGAGCGCATGCGGTGCGGGGCCGACGATCAGCGGATCGAGGTCGTCACGCCGCTCGAGAAGCGGCTCGAGTTCGGCCTTGAGCGCCTCGGCCCGAGCGCTGTCGACGCGACCGTCGAGCAGCAGCACGAAACGATCGCCCAGCTGGTTGAGCAGCCAGGCGTGCCGCCCGGCCAGGCCGATCGGGGCATCCTTGGCCGGACTGCCGGGGCGCAGTTCGAGCGGCAGGCCCTCGGTTTCATGGCCGTTGAGCGGCGAGTCGTCGTAATGGCACGGCATCGACAGGCGGCCGCTGTTGACCAGGCGACGGGCGAAGGGGTAGTGCTCGGCCAGTTCCAGGGTGGTATCGCGGAACAGCCGGCTGATGCGGCTCTTGGGCGTAATGAAATCGGTGGCGCGGGTCGAATTGAGGATGTTCTCGGCGGCGCCGTGCTGGCGCTCGTCGTTGTAGGTGGCGAGCAGCGCCTCGGGGGCTCGCCCCTTGAGCACGCGGGCCAGCTTCCAGGCCAGGTTCTCGGTGCTCTGGATGGCACCGTTGGCGCCGCGGGCGCCGAAGGGCGAGACCTGGTGGGCGGCGTCGCCCATGAAGAACACGCGGTTGTGGATGTAGTCGTCCATCTTGCGGCAGCGGAAGGTATACACGCTGGCCCACTCCAGTTCGAACTCCACGTCCTCGCCGAGCATCGCCTGCACGCGGGGTCGAATGTTCTCCTCCTTCTTTTCCTCCTCCGGATCGGCGTCCCAGCCCAGTTGGAAGTCGATGCGCCAGACGTTGTCCGGCTGGCGATGCAGGAGTACCGACTGGTTGGGGTGGAAGGGCGGGTCGAACCAGAACCAGCGCTCGGTGGGGAAGTCCGCCTTCATGATCACATCGGCAATCAGGAAGCGATCCTGGAAGATCTGGCCGCGGCTTTCCAACCCGAGCATGTCGCGGATCTTGCTGTTGGCGCCGTCGGCCACCAGCAGGTAGTCGCAGGTCAGGTGGTAGTCGCCGTCTTCGGTGGAGACGAGCACTTCGCTGCGCTCGGGGCGGCTGTCGACCTCGGTGACCTTGTGCTTCCAGCGCAGATCGATCAGGTCGCTGAGCGCGTCGGCGCGATCGACCAGGTACTCCTCGAAGTAGTACTGCTGCAGGTTGATGAAGGCCGGCATGCGGTGGCCCTCTTCCGGCAGCAGGTCGAAGTCGTAGACCTCGCGCTGCTGGAAGAACACGCGACCGCGCTGCCAGGTCACGCCCTTGTCGACCATCGGCTGGGCACAGCCGAGGCGGTCGAGGATCTCCAGCGTGCGCTTGGCGAAGCAGATCGCCCGCGAGCCGACGCTGACGGTGTTGTTGTCGTCGAGCACCACGCTGGCGATGCCCTGCTGGGCCAGGTCGATGGCCATCGCCAGGCCGGTGGGGCCGGCGCCGACGATCACCACCGGGCAGTGGCGCACGTCGTCACGGTCCATCTCCGCCGGGCGTCGATACGGGTAGACGGGATTGTTGTAGGTAGATGGCATGGTTCCTCCGACCGAGGCTGGTTCCGGCGACAGGCCTGTGCGAGGGCGCTGTGAACCCTCCCTGGGCGCTACCGATTCCTTCCCTGGAATCGGACCCTCTTCAGGCCTGCCCCCGGAGCCGCGCGTCTTTGTTGTTGGGCAAGCAGCGCGTTACTGGTTCTCGACGACTTCCTGCAGCGAGTGCCACATGGCGGTGTCGCGCTCGGCGGTCCAGATGCGCGGGTCGGGGTATTCGCCACCGGCCTCGTCATAGCAGCGGGTGATGTCGAACGGCACGCAGTGATCGAAGATCACCCAGTGGCCGTACTTGGGCTTGAGCAGGGCGTAGGTCTCGGCGTAGCACTCGGAGAGCGACTTGCCGGCGGCCTTGCCCGCCTTGACGCTTCCATACATGTCGGCGAGGAAGTCGCGGGTGCCCTGGATCGCTTCCTGGCACTGCTCGGGGCTCGTGAGCGCCTCGCCGCGGCCCGGCACCAGCTTCTGCGGGTTCATCGCCTGCAGGCAGTCGAGGGTGGAAGGCCAGTCCTCGTGGTAGGCGTCTCCGGTGTAGGGGGTAGCGCCGTACTCGACCAGATCGCCGGAGAACATCACCTTCTCCTCGGGCAGCCAGACCACGGTATCGCCCTTGGTGTGGCCGCGGCCGAGGTGAATGATGCGCACCTCGCGGCTGCCCATGAACACCGTCAGCTCCTGCTGGAACACGATGTTGGGCCAGGTCAGGCCGGGCACCGAGTCGACGCCCTTGAACAGGCGCGGGAAGCGGCCGACCTCGGATTCGTAGTCCTGCTGGCCGCGCTCGACGATCAAGTCATAGGTGTTCTGGCTGGCGTAGATGTTCTCGGCGTCGTAGGCCGAGGCGCCAAGCACGCGCACGGCGTGGTAGTGGGTCATCACCACGTGCTTGATCGGCAGGTCGGTCACCTCGCGGATCCGGCGGATCACGTCCTGGGCCATGATCGGTGTGGCCTGGGTGTCGATCACCATTACGCTGTCGTCGCCGATCACCACGCCGGTATTGGGGTCGCCCTCGGCAGTGTAGGCATAGAGGCCTTCCGCCAGCTTGGTGAAGCTGACCTGCTTCTCTTCGGTGTCGGCGTGGGAAGCGAATTTCTTGCTCATGGTTCCTCCAGGTTCGTCAGGGTCGTCACGCGGGGCGACGCGCTGGCCGTCATTTGGCCATGGTGTTCGTCTCGAATGAACGCAGCATAGTTGTTGTTGAAACTATATGTCCAGCAAACCACGGACCAGGCAACGAGACAAGAGAGGAAAGAAAGCCAAAAATTTGCCTGAGATCATGGCTTTTTGGCTTTTTTGCTACCTAAGTCTAATGCACCAAAATGCCAAATTAGTTGCAGGGGAGATTAACTGGCGGCATGGTGGCAGCGTGAATTAAGACAAGGCTGTCGCGCGCTAACCCCTCTGCTGGCAAGCGCGCAGCCGCGATACAACAACGCAGGTACACACGTGGCGCGAGCACGCCTCCCGTGACGACCCAGGAGCACGCAATGAAAAACACAAATCGCCTCATGATCGGCGCCGTGGCGGCGTTCGGCCTCAGCCTCGGCACGTCTGCGCTGGCCCAGGAAACCATTACCGTCAGCACCTGGGGCGGCCCCAATCACGGCATCAACACCATCGTCTGGCCCACCTGGAAGGCGTGGATCGAAGAGGCCACCGAAGGCCGCGTGACCGTCGAAGTGGTGCACGACATGGGCCCGCCCGCCGCCCAGATGGAAATCGTCGCCGACGGCATCGCCGACGCCAGCTGGATCTTCCACGCCCACATGGCCGGGCGCTTCCTGGCGACTCAGCTGCCGGAATTCCCCACCTTCGAGGAGTTCTCTTCCGAAGATGCGGCGGCGGCCTACTGGCATACGCACCAGGAGCATCTGGCCCAGGCAGGCGAGCATCGCGGTGTCGACGTGCTGGCAATGGGCGTGCATGGCCCGGGTCAGATCTTCACTCGCGATCAGGTCGACTCCCTCGATGGGCTCGCCGGCAAGCGCTTGCGGGTCGGCGGTGGCGTGATGAGCGGCCTGGCCGATGCCATGGGCGTGACCGGCGTGGCGCTGCCGCCTACCGGCGTTTACGAAGCGGCCTCACAAGGCGTGGTCGATGGTGCCATGCTCACCCTGGAGAGCCTGCGCAGCTTCCGTGTGGCCGAGGTCGCGCCGCATACGCTTACCGTCGACGGCGGCTTCTATCGCGGCAGCTTCGCCATCGTCATGAATCCGATGTTCTGGGATCAGATCTCGCCCGAGGATCGTGAAGCGATCGAGGCGGTTTCCGGCGAGCACTTGTCACGCCTGTTCGGCTACATGATGGACGTCTCCGACGAGAGTGGCGTCGAGTTCGGCAAGGAGCGCGGTGCCACCTTTACCCAGGTGCCCGAAGCGGATATCGAGATGCTGCGCGGCGTGACCGACGAGCTGATTGCCGACTGGACCAGTGCCGTGGCGGAGCGTGGCATCGATGCCGAGGCGGCACTGGCGCACTTCCGTGAGCAGCTCGCCCTGGCTGCCGAGAGCGAAGGCATCGCCGACCGTGTCGTACGCCAGTAAACCCTTTCGATCCGCGGAGGCTTGACCATGCCGACCTCGTCGTCCACGCGTTGGTTGCGGGTCGGCCGTGTCATGCAGCTGACGCTGGAGGGGGTGGCAGGCGCCACCCTCTTCGCCATGATGCTGTTGACCACGGCGGACGTGACCGGACGCTACTTCTTCAATTCACCGATTCTCGGTACCGTCGAGCTGACCCAACTGATGCTGGCGGCGCTGGTATTCCTGTCGCTGCCGGTGGTGTGCTGGCGCGAGGAGCATGTCAGCGTCGACCTGCTCGACAGCGTATTCCCTTCGCGGCTGATCTGGATCCGCCAGGTGCTGGTCAACCTGATCGTCACCGGCGCGCTGTGGATCATGGCCCGACGGGTGTGGGCGCTCGGCGAGCGTGCCATGCAGTGGGGTGACGTCACCGAGTTCCTGCGTATTCCCAACGGCTATCTCATCTACCTGATGGCGATCATGCTGGCTGCCTCCGCCGTGCTGACCCTGCTGCGTGCCGTGGGCTACCTGCTCGAAGGGGTGGGCGTACTCGAACGCGGCGGTCCGCTCAGTCCTGACAAAGGCAAGGGAGGCGACAATGACTGAAGCGCTGTATGGATTCGCCACCTTGCTGCTGCTGGCATTCCTGCGCGTGCCGCTGGCCTTCGCCATGGGCATCGTCGGCTTCGCCGGCTTCTATTACCTGACCGGTAACTGGAGCGCCGCCGAGGCCATGGCCGCGCGGCGGGTGGTGGACACCGCCATGGACTACGGCCTGTCGGTGATCCCGCTGTTCATCCTGATGGGCAACCTGGTCTCCCACGCTGGCCTGTCGGATGCGCTGTTCCGCGCCTCCAACGGCTTTCTCGGCCACCGCAAGGGCGGCCAGGCCATGGCCACCATCGTCGCCTGCGGCGGGTTCAGCGCCATCTGCGGCTCGAGCCTGGCCACCTGCGCCACCATGGGCCGGGTCGCCATGCCGCAGATGCGCAAGTACGGCTACAAGGACACCCTGGCCTCGGCCTCCATCGCCGCTGGCGGCACGCTCGGTATCCTGATTCCGCCCAGCGTGATGCTGGTGATCTACGGCATCCTCACCGAGACCAGCATCCGCGAACTGTTCGCCGCCGGCTTCATCCCCGGCATCCTCGGCATCGTGCTCTACCTGGGCTCGGTCAAATGGGTACTGTGGCGCGACCCCGAGGCCGGCCCCGCCGGCGAGCGCGTGGCTTGGCCCGAACGCATGAGGGCGCTCAAGAGCGTCGGCAGCACCCTGGCGCTGTTCGTGCTGGTGATCGGCGGCATCTACCTCGGCGTGTTCACCCCCACCGAAGCGGCGGGCATCGGTGCCATGGGCGCCTTCCTGATCGCCCTGTGGCGCCGCGCGCTGACGCCCCAGGTGCTGATGAACGTACTGATGGATACCGTGCGCACCACCGCCATGCTGTTCGCCGTGGTGCTCACCGCGCTGATCTTCGCCAACTTCATCAACCGCGCCGGGTTGCCCAGCGACCTGCTGGCCTTCGTCAACGGGCTCGACATCGCCCCGTTCCTGGTGATCCTGGTGATACTTGCCATCTACGTGCTGCTCGGCTGCGTGTTCGAGAGCATGTCGATGCTGCTGCTCACCGTGCCGGTATTCTTCCCGGTGGTGGCGGGGCTCGGCTTCGACCTGGTGTGGTTCGGCATCCTGGTGGTGATCGTGATCGAGATCAGCCTGATCACCCCGCCGGTGGGGATGAACGTGTTCGTGCTGCGGGCGGTGCTGCCGGACGTCTCCACGGGGACGATCTTCCGCGGCGTGACGCCGTTCTGGGTGGCCGGTATGGCGCGTGCGTTGCTGGTGCTGGTGTTCCCGGGTATCGTGCTGTTCCTGCCGCAGCTGCTCTATTGACCGCTGCCAAGCGCTAGGCTTTGTCTGGAAAGGCGGTGAGCGAAGGCCAGACAAGGCAAAAATCGGCGAAAGGGCGGAGTTTACAGGGTGTAAATGAGTACTTTGAGCCGATTTTTAACGCCGTATGGCCGAGCGTAGCCAGTTTTCGGACAGAGCCTTGGGTGAGGAGTATCGAAAGATGAACACGGAAGAGCCCCGGGCCGGCTTCGCCAAGGAGGGCGACGAGAGCCTGGCCGAACCATCGACCAAGCCGGAGCTGGATCTCAACCAGTTCCTGCCCTATCGGCTCAACAGCCTGGCCGATCGCATCAGCCAGGCGCTGGCCGAGCTTTACGAGGAGCGCTATCAGCTCAATATCGCGCAGTGGCGGGTGCTCGCCTGGCTCAGCCACTGCGACGAGCTGACGGCGAAGAAGATCTGTACCTATACCAACATGGACAAGGCCCGCGTGTCGCGGGCGATCCAGGCGCTGGAGGAGCGCGGCCTGATCAGCCGCACGCCCGCACCCGAGGATCAGCGCCAGCAGGATCTCCACCTCACCGCCGCGGGCCAGGCACTGCTGACCAAGCTGATCCCCGAGGCTCAAGGCTGGGAGGCGGAGCTGGTGGCCACACTCACCGCCGGTGAGTATCGCGACCTGCTCAACGTGATGCGCAAGCTGGAGCGCCAGCTGGAGCGGATAGGCGAGAAGGGCTAGTGGCCCGCCTGGATCATGGCGCCAGGCAGTGGGAAGCGGCGTCACCCAGCGACATCACCGGGCGCAGGTGGAACTGTCCGGCCATGTTGCAACGCGTACGCCCTTCGCCGGCGAAGTCGACGAAGCAATCCTGCTGCGAGTGTCCACCGGCGCTGACCTGATTCCAGTACCAGCCTGAGGGCGTGTCGGGAAAGGCCTTGCTATCGATCGCCGCGTCCCGGTCATTGCCTGGCTGCATCAGGCCGCGCAGTTCGAAGAAGCGCGGTAGGCGCCATGGACAGTCGGCCGTGGCCATGGCGTCGATGCGCGCCTCGGCGTCGCCCAGATGCAGGCGTTCGGCCTCGCCGAGGCAGCCGCCATCGCGAAAACGCTGGCCCAGGCTGCAGCGCATCCAGACGAGCTGTTGGCGCGAATCCACCACCAAGCCAGTATGGCGGGTGTCATATCTGGTCGCCTCGTCACCGTGAGCGCTACCCCAGGCCAGCAGCAGACCCGCAACGAGCACTGCACGGCTTCGGCTCATGCCCCGACCGGTGCCTGCTCGGCTTGGGGAATATGCCCGCCCAGGCGGGCAGTGATCTCGGCGGCGGTCTCGCGCACCAGTTCGCCCAGTTCCAGCAGCCGTGCTTCGGGGATGCGCGCCACCGGCCCCGACACCGAGATCGCCGCCAGCGGTGTGCCGTGCTGATCGTGGAGGCAGGCCGCTACGCAGTGCAGGCCGATGGCATGCTCCTCGCGGTCGCAGGCGAAGCCTTGCTGGCGCACTTCGGCAAGGTTGGCGCGCAGCGTCTCCGGGGTGTGCAGGGTGTTCTCGGTGACCCGCTCCAGGCCGCGTTCGGCCAGTACCCGTTCGAACTCGTCGTCGGGCAGCCAGGCCATCAGCGCCTTGCCCACGCCCGAGGCGTGCAAGGGGGCGCGTGAGCCGAGCCGGGTGATCATGCGCATCATCTGCGGCGATTCGCTCTGGGCCAGGAACACCGCCGTGGCACCGTCGCGGATGCCGAGGTTGGCGGTCTCGCCGGTCTGGGCGGTCAGGCGGCGCAGAAAGGGCCGGCTGGTGGCGACGAAGTCGCGCGCCTCGAGGAAGCTGTTGCCGATGCGGAAGGTCTTGACGTCGATCTTCCACACGCCGAGTTCACCGTCCTGGGCAATGAAGCCCTGCCCCTGCAGGGCCTGCAGCAGGCGGTGGGTGGTGGAGGGGGCCAGGTCGACCATCTCGGCCAGTTCGGACAGCGCCAGGCCACCCGGCGTGGCCGCCAGCCGCTCGAGCAGGTTGAGCCCGCGCACCAGCGATTGACTGTGGCCGCTGGCGCTCTTGCCGGGGCCGGGCGGGCGCCCCGCCGTTCTGCGTTTGACTTCACTCACCTGCGTACTTCCTCTCCGAATGACCTGGCGGACCTTTCTGCGAAGGCCAGCGACAGGATACCGCCTCGCCGTCGGCTTGTCTTGATTGCGGAAATGCCTTCCACTCTTCTTTTTTTGCTCACATCCTCTTACGGGAAAGGCCTGACAAATTGGCGAGCGAGATGAAGCACAAGGCGCACGGAGCACAGGAGCCGGAGCATATGGGGTATATGTGAGGATTCCGACGGTCCGACGCTTCGGCACCGCGCAACGCAGTGATTCGCTCGCGCAGACATTTGTGCAGTCTTTCCCTTAGCGGTGACGCCACTGGGGCGGCCGCTTGTCGACAAAGGCGTCGATGCCCTCGGCCACGTCCTCGGCCAGCATGTTGCAGGCCATGCTTTCGCCGGCGAAGGCGTAGGCTTCGTTCAGCGGCATCTGCAGCTGGCGCTGGAACATCGCCTTGCCGGTACGCAGCGCCACGCGGCTCTTGGCGCAGAGGCTGGCGGTAAGCTCCGCGAGCGTCTCGTCCAGCGCCTCGTCGTCGGCCACGCGATTGATCAGGCCCCACTCGAGTGCCTGGTCGGCGTCGATGAACTCGCCGGTGAACAGCATCTCCATGGCGCGCTTGCGACCGATGCTTCGCGACAGCGCCACGGCGGGGGTCGAGCAGAACAGCCCGACGTTGATGCCCGACACCGCGAAGCGTGCCGACCTGGCCGCCACCGCCAGGTCGCAGCTGGCCACCAACTGGCAGCCGGCGGCAGTGGCCAGGCCCTGGACCCTGGCAATCACCGGCACCGGCAGGTTGACGATGCGCTGCATCACCTCGCCGCAGCGGGCGAAAAGCTCCTGGTAATAGGCCTTGTCGGGGTTGGCGCGCATCTCCTTGAGATCGTGCCCGGCGCAGAAGGCGCGTCCCTCGGCGGCGATGACCACGCAGTGCACCGAGTCATCGTTGGCCAGGCGGGCGAACTCGCTACCCAGCGCCTTGAGTACCTCTTCCGAGAGCGCATTGAACTGACGCGGCCGGTTCAGCGTGAGGGTGGCAACGCCGCGTTGGTCGCGACGAATCACCGGGCGCTCGTCGACGGTTGTCGTCATTGTCGTATCCTGTAGAAACGTGCCCGCCACCAGCCTAGCCTGTCGTGCACGTTTTTCGTCAGCCCTGCGACCAAAGACGGTGTGGCCCACTGCCTGGAGTTCACCCAGCGAGAGCGAAGCATGAACGATTCGAGCCCTGACCACGAAGACCTGCATAAAGGCATGCCGCAGACGGGCAGCCGGCTGTTGGCCGACGTCAGCCTGCCTGCCGCAGTGATCCACGAGCCGGCGCTGGCGCACAACCTGGCTTGGATGCAGCGCTTCTGCGAAGCCCATGGCGCACGCCTGGCCCCTCACGGCAAGACCACCATGTGCCCCGAGCTGTTCCGGCGCCAGCTCGCCGCCGGCGCCTGGGGCATCACCCTGGCCACCGCTCCCCAGTGCCGTGCGGCCTTCAGCCACGGTGTCCATCGCCTGCTGATGGCCAACCAGCTCGTCGGCGAGGCCAACATGGCAATCGTCGCGGGACTGATCGAGGGCGGCGCCGATTTCTACTGCGTGGTCGACAGCATCGCCAACGTCGAGCAACTGGCACACTATTTCACCGCCCGTGGCCTGCGTCTCAAGGTATTGATCGAGCTCGGGATGCCGGGTGGACGCTGCGGCTGCCGCGATACCGATGAAGTGATGGCGCTGGCCGAGCGCGTCGACAGCGAACAGGCGCTGGTATTGTCCGGGTTGGAGGGCTACGAAGGCGTGGTGTACGGCAGCGATCCCGAGCGAGCCGTGCGCGCCTATGCCTGGCAACTGGTCGAGGCGGCCCAGGCGCTGGAGCGCGACGCCCTGATCGAGACGCCGCAGCCGCTCATCACGGCGTCCGGCTCGGCCTGGTACGACCTGATCGCCGGGGTGTTCAGCGAGGCACGGCTGGGCGCCCGGTTCGTGCCGGTGCTGCGCCCCGGCTGCTACGTGGTGCACGACCATGGCATCTATCGCCAGGCCCAGCGCGAGCTTCTGGGCCGACAGCCCCAGATCGAGCGCGGGCTGAAGCCGGCGCTCGAGATCTTCGCCCAGGTGATATCGCTGCCCGAGCCGGGGCTTGCCATCATCGGCATGGGCAAGCGCGACATCGGTCACGACCAGTTGCCCGAGCCGCTGAGGCGCTATCGGGAGGGCGACGAGCGAGGTCGTTCGCTGCCGGTGGAGGGCTGGCGCGTGACCAAGCTGATGGACCAGCACGCTTTCGTCAGCCTTCCCACGGATGAGGATGAGCCCGGCAACGGCAATGGCCGGGTACGAGTGGGCGATATCGTCGCCTTCGGCGCTTCCCACCCTTGCCTGACCTTCGACAAGTGGCGGCGGATCTGCCGCGTCGACGAGCGGCTCGAGGTGGTCGAGGTGATGCAGACCTGCTTCTAGTCCAGGGGGGAGCGCTCGAGTTCGGCCGTCCGCTCGCGGGCGGCCTTGAGCCGCGCCAGCCTGTCGCCGAACAGGTAAGCCCCCAGCGCTACCAGGATCAGCACGGCGCCTGCCAGCATCGAGGAGGAAGGCTGCTCCTGGTTGAGCGTCATGCCGAGGCCCAGCGCCAGTATCGGGGTGATCAGCGTGACCAGCGCCACGGTAGCGGCAGTAAGCCGCGAAAGGATCAGGAAGTAGCAGAGGAAGCCCAGCAGCGAACCGAACAGCGCCAGGTAGAGGACCGACCACAGCCCGCGAGCGCTCAGCGGCACCGCCATGGGTTCACCGCTGATCAGCCACAGGATGAAGAAGCACGGCAGGCTCAGGCCCAGTGCGCCAAGCGTCTGCTCCAGCGGGCCGAGGCCTGCCGCCACGCGTTGCACCGTGATGCCGCTGCCGCTGAACAGGGTCACGGCGAGCAGCATCATCAGCAGAGCCGGCAACTGGTCGCTGCCCAGCACCAGGCTGTCAGCGAATACCACGGCCAGGCCTGCCACGCCGAGCGTGCAGCCGAACCAGTGCCAGCGGCGCAGCTTCACGGCACCGGGCAGCAGCTGCAGGATGAGGCCCGAGATCAGCGGCGCCATGCCGAAGATCACCGACATCATGCCGGAAGGCAGCGTCATCGAGGCGTGATAGCTCAATGCCATGGCGCCAAACACCCCGGGAACCGCAGCGGCATAGCTTTTCATGGCACGGGTGTCCCGGCGTAGACGCCGGCGCATCAGCAGCAGCACTACCATCCCCGCCAGGAAGGCAATCAGCATGCGCAACATCACGCTGCCCACCGGCGCGCCGGCCTCGGCGCTCCATTTGATGGCCAGTGGCGTGGTGGCCCACACCAGCACTACGATCAGGTAGGCGGCGGCAGTCGGCATGCGGGTCTTCCCTGGTACGATGCGGGATGCTTTGGAAATTAATCATTAGCATAACAAGAACTATCGCGTCGAATCGTCGAGGCTGCCGATCCCGGTTGAAATATCTCAGCCATACATGCCATGAGGCATTGACCGACGAGAGGTACCGATGCAAAACACACAGTGTCTGGGTATCCTGCTGCCTGAGGATGGTCCCCCCGATTATGAATGGTACGAACTGGACGAGCGTCCCGGCATCGGCGAGGCGCTGCCCGCCATCGCGGTGGGAAAGATACTCAGCGACGGCCACCATGAACACACTGCCCTGATGGCCCTCGGCGCTACCGATCGCCTGGCGGCGGTGGGTGAGGAGCTGATCAAGGACAACGGCGCCCAGGCCGTGGTGTGGGCCTGTACCAGTGGCAGTTTCATCGGTGGGCTGGAATGGTCCCTGGCCCAGTCGCGCGAACTCTCGCGGTGGCTGGAGGTTCCCGTCACCAGCACCGCGCTGGCGTTTCGCGATGCCCTGTCGGCCTTGCGCTATCGCCGGGTCGACCTGTTGAGCCCCTATCCACCGGAAGTCACCGAGCAACTGGTACGGTTCCTGCGCGACAGTGGCGTGACAGCAGAAAACGTTCGAGTGCTGGACTGTCCCTACGCGGCGGATTCTCACCGGCTCGATATCGTCGCGGCCGTGCGTGACTTCGCCAGGAGGCATGAATCGGATAGTCCGATCCTGGTGCCCGATACCGCCATCAATACCCTCGAGCTGGTAGAAGCGATGAACCGCGAGGCCGGGCGCCCGGTGCTGACGGCCAACCAGGTGAGTCTATGGGCGGGGCTGAGACTGTTGCAGCGCAGTGGCGGCCCGGCTCGCTACCTGCAGGTATTGAGCGAAGTAACATAACTTGGGTTAAGCAAGATAAACGAGGAGTTTTGCTATGTTCCGAACGGGGTGGGAATCTCTGTCATTGGAGGACGAATGAGCGACGAACTGAGTGAGTTCGAGCAGAGCGTCAAGCGCGAGATCGACGCCTTTCTGAAGCCCGGCCACGAGCCTTCTCCAGCCCCTGTGCTGCCTGGCGAAAAACGCTCCGGGAAAAAGCACTCGGAGCCGGCTGGCGACAAGCCGGCCCAGTCCTACAAGACCGGGCACCTGGTCCGGCTCGCCGTGAGGACGCGCAAGCTGGAAGCCGACACCGTATTCGAGCACCGCTCCACCAGCATTTCCAAGCTGGAAGCCCAGTTGGAAGCCGAGAAGGCCGCCAGGAAAGCCGGCTATCCGATCGTCGGGTATGTGATCGATATCCAGAGCCTCTGAACGCCTGCAGGCTCGACCCGCAAAGATTGTTGCTGATGGAGAGCTACCGCCAAACGAAAGCCGCCGCTCCTGGTGGTGGTGCGGCGGCTCGATGCGTAATGAAGCGTTTATCCCTCGAAATTGGTCTCGGAGTAGAGCACCCGCACGCGCAGGGTGTGCTCGACCTTGCGCAGTGCCTCGAGGGCCTGGGGGCCGTAGGCCTTGTCCACGTCGATGACCACGTAGCCGACCTTCTCGTTGGTCTGCAGGTACTGACCGGAAATGTTGATGCCGTTCTCGGACAATACCCGGTTGATCTCGGAGAGCACGCCCGGCACGTTGTCGTGGATGTGCAATACGCGATGCTTGTCCGGGTGGGCCGGCAGCGCCACTTCGGGGAAGTTGACCGAGGTAACGGTGGTGCCGTTGTCGGAATAGGTGATCATCTTCTCGGAGACCTCGATGCCGATGTTCTCCTGGGCCTCGAGGGTGGAGCCGCCGACGTGCGGCGTGAGGATCACGTTGGGAATCCCGCGCAGCGGGCTGACGAACTCCTCGTCGTTGCCCTTGGGCTCCACCGGGAAGACGTCGATGGCGGCACCGTAGAGGCGGCCGGCCTCGAGCGCGGCGGCCAGCTCCTCGATCACGACCACGCTGCCACGGGAAGCGTTGATCAGGATGCCGCTGGGCTTCATCAGTGCCAACTGGTCCTTGCCGATCATCCACTTGGTGGAGGGCAGCTCCGGCACGTGCAGGCTGACCACGTCGGCGCGGGCCAGGAGTTCCTCGAGGCTCGCCACCTGGTTGGCGTTGCCCATGCCGAGCTTGGTCACGACGTCGTAGAAGATGACGTTGAAGCCGAGCGACTCAGCCAGCACCGAGAGCTGAGCACCGATGTTGCCGTAGCCGACGATGCCCAGCGTCTTGCCGCGGGCCTCGTGGGAGTTCTTGGCGCTCTTCAGCCAGCCGCCCTGATGGGCGCGAGCGTTCTTCTCGGGGATGCCGCGCAGCAGCATGATCGCCTCGGCCAGCACCAGTTCCGCCACCGAGCGGGTGTTGGAGTAGGGCGCATTGAACACCGGGATACCGCGCGAGAGCGCTGCCTTCAGGTCGACCTGATTGGTGCCGATGCAGAAGCAGCCCACGGCGTTGAGCTTCTCGGCGGCGGCGAAGACCCGCTCATTGAGCTGGGTGCGCGAGCGGATACCGAGGAAGTGCACGTCGCGGATCTTCTCGATCAGCGACTCTTCGTCGAGCGAGGTGGGCAGGTGCTCGATGTTGGTGTAACCGGCATTCAGGAAATTGTCCACCGCGCTCTGGTGGACGCCCTCGAGCAGCAGGATCTTGATCTTGCTCTTGTCCAGGGACGTTTTGGCCATGATCGAATCAACCCCTTCTTGGTGCGCCGCGTGCTGGAAAACAGGGCGCTCATGTTAACACAAGCGCTACGCGCGAAGATGAAAATGCTGCGTCGCGAAGATGAGCGCGCTGCACGTTGAGCGGCGCAGACAGACGCCCCCGGGGCAGTGCGTATAGGGCAGTGCGTGTATACTGTGCCTCCTGAAAACAGCGGCGACGAGCTAGAGGTGTCATGGCCGAGCGTGACAAGCAAACGGCGAGCGAGATGGCGGCGGGCGAGGACGTCGAAGTCGACTTCGCTACTACCGTGGAACGACTGGAACGGCTGGTGGAGCGGCTGGAGTCCGGCGAGCTGTCGCTGGAAGGCTCGCTCGCCGCGTTCGAGCAGGGCGTGCGCCTGACCCGCGAAGCCCAGCGTCGCCTCGACGAGGCCGAGTTGCGGGTGCGCACCTTGATCGAACGCCCCGATGGCAGTATCGACTTCGCACCCTTCGATGCCCCGGCAGCGGAGGACGACGGTGAAGACTGACTCGTTCGCGGTTCTCCTGGCCGCCGACCGGGCGCGCGTCGATGCCTTCCTGGCCCGAGCCTTCGAGCAGCGCCGGCCAGCGGCGCCACGTCTGGAAGAGGCCATGCGCCACGGCCTGCTGGTGGGCGGCAAGCGCCTGCGGCCGCTGCTGGTCTACCTGGCCGGGCGGGCACTGGGGGCCAATGATGAGGCGCTCGACGCGCCGGCCGCCGCCGTCGAACTGATCCACGCCTACTCGCTGGTGCACGACGACCTGCCGGCCATGGACGACGACGACCTGCGCCGTGGCCAGCCCACGGTGCACCGTGCCTATGACGAAGCCACGGCGATACTCGCCGGCGATGCACTGCACACGCTGGCCTTCGAAGTGCTTGCCCGTGCCGCCCACCCGCGGCTGCCGGCGCTGATCCTCACCCTGGCCACGGCAGCCGGGCGGGACGGCATGGTAGGGGGGCAGGCGCTGGACCTGGCGGCCGTTGGCGGCCACCCTGACGTGGAGGCCCTGGCCACCATGCATGCCCACAAGACCGGTGCGCTGATTCGCGCAGCGGTTCGCATGGGAGCACTGACGGCGGTAGAGGAGCGAGATCCTCGTGTCGCGGCGCTGGAGCATTACGCCGAGGCGCTCGGCCTGGCCTTTCAGATTCACGACGACGTCCTCGACGTCACCGGCGACACCCAGACCCTGGGCAAGACGTCGGGTGCCGACGCCGCGCGCGACAAGCCCACCTATCCTGCCCTGCTGGGGCTGGAAGGCGCCCGCCGCAGGGCCAGCGAGCTGACCGAGGAGGCACTGGCGGCACTGGCGCCGCTGGGCGAGGCGGGCGGTCCGCTTGCACAGCTGGCCCGCTACATGATCGAGCGCGACCACTAGCCACATGGCATGACAGCCAGGACGACCGAATCGCACATGAAGCTCTACGACGTAATACCAGTCGAGCGCCCGGTGACCCCGCTGCTCGATTCGCTGGACACGCCAGCGGCACTGCGGGCCATGACCGGCGCCCAACTGCTGCAGGTGGCCGACGAGCTGCGCGCCTACCTGCTCTACAGCGTGGGCCGCAGCGGCGGCCATTTCGGCGCCGGCCTGGGCGTGGTGGAACTCACCGTGGCCCTGCACCACGCGCTGGAGACGCCCCACGACCGGCTGGTGTGGGACGTCGGCCACCAGGCCTACCCGCACAAGATTCTCACCGGCCGGCGCGAGGCGATGCCCAGCATCCGCCAGTACGGTGGCCTGGCGGCCTTCCCGCGGCGCGCCGAGTCGCCCTACGACACCTTCGGCGTGGGCCACTCCAGTACCTCGATCTCGGCGGCGCTGGGCATGGCCCTGGCCAGTGCCACCCGGGGCGACAAGCGCCGGGTCTGCGCGGTGATCGGCGACGGCGCGCTGACGGCGGGCATGGCCTTCGAGGCGCTGGCCCATGCCGGCCACGTCGATGCCAACCTGTTGGTGGTGCTCAACGACAACGAGATGTCGATCTCCGAGAACGTCGGCGGCATCGCCAGCTACCTGGCGGGAATCCTTTCCAGCAAGCCCTATCTCGCCTTCCGCGAGGAGGGCAAGCGGGTGCTGTCGCACCTGCCGGGCGCGCTGGAGCTGGCGCGCCGCACCGAGGAGCATATGAAGGGCATGGTCAGCCCGGCCACGCTGTTCGAGGAGATGGGCTTCAACTACATCGGCCCCCTCGACGGCCACGACCTGCCCACGCTGATCCAGACCCTGCGCAACATACGCGACCTGGACGGCCCGCAGTTCCTGCACGTGAAGACGCGCAAGGGGCGTGGCTTCCTGCCCGCCGAGGCCGATCCCATTGGCTATCACGCCATCACCAAGCTGGAAAAGAATGAGCTGGAGAAGAACGGCGCCGCGCCGCCCAGCGCACCCGCCACCCCCGTCAGGAAGGCACCCAAGTATTGCAATGTGTTCGGCCAGTGGCTGTGCGACATGGCTGCGGTGGACGAGCGGCTGATCGGCATTACTCCGGCGATGCGTGAAGGCTCCGACCTGATCCGCTTCTCAAAAGAGTATCCCGAGCGTTATTACGACGTGGCCATTGCCGAGCAGCATGCGGTGACGCTGGCTGCCGGCATGGCCTGCGAGGCGATGAAGCCGGTGGTGGCGATCTACTCCACCTTCCTGCAGCGCGGCTACGACCAGCTGATTCACGACGTGGCGGTGCAGGAACTCGATGTGACCTTCGCCCTCGATCGTGCCGGCCTGGTGGGTGAGGATGGCCCCACCCACCACGGCAGCATGGATCTCTCCTACCTGCGCTGCGTGCCCGGCATGGTGATCCTGGCCCCGGCCGACGAGGCCGAGTGTCGCGCCATGCTCAGCGCCGCCTACCACTATCCCGGCCCCGCCGCGGTGCGCTACCCCCGCGGCACCGGACCGGGCGTGGAGATCCCCACCCACCTCGAACCGCTGGAGATCGGCAAGGCCCAGCTGCGTCGCAGGAGTGGCGCCGAGGCGGGACGGCGAGTGGCCCTGCTCGCCTTCGGCAGCTTGAATACCCCGGCGGCCGTGGTAGCCGAAAGCCTCGATGCCACCCATCTCAACATGCGCTCGGTCAAGCCGCTCGACCGCGAGGCGATCATGGCGGCTGCGGCCGAGCATGAGCTGCTGGTCACCCTCGAGGAGAACGTGGTAGCAGGAGGCGCCGGCAGCGGTGTCAGTGAACTGCTCGCCGCCGAAGGCGTGCAGGTCGCCCTGCTCAACCTGGGCCTGCCCGACGCCTTCGTCGAGCATGGCAAGCCCGCCGAACTGCTGGCAGAGTGCGGCCTGGACGCCGCTGGTATCGAAGCGGCGATACGCGCCCGCCTCGGCTGAAACTCGCCTCGCTTGCTGTCTCTTCTTCGGCCGGGCATCTGCCCGGCCGAGTTTTCTCAGTCTCCCTCCCTGACGTTTCTCACTCTTTCAGCGCCTCCAGTATGGCGCCTGGCCGAGGTGATTGGCGCATCAGCTTGCCCTATATCTCTTATATTGTTGTAGCTAATTTCCTACACGACTTGTAAGACATTGGCGACCTCGCGTGTCGTCCAGAGCCTGCATCAAGGATTGGACCCGCACCGCTTCGCTGTTGGCAGCGGAATCGTGTAAGCCAATGCGGCATCGCGTTATGCCTTTGTAACCGTCATGGGCGCCAAGGTGCCGTTTGGCACGCGCGCGCCGCCTGTTTACCCTCTCGCCTCACGAGCAAGGGGTAACGTTTCTCATTTTGACCGACTACTGCATCTGCCTGCATGACGCCGGGCCGATGCGGCCGGCTCGTGGGGCGTTGCCGACCCAGCAACACGATTCCAAACAAGGCGGCTCACCAGGGAGCTTCAACATGGCGAAGGAAGGAACCGTTGCGCCGAAAGAGCGCATCAACATCAAGTACGTGCCGGCCACCGGCGACCAGCAGGCGGAAACCGAACTACCGCTCAAGCTGCTGGTGGTAGGCGACTTCAAGGGCGGCGCCGAGGCCACGCCGATCGAGTCGCGGGAAAAGGTCTCGGTAGACAAGAACAACTTCCAGTCGGTGATGCGTGAAGCCGGCCTCGGGCTGACGGCCAGCGTGCCCAATCGCCTCGAGGAGGGCGAGGACGCCGGCGACCTGGCGGTGAACCTCGAGTTCAAGTCGCTTGATGACTTCACCCCCGACAGCGTGGCGCGCCAGGTGCCGGAGTTGCAGAAGCTGGTCGAGCTGCGCGAGGCGCTGGTCGCGCTCAAGGGGCCGCTGGGCAACGTGCCGAACTTCCGCGACCGCCTGCAGAAGCTGATGGAGAGCGAGGAGGCACGCGCCCAGCTGCTCGCCGAACTCGAACTGCTGGACTCCCGGGACGACTCCCGCGACTGACGCATCCATCGACAACGCACCCGGGCGCGCCGAGCCATAGCGCGGCGCACGCCAGGCAGGCAAAGGATTCGAGGCACGTACAATGAGCGAAATGGCACAAACGCAGGGGCAGGCCATCGAGGCCCAGGCCGAGGGATCGCTTCTCGATCAGGTGATGGCGCAGACCCGCATGGCGCCGACCGAAGAAGGCTACGACATCGCCAAGCAGGGTGTGGCCGCTTTCATCGCCGAGCTGTTGCAGAGCAAGGACGACACCCCGCAGGTCAACAAGGCGGTGGTCGACCGCATGATCGTCGAGCTCGACCGCAAGATCGGCAGCCAGGTCGACGAGATCCTCCACGACCGCGGCTTCCAGCAGATCGAATCGGCCTGGCGCGGCCTCAAGCTGCTGGTCGATCGCACCGACTTCCGCCAGAACATCAAGCTCGACCTGCTCCACGCCACCAAGGAAGAGCTGCTCGAGGACTTCGAGTTCGCCCCCGAGCTTAGCCAGAGCGGGCTCTACCAGCACGTCTACGCGACCGAGTACGGCCAGTTCGGCGGCGAGCCGGTGGGTGCCATCATCGGCAACTACGACTTCTCGCCCTCGACCCCCGACATCAAGCTGCTGCAGTTCACCGCCGCGGTGGGTGCCATGGCCCACGCGCCGTTCCTGTCCTCGGTGGCGCCGAGCTTCTTCGGCATCGACAGCTTCCAGGAGCTGCCCAACATCAAGGACTTCAAGGCCATCTTCGAAGGGCCCAAGTACGCCCGCTGGCGCAGCCTGCGCGAGTCCGAGGATGCCCGCTACCTGGGCCTGACGGCACCGCGCTTCCTGCTGCGTATGCCCTACGATCCGGTGGAGAACCCGGTCAAGACCTTCCACTACCGCGAAACGGTCAGCGAGGACCACGAGCACTATCTGTGGGGCAACACCGCCTACCTGCTCGCCGAGCGTCTCACCGACAGCTTCGCCAAGTACCGCTGGTGCCCCAACATCATCGGGCCGCAGAGCGGTGGTGCGGTGGAAAACCTGCCGGTGCATACCTACGAGGCGCTGGGTCAGCTGCAGGCCAAGATTCCCACCGAGGTGCTGGTCACCGACCGTCGCGAGTTCGAGATGTCCGAAGAGGGCTTCATCTCGCTGACCATGCGCAAGGGTAGCGACAACGCTGCCTTCTTCTCCGCCAACTCGGTGCAGAAGCCCAAGGTCTTCCCCAACACGCCCGAGGGCAAGGCTGCCGAGACCAACTACAAGCTCGGCACCCAGTTGCCCTACATGTTCATCGTCAATCGCCTGGCCCACTACATCAAGGTGCTGCAGCGCGAGCAGATCGGTTCCTGGAAGGAGCGCCAGGATCTCGAGCGCGAGCTCAACGTGTGGATCCGCCAGTACGTCGCCGACCAGGAGAACCCGCCGGCCGAGGTGCGCAGCCGCCGTCCGCTGCGGGCCGCCTCGATCCAGGTTTCCGATGTCGAGGGCGATCCGGGCTGGTACCAGGTGTCGCTGGCCGTGCGCCCGCACTTCAAGTACATGGGCGCCAACTTCGAGCTGTCGCTGGTGGGTCGCCTGGACAAGGAGTAAGGGGAGGATGCGGCCATGACGCTTCACCGTGGCGGCGTGCTCGGCAACCGGCTGTTCGAGCGCCTGGCAACGCCCGGGCGGTCGGAGGAAGTCCTCGCCGAGGCCAGCCTTGCCGGAATCGTCGAGTCCATCAAGCGCCACCTGGTCGACCTGCTCAACAGCCACCCGGGGCACAGCGAGTGTGCCCCGGAGCTGGGACTGCTCGATTTCAACGACGCGACCATCGGCGTGCTCGATCTGGAGCGCAACATCCAGCGTGCCATTCGCCAATGCATCGAACGCTTCGAGCCGCGGGTGCAGCAGGTGGAAGTGGAGTCGCTGCCGCGCGGCAGCGACCCGCTGCAGCTGCGTTTCCAGGTGCATGCCACGGTGGATCTCGGCCGCGACCACGGCCAGGCCACCATCGATCTGCTGCTCAACGACAAACGCTACCAGTGCTTGAACTGAGCACCTAGGCACTCAGGGAGTGAGAAGCGCATGCTCAATCGTTATTACCGGGATGAGCTCGACTACCTGAAGCTGCAGGGGCGGGAGTTCGCCGAGGCCAACCCGGGGCTCAGCCGCTTCCTCTCCGAACGCAGCACCGACCCGGACGTCGAGCGCCTGCTGGAGGGCTTCGCCTTCCTCACCGGACGCATGCGCGAGAAGGTCGAGGACGAGTTCCCCGAGCTGACCCACTCGCTGATCGCCATGCTGTGGCCCAACTACCTGCGTCCGGTGCCGAGCATGACGATCATGCAGTTCACGCCCAAGCAGGGGGCGCTGAGCGGCCGCCAGGACGTGGCTGTCGGCACCACGCTGGCGTCGCGGCCGATCGACGGCACCGCCTGCCGCTTCCGCACCTGCCACGATGTGTCGCTCTACCCGCTGCTGCATGGCGGCGTCGAGGCAAGGCATTCGCGGGAATCCTCGATCGTCGAACTCGCGCTTGACGTGGACGGCGACCAATCGCTCGATGCCCTGGGCATCGATCATCTGCGCCTGCACCTGGGCGGCGGTGGCTATACCGCGCGCAGCCTCTACCTGTGGCTCGGCCACTACCTGTCGCGCCTGGAGCTGGAAATCGACGGTGCCGTCATGCCGCTGCCCCGCGACATGCTGAAACCGGTGGGTTTCGAGCCCGGGCATGCGCTGCTGCCCTATCCGCGCAACGTGCACCAGGGCTATCGCATCCTGCAGGAGTACCTCTGTTTCCCCGAGGCCTTCCACTTCGTCGACCTGGTAGGGCTGGGCCGCCTGCTTCCGGCGCGGCATGCCTCGCGGATCGTGCTGCGCTTCGTCTTCTCGCGCACGCTGCCGGCCGACGCCAAGGTGCGCGACGAGCACCTGGCGCTCTACTGTACGCCGGCGATCAATCTGTTCAGCCACGATGCCGACCCCATCGATCTCAACGGCGAGCGCAGCGAGTACCGCATTCGGCCCAGCAGCCGCGCGCCGGAGCACTACGAGGTGTTCAGCGTCGATGCGGTGCAGGGCTGGTTGGAAAGCGATACCGGCAAGATGCGCGGCGAACCGCGCCAGTACGTGCCGTTCGAGAGCTTCCAGCACCAGATCGAGCGCGACCGCGGCCGCGAGGCCCGCTATTTCCGGGTGCGGGTACGGGACAGCCTGCGTGGGGACGGCTTCGACCACGACATCGCCTTCGTGCGCGGCGACGAGCAGGCCTGCCTGGGCATGCGCGAAACCATCTCGCTGCGCCTGACCTGCAGCAACCGCACCCTGCCCGAGCGCCTGGCGGTAGGCGATATCAGCGCCTCCACCGACACCAGTCCGGTGTTCGCTGCCTATCGCAACATCACTCGGCCCACGCCGGCACTGCGCCCGACCCTGGACGGCAGCCTGCTATGGACGCTGATCTCCAACCTGTCGCTCAACTACCTGTCGCTGCTCGAGCGCGATGCCCTGTGTTCGGTGCTGCGCGCTTACGACTTCCGTGCACTGGTCGACCGTCAGGCCGAGCGCATGTCGCAGAAGCGCCTGGCCGGGGTAGTGGGCATCGAGACCCGCTCCATCGACCGCCTCAAGCGCGGACTGCCGGTGCGCGGGCTGCGCTCGGTGATGACCCTGGATCAGGAAGCCTTCGGCGACGAGGGCGGCCTCTACCTGTTCGGCAGCGTGCTGGCGCGCTTCTTCTCGCTCTACGCCAGCATCAACTCGTTCCATGAGTTGCACGTCGTCAATCGCCACAACCAAGAGCGTTACGCATGGACCTTACAGTCGGGCCAACAACCCCTGATCTAGCCCCGGTGGCCCTGATCGAGGGGGCCCGGCGCTATGACTTCTACCAGCTCGTCGAGCTGCTGCATCGCCATCACGACGACGACCTCGAGCGTGTCGCCAACGTGCGCCCGGGCCGCGAGCGGGTGCGCTTCAGCGCCTCGGCGTCGCTCGGCTTTCCGGGCAGCGACGTGGTGGCGCTCGAATCCCGCCCCAGTGGCGAGTACGCGCTGGAGGTCAGCTTCTTCGGCCTGCAGGGCGCCCAGTCGCCGCTGCCCGGCTATTACCTGGAGTCGCTGGCCCACGAGGCGGCCCACCACGAAGGCGTCGCCCGCGACTTCCTCGACTTCTTCAATCACCGCCTGCTGACCCTGGTGCATCGCAGCTGGCGCAAGTACCGCCACTACGTGCGTTACCAGGACGGCGCCAGCGACGGTTTCTCCGCCGCGGTGTTCGCCCTGGTGGGGCTGGCCGACGAGGAGCTGCGCGGCGAGACGCCGATCAACTGGGGCAAGATGCTCGCCTATGCCGGCCTGCTGGCGGGGCGCTCGCGCTCGCCGGAGGTGGTCGAGAGCGTGGTCGGCCATTGCTTCGATCTCGACGACGTGAGCGTCGAGCAGTGGGTGCACCGCTGGGTCGAGATTCCCGAAGACCAGCGCAGCCGCACCGGCCGTTCGGGCATGACCCTGGGCGAGGACATGGTGGCCGGTGAGCGGGTCGCCGACGTGGGCGGCAAGTTCGCCCTGTGCCTGAAGGGGCTCGGCCTCGCCCGCTTTCGCGACTTCCTGCCCGACGGCCGCGAGCATGCGCCGCTCAAGACGCTGGTGAGCTTCGTGCTGCGTGAGCCGCTGGCCTATGACCTGGAGCTGGAACTGCTGGAGAGCGCGGTACAGCCGATGCGGCTCGGCGACCAAGGTTGCTGCCAGCTCGGCTGGACCACTTTCGTCAATCCCCAATCCGGCGCCGCTTCGAGGCGGCGCCGGGTACGCATTCAGATGACAGGGTAACGCGATGTCTAACTTCACCCGGCCCCAGGTCGCCGCAAGCGCCGTCACCCTGGTGGTGATCAACAGCGAACGGCTGGAAGGGCGCTCCACCAGCAGCCACGTTTTCCCGCTGGCGGGTGGCACCCTGGGCAGCGCCGAGAGCGACGACTGGCTGCTGCAGGACCACGCCGGACGTATCCGCCCCACACATGCCGAGATTCGCCAGATCGACGGCCAGTTCTGCCTGATCGATCGCAGCGGCCTCACCTCGATCAACCAGGCCACGCTGCCGCTGGGCCGCGACCGGCGGGTGGCCTTGCGCGATGGCGACGAACTGGGTCTCGGCGAGTATCGGGTGCGCGTGCACCTCGGTGACCGCCAGGCCGGGCTACCCGGCTCCCAGCCGCTCGCCGCACTGATCGATGAAGAGCAGGAGGCGCTGGCCGGGCATGGCGTGGTGCCCTACCGCGCCACGCCGGCGGCGGCGTTCGCACCGCCGCGACGCGACGACCCTCTCGAGGCGCTGGGCGAGGCCACGCCCGGTGCCAGCCAGCGCGATCCGCTCATGGCGCTATCCCATGAGGGTGAGCTGAGTGCCGACGACGGCACGCTGCTCGACACCCTGGAGGAGCCGGGCTGGAGCGAAGGAACATCACATGAACCGCAGGCACGGCGCGAGGCGGCGCCGACGATTCGACGTTACGAGGACGATACAACGATGAACCGGGAAATGGATGAAGGGCTGTTGAACGATCTGGAACGCTCGGTCGGCGAGCAGCTCGAGGAGCGCTGGCAGGATACCGTGCCAGCAAGCGCTGGTCCCGCCGGCACCGACCCGCTGCTGCGGGCCCTGGGGGCCGAACTGCGCTTCGCCGACAGCGAGGAGCAGCTCAACTTCGTCGCCGAAGCCGGCCAGACCCTGCGCGCCGCCATCGAAGGCCTGCAGGCGCTCCACCGCGCCCAGGACGACAGCCGCTACCCGCTGCGGGATCGCCGCCTGCAGCCGATCGAGGACAATCCGCTGCGGCTGGGCCAGCCCTACCGCGACACGGTGGAGACCATGTTCTCCGCGCGCCGCAGCCCGGTGCACCTGTCGGCGCCGGCCGCCGTGGCCGAGTGCCTGGCCCATCAAGGGCAGCACCAAGCGGCGGTGGAGGAGGCCATCGGCGAGGCGCTGCAGGCGATTCTCGACGCTTTCGCCCCGGAAGCCCTGTTGAAGCGCTTCCACGCCTACCGCGGCGCCGGCAATCGCCTGGAAGACGAAGGCAGCTGGGCGTGGGAGATGTACCGCCACTACTACCAGGAGCTCAACTCCGGCCGCCAGCAGGGCTTCGCCAAGCTGTTCTGGGAAGTGTTCGAGCAGGCCTACGACCAGTCGGTGCGACGCCAGCAGCGCGAAATCAAGTGAACACAACAAGACGGGACGCAGGAAACATGAGCACAAGACATTTGCGCACAAATCGAACTTCGAGACGTTCCCTGCTGTGGGTTGCGGTGGTGCTGCTGGCGCTCCTTCTCAGCGGCTGTGCCTCGACCCGCGAGGCCGCCGGCAAGGCCTGGCAGGTGATGCGCGACCCGTCGATTCCGGTGGGTTACCCCGAGGATCGGCCGACCACGGTCGACCTCGCCATGCTGGCAGAGCCCGACGTCAACCCCAACGTCGAGGGCGACGGCACGCCGCTGCGCTTCCAGATCCTGCAGCTCAAGGACGACTCGATGCTGATGGCGGCCGATCACACCCAACTTCGTGACGACCTCGAAGGCGCCCTGGGCACCAATTACCTCTCGCATGACGACTTCACTCTGCTGCCCGGGCAGTGGAAGTTCTACGAGCCGTTCGAGATCGACGAGGAGACCCGCTACATCGGCCTGATTGCCTTCTACAGCGATCCCGACCAGGCCGAGTGGAAGAAGGTGGTGAAGGTGACGACACGCAGCGAGGACTATCACCTGCTGGTGCACCTGCGTGCCGACGAGGCCGAGCTGAGGAAGGAAGACTGATGGCCAGCCGCAACCGAGTGGTATGGAGCGAAGGGCTGTTCATCAAGCCGCAGCACTTCCAGCAGCAGCAGCGCAGCCTGGAGGGCCTGCTCGAGGCGCGTCTGCGCGGCGTCAGCCACGCGCTGTACGGCTTCCAGACGCTGGAACTCAACGCCGAGTACCTGAGTTTCGGGCGCATCGCCATCAGCCGTGCCAGCGGCGTGATGCCCGACGGCACGGCGTTCCAGTTGCCTGACGACGATGTCGAACCGCAGCCGCTGGAGATCGACGACGCCGGCATCGCCAACCAGCTCGTCTACCTGTGCCTGCCGCTGGCCACCGATGCGGTGGGCGAGGTGCGCTGGCCCGACGACGACCTGCCGACCCGCTATCGCCTGGCGCAGCGCAGCGTGCGCGACCTGCACTCCCGCGACGGCGACACCGCCATGCTCGATGTTGCCCGGGTCGCCCCCCGGTTGCTGCTCGAGCGCGACGACCGCAGCGCCTACACCTGCCTGGCGGTGGCGCGCATCCATGAGCGGCGCCCCGACGGCAGCCTGGTACTCGACGAGCAGTTCATCCCCACCCTGCTCAACGTGCAGGCGGCGCCGGTATTGCAGCGCTTCGTCGGCGAGATGGCCGGGCTGATGCGCGAGCGCGCCCGCAACATCGCCCATCGTCTCGCCTCGCCCCACCAGGCCGGCGTGGCCGATGTCTCCGACTTCATGCTGCTGCAGCTGCTCAACCGCGCCCAGCCGCGCTTCCAGCACCTGGCGCGCCTGGGCCACCTGCACCCCGAGCGGCTGTTCGCCACCATGCTCGAAACCGCCAGCGAGCTGGTGACTTTCACCGACGAGTCGCGGTTGCCGCCGGAATACCCGGCCTACGACCACGACCACCCCGAGCGCGCCTTCCGCCAGCTCATGCAGAGCCTGCGCCAGGCGCTCTCCACGGTACTCGAGCCACGCGCGCTGGCGATCCAGCTGCAGTCGCGGCGCTATGGCCTGCTGGTGGCCCCGCTCGCCGACCCGGCCCTGCTCGACAGCGCCGACTTCATCCTGGCGGTGCGCGCCGACATGCCCCACGAGCGGCTGCGCAAGCTGTTCCTGCAGCAGACCAAGGTGGCCAGCGTGGAGCGAATCCGCGACCTCATCAGCCTGCAGCTGCCCGGCGTACCGCTGGAGCCGCTGCCGGTGGCCCCGCGCGAGCTGCCCTACCACGCCGGCTACAGCTACTTCCGCCTCGACCGGCAGAGCCAGGCCTGGAGCATGCTCGACGGCGCCAGCGGCTTCGCCTTCCACGTGGCTGGGGAATTCCCCGGGCTTGAAATGCAGTTCTGGGCGATCAGGAGCTAAGCCATGCAAGAACTTGCCACGCAATACGAATCGAACCCCGGCTCGGTGGCGCGCTTCAGCCCCAGCCGGCACGAAGACCGCATCGACGAACGCGGGCTCGATCATCTGATTCATAGCCACGCCGAACATCTCGATGCCGACGAGGACTACTGGTTCCGCCTGCGCGGGTACAACCTCAATCCGCTGGTGGACGCCGCCAGTTCGCTGCTGGGCATGGTGGTGCGGGTACGCCAGCTCGACGGCATGAGCGACCTCGACCGGCTCTACCGCCAGGTGGTCGACGAGATCTCGGCGATCGAAGTCGAACTCACCGAGCAGGGCTACGACCGGCCCACGCTGCTGGCCTTTCGCTACGTACTCTGCTCGTTCATCGACGAGGCGGTGATGGGCACGCCCTGGGGGCAGCAGAGCAGTTGGGCCGAGCACTCGCTGCTGACGCGCTTCCACAACGAGACCTGGGGCGGCGAGAAGGTCTTCTCGATCCTCTCGCGCCTGCAACAGGAGCCCCAGCGTTATCGCGACATGCTGGCGTTCATCTACCTCTGCCTGTGTCTCGGCTTCGAGGGGCGCTACAAGGTCATGGACCACGGCCGCGAGGAGTACGAGCACATCGTGCGCACCCTCGGCGACCAGTTGGCAGCGCTCGGTGATACCCCGGAAGACAGCCTGACCCGGCCGCTCGACAACGTCATGCCGGGTCGGCGTCACCGCGGGCGCGGTTTGCCGGTATGGGCCGTATTCGCGCTGTTCGCCGTGGTCATGGCCGGCACCTACCTGGGCTTCGCCTGGACGCTCGATCAGCAAGCGGCCCAGGTCGGCACCCTTCTCGACCAGATTTACCGTTAGGAGATCCCATGCTCAGGGTAGAGCTTCCCGCGCTCATCGGCCGCCTCAATGCCGTATCCCGCCAAGGCCTGGAGCAGGCCGCGGTGCTGTGCGCCGAACAGCAGGCCCCCGAAGTCACCGTCGGCCACCTGCTGCAGGCGCTGATCGACCAGCCGCTGTGCGACCTGCGCTGCCTGCTCGAAGGGCAGGGCGTCGACGTCTTCGAGCTGCGCGCGTGCTTGGCCGAGGAGACCCGGCCGCCGCGCGACGTCGCCGTGACCACGCCGAGCTTCTCGCCGCTGCTGGTCGAGCTGCTGCAGGATGCCTGGCTGCTGGCCACCACCGAGTTCGCCTACGACAGCCTGCGCAGCGGCCTGATCTTCACCACCCTGCTGCACAACGCGGGGCGCTACCTGGGGCCGAGAAGCGCCGCGCTGCTGGCCGAGATCAATCGTGAAGGGCTGCGTCGCGGCTTTGAGCGACTGGCCGCCGACTCCGCCGAGGCGCCGCGCGCCGAGCCGAACGAGGGCGGGCGTCGCCAGGCCCAGGCCACCCAGGGCGACAGCGCCCTGGCGCGCTTCGCCACCTCGCTCACCGAACAGGCCCGGCGCGGCGAGCTGGACCCGGTGCTGTGCCGCGACCCCGAGATCGACCAGATGCTCGACATCCTCGGTCGGCGGCGCAAGAACAACCCCATCGTCATCGGCGACGCCGGGGTGGGCAAGAGCGCCGTGGTGGAAGGGCTTGCCGCGCGCATCGTCGAGGGCCGCGTGCCCGCGGCGCTGGCCGACGTCGAGCTGATGAGCCTCGATCTCGGTGCGCTGCAGGCCGGCGCCGCGGTGAAGGGCGAGTTCGAGAAGCGCCTCAAGGCGGTGATCGAGGAGGTCAAGGCCGCGCCCCGGCCGATCCTGCTGTTCATCGACGAGGCCCACACCCTGATCGGTGCCGGCAACCAGGAGGGCGGCGGCGATGCCGCCAACCTGCTCAAGCCGGCCCTGGCCCGCGGCGAGCTGCGCACCATCGCCGCCACCACCTGGCGCGAGTACAAGAAATACTTCGAGAAGGACCCGGCGCTGTCGCGGCGCTTCCAGCCGGTGGCCCTGGCCGAACCCAGCATCGACCAGGCGCTGGTGATCCTGCGCGGCCTGCGCGATACCTACGAGACCGCCCACGGCGTGCTGGTCGGCGACAGCGGCCTGCGTGCCGCCGCCGAACTCTCGGCGCGCTACCTGGCCGGCCGCAAGCTGCCCGACAAGGCGATCGACGTGCTCGATACCGCCTGCGCGCGGCTCTCCCAGGCGCTGGATACCCCGCCGCGCCGGCTCAGCCATCTCAAGAGCGAACATATCGCCGCCCAGCGCGAGCGCGAGCAGCTCGACCGCGAGCGTCTGCTGGGGCGCAGTCCCGACGCCACCCGCGAGGCCGAGCTCGATGCCCGCCTGGCGCGGCTGGAAGAGGAGGTCGAACGGCTCGAGTCGGCCTGGGCCGACCAGCGCGAGTGCGTCGATGCCATCATCGCCCTGCATCGCCAGCTGCTCGATGCGGGCAACAATGAGGCCGCCGTCGAGCAGGCCAGTGCCGAGGCCGAGGCAGGTATCGACAATGCAGTCGTCGGTGAAATCGACACTGACAGCGAAATCGACGGTGAAGCAGCGGCTGACGCGGTTGAACCGGATGACGCTGCCGCTGATGTCGATCTGCATGCCCAGCTGGCCGCCCACGAGGCGCGCCTGGCCGAGCTGCAGCAGGAGTTCGCGCTGGTCAACGCCAGCGTCGAGGAGGCGCAGATCGCCCAGGTCATCGGCGACTGGACCGGCGTGCCGGTGGAGCGCATGACCAGCGACGAGCTGACCCGCCTCACCGAGCTGCCCGAACATCTCGGCCGGCTGGTGCAGGGCCAGGACACGGCCATCGAGCGCGTGCACCGCCACCTGCTTACCGCCCGCGCCGACCTGCGCCGCCCCGGCCGCCCGCTGGGCGCCTTCCTGCTGGTCGGTCCCAGCGGCGTGGGCAAGACCGAGACCGTGGTGCAGATCGCCGAGCGGCTCTACGGCGGGCGCCAGTTCCTCACCACCATCAACATGTCCGAGTACCAGGAGAAGCACACCGTATCGCGGCTGATCGGTTCTCCGCCGGGCTACGTGGGCTTCGGCGAGGGTGGCCTGCTGACCGAGGCGATCCGCCAGCGGCCCTACTCGGTGGTGCTGCTCGACGAGGTCGAGAAGGCCCACCCGGACGTGCTCAACCTGTTCTACCAGGCCTTCGACAAGGGCGAGCTGGCCGACGGCGAAGGGCGCCTGATCGACTGCAAGAACGTGGTGTTCTTCCTCACCTCGAACCTGGGCTATGAAGCCATCGTCGCCCATGCCGACGAGCCCGCGGCGCTCGACGATGCGCTCTACCCGGTGCTGGCCGCCTTCTTCAAGCCGGCGTTGCTGGCGCGCATGGAGGTGGTGCCCTACTTCCCGCTGGGCGCCGACACCCTGCGCGACATCGTGGCGGCCAAGCTCGACACCCTGGCCGAGCGCATCCGTGCGCGCCACCGCCAGGCCGAGGTGGTACTCGACGAGGCCCTGCGCGACGCCATCTGTGCCCGCGCCACCCGCAGCGAGAACGGCGCACGCATGCTCGAATCGGTGATCGACGGCGAGCTGCTGCCGCCGGTGTCGCGGGCGCTGCTCGACCGCCTGGCGCGGCAAGAGCCGGTCACCCGGGTGGCGCTGGGCGTCGACGCGGCGGGCGCCTTTACCGCGGAGGTGGGGTAGGCGATGACGGCGAAGGCGATCGACATGCGCTGGTGCGAGGGTGGCTTGCCGACGGGGCCCGGCCTCGGCGGCATGGCACGCGCGCTGGCGCTGGTCGAGAGCACCTCGCCCGCCGGGCTGCGCGCCTGCGCCGGCGGTATCCTCCAGGCCAGCCATGGCCTGGCCTGGGTCACCTGTCTCTATCTCGACGGCAGCGGCCGCTGGCTGGGCGGCGACAGCGACGACGTTCGCTTCGATTGCGACGACTTTCGTCACCCCTATGCCCATGCCATCCGTCAGGGCAAGCCGTTGCGACTGGGGCTGGTGGAGGCGCGCTCACGGCTCGATCATGCCGGCTTCCAGGCCCAGGTGGCGGCGCTTCCCGGCGGGTTGCAGCTGGTGGTGCGTCCGCTGCGGGCGCTGGACGGCAAGCGCGAGTGGCTCGGTGCCCTGGCCATGGCCGGCGAGACGGAAGTCCTCGCCCGGCTCGAGGCGGATCCCGAGTTCGCCGCCTTCGAGGCGCTGCTGTGCCGCCTGTGGGCGGGGTTGGCCCGCCACCAGGGCGAACGCCAGCGCGAGGCGAGCCTGCGCCAGTCGCTTGCCCAGCTCAACGATGGCGCCCGGCGCCAGGCGCTGGCCGAGCGGCTGGCCGGCGAACTGCTGGGAGGGTCGGCGGCCATGCAGGCATTGCGCAGCCAGGTGGTGCGCGCGGCGGAGACCAACCTGGCGGTATTGCTGCAGGGCGAGACCGGCACCGGCAAGGACCGGGTGGCGCGCGCCATCCACCAGCTCTCGGCGCGCAGCCAGCGAGCCTTCATGGCGATCAACTGTGCGGCGATTCCCGAGTCGCTGCTCGAGTCGGAACTCTTCGGTCACGCCAAGGGCGCCTTCTCCGGCGCCGATCAGGCCCGCGAAGGGCTGATCAGCCAGGCCGACGGCGGCACCCTGTTCCTCGACGAGATCGGCGACATGCCACTGCCGCTGCAGGCCAAGCTGCTGCGGGTGCTGGAAAACGGACGCTACCGGCCGCTGGGGGCGAACGAAGAGCGGCGCGCCGACCTGCGCCTGGTGGCGGCCACCCATCAGCCGCTGCGCGAACGGATTCGCGACCAGCGCTTTCGCGCCGATCTCTACTACCGACTGGGGCAGTTCCCGCTGACCCTGCCGCCGCTACGCGAACGCAGCGAGGACATCGCCGAGCTGGCCGAGGCCTTCGTCGCCGACTTCTGCGCCCGCGAGGGGCGCGACGAGATGGGGATCACCCCGGCCGCGCTGCGCCTGCTGCGCGAGCGCGACTATCCGGGCAACGTCCGCGAGCTGAAGAACCTGATCGACTACGCCTGCGCCATGACCCGCCCGGGAGAGGATGTTGCTCCGGCGGCACTGCCCGAACGGGCCGATGCGGAAACGAGCGACGCTGGCGATCCCGCGTGGACACCGCAGCTCAGCGCGACGGCTGACAGCGTGCAGGACCTGCGGCGTGCCCTGCGCGACTACGAGGCGGAGTTGATCCGCCAGCGACTGCTGCTGTTCGACGGCAATCGCGCCCTGGCGGCCGAGAGCCTCGGCCTGCCCAAGCGCACCCTGGCACACAAGTGCCGACAGCTGGAACTGGATGCCAAATGAGTTCGACCCTGATATTTCGCCGGGCGCCGTGGCTGGCGCTGGCCGCAAGCCTGGCCCTGGTGGCCGACGCCTGGGGCGACACCGCCGCCGAGGCGTTGGTGGCCGAGGCCCGCGAGTGCGCCATCGAGCCCTCGCGCCTGGATAGGCTGGGCTGTTACGACGCGCTGTTCATGACCCGTGACGAGCCGGTGGCGAGCGAGGATCTGCGCCCCGCGCTGTGGCATTCGATCAACGCCCAGGAGGCCGAGCGCGAAGGTGACGACATGGGCCTGCTGGTGCGCGAGCGCAGCGATGGCGTGCTGATCAGCGTGCCGGCGCTGGGCAGCGTGCCGCCACGCCCGCAGTTGGTCATCGCCTGCGAGAAGACCATCACGCGCTTCCAGCTCCACCTGCCCCAGGCGCTGGACGCGCCGCGGGTTCAGGTGCGCCTGCGTGCAGGAGGCCGCGAACTGGAGCAGGTCTGGCAGGCCCGCGACGGTGGCTACGTAGTCAGTGGCGGCCGCGGGTTGCCGGCCATCGCCACGCTGCAGCAGCTGCTGGATGCCGACGAGCTGACGTTCGGCAGCGACCAGGCCGTGCTCGATGGCCAGCGCTTCGAAATCGCCGGGCTGCGCCAGGCGATACAGCCGCTGCGCGACGCCTGTCGCTGGTGAGGTAAAGATGCGAATCGTCAACCAGACACAGCTGACGGAACTGCTGGCCGCGCTCCCCCCGGAGGGCGTCGGCAGGCCCCTCGACGACAGCGCCGATTACGCCTGGCTCGACGAGGAGATGATGAAGATCGGCTCGCTGCAGCACGGCGGGGTCGACTGGGAGGGCGCCGAGACCCGCGCCGTGCGCCTGCTGAGCACCACGGGCAAGGACCTGAAGGTGCTCGGCCACCTGCTGCACTGCCTGCAGCGCGACGGCGACGGCGTGCGTTTCGCCCTCTCGCTGCGCCTGCTGGCGGGCAGCCTCGAACAGTGGTGGGACGACGCCTACCCCTATGGTGGCGTCCAGGGCGAGCGGCTGCGGCCGCGGCTGTTCCGGCAGTTCACCCAGCGCGCCCTGGCGCTGGCGGAGTCGCTCGATTTCGACAATGCCGCCGACGAGCAGCAGGCCTGCGAAGCCGCCAACGAGGCGCTGCTGGAAGCGGCACGGGCACGCCAGCTGCCGGACGAGGCCCTGGTCGACCTGCAGCGCCAGCTGCGCCAGGCCCGCCCCAGCCAGGCGGGTTCAAGCGCCGCGTCCGCCACTCGCGGTGCGGCGGCGGAAAGCGCTACGCCGGCCAGCACCGCATCGCCCACGACCAAGCTGCCCGAGATGCGCCTGGAGGCCGGCAACGAGCGCGGCAATCGCCAGACCCTGCTGAAGATGGCCGATTTCCTCAACGAGCAGAGCCCCGGCGACCCGCTCGGCTACCGGCTCCGACGCCATGCCATCTGGAGCGTCATCCAGGCGCTGCCGGCCACCCGCGACGGTGTGCGCTCCGAGCTGGTGCCGCCCGCCGCCGACCGGGTAGCGGAGTATCGCGAGGCGCTCACGCGCGGCGCCGACATCGCGCTGTGGAAACGCATCGAGAACAGCCTGGCGGTGAGCCCCTACTGGCTGGAGGGGCATCGCCTCAGCGCCAGTGCCGCCGATCGTCTCGGTCAACCGCGCTGTGCCGCCGCCATTCGCGACGAGGCGAGCCGTTTCGTCGAGCGCCTGCCTGGCATCGAGTCGCTGACCTTCAACGACGGCAGCGCCTTCGTCGACGACGAGACCCGCCAATGGCTGCAGGCCGCGCCGGGCAGTGCCGCAGGAGGCAGCCAGGAAGCCGGCGGCGACCCCTGGCAGGAGGGGCTTGCCGAAGCCCGCGAGAGACTGGCCGCGGAAGGGCTGGAAGCGGCCCTGATGGGCCTCGACCGCGGCCTGGCCGAGGCCCGCTCGCCGCGCGAGATCGCCTACTGGCGGCTGGCCAGCGCCGACCTGCTGCGCGATGCCGGCCTGGCGGCGCTGGCCGCCCAGCACTATCGCGCGGTGCGCGAGTCGCTGGCGGGCCTGGGTCTCGAACAGTGGGAGCCGGCGCTGCTCAAGCGGCTCGAGCGCGCGGTGGAGAAGGGCAAATGAACATCACTACCTACAACATCATCATCATCGACAGGGACGAGGGCTAAGGCTCATGTGGAAAAGTGTGAAGTCCGGTCTGAGTCGCTGGGTACCCGGCGCCTCTCGGGCACAAAGCAACGCCAACCAGGCCAAGATGCACGGCAACAAGGCCCAGGGTATCGGCAAGCAGGCGAGCAAGCTCACCGTCGTGCTCTGGTGGCTGCTGCTGGGCGCCCTGATCGTCGCCATCTGGTGGCTGGGGCCGATGTGGCAGGTACGCGACAGCTACCCCCTGGCGCCCTGGCTCAACCGGCTGCTCGCCACCCTGGCGCTGGCCACCCTGGCGGCCGTGGTGTGGGGCGTGCGCCTCGCTCGCCGGCTGCGTGAGGTGGACGACGAGCGGCGCCAGAACGAACGCCTGCAGCTCGACCCGGTGCTGGGCCAGGTGGAGCAGCAGGAGGCGACGCTCAACGCCACCCTGCACGAGCTGCTCGACAATCTCGGTGCCGGCCCCGGGGCGCGCTACAAGCTGCCCTGGTACCTGGTGATGGGCGTGGAGAACGCCGGCAAGACCAGCCTGATCAACCGCTCCGGCCAGAACTTCTCGCTGACCCACGTGATGAAGGCGTCGGGCCAGGGCAAGAAAGGCAACCAGTACGGCTTCGACTGGTGGATCGGCGACAAGGCCGTGTTGATCGACCCGGACGGCGAGCTGCTGACCCAGGGCGCGCTGGAAGGCGGCGAGCCCCAGGAACTCCAGAGCCGGCTGTGGGACCACTTCGTCGGCTGGCTGGAGCGCAACCGCGCCCAGCGTCCGCTGGACGGCGTGGTGCTGGTGCTCGACCTGGCGCGCCTGAGCGACGCCCGGGTGGCGGTGCGCAAGGCCTACGCCTCGCTGCTGCGCGCGCGGATGCGCGAACTGATGGAGCGTCACGGCGCGCGCCTGCCGGTCTACGTCACCTTCAGCAAGATGGACCTGCTGCACGGCTTCGACGACTTCTTCCGCCACTACTCCCGTGCCGCGCGCCGGGCGCCGCTGGGCTTCACCTTCAGCGCCGAGAGCGTCGAACGCGTCGACCAGTGGGCCGACGAATTCGCCGACGCCTACGACGCCATGCTCGAGCGGCTCAACCGCAGCCTGCCCACGCTGCTGGCCGAATGCCGCGACCGCGAGGAGCGCGAATCGGTGTTCCGCTTCGTGCGCCAGCTCGCCGGCCTGCGCGACGTGCTGCTCGGCTTCCTGCGCGAGGCGCTCTCCAGCGACCGCTACTCCACCGCCGCCATGGTGCGTGGTACCTACTTCACCTCGGTCTACCAGCAGGGCGTGCCGGAGGATCCCTTCGTCGATGCCGCCGCGCGCCGCTACGGCATGGCCGATACCACCCAGCCGGCTCATCGCGCCGCACGCAGCGCGCTCTACTTCACCGAGGAGCTGTTCGACAAGGTGATCTATCCCGAGGCGGGGCTGGCCGGCGACAACGCCCGCGCCGCCCGGCGTCGGCGCCGTGTGCGGCGTGCCAGCGCCTTTGCCTGCCTGCTGGCCGGGCTGGCGCTGGTGGGCGGCTGGAGCCATTTCTATCAGAAGAACACCCAGGCCTTGGCAGCGGTGGAAGAGAAGGCCCAGGACTTCCTGGCCGCCCAGCCCGACGAGCTGCACAGCGACGACCCCACCGGTTATGCGCTGCTGGAGCCCCTCGATCGCCTGCGCGCCGCCACCCTGGAGTTCGGTGACTATCGCGAGCACCTGCCGTGGCTGGCCGACATGGGCCTCTACCAGGGCCATGCGGTGGGGCGTGGGATTGAGGACGCCTACCTGGCGATGCTCAGCTACCACTTCCTGCCCTCGCTGATGATCGGCATCATGGATGACATGAACCGCGCCGAGGCCGGCAGCAACGACAAGCTGGCCCTGCTGCGCGTGCTGCGCATGATGTCCGATGCCAGCGGGCGCCAGCCCGAGCGGGTCGAGGCGTACATGGAGCGGCGCTGGCAGCGTGCCTTCCCCCAGCGCGGCAGCGTGCAGGAGCGCCTGCTCGACCACCTCGCCTACGCCATGGCGCATACCGACCTCGAAGGGCGTGTGGCCGCCGGCGATCGTCATGCCGAGCAGGCCATGGCGGCGCTGCGCGGCAGCTTGCAGGCCGCCCAGGAGGAGCTCTCGCGCCAGCCCATGGACGAGCGCGTCTACGCCACCCTCAAGGCCAACAGCGGTAGCCGCAGCGGCGCGGCGCTCGACCTGCACCAGGGCGTCGGCCCCTCCTTCAACGCCGTGTTCATGGCCCGCGACGACGAGCTGGAGCGCCTGCGCCTGCCGACCCTGCTGACTCGCGACGGCTTCGAGGGCTACTTCCTCAAGGAGATCGAGCAGGCCACCGAGCTGGCATTGATCGACCTCTGGGTGCTGGGCCAGCGCGACGACATCGCCTTCAGCGCCGCCGACGAACGCCAGCTGCGCGATGCCCTGCACGAGCGCTACGTCAGCGACTATCACGTGACTTGGCGTCAGGTGCTCGACGACCTCTACCTGGTGCCGCTGCCCGATATCGACCAGGCCGTGTTCGTGGCCGATACCTTGCTCGGCGCCAGCCGCCCGCTGGACCGCCTGCTCGGCGAAGTGGCCCACCATACGAGGCTCTATCCCGAGCTGCCGGCCGACGACGAGGTGGCACGCCAGGCGCTGGAGCGCTCGCCGCGCTACCGCCTGGCCGGCGAGATCGAGCGCAACTTCCGCGATCTCAACGGGCTGCTCGATGCGCGTGGCGACAATCCCGCCGATATCGCCGAGATCAAGGTGGCCATCGGCGAGCTGCGCGACTACCTGCGCCAAGTGCAGGGTGCCAGCGACCCGGGCCGTGCGGCCTTCGTCAGCGCCCGCGACCGCCTGGCGCTGCGCGGCGGCGACCCCATCCACAACCTCAAGCGCATCGCCGAGAACACACCGGCCCCGGTGGATCGCATGCTCGAAAGCCTGGCCGACCAGAGCTGGCAGCTGATGATGGCCAGTGCCATTCGCCATCTCGAGCATCAGTGGCTCGACGAGGTGGTGGGGCCCTACCAGGAGCGCCTGGCAGGCCGCTACCCGCTGGTGCCCAGCGCCTCGCGTGAGGTGGCGCTGAACGACTTCGAGGCCTTCTTCGCCGCCGGCGGCATTCTCGACCGCTTCTACCAGGACAACCTGCGGCCCTTCATCGAAGAGGCCCCCGAGTACCTGGTCGACGCCGAGGGCAGCCCGCTGCTGCGTGACAGCGTGTTCACCGCCATCCAGCGCGCCGAGCAGATCCGTCAGGCCTACTTCGGCCGCGACGGCGTGCTCGACGTGGAGTTCGCCCTGGAGCCGGTGAGCCTAAGCCCCGACAAGCGCCGCAGCGTGATCAACATCGATGGTCAGATCATCGACTACGCCCACAGCGCGAGCTCTCGGGTCTCGATGATCTGGCCCAACGCCCTGCGCGGCGGCAACGAGAGCCGCATCACTCTGGTGCCGAGCCAGGTCAACCGCTCGCCGCGCAGCCTCAGCCGCGACGGTGCCTGGGCCTGGTTCCGCCTGCTCGACGAAGCGGAGATCACCAGTGCCAGCGAGCGTGACCTGGAGCTGCGCTTCCAGGTCGACGGCGGCTCGGCGCGCTATCGCCTGTATGCCACCGGTGCGCGCAACCCGTTCACCCGCCCGCTGGTCGCAGGCTTTCAACTGCCCACCGCGCTGTATGCCGAAGGAGGTTTCGATGTTGGCAGCCTTTAAGCGCCTGTTCGGCGGTGAACGCCAGAAGGCGGCTCCTGCCAGCGCGGTAGAGGAGGCGAAAGGGCTGGAAGAGGCCTCGATGGAAGACATCGAAGGCTTCCTTGAAGCCGCCAGGCGTGCCGATACCCAAGGGCACTCGCCCTGGGTATTGCGCGACGAGGCCCGCCTGATCACCCTGCGCCGAGCGCTGGAGTTCACCGTACAGCGCGGCCAGTGGTTGCAGCGTGACGGCGGCAACATCGCCCGCTGGCAGGGCCGGCTGCTCAAGCTGCGCCACGGCGAAGGCCCCTCCCTCGGCATGCTGCTGGCTTGCCGGCCGGATGACGAATCGGCCTGGCAGCTGCGCTTCTTTTTCGTCGAGAAGGAGTGGCAGGGCAGCGGCCACGGCGCCCGCCTGTTGCAGGCGGCGCGCCACAGCCTGAGCGGCGTGCCGCTGAACGTGCGGCTGCCCCTGGCCTGCCAGGCCGCCGTACGCAGCCTGGAGGAAGCCGGCTTCAAACGCATGCACGTGAACGCCTTCGAGGTGGCCAGCTTCGAGGCGCCCGCGGAGTGGGACTAGCCAGCCAGCTCGCAAAGACAGGAGAACGATAGATGGGACGCAAATTCGTACTCGTGGGTGACATCGGCACCGACCACGACGGTTTCCCGCCGACGCCGGTCACCGCAGGCAGCCCGACCGTGCTGATCGACGGCAAGCCGGCGGCGCGCCTGGGCGACCCCCTGGCGCCGCACGACAAGCCCAAGCACCCCACCCACCCGCGTGCCATCGCCGAAGGCTCGGGCAGCATCCTGATCGACGGCAAGCCCGCCGCCCTCACCGGCCACGCCGTGGACTGTGGCGGCGTGGTGATCGGCTCCGCCAGCGGGGAGGGCAGCTGACGTGGCCAATCAAACCGGACTCCAATTCACCCTCGCGCTCGCCGGGGCCGACAGCGCCGAGCTGGCGGTGGTCGACTTCTCCCTGGAAGAAGCGCTCTCCGCGCCCTTCACCCTCAAGCTGCGCTTCGCCAGCCGCGACGCCAGCCTCTCCGCCAGCGCGCTGCTCGACCGCCCGGTGACCCTGACGATCTGGCAGGACGGCGAGGCGCTGCGCCGGGTACACGCCATCGTCAGCGAGTTCGGCCGCGGCGACCGTGGCCACCGCCGTACGATGTACTCGCTGGTCGCTCGCCCGGCGCTGTGGCGCCTCGGCCTGCGCCAGAATTCACGCATCTTCCAGCAGGTCTCGCCGCTCACGGTGATCAACACCCTGTGCGACGAGCGCAGCCTCACGGATGTGGCCTTTGCCGCCACTCGGGAACCGCAGGAAAGGGAGTACCTCACCCAGTACCGTGAAACGGATCTCGCCTTCCTTCAGCGCCTGGCTGCCGAGGAAGGGCTGTTCTACTTTCATGAATTTGAAGCGGCGCCGAACGGTGCCCACCGCCTGGTGTTCGCCGACGCGCCCCAGGTGCTGGCCCACCTGGGCGAGCGCACCTACCACGGCCGTGCCGGCGGTACCCCGCCGAGCCGTCACGTACGCAAGCTCCAGCAGCTCGCCCGGGTCGCCCCGGCCTCGGTCACGCTCAAGGACTACTCGTTCAAGAACCCCGCCTACGCGCAGCTGCATGAATACTCTGCCGACGGCCTGGAAGAGCACGCCCAACGGGACGACTACGAGCACTACGACTACCCCGGGCGCTACAAGGCCGACGCCTCCGGCGAGGCCTTCACCCGCATTCGCCTCGAGCACCTGAGAAGCGACGCCCTGACCTGCGCCGCCGAGAGCGACCTGCCCGAGCTTGCCCCCGGCACCCGCTTCACCCTTACCGACCACGACCTCAGTGAGCTCAACCGCGACTGGCAGGTGGTGGCGGTGACGCACCACGGCAGCCAGCCCCAGGCGCTGGAAGAGGACGGCTTCACCCAAAGTGACGGGGCAGGAATGGGCCAGATGACCAAGTTCGACAACGAACTGGTGCTGACCCCCGCCGACCGCGCCTGGCGCCCCAAGCCCAACGCCAAGCCCCGCGTCGACGGCCCGCAGATCGCCTTCGTCGTCGGCCCCGAGGGCGAGGAGATCTACTGCGACGAACACGGCCGGGTCAAGGTGCAGTTCCCCTGGGACCGCTACGCCGAGCCTGATGAGACCGCCAGCGCCTGGGTGCGTGTGTCCCAGGGCTGGGCCGGCGGCGGCTACGGCAGCATCGCCATCCCGCGGATCGGGCACGAGGTGGTCGTCAGCTACCTGGAGGGCGACCCCGATCAGCCGCTGATCACCGGGCGCACCTACCACGCCGTCAACACGCCGCCCTACGCACTGCCGGCGCACAAGACGCGCACCGTGATCCGTACCCAGAGCCACCAGGGCGAAGGATTTAACGAACTTCGCTTCGAGGACCAGGCCGGCGAAGAGCAGATCTGGCTGCACGCCCAGAAGGACCTGGAGCTGCTGACCCACAACGACCGCACCGAAGAGATCGGCAACGACAGCTTCCTCACCGTGCATCACGACCGTATCGGCGAGATCGACGCCGACGATCACCTGACGGTGCATGGCCAGCGTCACACCCAGATCGACGGCGACGACCACCTGATCGTCGACGCCAGCCGCCACGAGAAGTACGGCCGCGCCCAGCTCGTCGAAGCCGGCCAGGATATCCACCACAAGGCGGGCATGAAGGTGGTGATCGAAGCCGGCGCCGAGATTACCCTCAAGGCCGGCGGCAGCTTCGTCAAGCTCGACCCCAGCGGCGTCACCATCGTCGGCAGCCAGGTCAAGATCAACTCCGGCGGCAGCCCCGGCTCCGGCTCCGGCCAGGCCGCCCAGGCACCGGCGCTGCCGCGGGAGGCGGAAGCGGCGCCCGAGTTCACCCCGATACAGGCTCCTCAGCAAGCGGCGCTGCTGCAACAGAAAGCGCTGTGTCCCGTATGCGAAAAGGATGGTAGCGCGTGACGGATATAGTGAGCTGGCCGTTTTCCCGAGGGCTGACGGGTGGCCCATGGCGTTGGCCCGTCGAGCAGCACGTATACCTGCTGCTCGATGGCGTGCGTGTCCAGGAACTACCGCGTCGGCTTTATGAGTGGTCCGAGGGGCGTTTGGAGGCCGATCTGCTCTACGCGGGAACCCCTTGGGCGACGGTCAGTCACGTTTCTCCCTGGCTGGTACGGCTATCTGGTCCTGACGACCCGGTGTTGCAGCATTTCCTCGAGGAGGGGCTCGAGCCGGAATGGGGTTATCTCATCATCGGCCAAGCCAGCCTGCTGGAAGTGGCCGATCATCTGCGCCGCTTGGTGCAGGTCGTACACCCCAGCGGGGTTCCGATGCTGCTGCGCCTGGCCGATCCAGCCGTCATGTCAGCTCTGCTAATCGCTGAAAGCTCACCGGCACATGTCCCTTGGGGGGCTATCGATCAGTTGGTCGTGCCCAATGCCGTGACGGAAGAGTGGGGCTATGGCTCGCCCGCTCAAGTGCAAGCCGACCCCATTGCACTGGACACCGAAGGCTACCGGCTGTCGGAAGTGCAGCTTGCCCGGCTCCAGGTCTGCGATCTGCGTCGAGATACACGTCAACTGCTGAGCTTCGTCGAGCGACATTGCAACGGCTGGTTGCCGGACGCGCCGAAGTCGCAGCGATATGCCTGTCTTGAGCGGGTTATCGGCGAAGCCCGCGACATGGGCTTCAACACGCCTCGCGAATGGGCGCTGCTGTGCACCCTGATGGCCCAGCTAGGAACCCTGACGTGGCATGGCCATACCGATACCCCCCTTTATCACGAGCTGAGCGATAAACGCCTGGGCGGAATCGAGCGTCTCGAAGCCGCTCTGAGCGCGGCCACAACCTCACAATCCTAAGTTACGACATAGGGAGAATGTCACATGTCTGCCTTCGAGCGACCCAATGATGACCGCGACAACGGTGCCCTGGCCGCCTATGAACTTTCCTGCCGCGATAGCGAGGAGGGCGCGACCTGCCCGCTGATCAGCGGCAAGGTGCAGCTGCTGCCGCTGCGTTATGGCCTGGTCGAGGAGCTGGTACCCGGATGCTCCACGCCCTACATCCTGAGTGCGCGGCCGCTGGGCATTCGCCTGCTGCGTAACGGCTATCTCTATGTGCTCGATGGCGAGACCAACGAACTCGCCGAGTACGAGTTTCGTGAACAGGGTGATGAGATCACCGGTGGCAAGCTCGAATACGAGACGGATCGGATCCTCTACGTCTGCTTCTCTGAAGTGAAGTGGACCGACACCAAGCGTGCCCAGGTGCTGGAGAGCGAGGAAGATCGTGATGCCTTCATGCAGGCAGTCGATCTCTCGGGCGCCAATCCTGTCACAGGGGGCGGCGAGCACTTGATCACCACGGCCCAGGCGGAAGAGTGGGTCGCGGAATTCGCCGAAGATGCCGAGTTGGAGCAGCCCGAAGGCGGCCATGAGCAGGAAGGCGAGGCCTACCACTGGGAAAACGACCATTACTACCACAAGTCTCGCCTTGGCAAGCTACTCAAGCAGCATGAGGTCGAGGACCGTGACGAGTGCTTGTGCCTGGTGGTGCGCGATGACATCGGCGTCATGCGCGACCTGGCGATGTACCAAGACAACGTAGTGGGGTGGCATCAAGACTGGGCAGTGGAGGAAGGGGGAAAAACCAAGCGAGATTATGTCCTTGGCAGCTACATAGACTCCTTGATCACAGTGAACGAGGATAGGCTACTACTCCGCGCCCAGGGGGGTGACGAAGCAACGCTGGCTTTATTGGAAGATACCAATGAAGGCCAAAGACAGGCTATCTACGATCATCTCATAGCTCGGCGGGACCATCGGGGTGCGATCCCCATGGGAACGGAATCCCACTGGCGGCATGAGCGATTTGCAGACAATGAGTACGTCCAGACGTTTCTTGCCATGCATGATGCACTGGGTGAGCAGCTCTATGCCAAACACCGGGATTTGATCAATCGTCTCAATCTTGAAACCTTTCATACCCTCAATGGCCGTAACCTAGGCCAGCGTGGTATCGACCAATTGATTGATCGTGGAAGCATGACACAGTGTTTGGTAGCCGAGGGCGCGAAACTTGCCCGCTGGAGCACGATCTTGGATGCCATAAGCCATGATCGCGCCGAGATGCTATGCCAAAATCGCCTTCACAAGGCCGCCTGGTATTTCGACCCTCAAGATGAAGAGCAGCTAGCGCTGGCATTCGATGCCGAATACAACTGCACCAAGGATATTTGTCGCAATGATGAAACTATCGAACGCATCGGTGACTGGCTAGAACGAAACCCTGCTTACGACAGGCCGCTCTTCCATACCCTCTCCCTGAAAGATCAAGGTGCATTGGCTATCGAGCTGAGCAATCTTGTTTCAGCTAGCTACGGCGTTGGAACGCGCTCTATTGCGCTTTTGGAAAATCTCGACGAGTGGGCAGATCGTCTGCATGCTTTGGAGCAAGGCAAGCTTCCCGATATCACGGAGCTGTCGGACGACACTCGTTCAACGGCTGTCATGGCGCGGGAGAACTTGACGCCTGCTGTGAGTAGAGGCATCGCTCGTTCTATGGAAGCGCTTGCCCATGCCATGGAGGGGACGGGCGCTTTGCCACCGCTGGAGGAGATATTCCGTGACCTGCCCAAGGCTCTGGGGCAACGCTTGATGAGCGCTGCCCGAGAGGGCAGGTTAACTTTTCAACTGGCTAACGACGCTGAAGTGGCAAACTTCCGCCGCTTATTGCAGCAAGTGTTGGCGTTGAGGATCAACTTGGGACGCTTGAACAGCCAGACCTCTCAGTTGCGTGATCGCAGGCAGCACGGCACAGAGGGCTACCGACATCTGGAGCAGGAAAAACGGCAAATTCAGCAGCGCCTCACTCCCCTGGAAGAGCAACTGGCACGAGCCATCAGTCCGGTGGAAGATTTGCCGGTAGACGCTGAACGGCTTGCCTCACCAAGCGAAGCCAGCAGTGCGGGCAGGGCACGTGCTGGTCTGACCGTGGTGGCTGCTGGTGGCGGGGTCACCAGTACGCAGCTACAGCAGACGGGAAGCATGATTCGCAATATTAGACAGGGCTACCGCTCGGCATCGCCAGTGGCGAAGGGTGGCGATGCCTTGTCTCTGCTAGTTTTCCTGGCCCAGGCGGTCAATCTTTGGGCGACGATCAAGGAGTCAGACAGGCCTTCTTCAACAGACCCACTGGCAGAGGGTGAGGAATCCAAGTTCTGGCAGGCTGCATTCGGTACGGCAGCGGCTGGTCTGCTGGCTGCTCAGGCAATCGGCCATACCGCTCTTTCCAGCCATGCCCAGGCGATGACCAAAGCCTTGGGTGAAAGGGCTTCGGGCACCAAGACCGTTTACTCGCAGATGGGGCGTCTGCATCTGGCTATAGGTATTCTAGGCTATGCGGCAGGTTTTGGTGCGGCGCTATATAGCTTAGCCAACGACTTCAGCAACTGGCAGTCGGCGCTGCGTAGCGGCAACCGCACCGCCCAATATGGGGCCCTTACCGCAGCAGGCGGCAGTGCCGGATTGGCAGGAAATTTTTTCTATGGTCTGCAACGAACAATAACCACAGGTCGTGATGTACTTCTGCGTCGTGTCACTCTCGATGTGGCTGGAAGGTACCTTGGTCAGGTCTTGGCAAGAGTCAATCTGCTGGGGCTGGTCTTTTCCCTGCTCCAACTGGGTGGCACCTGGGTCTACAATCGCTACAACCTGGATCGGCATGACCGCTGGCTGGAAACCACTCCTTGGGGTAGCGCTAATCGGGATAGTTCGCTTGAAACGTATACGGAAGAGCTGCTTTCCATCAATCAAGCGGTACATGCCACTCTGGCTCGGAGTGACGACCAATATTTAATAGGTATTGTATTGCCTAGCCTTGCCAAAGAAGCCTTGCAGGCTCCCTTGGGTGGGCGGCCCGTAGTACGGATATCCTTCCAGGCTTGGCAGATACGCCCTGAGCCTCGGAATCGCCGTGCTGGGCCGGGTCCGGCGCAGCCAGGTGAGCTATGGAGCCCTATTACGGAGGACTTTGGGCCTTCCTTGGGCTTACTTACCACGGCTAGCGCAACGGGAGTCGCCATTCGGGGTGTGGTGCCCCCACGACGCTTTACGCCGGAACACTATGCGGTGGCCGTTCGTCTGGAGCGCTTGAATGATGAAGGAGAGTACCAGACCAACGTCCATGATATTCAGCTGATCTATCTGAATCCCTCGCTGGGCACGGGGCCGGGTTCTCACTACCAACCAACCGATAGCATGACGGCACCCATCGAGCCGAATGGCTGGTACGCTATCGATCCGCGCACCATGGTAATGAATCCGTAAACGGGAGCCTACATGGCCAAGAAAAACAGCCTTATGGGGCCTGACCCAACCAAACCGCAGCGCGCCGGCGATGTAGAGCCTTTGCCAGGGGGGCGTATTTCCTTTCTGGCACCTCTCCCCCTCCCAACGGGGGAGTCGGCGCTAAACGAAGGGGCAGTCAGCGAGCTCAACGATACATGGCTAGACTATGGCGCTGGCTGGCCCGGTGTTTTTGGCAACCAACTAGTTCTGGGGGGAGCCTTTAAGGGGTTTCTTCTAGTGGCTGTTGTGATGCCTCTAGTTCTATCACCATTTATGTCGGAAAGACTCTTCAATGCCCTCTCTGATGGCTTTATAAGGAATGGCCTATACATGTCGGCCACTGTGCTAATTGCTGGCCTTTGGGGTGTTATTTCCGTCCATTCAAAGCGCAAAAAGGTAATTCCGACACGTTTTCACCGACAGCGACGTGAGGTCTGCTTTGTGCCGGAAAAGAAGAACGGTGAGGGCTATGAGGCGCCGGTTTTCGTGCCCTGGGAGTCGCTGCGCGTATGGATATTCGAGACGCGTGGCATCACTCAATATGGCGTGCAGCAACAGTACGGTATGGGGATCGGCTATGTGCTGCCCGGCACCGACCAGTGGGTGAAAACGGAGTTCATGACGCCGGCTTTGCCTCTGGCCCTTGCCGAATGGGAAGCGCTTCGTGGTTATATGGAGTACGAGGTCAACACGCTCGATGAGATCCAGAGTCCGCTGACCATCCGGGAAGAAGGGGATCCCCCTTGGGAGGGAGCTCATACCATTCGCAACGCCCATCGCCGGCTTCACCGTCGCCGCCGCAACGGAGAGGTAGGCTGGTTCTACACCTTGGGCTGGTACCTCTATCACCTGCTCACTTTCTGGACTCTGCCGGGCTATCTGGCTGAGTTGGAAACGTGGCTACTCAGACGCTCCGGTACCAAGTCGCTGCCACCGGAGATGGTGGAATGGTCCAAGCCGCTCCCCAAGGAGCAGTGGGCCAAGCCCAGCGAGGAGTTGGTGCGCCTGTCAGAAGAGGTACGGCGGATTCGCCAGCGCGATCCGCAGCGACCGGTCGAAGAAGTGTTCGCCGAGGCTTATCGTCGCCAGGGAGTCGAAGCCTGACGATGGACAAACAGCGCAAGGGCTTTTCTGGGCCCGACCCCACCCAGCCACAGCGAGCTGGTGATGTAGAGCCTTTGCCAGGGGGCCGTATCGCCTTCTTGGCACCTCTACCTCTCCCGACGGGAGAGCCGGCGCTAAACGAAGGGGCTGTCAGTGGACTCAATGATACCTGGCTGGACTATGGTGTTGGATGGTTTGGAGTCTTTGGCAACCAGCTAGTTTTAGGGGTCTCATTTGCGTCGTTTCTTCTGATGGCAGTCGTGGCTCCTCTAATATTGTCGCCATTTATGTCGGAAAGACTCTTCAATGCACTCTCCGATGGGTTTGTAAGGAACGGGCTTTATATGGCATCCATTGGAATGAGTGTAGGGGTTTTGGTAACGATTAAAGCTTTTATTGATCGAAAAAAGGCTATTCCCGTGCGCTTTCATCGCCAGCGACGAGAAGTCTGCTTTGTGCCAGAAAAAAATAATGGTGATGGTTATGGGTCACCAGTTTTCGTGCCTTGGGAATCACTTCGAGCGTGGGTTTTCGAGACGCGTGGTGTTACTCAATATGGCGTGCAGCAACAGTACGGTATGGGGATCGGCTATGTGCTGCCCGGCACCGACCAGTGGGTGAAAACGGAGTTCATGACGCCGGCTTTGCCTCTGGCCCTTGCTGAATGGGAAGCGCTTCGCGGCTATATGGAGTACGAGATCAACACGCTCGATGAGATCCAGAGCCCGCTGTCCATCCGGGAAGAGGGGGATCCCCCCTGGGAGGGAGCGCATACCATTCGCAACGCCCATCGCCGGCTTCACCGGCGCCGCCGCAACGGAGAGGTAGGCTGGTTCTATACCTTGGGTTGGTACCTTTATCACCTGCTCACTTTCTGGACCCTGCCGGGCTATCTGGCTGAATGGACGACATGGTTGGCTAGGCGCTCCGGTACCAAGTCGCTGCCACCGGAGATGGTGGAATGGTCCAAGCCACTCCCCAAGGAGCAGTGGGCCAAGCCCAGCGAGGAGCTGGTGCGCTTGTCGGAAGAGGTTCGGCGGATTCGCCAACGCGATCCGCAGCGACCGGTCGAAGAAGTTTTCGCAGAAGCCTATCGTCGGCAGGGAGTCGAAGCCTGATGCTTTCTCCTCGAAAGCGGGCTTTTGCCAACAAGCAGAGTGGTTATCGCTCACTTAAGTCAATACATGAATGCAGCCAACGTGCGGTAAGTTTCTAAGACATTCGCTGCGTTAACCCGTAGTGAGCTAGTGAATCATTGGGCCTTCTCCAGGAAGGCCCTGGCCCCCGCTGTTGCCTGAAACCGCGCAGCGGGGCGGAAACACACATTCATTAGGGCCGGCGCCAAGCATCTGCCCCGGCGGTAGCGTGGGAAATCGAACACCTATCGTCGACCCCAACCCATTGAGAACGAAATGACCTTTACCACGCACCCCGCCTCGCTGACCTGGGTATGGGCCAGGCAGGGAGACCGCCGATGAGTCTACATGAGAGTTATGCGGAAACTGCCTATCGCGCCGATGCCATTCCCGAGCAGAGCCATGCTCCTAAGAATGAGATGCTGCGCGGGCGTATCCTCGAAACCCGTCTCCCCTGGGGAAGCTATGTGGGAGTCAATCCCACCACTTACCAGTATTCCGAACTCTGGTTCAAGGAGTATCAGTATATTGGCGAGGAGTATCACGACTATACCATGATCAACGAGTTGCGTTGGTCACAGCGTGTTGACGAAAACCTCAACGATTTTTATCGTATTGTCAGGTTTGTTTTTGTCATTTTCTCCCACGGATTTAGTTTCGCCGGTGGGGGGGGGTGGGTGTTTACAGGGATTGCCATATTTGTCTCTGTTGTAGGGGCGATAGGGCAGCTTTTCGTTGATGAGCCACGCTTCCCTTTTCTGCTTCTTGGAATACCTCTTACCGTTGGCGCTATTTGTGGTGTTGCAACTGTTCTTCGCCAGCTTTGGGAAAAGCACTCTATTAAATTCTATAAAGGAAATCGAAATTGGTCGAATGATTACGCCTTCTATCGGCGTAGCGGCATGGTCAAGACGGATATCGGCGACTTTCCTTTCTACGAGTTCGATGCCTATATCGAAATGACCGTGGGCACCCAGGGTTCGCAGTTTCATTCGCTCAAGCTGATCCATCGCTACCCGCACCGCAGCCGTCTGCCGCATACCAAGCATCCGCTGGAGTTCAGCTTTACCGTAGCTGGCAGCATCGCCCAGCTATATGCTGCCTGGGATATGCTGCAGCGCTATATGGATGTCTCTCAGCCACTGCCGGATATTCCCCAAGTGGAACCCTTCCGTCATCTCGACCCGACCACCAAGGCCTATGACGAGGCGGGCAAGCGGGGCCGTCCCGCCACCTATTGGCGCGACCTCTACGCCAACAGCAGTGACGCGGAACTCAAGGCTTTGCGCGAAGCCCACCGCGCCGAGGTGGACGGTACAGCCTGGGGTGGCCGCCCGGACCTGATGGAGATTTCGGTGCCCAATTACCGCGAGACCCGCAGGGGCGAACCGGAGGACGTCAACGCCTTTGGCCGCTTCCCCTGGAAAGCCGGCAAGTTCCTCGACCGGCCGGAAGCGACACCGCCCCAGGACTCATCGGAGCCACAGGAAAACGACCAACGCTCACGCTGATATCCGGCACGACGACAGATATCGGGGCCTCCGCAAGGAGGCCCCCAAGGGCGCTTTATCTTTAGCTTTTGACTGCAGAGCGGATGCCCGGTTTGGTTATCCACACCCGAAGCGCCCTCATACGATACCCGCCAGGGAAGGCACTTCTTGCCTGCCCCGGCAGTAGCAGCCTATCTAAAGGTGGCTTTGGTTGCCGTATAACAGGGACGTGTAGCCCACGAATTGTAAAAGCGCGGCAGCGCACTATCCGGCGAGTGGCGTGCCATTTCTGCCCTTGGTGACAGTTTCTGGACGCGTGGCCGGGTAGGCAATTGGCCTAACATGCCTCTGACGGCCTGGCAATAACGATAAGGGATTTGACGCACCATGCCCAAACCGACCATTGACGATTCGCTTCCCCCGATGCGTGCCGGCGAGCGAGAAAGCCGCGCCGGCGGCGAGCAATACTGCCTAAGTCCCCTGCCTCTGCCCACCGATAGCGAGCATGGGGTGGATGTCGCCCATATCGACGTTTGCCATAACGACGCCACCATGGATCTTCGCCAGGGGGCCAACCACGAAAGCTTATTGACCATGGGGCATATTGCCAGTGGATTAACAACATTTATGGTAGGGCTTGGAGTTATATTCTTGCTTATGGCCATTTCCAAAGGATCGTTGCCATTGGAGTTGGTCGCAGGGTGGGGGGGGATGTTCTATGTGATTGTTCTTTTCGCTTTTATCCTGGCCATCATAATGGGAAATATAATCCTTAAGCGTACCCCCCCCATCCGTCTGCACCGACATCGCCGTGAGGTAGCCTTCGTGGTAGAAAGCCCGGGGCAGCGACTTTGGCTACCCAGTCCCTCTAATATGTGGCTAGGCTCTTTTACATGGGTAGCAGCTGGTGTGTCCGGGCACTACCTGATTATGGACGCCGCAGAGTTCTTGCGCCCTGGCGGTGAGGCGGGCTTCCCACTAAAGATACTGCTTCTGCATGTCGCCTCTCTGGCTTTCCTTCCGCTATATCCGTATGTCTACGACTTCTGCCGTAAGCTGGCGGGGCAAGAACGGCAGACGGTCCTGGTGCCTTGGGAGGACGTGATTGCCCTGGCGGTCTTCAACCCCAGCGTGAGCGCCGGGGCCGTCACAGGCTTCGGCTGGAACTTTGCCCTGCTGCCACCCGACCCCGAGCGGCCGGGTTATACCCTGCCCGGGGCCGGCATTATCGTCGGTGTGGGCGGCCTGCCCGGGGCGCTGGCTCAGTGGGAGTACATTCGCCGCTTCATGGAAGAAGGACCAGAGGCCATCACGCCTTCGGCCCGGGAGTGGGGCCTCGAGTGGTACGACGCCTACGTCGCCCGGGAAAAGGCGGAATGTGAACGCACCAACGACATGGCCCGCTGGCGGCGCTTCCGCCGCAAGCGGCTATGGGAGCATGCCCGCTTCGCTCACTGGTACACCGAATATCGCATGAAGCACGTGCTGCCCAAGGCGGTACCCAGGGACTGGCTGGCGGAGTGGTCCAAGCCGCTCCCCAAGGAGCAGTGGGCCAAGCCCAGCGAGGAGTTGGCGCGCCTGTCAGAAGAGGTACGGCGGATTCGCCAGCGCGATCCGCAGCGACCGGTCGAAGAAGTTTTCGCAGAAGCCTATCGTCGGCAGGGAGTCGAAGCCTGATGCTTTCTCCTCGAAAGCGGGCTTTTGCCAACAAGCAGAGTGGTTATCGCTCACTTAAGTCAATACATGAATGCAGCCAACGTGCGGTAAGTTTCTAAGACATTCGCTGCGTTAACCCGTAGTGAGCTAGTGAATCATTGGGCCTTCTCCAGGAAGGCCCTGGCCCCGCTATTGTCTGAAATCGCGCAATGGGGCGGAAACATACATTCATTAGGGCCGGCGCGAAGTGTCTGCCCCGGCGGTAGCGTGGGAAATCCAGAGGCATGAGGGTTGGCTGGCACCTGCTCCGCTGACGGCCATGCCGGAGGATATGTCCATCGCCCTCAGCATCGATAGAGCGGAAGATGACTACTGGATCAAGGAAAGACTCAATGTCCGCTAAAGAAACTATTGGCGACTACTACGCCGATACCGCCTATACCCCCGCCAAGCGTCAGCAGTGGGAAGCAGCGAACCCTGAGCGGGATACTATTATTGGCTCTCGACTATCGTGGGATCGACGAAGCCAAGATAATGCGATGAAAGAAGATTATGATTTTAGTCATGTTATAATCTCCCAAGAAGAGGAGCGGCGCTGCGTTTCTAATGATGTAAATGACGACGTAAAGTTCAATCTATTGAAAATGCGTTATGACAATCAGTCCTTAATGCCGCCAAATTATAAACCCAGTGCAAGATTTTTTTTCATATCTATGGCAGTTGCTAAGGGTTGTTTTTTTATTTGCTTCTGGATTCTTGGGTTGGCTGTCGCTGGTTTGTTAGGCATGGCTGTTTTTGATGGAAAATTTTTGCAATCACTAATGGCCATAAGGATGATGGCTTTTATTTTAGCACCGGTTGCTATCATAATGCTAATTATATGGAAGGGGGCGGGGTGGCTAACACGTAAAAATTCGGACTTTGCTTACGGAACAAGGAGTGGTCCGCTCTGGCAAGCTAACCGCCAGACGGGTCTATTCACCATCTATCATCCCAACCAGGCTTGGAAACCGCGCCTGGAAGCCCCCTTCTGGGAGTTCGATGCCTTTCTGCAAAGCTCCCCTGATACCCAGGGTAGTGCCACCTACTCGCTGATTCTCTATCACCCCTTCCAGCGGATCCGGCAGAAGCTGGATGCCCAGTTTCCGCCGACCAAGATGCCCGGGGAACTGGTCGCGGCGTGGCAGTTCCTGCAGCGCTACATGGACATCTCCCAACCGCTGCCCGATGTGCCGGGCCTGGAGATTCATCGCCATAAGGACCCCACTACGGCGGCAGCGGATCAGCAGCAAGGGCGCAACCCGCGCTACTGGCGTGATATGGACGAAGCCAGCGTGAAGAAGATTCAGGAAGAGAAGTACCGCAAGAACATCCGCCTGCGCTAAGCCACAGTCATCGAGTCATCACCGGGCCTTCACAGGAAGGCCCTGGCCCCCGCTGTTGCCTGAAACCGCGCAGCGGGGCGGAAACACACATCCATCAGGGCCGGCGCGAAGTGTCTGCCCCGGCGGTAGCGTGGGGAAATCCAGAGGCATGAGGGTTGGCTGGCGCCTGCTCCGCTGACAGCCATGCCGGAGGATATGTCCACCGTCCTCAGTATCGAGAGAGCTGAAGATGACTACTGGATCAAGGAAAGGCTCAATGTCCGCTAAAGAAAACCTCGGCGACTACTACGCCGATACTACCTACACCCCCACCAAGCGCCAGCAATGGGAGGCAGCCAACCCTGAGCGGGATACCATTATTGGCTCGCGGCTTTCCTGGGACCGGCGGACCCAGGATAATGGCACTAACGAAGAGTATGGATTCAATAATATCGCCATCTCGCAGAACTGGGAGGAGCAGCGAGAAAAGAAAAAGCTGGAAGGAAGCAGTATCTTTAAAGAAATGAAGGTGCGTTATGATTATCAGAGCATTATGCCGCCTAATCATACGGCAATGGCTAAGTTTCTACATATTTCCATGGGATTCGGGATTGTGTTTTTTTTCTAGCCTCAGCCAGCTTTGTTCTGGTGTTTTTAATCGCTTTGTTTAGCTGGGTGTTTGGAAGTCAGGATGCTGAATATTTTTATTCGGGATTGCTTGTAAGCGCCAAGTTTTCTCTTCCAATCATCGCTGTCTGCTTGGCTTTCTGGAAAGGGGGGCGGTATTTGGAGAAACAACACCCTTCCGTTTTTTATAGAATGCGAAAGGCACCTCTCTGGCAGCTTAACCGCCAAACAGGCTTGTTCACTATCTATGATCCTAAGAACGCCTGGAAAACTCGCCTGGAAGCCCCCTTCTGGGAGTTCGATGCCTTTCTGCAAAGCTCACCCGATACCCAGGGCAGTGCCACCTATTCGCTGATTCTCTATCACCCTTTCCAGCGAATTCGTCAGAAGCTGGACGCCCAGTTCCCGCCGACCAAGATGCGGGGAGAGTTGGTTGCGGCGTGGCAGTTCCTGCAGCGCTACATGGACGTCTCGCAGCCGCTGCCCGATGTGCCGGGCTTGGAGATTCACCGCCATAAGGACCCCACTACGGCGGCAGCCGATCAGCAGCAGGGCCGCAACCCGCGCTACTGGCGCGACATGGACGAAGCCAGCGTCAGGCAGATCCAGGAAGAGAAATACCGCAAGAATATCCGCCTGCGCTAAGCCGCAGTCATCGAGTCATCACCGGGCCTTCACAGGAAGGACCTGGCCCCACTATTGCCTGAAATCGCGCAGCGGGGCGGAAAAGGATGAAATCAGGGTAGGCGCGGGGCGTCTGCCCCGGCGGTAGCGTGGGGGACGCTACTCCGCTGACAGCCATGCCGGAGGATATGTCCACCGTCCTCAGCATCGAGAGAGCTGAAGATGACTACTGGATCAAGGAAAGGCTCAATGTACGCTAAAGAAAATCTCGGCGACTACTACGCCGATACCGCCTATACCCCTACCAAGCGGCAGCAGTGGGAAGCGGCCAACTCTGAACGGGATACTGTTGTTGGCTCGCGGTTATCTTGGGTTCGCCAAACTCAAGATAATGCCATGGAAGAGGATTATGACTTCAGCCATCTTGAAATTTCCGAAAAGGAAGATCGGCGCTGCCTAGAGAATAATGCTAAAGGCGATGAAGTATACCGCTTGCTGAAAATGCGCTACGATCACCAGGCTATAATGCCGCCAAATTATAAGTCAAGCGCAAGATATTTCTTTGTTTCCATGGCGCTTGGGAAGGTTGTCAGTTACCTGTCGGTCATTGCTTTTATTTTTTTTCTAATTGTATATGCCCTTTTCTTGGCTTTTGGAAATATTGATTCCAAGAGGTACCTAGAGATAGTTAAGGTTTTTTTTGTTCTGCTCTTCCCTTGCTTTATAGTTTCATTTTTTATATGGAAGGGTGGGGAATGGGTAAACAGAAAAAAAGATTTGGCTTTTAGAACAAGAAAAGGGCCGCTCTGGCAGCTTAACCGCCAAACGGGTTTGTTCACTATCTATGATCCTAAGAATGCTTGGAATACACGCCTGGAAGCCCCTTTTTGGGAGTTCGATGCCTTTTTGCAGAGCTCCCCTGATACCCAGGGTAGTGCCACCTACTCGCTGATTCTCTATCACCCCTTCCAGCGAATCCGGCAGAAACTGGATGCCCAGTTCCCGCCGACCAAGATGCCCGGGGAACTGGTCGCGGCGTGGCAGTTCCTGCAGCGCTACATGGACGTCTCGCAGCCGCTGCCCGATGTACCGGGCCTGGAGATCCATCGCCATAAGGATCCCACTACGGCGGCAGCCGATCAGCAGCAGGGGCGCAACCCACGCTACTGGCGAGACATGGACGAAGCCAGCGTGAAGAAGATCCAGGAAGAGAAGTACCGCAAGAACATCCGCCTGCGTTAACCGCAGTCAACGAGCCAATCGCCGGGCCTTCTACACGAAGGCTCTGGTCCCGCTATTGCCTGAAACCACGCAGCGGGGCGGAAACACACAACCATCAGGGCCGACGCCAAGCGTCTGCCCCGGCGGTAGCGTGGGGAAATCCAGAGGCATGAGGGGTTGGCTGGCGCCTGCTCCGCTGACAGCCATGCCGGAGGATATGTCCACCGTCCTCAGCATCGAGAGAGCTGAAGATGACTACTGGATCAAGGAAAGACTCAATGTCCGCTAAAGAAAATCTCGGCGACTACTATGCCGATACTACCTACACCCCCACCAAGCGCCAGCAATGGGAGGCAGCCAACCCTGAGCGGGATACTATTATCGGCTCGCGGCTATCATGAAATCGCCGGACCCAGGATAACGGGACAAACGAGGAGTATGGTTATAATAATATTTCTATTTCTCAGAATTGGGAAGATCAACGGGCAAGAAGGAGGCTGGAAGGCGATGATATTTTCAAAGCGATGAAGGTGCGTTACGATCACCAAGTTATGATGCCTCCTAATTACACTGCTGTAGCGAAGTTTCTGTATATCATCATGGCATTTTCGGTTGTTGGTTTCTATTTCTTTGCCTTTGGGTTTATTTTTCTTGTAGCTGTTGACTTGTTTTACTGGCTGTTTGGCAGGGGCGGTGTTGAAGAGTTTTATTTGGGACTTTTGATGAACTTATGGCTGTGCTTGCCTGTGGTGATGGTCTGCTTGTTTTTTTGGAAGGGGGGGAGGTTTTTAGAAGCAAAAAAGCCGACGGTCTTTTATGGCATGCGCGAGGCGCCGCTTTGGCAGCTTAACCGCCAAACAGGCTTGTTCACTATCTTTGATCCTAAGAATGCTTGGAAGACTCGCTTGGAAGCCCCTTTCTGGGAGTTCGATGCCTTTCTGCAGAGCTCCCCCGATACCCAGGGCAGTGCCACCTACTCGCTGATTCTCTATCACCCCTTCCAGCGAATCCGGCAGAAACTGGATGCCCAGTTCCCGCCGACCAAGATGCCCGGGGAACTGGTTGCGGCGTGGCAGTTCCTGCAGCGCTACATGGACGTCTCGCAGCCGCTGCCCGATGTGCCGGGCCTGGAGATTCACCGCCATAAGGATCCCACTACGGCGGCAGCCGATCAGCAGCAGGGCCGCAACCCGCGCTACTGGCGTGACATGGACGAAGCCAGCGTCAAGAAGATCCAGGAAGAGAAGTACCGCAAGAACATCCGCCTGCGCTAAGCCACAGTCATCGAGTCATCACCGGGCCTTCACAGGAAGGCCCTAGCCCCCGCTGTTGCCTGAAACCGCGCAGCGGGGCGGAAAACGATGAAATCAGGGTAGGCGCGGGGCGTCTGCCCCGGCGGTAGCGTGGGGAGGCGTGAAGGCTGCGGTTCAGAGAGCGCGTCTCGCCAGTATGAAAGATCATATCGGAACGGGAAATTACATGTCCTTAAACCCCGAGAACTCGGTACGCCTCCCGTTGGGTCGCGTCACACAGGCAGCCAATTTACTACTGGTGCGCACCTTGGAGGGACTCTTCCCGCTTTGGGGTCCGCTGATCTTTGGTATTTGTTCGCTAGCTGGCATCTTGTTAATGGCAACTGGCTCGCCGATAGGCGGCTTCCTTCTGATAATTTCTCCTTTCGGCGTACTGCTCGCTCTTGGGATAGTCTGGTTACTGGTTGCTAACCATATGGTGATGCTCTTTGGTGAGCACGACAGCGGTCGCAAAATGGCGATGTTCGTGTTGGTAATGTTCGTATTGCCGGTAGTGCTGCTGATTGCAGTGCACGACACCTTGTTAATCAGGAGCACGAGCTCTTCGGTACCTGGATATGTGCTCGCAGGGATGGTGCTGGGGCTGATGTTGCTCGGACCGTTTGGGGTCGATCAGGTCGTCACCCTTTGGCCTCACCGCATCGGCTTGTTGGCCCATACACTCAATGTGCTGCTGATACTAGCAATGATGGAGATTGCTTTCCCTTATCAGGAAACGCTGGTTGAGGATGTTCGTTTAAGTAGTTGTCGCACTGTCAAGAGCTCTTCACGTACGGGCGTGAAGCTTCACACTCTATGTCTGGCCCGTTTCGAGCTGGACGGCAAGGATCTTGGAATATGGCTCGCCCCAAGCGCTGAGCGTGGTGTGCGGGTGCGCCATGGGCTGTTCGAACACTACCGCGCAGCACCTTGATGCTCTGACTTGCAGCCTTAAAAGCGGGCTGTGCGAACTCTCGCCGGAACGCGTTTTACAGTTAAGGATAGAGTGCCAGGAATATTTACTTTGTTTCTATCTGATCGCTCTTTAATCACTAAGGAAAAGCGCATGTTACCATTAAGTTTCAAACGGTCTTTCGACATCGAGTTTCTCCAGTCCCTTTATGATCACCTCCAGGGCCATGACGAATCATTGAAGCTGGTGCTTAGAACTAAGAGCGGACGCAAGACCGATGTCCCCAGCAAGGCTGGCATTGGGGAAATTCGCAATAGCAGCAATAAGCCGCTGTTCGGTATGGGGCCGAAAGAAGGCATCGTGCATATGAAGCACGCAGGAGAGCTGCGTGCTCCATTGCTCGCCTTTCTGAAGGAACAGGGTGTCGCTCGTCAAGAAGTCAGCTTTGATACTGGAATCATCTGCATCCTGGCTTATGCCGTGCTAGTCGCAGGGGGCGGATTGGTTTATACCGTCAATAATTATGTCGAATTCCTTTACCCTTATATTCTTTCCTGCTTGGCTTTTGTTCTCTCGGGCCTAGCGTTGATGGCCTATTCGTATAAACCTGACCAAGAGAAATGGGTCGTCCCTTCCGTAATCCTCCTCGCCATTGGCGCCTTACCCACCTCCCCGGCGAGTCTCTTGACGTTGCCGATGATCAAGTCGCTCGGCCGAGCCAAGCTGAAAAGGCTTCTTAACCAAGACGGAGAAGGCGCAAAACCATCCCATACATAGCCCCATTATGCCTCAGTATAGGAGAATGCAAGTGTGAGTAATAAAGAAGAAAAAAATGTAATAGAAGATCTCGATTTCGAATGCTCCTCGTGTGGTTCTTGCTTCTGCAAGGATTCTCAATGGGTCACTAACCTACTTGAGTCCGGGGCAGCCGCTTGCCCAAGCTGTGGTGGCGAGCTTCTGCTTGGGAAAGAGGAGAGAGATGGACTGGCTGCCTTCATTAAAAAGAAAGATAGATTCGGGAAGGCAATGTTTGTCTTTATGCTGATCTACGCTTTAGGTGGGCTCATCGTATCCCTCTTTTTTGGTGGGCTGGGTTTTTTGCTTTATATGCCCATGGGGCTTGTGGTCTTCTCTTGTTTAAAGATGCTGTTCGATAGCAAGACTGATCTTTCTATTCGCTTGGGGCTGGCGGAGTAATCCTGTTTTGAGCGTTTGGTAGCGTTCTGGTGGCAATAAAATTTTCTTTAGTAGAGTAAAAAAGAGGGTGCTGTGGAGAATAAGGTATTTGGTGATATTGAAATTGATGTTGAAAATTTACCTGAAGAGAAGGAGGTGCCAAGGTTTGAGTCTCGATATGAGGCTTACTGCAGGGAAAGCAAGACAACCAAGGTTGTTGCTAACATGATAATGGGTGTGGCCGCATTGATGGTTTTTGTCGGGGGGTGTTTTTTGATCTTCGGGCCAAGCACCGTCATGATCAACTGATTTTCAGGCCCTACATTCATACAGTTTCTTCAGCTATATCCCGGCCCTATCGTTTCAGTTGGAGCCCTTTTGGCTTTTTTGGGAGGCAGACTCGTCCCGATTAATCACACTCCTGAGAGCTATATGTTGACATATTATGGGTTAAAGAGCGAGGAAGAGTGGGATAGGCCTGTGAAAGTGGAGCATGTAGAGGGTAACGTGTTTCGTTTTGACCACTATAGCGAAGAAGAGCTAAGTCGCTTTGGGGTTGATGAAGGCCAGGGCGGTACTGAGCGTACTGGCACGTGATTTAAATCTGTTATGGAGTTCATAGGGTAACAGAGTTTTTGTTTTGAAGGGATTGACTACATGAAATGCACTTCATGCCTAGCGGGAACCTGGTCCTCAGCTTTCTGGATGACTTGTTTCGTTGTCACACATGCGATAACTGCGGTAGCAATTGGGTCTTGATCGAAGATTACATAGGTATCTTGATGATTTTGACTCGAGATCAATGCGCGATGGCCGCGATGAGCAGGAATAGGCCTAAGGGAACTGCTACCCAAAGCATCAGGGCTAGCGGTATCAGTGCGGCGCAGCGCCTTATTCGCGGCCGCTTGTCTCCCCAGCGAATGAAACAAGCACATAGCGGGCTGGCAATCAGGGAGGCAATAACTATGAAATCTGCATCTTCGTCTTTACTCATGAAAATGGCGGGAGGCAGCCGGTTCATAGGCCAATAATCGAGACGCAGTATCATCAATGCCAAGGTGGCCGCGATGAGGCCCATGGCAATTTGCCAAGGATAGCTGTGGCGAGCCAGATAGCGTCGGATAAGAACATAGACTATTCCCGTCACCATTGGAGCCAGGCCGGCGAATGCATAAACCAAGGGGAAAAAAGGAATGGCAAGTATCAGTCCAGGAGAAACGAGGACAAGTGGTAAAATGGGGAGCCATGGCCCAAGCACGACATAAACAAGAATGGATTCCCACGCAGGTGTCGCAGGAGGGGAAAGCTTCTTGGATTCCGTTCGCATGGGTCTTGTCGGTCTCAGGGATCGAGGTGAAGCCCGGTGCGGCAGGCTCGATTTGCGGGGGACATCAGGAGCCATGTTTCCATGGCTCCTTATGGGGAGTTACGAGGCAGGTTCGCTACGCGAGGCCTTGAGGCGAGCCATGACGTCTTCCACGGCATCGCTCTCCTTATTGATGCCCGCCGCCTTCAAGCGCTCGTCGAGATCGGCGCCGGTAAGCTCCTTCTCCAGTTGCACGCTGGCGTGCTGCTGGTCCTCGATGCGTTGCTGCCGCTCGCGGATACGCTCCAGAGTGGCCTTGGCACTGGTCAGGGAGGATTGGTTGCTGCCGATATTGGTGTCGATCTGTGCCGTAGTACGCAGCACCCGCTCGTTGGTCTTGACGACTTGAAGCTCGCGTTTGTATTCGGCCAGCTGCTTCTCGGAGCGTTGCATACGCTCGCGCATGACATCCACTTTACCCTGCAGGTTGGTGCGGGTAGTGGAAAGATCGTTGCGCTGACGCTCGGCTTCAACGATTCGCTCCGCAACTTCGCGAGCGAGCTCTTCCTTGTTAGCTTGCAAGGCCCTGCGGGCTTCGTCTTCACGGCGTGCAATTTCGTCTTCAGTATTCTTGATCTGGCGGGCCAGTGAGGTGTTCTCAGCCATGAGAGCCGCGAGTTCCTGGCGCGCCAGGCGAAGTTCGTTCTCGGCGTCACGGATTTCCTGTTCGAAAATACGGTTCGCTTGGCTGTCCACTACCGATTCGCCCAACTCGTTGGCTCCACCGCGGACAGCGGTAAGAATTTTTTTGAGTATCGATCTCATTCCCTGTCGCTCCTTCCTGTTTACTTTAAAAATTCTTCAAATATTTCAAGCAGATCGATTGCGTTGTCGGCAAGAGTGGTGAGTTCCTGCGCGATTTCCCTGTAAGTTGCCGAAGTGGCAAGGGCACCATGCACGACATAGCGTTGCTCGATTTTGCCAAGAGCACTCAACGGCAGGGGCACGCTGAGCCGAAGCATGCTGTCGAGGAGTTCCGGAAGGCGCTCCGGAGTGACTTCGCTCTCATCAAAAAGGTAAGTGAAAAAAAGGATTTGTGTTTCGTCGAAAGTCAGGTAGACAGGCACCTCTTCTGCACCCGACACGGTGACTTGTAGAACGTCTTCTTTGCCTTCTATCGGCATGACATGAAAGTGGCGGCCTTCATAGGTGGTGTCACTGAGGTGTAACGTTAGGTCTTGTGTATCCACTTCGCTCTCCTTTTCTCGTGGAAGCCTGTTGACAGAATTAATACAACTCTTTAAGTTTATCCAGTTGACTCGGGGGTTGGCAACGACAATTGATTACGCATGTCGTTGAAGGGGGCTTTGCCAAGGATTTCTTAGGCGGCCTTGGGTGAAGTCTGTATCAGGGATGATTGCATAAATGTCGATATTCCTTTCTATTGTCACGTCTTTTCCTACCGTTTTCTTTACCGCTCTGCTCTGCGTGGCCGTTATCTACTGGCTGGTGTCCCTCACGGGATTGGTCGATGGCGATGCACTGGATGGTGATATCGGAGGAGATGGGGCGGTGGATTTCGGTGGTCTACTGGCCACCCTTGGGCTTCAGGGCGTGCCCTTGCCTCTCATGATGACGCTATTGTCTTTAACGGGGTGGTTGCTGAGCTATTTCGCTGACCTTTGGCTGGGTATCAGTGCTGCGGGGGGCTGGCTGAGCTGGTTATTGGGCACCATTCTCTTCATTGCCTCTCTGGTTGGTGCTTTCGTTGCAACCGCGATACTTGTCCGCCCGTTAAGGCCACTCTTCACGCGGGCATATCACAAACCGCAGGAAGCGCAGCTCATCGGCACGCTTTGCACGATTCGTTCCGGCTCGGTTGGTCCGAGCAGCGGACGCGCCGACGTGCATGTCGATGGCTCTCACTTGATTCTGCAAGTCAGAAGCGACACGGCTCTGGCTCGTGGAGATAGGGCCGTACTGATCGAGTACATGGCGGAAGAGCAGGCCTACTGGGTCGTACCAGAAAAAGAGTTCCATTCCGGCTGAGCCGGGTTATAAACGCGCAGGAAACATTGGGAGACTAAAGAAATGGACTTGTCATGGATCATGCCACTGATAGTTGCCGTTGGTGTCATCGCCCTCACCATTTTTGCCTTGCTGGCCTTGTTCCAGGCTTTCTATAGAAAGATCGACCAAGGGCAGGCATTGATCGTCAACGATCTTTCAGCGACACCGAAGGTTTATTTCACGGGTGCCATGGTGCTACCCGTCATCCATCGATCCGAGATCATGAAAATCTCGGTCATTACTCTCGAGTTGAATCGTACCGGCAAGGAAGGTCTGATTTGCCGCGATAACCTGCGCGCCGATATCAGCGTCGCCTTTTACCTCAGGGTCAATGCCACTGCGGATGACGTGTTGCGCGTTGCCAAGTCGGTTGGCGTGGGGCGGGCTTCCGACCGGGATGCAGTGAACGAGCTGTTCAATGCCAAGTTCAGTGAGGCGTTGAAGACCGTCGGCAAGAAGATGGACTTCATGCAGCTCTTCGACGAGCGCCAGCAGTTTCGTGACGCCATCGTCGAAACCATTGGCCAGGACCTGAATGGCTACATCCTCGAAGACGTAGCGATTGACTATCTCGAGCAGACGCCCAAGAGCTCACTGGACCCCAACAACATCCTCGACTCGGAAGGCATCAAGCGTATTACCGAGATCACGGCCCAGCATAACGTCGAAACCAACCGGCTGGAGCGTGATCAGGAGCTGGAAATCCAGCGCAAGAACGTTTCTGCCCGTGAAGCGGGGCTGGAGCTGGAGCGGACCCAGGCCGACGCTGAGGCGCGCCAGCGCCGGGAGATCGAGAGCCTGCAGGCGCGGGAGAGTTCCGAAACCGAGCAGGTTCGTCAGCGGGAGCGCGCCAAGAGCGAGGCTGCGCGGATCAAGACTGACGAAGAACTGGCGATTGCCGATGAGAACATGCAGCGCCAGATCGAGATGGCGGCCAAGGCCCGCGAGCGCGCTGTGCAGATCGAAGAGGTACGCATTCGCCAGGCGCGTGAGCTCGAGGACGTGAACCGCGAACGTGCGGTGGAAATCGAGCGCATCGGCATGGAAAAGGCGCTGGAGGAAGAGCGCAAGGAAATTGCCGACATTACCAGCCAGCGGATTGCCGTTGAGCGCAGCGTGGCGGAAGAAGAAGAGAACATCCACGATGTTCGCAACCGTGCCGAAGCCGAACGCCATAAGGTGACTCGTCTGACGGCTGCCCAGGCCGAGGCCGAAGAACGCAAGCTGAAGGAAGTGAGGCAGGCCGAGGCGACCTTCGAACGTTCCAAGCTCGAAGCGGAAGAGCTGGTGATTCGTTCACAGGCGGAACTGGATGCCGCCGAGAAGAAAGCCGCGGCGGACGAGAAGCAGGCGCGTGGTCATCAAGCGATGGCCGCCGCCGACGGATTGGCGGAAGCGCAGGTGCTGGAAGCTCGTGCACATGCGCTGCGCAGCGAGGGGCTGGCCCAGGCCGAGGTCAAGACGGCGAACGCCAAGGCCGATGAAGAAGCCGGCATGGCCGAGGTTCGCGTACTCGAACAGCGCCTCGAGGCAGAGGCGATGGGCGAAGAGAAGCTGGGCACCGCCAAGGCCCAGGCGCGCGAGGCAATGGCACGTGCCGAGGCGAATGGCCTGGTCGAGAAACTCAGGGCCTACGACAACATGTCCGAGGAGGCGCGTCATTTCGAGGAGTTCCGCATGAACCTCGAGGTGCACGAGAAGGAAGTCATGGCGCAGATCGAGGCCCAGCGCATCGGCATGCTGGAGAACGGCAAGGTCATGGCGGCGGCGTTGCAGAATGCCAAGTTCGAGCTGATCGGTGGCGACGGCGATATCTTCGAGAAATTCGCCAAGGGCCTGGGATACGGCAAGACCGTGCAAGGGGTTCTCGACAAGTCGCCGGCGCTGCAGGCGACCCTGATGGGGATCGCAAGCCGGGCAATGGGCAGCCAGCCGGCGGTCAAGTCCTCCGAGACCGCATGAGGCATGGGCGGCACCGCCTTGGGTGGTGTCGCCTAGAACGCGCTGCCGTCGGGGCCGGCACCTGCCGCCGCCCCGACCTTTCGCATCAGGGCCGCCATGTATCGCGCATGTTGCGGTCCTTGCCATTGCCAGCCTACTTCCAGGATGAAGACTATGTCGAAGGAACCATCTCCGGTCGAGAGCATCGTCAGGGAAAGCACAGCGTTCGAAACCATCCAGCGACGCTTGCGAACTCAGGGGGAAAGCCTGCATGCGTCAGTCGGGAAGCTGAACGAAGAGCGGGCCGGGGTTTTCGGTAGCAGCACCATGGCCTTGCTGGGGCGTGCCCGGGTGCGTACCGAGAACAATGCCGTTGCGCGCGATATGGTGCGCATCGGCGACAGGATACTGTTCGGCTTCAATGTGCAACTGGGCCTGCGCAAGGTATTGGAAGTCGTCGACCTTTTTGCTCTCTACTATCTGGAGGACACCGCCGAGGGCTTCGAGCTTCAGGAGGCACCGATCGAGGGCAGTTTCCTGACCGATGACCGGTTCGTCCAGGACTTCAGGGAGCTGCAGCAGTACTACAGCAATGCCGTACTGGTCCAACTGGTGACCATGAACGGGATGCTGCTGGCGGCTTTCCAGATTGGCGAAAAGCTGACCGATGTTCGTGTCTTCCGCTGGGAGCTGTCGGCGGATGGAAATGTCAGCCGCTACATCGACAACCGCGGCGAGCGCGACCTCGTGTTGCCGGAGCGCTTTGCCTTCCCCTGGAAAGAGGCGGGCCGCGACCATCATGAGCAGGGGCGGGCGCCGCACCTGAACATTCTCGATACGGTGTTCATCGACAACCTGCGCGGCAACATTACCTTCAAGATCGAGAACAACACCAGTAGCGGCGAGGGCATCTACTCCGACCCCGTGGAGTCCGACTCCCAGTCGTTGGACGATGCCACCTTCGAATACGCCGACCTGGGAGCCGTGCTGCTGGTTCGAATCCTGCCTTTCAATGAGAGGCAGTGGCGCTATTACCTGTTCAACCGCGCCGAGCAGGTGGTCCAGCGCATCGACGACATGGCCGGCTCGGTCGTGGTGCTTCCCGAGAACCATGGCATCATTTTTCCCTCGGGCTACTATCTCAACAGCGGTGAGCTGAGAACCTACGAGGTGCCCGACGAGGACTTGCGCTTCAAGCGTATGGTGCGCTCGCCGAACGGCGAGGACGTTCTCTACATCTTCTACGCACCCAAGACCGGTCATGTGGTGCTCTACCGCTACAACCTGATTCGCAAGCAGACCGACACGCCGATGGTCGGTCATGGCTTCGCGCTGCTGGAAAATGGTCACTTGTCGATTTTCCACTCCGACGATGAACCGACCCTGGTACACCCGATCCAGGTGTGGGACACGCCCTTCATGTCGGAGAGCTTCCACGCCCAGGATGCCGTTCGCAACGATACTCCGCTGGGCCGGATCGGTAACCCCGAGCTGGTGCGCGGCATCGCCGAGCTGAACAGCATCGTTCAGTTGGCCGGTGAACAGCAGGCATCCGAGCGGCATTACAATGCCATCATTCGCCGAGTGGATCGTGCGCTCAACCAGTTCCACTGGCTGGGGGAACCTGCCTTCCAGGCGGTGCACGAGCTGCTGGTGCAGCTCAAGCATACCGCCGAGCTGATGCTGGACGAATACGAAAAGGTCCTGGCGATTCGGGCGCAGACGGCCGAGGCGCTGGACAACGTCGGCAAGCGGCAGGATGAACTGCTGCGGGAGCTCAAGCCGAGCAGTTGGAAGACACCGGACCAGTTCGTATCGTATCTCAAGGCGCTGCGCGACCATCGCGGTGGCTTGCTGGCGCTGCGCGACCGTCGCTATCTCGACGAAGAGCGCCTCAAGGAGCTGGAGCAGGCGCTGGACAAGGCCGAGCAGAACCTGACCCGGCAGACCTTCGACTTCCTTGCCACCCCCGAGGCGCTGAACGGCTACCGGGAGACCCTGGCGGCATTGGCGGAGCGGGTGAAGGAATCCGAAACGCGGGATCAACTGGCGAAATGCGTGGGTGAGTACCGCGAGCTGACGGCTGGCCTCGACATGATACAGGCCATGCTCTCTTCCATGTCCGGCGACGATGCCACCCAGCAGACCCGTATCACCGAGAACATCTCGAGCATCTACGCCACCATCAACCAGCAGCGCTCCGAGGCGGAGATCCGCATGCGCGAGCAGGGCAGTGCCGAAGCACAGGCCCAGTTTGCTGCCCAGATCCGCCTGTTCGAGCAGAGCCTGGCCAACGGCGTGGGGGCCTTGCGCGAACCCGACGACTGCGACCGGCTGATGACACGGATGCTGGATCAACTGCAGGAGCTGGAAGGGCAGTTCGGCGAGTTCGATGAATTCCTGGGCATGATCCTGGAGCAGCGCGAGAGTGCCCACGAGAGCATCGAGGCGCGCCGCCAGCAGCTGCAGGACGAGCGCCAGCGCCGGGTCACCACACTCACCGATGCCAGCAAGCGCATTCTGCACAACGTGGAGCGGCGCACCGAGCGCTTCGAGACCCTTGAGGCCCTGCACAGCTTCTTCGCCTCGGATGCGATGGTAGCCAAGGTGCGCAGCATGGCGGAGGAGCTGCGCGCCATGGGCGCCAGCCTCGAGGCCGACGACCTGGCGGGACGCTTGCGCTCGACCCAGGACGCCGCCCTGCGCAGCGTCCGCGACCGGGCAGATATCTACGAGTCCGGCGGCAACGTCATTCGCCTGGGGCCGCGCCATCGCTTCAGCGTCAATCAACAGCATCTGGACCTGACGCTGGTGCCGCGTGACGAGCGGATCATGCTGCATCTCACCGGGACGCAGTTCCATGCAGCGCTGGCGGACGAGCGCCTCGAAGCGCTGCGCCCCTACTGGTCGATCACCCTGCCCTCGGAAACCGATGCCGTTTATCGGGCCGAGTACCTGGCCTACCTGATCATGGAAGAGATGGCCCGTCCCGGGGCCGAGCGGGTCAACGTCGAGGATCAGGCTGAGCTCGAGCGCCACATCAGCCGCTTTGCTTCGCCGCGCTACCGCGAAGGCTATGAAAAAGGCATTCACGACCACGACGCAGCCAGAATCGTGCGCACCCTTTGGCCCGCGCGCCAGAGTGCCGGGCTGCTCGGCTATGGCCCCTTGCCGCGGTCCATCGCGATGCTCTACTGGGCGCAATGCCGTGAGGACGAGGCCGCTTCACGCAACCTGCGCGCGCGCTGCCTGTCGGCGGGCATGCTGTGCCGGGTCATGGGCAATGAAGACCTGCTGCTGGCCTTGGTCGAGGAGGTTGCCCCGTTGCTGGACGCCTTCGTCAGCCAGTGCCAGCTTGCCGGGTCGCCGAGCGAACGCAGAAGCGCCTCGGAATACCTGGTGCGCCAGCTCGCCGAGGAGGGGGAGAGCTTCCCCGTCACCCAGTATGCCGCGGAGCTGGTCAACGGCTTTATCACCGCGATGAAGCAGCAAGGACACTACGGCCACTTCGAGGAGTCGCTGGCGGTGGTGGCCGGGCAGCCCGGGCCACGCTGGACGATCACATCACACTGGCTGCAGGCGCATGCTCGCAAAGCGGGCAAGGAGGCGCTGCTGCACTACCTGCCGGAAGCGATTGCCCTGTTGAATACGGCGGATCGATTGGCCACGGCGACCCACAACGTCGAGCTCTCGTTTCTCGTCGAGGGGCTGCTGGGGCAGCACCCGCGGCTGTCTCAGCAGGCCCTGTCGCTGCAACTTGACGATTTCCACGAACGCCTGCGCCACCACCAGCAGGAGGTGTTGCGCGGCTGGTCGGAGCTTCAGGAGCGCCGCCAGGCCGTCCTGCGTGAGCAGCGCGAACGGCTTCGTCTCGAGGAGTTCATGCCCAAGCCGCTGAACTCCTTCGTACGCAACAAGCTGATCACCGAGAGCTACCTGCCGATCATCGGCGACAACCTGGCCAAACAGATGGGCACCGTCGGCGACACCCGCCGTACCGACAACAGCGGCCTGCTGATGATGATCTCGCCTCCCGGCTACGGCAAGACCACCCTGATGGAATACGTCGCCAATCGCCTGGGGCTGATCTTCATGAAGATCAACTGCCCGAGTCTTGGACACGACGTGACCTCGTTGGATCCGGAAATGGCCGCCCACTCCACCGCTCGGGCCGAGCTGGTCAAGCTCAACCTCGCGCTGGAGATGGGCAACAACGTCATGCTCTATCTCGACGACATCCAGCACACCCATCCGGAGTTCCTGCAGAAGTTCATCTCTCTGTGTGATGGCAGCCGCCGCATCGACGGCGTGTGGGAGGGGCGTACCAAGACCTACGACATGCGCGGCAAGCGCTTCTGCATCGCCATGGCGGGCAATCCCTACACCGAGAGCGGGGAAGCCTTCAAGGTACCCGACATGCTGGCCAATCGGGCCGACGTCTACAACCTCGGCGACGTGCTGAGCGGCATGGAGGGCGTTTTTGCCCTTTCCTACATCGAGAATGCCATCAGCTCCAATACGGTGCTGGCGCCGCTGGCGACCCGCGGGTTGGACGACTTCTATCGCTTCGCCGACCTGGCAGCGGGCCGTGAGGTAGCGAGCACCGACTTCGAGCACGACTACAGTGCTGCCGAGCGGGAGGAAATCGTGGCGGTGCTGAAGCACATGTTCAAGGTACGCGAGGTAGTGCTGCGGGTGAATCAGCAGTACATCGCTTCAAGCGCCCAGGCGGATGCCTACCGTACGGAGCCGAGCTTCCGCCTGCAGGGCAGCTACCGCAACATGAACCGCCTGGCCGAGAAGATCTCGCCGATCCTGTCCGACGAAGAACTCGAAGCGATCCTCGACGACCACTACCTCGGTGAGGCCCAGCTGTTGACCCAAGGGGCGGAAGAGAACCTGCTCAAGCTCAAGGAGATTCGCGGTACCTTGAGTACCGAGGAAGCGCAGCGCTGGGAGACCATCAAGCGCGAATTCCGGCGCCGCCAACTGACCGGTGGGGACGAGGAGACCGGAGCGCTAGTGGTACGTCAGCTGAGCCTGATCGCCGAAGGAGTGGGTAACCTCGGCGCCTTGAAACCGACCGGGCAGAGCTACTGCGAGCCAAGCTGAACTTGGCAGTACGATGAGTGCGCACTTGGGCGGGAAAGATCAACGCCCAAGTGCGTAGTTCAGGAATGCTTGCGAATATTTCAGATATATCCTGGCATCAGGAAATAAAAGTCATGTTGATTTTGTCATGACTTCGAGGATAGCGCCTCGGGATGTTTGGGCGGTTGTTTGTTTGATGCGCGGCAGCGGGCAAAATGGTTCGGAAGATGCGGTGTGAATGATGATTTTCAGGATAAATTATATCTTTTATATGGTTTTCTTTGGGGCGCTTTTTATGCTTCTTTTGTCATATATGTATTTGCTAAAGAGCGTGTTGATTCCGGCGGCTCGGCAGCGTTTGGCATGAAATGGACAAAGACGGAAAGTAGCTATTTTTCTACACTCTTTTATGCATGCTTTCATTGTGTGTTATGGAGCTGCTTGAGTTTATTCTGAGCGAAGCCTTCTCAAGATGAGGTTTGTTTCTCGTCTGCTGTTCGTGATTTTGACGGTGGGATGGCTTTGGGTTTTTACGAGACTTTGCTTGGTCTTTTCAAGTATCTCTCTAGATGGGGGATGAGCCTCAAAGACTCCAGGTTGGTGACTAAAAAGTATCAGCGGATATTTTTGTTTTCGCTTTTATGTATGGTCGGAGTATTTTTTCATGAGCAATTTTTGGCTGTTTCTCCCCTTTGTGATGTTGTCGATCATGCGTTGAATATTGCACTGATGTTGGTTTTTTTATTGATGTCGGGGGTTTATTATACGGAAGTCACTGTACTGAACAATTCAGTCAGCAATTGATGGTGTTGGGATGGTGGCGTAGGTGCCCGCCAGCGAGTGGTGCGACATTGCCGTTTGCAGCGACGGTTTCTGGTTCTTGATGCCTTGACATCTGTCTTAGCATTGCTTCATGAGATGAGGTGGTGCTGGCTCGTCTAGCGGCCCTTACCTTCTTCGCCGGCAGTATCGAGACTTGAACCTTGGCCAAGCGGCATGTAAGACATTGCCGACAGTTTCTGTCAGCCTTCGCCTATTCGTGAGGGATCCCTCTTGCCTTACCCGGCGGGATCGGTAACCTACTGAAGCTGCCGGTAAGCGCTAAAATTAACGCTGTAATCGCACGGGGCTGAGATGAAAATCCGGCGCCATGCAGGAGTGCGATCGCCATGAAGAGTAGTATCACCATTCTTCCTCACCTCGCATGATAAGAGGTGAGAAAAGCTTGCCAATCTTAATAATGAGAGGTTTATAAATGAGTCGTTCCTCCGGTTTCGAGAAAGGTGCAGTGAGTATCCAGCACCTTTTCACATTACTATCCACTGCCGGTGATGGTGAGCTTAATTGGCCGTGTGGTCAGTTTGCTCTGGATGAGAAGAATAGCGCCATCACTATGGTCCTCTCTGACTATGCCGATCTGACTGCAACCATCTCGCATCAAGAAACTCAATGGATGGTTAGCGCTCCGATTGCACCTGTTGACAGCATCCAAGACCGAGCTGGGTTCAATGATGCGGCGATGCGAATGGGGGTCATGCTGCCTCTGGCATCAATCGGCATCACCGACATCGACGGAAAATCTTACTATGTCGCCTATGGTCAGCTTTATTCAGACTCTAAGTTGGCTTCAATCTGCTCCGAGATTCATGCAACGGCTAGTGCAGCGATCCAGTTGGCTGAAATGATCACGGAAGAGTACGTCTGATCCTCCGCATCCAATACACATAAAGGAAATCATTAATGTCGATTATCAAGAAACTCCTGACCGCTGTCCGTGGGGGCGCCACCGAAGCGGGGCAGAGCATTGTCGACTCGCAGGCGATACGTATTCTAGATCAAGAGATCCGCGACGCAGAGGCAGCTTTGGCGAACTCCAAGACTCAACTCACCGAAGTCATGGCCAAGCGCCAGCTGAGCGCTAAGAAAGCAGGTGATTTGAAAGAAAAGGTCAATACTCTCGAAAGCAGCGCCACCGCTGCGCTCAACAAGGGTGAGGAGCAGCTTGCTCATGACGTAGCTGTCAAGCTGTTGGAAGTCCAGGCCGAGCTTGATGCGGAAACGAAGATTGTTGAGCAGTTCGACACCAGTATCGCTTCTCTGCGGGGCTCCATCCGTGAATCGGAAAACCGTATCCGCAATTTCAAGCAGCAGGTCTCGGTGGTGAAGGCCACCGAAAGCGTGCAGAAAGCCCAGTCGGCGGTAGCAGCACATCATTCTGGCCAGACTTCCGCCATGAACACGGCGATGGAGTCACTGGAACGCATCCGTGAAAAGCAAGCGCTCCGTTCCGAGCAGATGGCAGCAGCCGAGCAGTTGAACCAGGAAGAAACCGGTGCCGATCTCGATGCACGCCTGAAGGCTGCCGGTATTGGCTCGGGTGGCCAGACAGCCAATGAAGTGTTGGCACGACTTCGGGAAGCGGCTGCACCTTCCAATTCCCCCGCAGATGCCGGTGGAAATGCCGATGCAGGCACAGTGGCCTCCGATGCCGGAAGTTCCAACTGAAACTAACTGTGTCAGGTCCCGCTCAGGACGTGCGGGGCCACTACTCCTGAGGCCTCGATAATGTTTCTGCTACGGCTAGTTCGCCAGATCAAAGCGGCGACACTCAATTTGAGCTGGCCCGTGCTTTTCATACTGGTTGTCTTTCATAGCTTGACGACCTGGGCAGCCATGGCCCTGGCAGGAGAGGAAGTTAGCAGCAGAGCCACACTCTGGCTTTACTACTACGTCACGACGGCAACTACCGTGGGGTACGGGGATTACTCCCCAACGACCGAAATGGGCCAGGTCATTGCTACATTCTGGTTCCTTCCGGGTTCGATCATGTTGTTCGCTTCCTTTCTGGGAAAGGCGGCGACCTTCATCGCGGAACAATGGAGAGGCGCCATGTGTGGTAAAGGCAGCTACGAAAAGTTGCGAGGGCACACCCTCATCATCGGTTGGCACGGAGAAACCACCGCGGCAATGGTGGATATCATTCTGCAAGACAGGCAATTCCCTGACGAAATCGTTCTCTGCGTAACGAAAGACATCGAGAATCCGCTACCTGGCAAGGTTAATTTCGTGCGCGGAGAGTCTTTCTCGAACCCAGACTTGTTGAGCCGTGCAGGGGTCGTCGGAGCCAAGAGAGTCATCATTTACGACACATCGGATGAACGAGTCGCGACGATTGCGCTTTCCGTCTACCGCTTCAAGTCCGACGACTGTCATGTCGTGGCCCATTGTGAAGATACATCGACGGCAGAGATGCTTCGCCAAGCCCTTCCAGGTATCGAGTGTACCCAGGGTTTCTCAATGGAGATGCTGGTACGTTCAGCGATGGATCGCGGCATCAGTCGTGTCGTCAATGAACTGTTGGCTCTAAACCATGGGGCAACACAGTACCAGACGCGTATTCCAGAGATCGGCTCTAACGCTGGGGTGTGCTACGGTGACCTGCTGGTGGCGGCCAAGCGCCACTTGAATATAACTCTGCTGGGCTTATGTAAGGATAGTGGACAAGGTGGGGACCTACTCAACCCTTCAATCGAGACTCCCATTTCCAGTGGCGATTTCCTGTATTACATGGGTGGCGGCCGCATCAGCGAAGCAGATCTGTCTTCTCTGTTACTTTCCTGCCTGGCAAATGACTCCCTGCCTGCCAAAGAGTTAGCATAAGGAAGCCATAATGCTCGATGCTTTCAAGAAATTGTTCGCCAGCTCATCGACAACCCAGCCCACCTCAGATGCAACTATGGGGGTTGATCCGCTCTTCAAGGAAGTGGCCACTCGTGAGGATCTGCGAGGCCTGCGCCTTGATGGTAGAGTCAAGCTGGACCTGCTGGCGCTGGCACCACATCAGGATGAAATGGTCTTTCGCTGGGGTAGCAATGATGAATACCACCATATCGCGGCCATAGGCCATGTTGACCTTGGTGCCGGTGCCCATCTATGCCGCTTCTATCTCGAGAATGACACCTTTATCCAGATAAGCGTGGAAAATGGTGCAGTAGCTGAGTTCAAGCTATTCGATATTTGGCAGGCAAATCATGTTTCGGACAAGGAATTCGACTCTCTCATCAACGGACACAAGTCAATTGGCTCGACGATCCCTGAGCTAGGTGCGAAGACAGCCGGCCTCACCGTGGCCGACACAGGAAAGCGCTTCGATTTCATGCGGGTATGGGGGGCTTCGGGTTCTGACTGGACTCCGCCGGTCAGCATGGTCGAGACGCTTCTGACTCACCAGAGCCTGACTCATCGAACCATTTCTCACTATGGAATGCTCTATGAGCGAAGTGTTGGAAGCGGGACGATGGAGTACGTCTTCCTCAGTGCCGAAAATGAAGTTGAGGACGCCAGCTTCATGCTGGTGACCAACCTTGGTATCGACCTGTCTCCCGTTGACATCGACGCCATCTAACTCGCCACGAAGGCATCGCAATAAGGAAATATCCCAATCATGGATCGCATCGCACTCTATCTTTCGGGTCTGCCGCTGTTCTTCCTGTATCTAGTCACCGCCGTCATCCTGCTCAGCCTCTTCATGGTCTGCTATAGCCGATTGACTCCTCACCATGAATGGTCCCTGATCCGCCAAGGCAACGTTGCCGCTTCAGTTGCCTACGGTGGGTCTATTCTCGGATTCGTCATGCCGCTTTCGAGCATCATGACGCATTCCGTATCGATCATCGATTTCCTGCTCTGGGGCTTGGTCGCGTTCATCGTTCAGATAGTAACGTTCTTCGTCATCAAGGGCGTAGTTCGGGTGTCCGGCGAGAGCCTGTCAAAGCACATCACGGACAATCATCTGGCCTACGGCATCCTTGTCGCCTCTATCTCCATCGGTGTCGGCATGCTCAACGCCGCTTCCATGTCTTGGTAAGGGGGCTGCCTAATGAAAGAAGACAACGTCGTGAAACGTCGCCGCATGCGCTGCGGCCGAATTGCAATTGCAGCAATGGGCATGTCATCCATCGCACTGACAGGCTGTAGCGAGGAACGCCCACCAGAGACTCAGAGCATCAGCTTCAGCGAAGGACATGCCTATCAGAGTGTTGAGGAATGCGTCTCTGCCAATATCTTCACCCAGTCTGCCTGTGAGCAGGCCTACCAAGGTGCTCTTCAGGCTGCACCACGGTTCAACAGTCTGAGCGCCTGCGAAGCCGAGTTCGGTGAAGGAGCCTGCCAACAGCCCCCTGCAAGGGTTCAAGAGGCGGCCGGCGTCAGTAGCGGGGGCGGGTGGTTCATGCCGGCGATGATGGGCTACCTGGTGGGCAACGCCATGTCGAGTTCGAATCGGGGCGCCAGCGTTCAGCACATCTATCATGAGCCGGTATACCGTGATCGCAACAATCGTGGTGACTGGTCTGCGGCAAGCGCCGCAGCAACCTCGCGAGCCACTAGTCGCAACCAAAGCATTCAACAGAGCATCAGCGCGAGAAACCAGGCTGCGGCTACCAGCCGGCCGAAAGCCACTCAGCGCAGTGGTTTCGCCTCGAGTTCATCGGCACGCGGTAGCTGGGGTTCCTGAAGCTCCGGCTGGCTCCGCTGAGCGCGGGGCCAACCCCTATCACCAAGGAAACGCCTATGCTGCGCATCGATGTCACCGAACGCCCCGACTGGAAACGGCTAGCCGAAGAGCTTGGCTTCCATTTCCATACGATTGAGGGGGAGCCCTATTGGGTGGAGTCTGCCTATTACCAGTTTTCAATGGAACAAGTAGAACGTGACATCGAGGCGCCAACTGAGGCTATCCACGAAATGTGTATGGAGCTGGTGGATCGAGTCTGCGACAGCGAAGAGTTGCTCACCAAAATGGCTATCCCTAGTTACATGTGGGATCGAATCGTGTCCTCTTGGAAAAGCGGTCAGCCACAGCTCTATGGGCGCATGGATTTCTCATATAACGGAGCAGGCCCGGCCAAGCTTCTGGAGCTGAACTACGATACTCCGACTTCTCTATACGAAGCTGCATTCTTCCAATGGGTATGGCTCGAGCAGGCGATGCAGTTGGGATATGTTCCACGTCAGGCCGATCAGTTCAATTCCATTCAGGAGCGTCTTCTGTTGGGCATGTCGCACATCCGGGATCGGCTTGAGAGCCCGCGAATGTACTTCGCCAGCGTGAAGGGCAGCATTGAAGATCGGGCCACGGTTCAATATTTGCAGGATGTGGCGGAGTCTGTCGGCTTGGAGGCACCGTTTATCTTCATGGAGGATATCGGTGTCAACCAGAGTGACTATTACGTCGATACCCGAGAAGCGCCCATCAAGGCGATTTTCAAGCTGTACCCTTGGGAGGACATGTTGCGGGAGGAATTTGGGCTCTATCTCAAGGATCTTGATACCCATTGGTTCGAACCGCCTTGGAAGACCATATTGTCGAACAAAGCGATTCTGCCGCTTCTGTGGGATCGTTTCGAAGGGCACCCCAATCTGCTGGAGTCTCACTTTGAGGATGCTTCGCACCGAATTCTCGGTCCCGGCTGGGTCCGTAAACCATTCTTCTCTCGTGAGGGGGCCAATATTGAGTTGGTCGGGCACGATGGCCAACGGCAGTACGTCGAGGGACCGTACGCTGATGAACCTCAGATCGTACAGGCTCTGGCGCCGTTGCCCCGCTTCGGAGATAAGTACACCTTGGTTGGGAGCTGGGTTGTTGGTGATCGAGCGTGTGGCATGGGTATTCGTGAAGATGATGGAGCCATCACCAAGGACACATCCTGCTTCGTGCCACATATACTCATGTAGGGCCTGGATTTCTTGTACAGAGTTGAACAGGCCAGAGAAACTGGCCTGTCTTCCCTATCTATTAATCTTGTGAAATGAGTGGAGTAAATGACACCAGCCGATCCATGCCATACCCCAGATAGAAGGTGAACGGCTGTCCAATCTCTATGGCTCGTGAGCGGCATTGGCCTCTCAGTGAGGTGTAAGACATACGGTCGATTCTGCCATATTCATGTGGTATGACACCTAGAGAGCCCAGCTGAAAATCGATCATGTCAGACCGCTTTCCCACCATCAAGGGATATGCTCGGCCGCGACGATTTACTGTAGGCACAACAGTTATTTTCTGACGTTCAAGAAGGCTCTGGAGGTGTGCGTTGTTGAATGAAAGCGTTACGCCACGATCCTCAGGACTCAAGTCTGACGGTTCACTTTTCTCTTCTTCATTTCTTAGATAGTCAATCAGAGCTGAAGGTAGGCGAGGCTCGACAGTTGCTGATATGTTGCAGTAGATGGCGCTGCTGGTTCTGTCGGAGCCATTGATCCCTGCTTCCAGCATGGTGCCAATGCTGTAGTAATGGCTTAAAGTCACATCTTCAGGAACCAGTTCGGCTTCAATGAGTTCAGGAAGCTCTGCCAGCCTCTCTTGTATCTCGGGTGAACTGGAAGACAGCTTGTCTTGCTCAATGCGGAACACTATCTTCAGAGGAAGCTCTTCGCGAGATTCCACGATGTCCGTCAGTGCTTCGTGAAAGGAAACGATGCTTTGTGAGTCAGCAATACTTCTCCGCGCGCTTAATATGACCGAATTGTCATCATCCGGGGAGATTCGTATATCAACTTTGCTGGTTTCGATTCCCTGCTCTTCCAAGAGTGAGAGGATAGAGTTCTTGTAGTCTCGCTTGACTTCGGGAGAGCCATCTTTTGATGTCCTATACGAGTCGCGCAAGGATTCGTCAAAGGTCAGTTTGGAGATGTCTTGACTTTCACACCCGCTAAGAATTAAGAGGAAGACAAGACAAGGTAATTTACGCATCCATACGCCCTGGTGAATTTGTGGAGCGGGGAAGTTTATTGAGCAAACTCCCGGGGCTCAAGCTCTTGCTTTTAACAGTAGGCTGTATGTGATAAAGCGTACCTGTAGCAGCTAACTTGCCAAGCAGCGTGTCTTGAGCGCACAAACGAAAAGCCCGGCCTTGCGGCCGGGCTGGATCTTCGCTTCCTTACATCCTCCTCGGGTATCCTTCTACCCGAGCATCCTTGGATATCGAGTCTTCCTGACTCGGTCGTCCCTGGTTGAGCCTCCATGCTCAGTACGCCTTCACTGTGCCAACTCGGGTGGTCTTTCGACGTTAACCTAGCGCAAGCGGCGTGTAAGACATTGCCGACAGAATTTGTAGGATATGGCTTACAAGGTGCTCGATTCAGTTTCCCTTCAGTCGTATCAGGTGCGGCCCAAAGGCTCCCCCTACCGGCTGCGGATGGGCACGCAGCAGTCTGTTGAAGTGGCCGCGCGAGCGCTTCTGCACTTTCAAGCCGTCAGTGGGAGCGAAGCTACTGTCCGTTGGCGTTGAGATAAGCGTAGCAATTATTGGTTCAGGGTTCTGTCCAGAAGTAGCAGCGCGGATTGCCAGGAAGAGGCGTCGGCGGCGGCGTTGTAGCCAATCGGCAAGTCGAGTTCCTCGCTCAGTGCGTCAGCGCCGGGATTGGTGAAGCCGTGGAGGGCCTGGGGGTAGGTGATGACATCGACTTCGGCACCCTGTGCCTCGAGCGCGCGCGCCATGGCCGTCAGGTCTTCACGCGCGACGAGCGAGTCCGCGCCGCCATTGTGGACCTGCACCGCGCCACTGAAATTCCCGCGAGCGGAAGCTGCCTGCGTGGGGTCGCCGTGGAAGCTGATGGCGGCCTCGAGCGGCATGCCGGACAAGGCCATGTTCATTACGACGCTACCGCCAAAGCAGTAGCCGATGGCTGCCATACCGGAATCTGCCACGGCTGGGTGTTGGCGTAGCTGGGTCATGGCTGCTTCGAACCTGGCACGCGCGGCTGGCCAATCCTGCATGACTTGCGAGGAGAATTCGCCCGCTTGGTCGGGATGCGTGGCGACTTGGCCGCCGCCATACATATCCACCGCCAATGCCACGAAGCCCAGAGCGGCGAGCTGGTCGGCACGTGCACGGGCATAATCGTTAAGCCCCCACCACTCGTGCACCACCAGTACTGCCGGCCGTGGTTTCTTATCGTTGACGTTGCGTGCCAGGTATCCCTGATAGGTTTCACCGCCGGTCGAATACTCGAAGATCTCGCTTTCGACGCGTGGCCCCCATGCCGTGACGAATGCCGCCTCGGATTCAATTTCGAGCTCTGGCGGTAGGTTGACCTCCTGGGCCACTGCCGAGCCTGCCATCAATCCAGTTACCAAGCACAAGAGCGTGAATAGTGTGCGCATGTGAGGCTCTCCTTGCTTTTTTTTCTTTGTCAGGTCTCGCAGGCAGATGCATAAGTCTCCCCACCCTTTACTAACATAGCTGCCCTCGGAGGGCCGCGTATACCGCTGCTGGCTGAAGCCCTTCAGGTGGACGTGCTCCGAGAGAGCGATGTCGCTGCCGGCTGCGGATGGGCTCGCTGCCTTGCGCTTTGCGGTGCAGGGGGCAAGTTTCTATAGCGGCGATTTTCACTACCTGCACCTAGGCTACTTCGTTGTCACGACACTGCTGTTTGCCAGGGTGGGGTTGGCGCTCTGGCATTTTCATTCGGGCATCGGCATGAAAACTGCCACCGACCGCCTCGACCGCGATTGGCAGGTCGTAGAGGTGAGCCATCCGGACAAGAATGCTGCATTCGAGTGCTGTGGTTGGGACTTGAGACCGCCGTATCAGGCTTACAAGTTTCATAGCCGATGTCTTACAAAACTAATGTCGCAAGGCTGACAGGTTTGCATGGCAAAAAACGCACAAGTGAAATGATGTAATGCTTACATGTCGTGAGTCTTATTTACTACATCAAAAATTAGCTTCGTTGACTATAAATAATCATGGTGGGTGGTGGGAGCTTAATGGGATTTCGCTGCACGAGGATTTGGCGAGACTTAAGAAAAAGAATGCTTGGGTGCGGCGCGAAAGATATTTGAAAGCTCTTCGGCTGGTGTTTCTTCAGGTGAACGCATACGTTCGTCAACTTACGAGCCGACGATCAACAATAACAATGGGAAAATTGAAATCATGCCTACTCAACAGCCGAGATACGCTCCTGAGGTACTTGCAGTACGGGCAGGTCCAGCTTTTCGAATTTCTATTCTTTACTGATGGCGGTACGACCCGCTGGCCACACATTCAGATCAATACCCTGCGCAAAAAGCGTAACCGCATGCCTGACCGCAGGGGAACCCAATGCTGTTATGACTGCAGGCGTTAGGTTCCCGCCATCTGTCGCGGGAACAGGCTAGCCGGATAACGAAACATGAGGAGATGAAAACCATGGCGCCATCAGAAACAGAGAACCTTTCTCCAGGCCTGTTCGACAGGCTTGCAAACACCAGTGAACCCGCGCTTCAGGACCTCCGGGAGGCTGCGCAGCTCGCTTTACAGGTGGAATTTACCACCATACCTGTCTACCTCTCGGCACTCTATTCCATTTCAGACACCGGGAGCCACGCCTACCAGACCCTGCGAAGCGTAGCCATGGAAGAGATGTTCCATGTCAACCAGGCGGCCAATATCATCGTTGCCCTGGGCGCGTTGCCCAAATTTACCGGTGATGCGGTTCCTACTTTCCCCGGCTATCTGCCACGGGCCAACCCGAATACGACTCCTATGGTCGGCCTGTTTCGCGCATCCCCCGATGTTTTCGCCAATGTTTTTGCCGCCATCGAGAGCCCCGCGCAGTATGGCGCGCCTCCTCAGGGTGACAACTACGACAGCATCGCACAGCTCTACGGCGCCCTGGTCGATGCGGTGGATGCCTATCCCGGGAACCCCTTCAGTACAAGCGATGTTCCCGGTCGGCAAAGGACCAATATCTATCTCGGCAAATTTGGCGGTAACGTCAACGCCGTGGTGGACAAGAAGAGCTTCCATGCGGCAGTAAACGAAATCGTCGAGCAAGGTGAAGGGACCGTCCCCCCCGAAAAGCCTCTGGTGCCGGTTGAGAGTTTCGGTACCTACAACCACTATGGCAAGCGCACCGACGGCACCTACGGGCCCATCCTCGGCACCCCGTACGAGTTGAGCCACTTTCTCAAGTTCCGCGAAGTTTCGCTCGACAGCGCCAATTTCCCGGCAACACTTCCCATCATCTCCAATCCCGACAGCAGCGACTACACCAACCAGCGGGCCAAACGGCTGTCTGACAGTTTCGATCACCACTACAGCCTGATGCTGCGCGCCTTCGAGGCCGCATTCAAGGACGATGCCCCCGACCCTTATTTCAACGTCGTCCTGTCAATCATGCACCGGGTTCTGCCGAATCTTGCCAGAGCGCTGATGTCTACCCCGGCCTTTGCCGACGGCGACAGCTCCGTTGGTCCTAATGCCGCACCGGCGTGGCGCTACAGAAGCGATACCGGGCGCACCTTTGAGGAACTGACGCAGGAGCTTGAAGGCGAACTCTACCAGCTGTCGACATCGCCCAGGGACAACGCGTTGTGCACGCACCTCAAGGCCGCCATAGCAGGCGACCAAGAGATATTGACGGCAACCAAAGAGCTGGGCTTGTAACGGGATCAAGTTGAAAGGAAATCATCATGTCTGACTACAAGATTTACCCGCCTGTCGGCATCGCCCGTGTTGGGAATGCGCCGGAAAAATTCTATATCGGCCCCGAGACATATCGCGGTCTGCCCATCAATCCCGATGGCAGCATCTTCACCCAGGATGACTTCCGGGATGGACAGGGTCGCATGTGTCGCCAGGCCGCACGCTTTCATATTTATCGCGGCAACGAAGAGATTACTCTGGATACACCCGGAGTAAAGTCGATCACCTGGACCGTGCACATGGCGAACAAGAAAGCCAGTTGGTACGAGTTTGCCACCAATGAAGGGGAACTGGGTTATGCCAGCAATCACCCCCTGCGCAACGCTGGAGTGGAGGACCGGCACAGCTTGATCATCGATCCAGGTCCGCGCCGGATCAGCGGCGCCCATGCCGGTCCTGTCCCCATGGATCGCCATACGATTCCCGAGGGTTATAAGGGTGCAAACTTCCCCAAGGGCATCCTGTATCCCAACCGGGAGCGTATCGACTCCCTGGGAGAACTGCGTACCGACGAAGCCGGTCGCCTGATGGTAGTGGGCGGTCTGGGCATATCCGGGACCGAAGATGAAAACGCCGTGATCAAACAGTACGCCAATAATGACGGCTGGTGGGACGATACCGGTGACGGTCCGGTCAGGGCGATAATCGAGTGGGACGATGACAGCAGCACCCCGGCCGACCCGGCCTGGGTGTCTGTGGCACCGCCCTCCTACGCACCGGAGATCGCCAACCTGGTAACGCTCTGGGATACCATCTTCGACAGCGCCGTGCGTGCCGGACACTACCCGCAGATCAATGATCAGGGCATGTGGCAAAGCGGACCCAATGGCTACAAGCCCAACTTCCAGAGCGAGATAAAACCACTGCTGGAGCGAGCCACCACCTACACCTGGGTCGCGGCAATCCCTCCCAAACCGCACAAATTCGACATGGAGATGCTGGGTGCGGTACCCCATCAGGAGGATCACTACCGCGGCCTGCGCAACTGGATTCTGGATATCCTGCGACCACCAGCGGATGAGAACACGATTATCTCCGAGCGGGGAGGCACCATGATGCCCTACCTGGCGGGGGACAACTGCCTTATCGACGGCACGCTTACTTCTACTTACCTGCGTTTGACGGATACTCAGTTCTTCTTCGTTCAACAGTGGGCTGCGGGACACTTCGTCAACGAGCCTGTTGCCGATAGTAGCCCTCAGTCACTGACGCGCAATGTTCTGGAAAACTGTGTGGGAGGTGCGTTTTCTCCGGGGATCGAGCTCACCTGGATCTCCCGCAATCGGGCCATCTACAGTAATGAAGACCCTTTCCGTATCAACGCCGCGCCGCCCACCGAAGGGCCGCTAAACCTGGGTTTTACGCCTTCTGCGATGGAGCCCGGGGATCTCACTCGCTACATGGCCATACCCTGGCAGGCAGACTTCAATGAGTGCTCCTCGCAGCCCATCGGTGAGCGAGTATTGTGGTGGTGGCCCGCACAAAGGCCTGAATTCGTCTATCTGGAACCGCAACCCCAGGGCGGAGGCCTGGCGGCTATTCCGACCCCGGATGAACAGACGGGAGGACAGGTGGCCTGGGTCGGCACCGATTTCGACCAGTTGCGGGGAGATTTCATCTCCTTTGCCGACGACGTACAGATGGTGAAGTACTGGTCGCAACTGGGCTTCGTGATGGAAAAAGAGGTCGAAGGAGAGCGCCGCTTTGTGGAAGTCGCACGCACCTTGCCTCGACCTTTCACACCGAATGGAAGCTGATTTCGATCTCGTTATCCTCGGCGCCGGCCCTGCCGGTTGCGCCACGGCTCTCGCCGCGATAGCGGCGGGCGTCGAGCGCGTGGCTATTCTGGATAAACCCACCCGACAGGCCTTCAGGGTGGGGGAATCCGCAGCTCCCGACGTCGTCGCTAAATTGAGGCTGCTGGGTGTATCGGATGACCTTGAGGCGCGAGGACATGATCCCTACTACACCAATCTCTCCCGATGGGCGGGAGAGCGCAGGTTCGACGATTTTCTTCATCAATCGACAGGGGACGGCTGGCATCTCGATCGGGAACGCTTTGACGAGGATCTGCGTCAAGCCAGCTGTGAGAGAGGTGCGAAATTATTGACGCCGGCGGTGCTGGGATCCCTACGCTGGGATAGTGGAGAGTGGCAACTGCAAATAGGGTATCAGGGCAAACAGCAACTGCTGAGTTGCCGTTATCTCGTTGACGCTTCCGGTCGCAGAGCTGCCCTGTGCAGGCGACTGGGAGTGGAGCGCAAGCGTCTCGACGATCTGGTGGCGGTGGCGTGCAAATGGCCCGATCCCGGCAGGCTGGAAGGTATGACACTGGTGGAATCGGTGGCCGACGGATGGTGGTACGCGACCCGTTTACCCGATGGTTCAGCGCTGCTGGCGTTGATGTCGGATGCAGCCCTTGTTCGCCGGAAGGGATTACGCAATCGCGAAACGTTCCATGCGCTCTGGGCTCAGACAGAGGAGCTGCAAGAGTGGCTGCAACCTACCCGACGGCACACCCTCTCCCTTACCTGCTTTGCCGCATGCAGCGGTTTTGTTACCCAGGCAGCCGGACCGGGCTGGATCGCAGTGGGCGATGCCTTGGCCGCCTTTGATCCTTTGACCTCTTCGGGAATTTCCAACGCACTGGGCGACGGTCTGGCTGCTGCGCCGGTAATCACCGATTGGCTGCACGGGAATGGCCTGCAAGCGGCGGAACAGTATGCGTCTCGGGCAAACAGGGGGATAAACCGCTTTCTCAGGGAGTGGCAGCGCCAATATAACCTGGAGCGACGGTGGTCGGATCATCCATTTTGGGCCCACCGACGTGAGGCTATGCCCATTTAAAGGAGGGGCTGACGGAAGAGTGTCATTCTTGATGAATTCTCGCTGCCGGGTGCTTGGGTGTAGCGCCTTAACGAGAGGCTCCTGATGGCGGCAGTGAACAGGCCCATTGCTCCTTATGGAAGGCCTCGGCACAAACGAAAAGCCCGGCCTTGCGGCCGGGCTGGATCTTCGCTTCCTTACCTCCGCCTCGAGTGTCCTTCTACCCGAGCATCCCTGGAAATCGAGTCTTCCTGACTCGGTCGTCCCTGGCTGAGCCTCCGTGCTCAGTACGCCTTCACTGTGCCAACTGTGTCGGCCCTCCGACGTTAACCTGCGGCAAGTAGCGTGTAAGACATTGCCGATAGAATTTGTAAGACATGGCTTACAAGACGTTCGATTCAGTTTCCCTTCAGTCGTATCAGGTGCGGCCCAAAGGTTCCCCTGCCGGCTGCGGATGGGCGCGCAGCAGCCAGGAAGCGGCCGCGACGCCGGCCAGGCCGAAGAGAGCACCGGGCAGGGCGCCGAGGGCCAGGCTGGCGATGATGCCACCCAGGAGTGCCGTGCCGCCGACGAGAATGGCCGGTGTGCCGGTGGCGGAGACCACATCGCGCTTGCGGCTCATCTCGAAGGTCACCACCGCGACCATGACCGGGGCAACGGAGACGATGCACAGCACGATCCACCACAGGCGGCCGAGCCAGAAGCCCACCTCGCCCGGTATGCCGGCGTCGATGGGCAGGCCGAGGCGCTCCCCAAGCCAGGCGGCCGGCAGCTCGGCGAGCTTGTGCCAGAGGTAGAGCGGCATGCCCAGCGCGCCGAGGATGGTCACCACCCTGTCGATGCGGCGGCGCTCCAGCAGGCGGCGCATAGGCCCTTCACAGGTCAGTACGACGCCTACCTGGACCCACATCACGCCCACCAGGGCCAGGGTGGGAGGAAGCAGGTTGCTGGGAACGCCGAAAGCGCCATCGACCATGGCCACGGGGTAGCCCGAAGCCACGGCGGCGGCCAGCCACAGCAGCCCGAACAGCAGCAGGGCGAGGCCGGTGCCCAGGCCCGAGAAGCGGCCGCGCTTCCAGGCGATGCCGAGCTGTTGCGGCAGCAGCCAGACGACGATGGCGTTGAGCCAGCCGATGCCGCCGCCGTTGGCGGTGACGCGTGACCCCAGCTCCAGCAGCTCGCCGGGCGCGGTGATGCCGGCACGCAGGAGGTCGACCGCGGCGGCGATCAGCAACAGGCCCGCCACGGCCTTGAGCCCCCAGCGGTTGTCGGCCCAGACGCTGAGCGGCAGCAGGGCCTGCACTCCAAGCAGCATCATCAGGAACCACAGATGAACGGTCAGCGAGTGGTTGAGGGGGCCGAGCAGGCGCCCTCCGGTATAGGCGGCGACGATGACGAAGGCTACCAGCACCGCCAGGTAGGTGACGGTGGGTCGCGCCAGGCCAAGCGCCCGGCCCGCCCACCAGTGCAACTGGCGATGGCCCTGCTCCAGCCGGCGCTGGGCACCGTCTGCACTCACCGCGGCCGAGACGAACACGAACAGTGGGACCACTTGTAACACCCAGGTGAGTACGCCGGCGCCCGTCCACACCAGCAGCAGGTGGTCGGTGGTGGTCATCAGGCCGTTCTCGAGCCGCGGCAGGGTGGCGATCCAATGGCCGAACACGACGACGAGCAGCGCGCCGGCACGCAGGGCATCGGGGTAGCGGTCCCGGCTTGCCTGAGGTTCGCCGTCGTTTTTCGATGACGAGTCCAAGTTATGCGTTCCCTGTTTCATAATGTTGCGTTTCCATTCGATTGGCGCTTGCAAATGCCATGTGCCTGGTGGATATTAGTTATCGAACAGTGTTTCCTAACATCATCCATGAAACGCCAGCGCCTTGCAAGAGCCTAGTGAGAGTCGCTGAAACAGAGGTAAATCGCCATGGATACCCACACGCTGCTGATCCATGTCCTGCTCTACGTTTTCCTGCCGCTATGGGGAATTGCCGGCTTCGTCGACTGGTGCTGCCACCGCGCCACGCATATCGAGGAGACCTCGGGGCTGAAGGAAACCCTGATGCACTCGGCCATGGGCATCCAAGTGGGCATCCCCATCCTCATGTGCCTGCTCTATCGCATCAACGTGCTGGTGCTGTTGCTCTGTCTGCTGGCCTGGGTGCTGCACGAGGTCGTGGCCCACTGGGACGTGCACTACGCCGCACCGCGACGGCACATCAGTATCTGGGAAATGCATGCGCACAGTTACCTGGCCAGCCTGCCGTTCTACATGCTGGCCATGATCATGGTGATCAACTGGCCGGTGGTGATGGACCTGGTGACATTCAACTGGGCAGGGCAGATGCGTCTCGTGCCCGTTGAAGTGCCCCACGGCGGGGAACGCTACCTGCCCTATTACCTGGCCTTCATGGCGCTGCTGTGCGTGTTCCCCTACCTGGAGGAGAACCTACGCTGCCTGCGTCATTACCTGAAGCACAGGGGAGAGCCGGCATGAGCGTCTATATCACCAGTACCGGACACTACCTGCCGGGCGAGCCGGTGGACAACGAGCGGATCGAGGCGGTGCTCGGCCTGGTGCATGGCAAGCCGAGCCGGCTAAAGAGACGGATTCTGCAGTCCAACGGGATTCGGCAGCGCCACTACGCCATCGATGCCAAGCACAACACCCTGATCAGCAACGGCGAGATGGCCGCCCGGGCGGGGCAGGCCTGCCTCGACCAGAGCTTTCTCAGCAAGGCGCGGCTCGGCATGCTCAGCGTGGCCACCAGCCAGGGTGACCTGGTGCTGCCGGGCTTCGGCAGCATGGTGCAGGCGGAGCTGGGCGTGGCCGGCGTCGAGCTGCACAGCAGCCATGGCATCTGTTCCAGCAGCATGATGGCGCTCAAGGCGGCCTACACCGGACTGAAGGCCGGGGAGCACGGCAATGCGCTGGTGATCGCCAGCGAGCTGGCCTCGAGGTTGTTCAAGGCCAGCCGCTACGAGGCGGTCGCGCAGGAGGTCGACTTCAATGCCGAGTTCCTGCGCTGGATGCTCTCGGACGGCGCGGGTGCGCTGTTGCTGGAAAACGTGCCGCGCCGGCGCTGCTTTCGCATCGACTGGATTCGCGGCTTCTCCCACGCCGACGCCTACCCGGTATGCATGAGCGTCGGCCGGGCAGCCGCTGGCGACGAGAGAAGCTGGCAGGACTTTGCCACCTATGCCGAGGCGGAGGCCGCCGGCGCCCTGCTGATTCGCCAGGATGTCCGCCTGCTCGACAACATCGTCAAGCTCGGGGTGGACGGGCTGCTGCGCTTGATCGACGAGGGGCGGGTCGAGGTGGGCCGGATCGACCACGTACTGTGCCATTACTCGTCGCACTACTTTCGCGGCAAGATCTTCGACATGCTGACCCAGGCCGGCGCCGCGATTGCCGAAGAGAAGTGGTACACCAACCTTTATACCCGCGGCAACACCGGCTGCGCCTCGATGTTCATCATGCTCGACGAGTTCCGTCGCACCCAGAACTACCAGGCTGGCGACACCATCCTCTGCATGGTGCCGGAAAGCGGCCGCTTCAATAACGTCTACATGCAGCTTACGGTCGTGGAGGAGTAATCATGGAAAGCAAGGTCACTACCCAACTGGGGCAGGAGTGCCTGCAGGGACTGATGCGAGTCTGGTTCGATTTCGAGCGCCAATTGGGCCGGGTGCCGGTCATCCAGCGCCTGGAACGCGGCAACTTCACCCGCGAGGATTACCGCAACCTGCTGCTGCACCTGCGCCAGCAGGTGATCGAAGGCGCGCGCTGGATCACCCGGGGCGCTTCCAGCTTCGAGCGCGATTACGCCGACGTGCGCTCGGAGGTGATCGGCCACGCCAAGGAGGAGCATCGCGACTACGAGATGCTGGAGGCGGACTTCGTGGCGGCGGGCGGCGAGCCGGACGAGATCCGCGCGGGGCAGCGCAATGCCGGCAGCGAGGCGCTGCATGCCTTCATGATGTACCGCGCCAGCCAGCCCAACCCGGTCGACCTGATCGGCGCCATGTGGATCATCGAGGGGCTGGGGCAGAAGATGGCCGGCGACTGGGCCCGGCGGATCGACGAGGCCACCGGTGGCGATGGCCGTTACACCTGCTTCATGCGCTACCACGGCGAGAACGACGACGCCCACCTGGACAAGCTCTACTCGCTGATCGACCGGGTGTGCCGTACGCCGGAAGACCAACAGGCGATCCTGCGTACCGCGCGGGTGGTGGCGCGGCTCTACGCCCTGCAACTGGAGGAGGTCGACCATGGCTGATGCCAGGCCGAAGCCGCGCAGCCCTTTCCTGCGTGCGCTGGCGTTCGACGACTCGCTGCCGATCCAATCCGAGGCGGTGCGACTGTGGCTGAACGACATCGAGAGCCCGACGCGCTGGTCGCTGCGCCCGCTGCTGCAGTTCCTGCTGGCGATGCTGCTGCATCTGATCTGGTTCGTGAAGCGTCTGCCGCTGCCCCAGTTCCGCGCTCATGGCCTGCTGCAGCGGATGATCTGCTGGTTCTGTACTCACTTCGTCAGCCCCAGCGCCAACCAGCTGATCCTGCGCCACTTCGCCACCGAGTCGAACATCCTCAACTTCCTCATCGACAACAGCCCTGAGGTGACGGTCGAGCCCCTGGCGCTCTACCCCCGGCGTATCGACGACATGCTCGATGCCAGCTTCGTCAAGCACGACCAGGAGCTGTTCCGGGTGATCGAGGAGATGGGCCATTGGCGTGAGCGCCCGGCACCGCTGGCGCCGGATGCCATCGACTGGACGCACTGGCGCCCGTTGGAAGAGGGCGCCTTCGAGACGGCGCGCCGGCGCACCCAGGTACTGGACTTCGAAAGCGCCCATGCGCTGTTCATGTGCCTGTTCTGCCTGCTGCTGACCCGCGAGGAGTACCGCGACGCCATCAACGGCTTCAACCTCGACCAGTCGATCGCCATCCGCATCGGCCAGCTGATCGGCGACCCGACCCTGGCGGAGATGGCCTACAACAAGTATCCGCACTACCTGGTCGGCCCCTGGAATCTGAGCCAGCGTTTCCTGATGCACGGCTTCTTCACCGAGTACCTCTACGCGCGGCTTGAGCGGCTGAGGCTGGCCGAGCATTACCCCCCGAACGGCAGCACTGCGGCGTACACGGCGAAATAGTGGCAGGTGCTGCCGCCGAGCACGAACAGGTGCCAGATGGCGTGGTTGAAGGGGATCACGCTGACGGCGAAGAAGATCACGCCGAGCGTGTAGGTGATGCCGCCGGCAGCGAGCAGGGCGATACCGGCGGTGGGCAGGCTGGCGCTCAGCTCGTCGCTGGCGAACACGATCAGCCAGCCCATGATCAGGTAGATCGCGACTCGCAGTACGGTGAAGCGGTGGGGCCAGGCCAGCTTGCAGGCGATGCCGGCCAGTGCCAGGCCCCAGACGATGGCGAACAGCGTCCAGCCGGTGGGGCTGCGCATGTTGACCAGCAGGAAGGGCGTGTAGGTGCCGGCGATCAGCAGGTAGATGGCGCAGTGATCCAGGTGCTGTAGCACACGCTTGAGCCGCGGGTGGCGAACGCCGTGGTAAAGGGTCGAGGCGGTATAGAGCAACACCAGGGTTACGCCGTAAAGGCTGATGCCGACGATCTTCCACGGGTCCACATGGGCAGCCATGCTGGCCATTACCAGCAACACGATCACGCCGGCCAGGCTCAGCGCCGCACCAATGCCGTGGCTGACGCTGTTGAGCAGCTCCTCGATGAGGTGGAGGCGATGGTCGCCAGGGCTTCCCGTCTGTGGCATGGGCGTCTCCGTCAGGGGCGCCCCGATGCCGTGTCGGCTCAGGGCTTGCGTTCGATATCCACGTCACTGGCCTGAGTGAAGTCGCCCAGCGCCATCATGTGGCCGAGCTTGCCCGCCTTGGTCGAAAGATACTGCTCGTTATGAGGATTGAGACCCGTGGTCAGCGGTACTCGTTCCGCAATGGTGACGCCGGCCTTGGTCAGGGCATCGACCTTGCGCGGGTTGTTGGTCATCAGCCGCAGGCTGGAGATACCCAGATGCTCCAGCATCGGCACGCAGAGGTCGTAGCGGCGCATGTCGGCGCCGAAACCGAGTTGTTCGTTGGCCTCCACGGTGTCGGCGCCCTGGTCCTGCAGGTGGTAGGCGCGGATCTTGTTGAGCAGGCCGATACCGCGGCCCTCCTGGCGCAGGTAGAGCAGCACGCCGCGGCCTTCGTCGGCGATGCGCTTGAGCGCTTCCTGCAGCTGGTAGCCGCAGTCGCAGCGCATGGAGAACAGTGCGTCGCCGGTCAGACATTCCGAGTGCACCCGGCCGAGCACCGGCTCGCCGTCGGCCACGTCGCCCAGCGTCAGGGCGATGTGATCCTTGCCGGTGGCGTCGTCCTCGAAGCCGTGCATGGTGAAGGTGGCCCAGGGGGTGGGCAGCCGGGAGGCGGCGATGAATCGAATGGTCACGGGGTACCTCGGTCAAGACCACGGCGATGCCGGAAGTGAATCCCGCATTCTAGCAGGAACGGGGCCGTGGCTCACGATCATGCGGCGTCACCGATCTTGGCCAGGGTCAAGCCGCGCGAAAAATGATGCGCTACAATAGGCCGACATTTCCTGTGGATGACTGCCTGCATGGATCTCAAGAACGATCGCTTCCTGCGCGCCCTCTCGCGTCAGCCGGTGGACCGCACCCCGGTATGGATGATGCGCCAGGCCGGCCGCTACCTGCCGGAGTACCGCGCCACCCGCGCCGAGGCCGGCGACTTCATGGACCTGTGCCGCAACCATGACCTGGCCTGCGAGGTGACGCTGCAGCCGTTGGAGCGCTATCCGCTGGATGCCGCCATCCTGTTCTCGGACATCCTCACCATTCCCGATGCCATGGGGCTGGGGCTCTATTTCGAGACCGGCGAAGGGCCCAAGTTTCGCAAGCCGGTGCGCACGGCAGAAGACGTGGCGGCGCTGAGCGTGCCCGATGCCGAGCGCGACCTGGACTACGTGATGCGTGCGGTGTCGACCATTCGCCGCGAGCTGAACGGCCGGGTGCCGCTGATCGGCTTCTCGGGCAGCCCCTGGACGCTGGCCACCTACATGGTGGAAGGCAGCTCGAGCAAGGACTTCCGCCACGTGAAGACCATGCTCTACGACACGCCCAGCGTGATGCACGACCTGCTCGACATGTTGGCCAGTGCGGTGACCGACTACCTGAACGCCCAGATTCGCGCCGGCGCCCAGGCGGTGCAGATCTTCGACACCTGGGGCGGGACGCTCACCACGCCGGCCTACCTCGAATTCTCGCTGCGCTACATGGAGCAGATCGTCGCCGGACTGATTCGCGAGCACGATGGGCGTCGCGTGCCGGTGATCCTGTTCACCAAGAACGGCGGCCAGTGGCTCGAGGACATTGCCCTGGCGGGCCCGGATGCCGTGGGCATCGACTGGACCACGGAGCTGTCCGACGCCCGAGCCCGGGTGGGTCACAAGGTGGCGCTGCAGGGCAACCTCGACCCCAACGTGCTGTTTGCCCGCCCGGCAGCCATCCGTGCCGAGGTGGGGCGAATACTGGACAGCTACGGCCATGGGCCGGGCCACGTGTTCAACCTGGGCCACGGTATCAGCCAGTTCACCAACCCGGACAACGTCACCGCCTTCATGGAGGCGTTGCACGAGCTGAGCCCGCGCTACCACCGTGCCATTCAGCACCACAATGCCTGAAGCTCGTTGGCTCCGGCGGCTGGCCGGGGGTGAGGATAGAAAGCGACACCGTCTGTGGACGGTGTCGGCCGTTCTAGCTGCCGTGGCCATTGCCATCGGCAGCCTGACCCCGGGCAGCGAGATGCCCACCAACCTGCCGTGGGACAAGTTCAACCACTTCGTCGGTTACGCCGGGCTGGCGGGCCTGGTCGGCCTTGCCGGGCTGCCGCTGGTGCGCACCTTCATTGCGGTGGTGCTCTACGGCATCTGCATCGAATACCTGCAGATCCCGGTGCCGGGGCGCAGCGGCGGCGACTGGGCCGACATCCTGGCCAATAGCCTGGGGGCAGCCGCGGCCGTGTTAACCCTGGCCGGTGTGCGCCGCTTCCTGTTGCGACCCTAGCCAGGCAGGACTAGCGCAAGACGACGACGCCCCGCCATCGAGAGATGGCGGGGCGTCGCTGCGTCTGGGCGGCTATTCGATCACTGCACTTCTCGTTTACTGCACTTCGGCGCGCTCGATGATCACGGGCTCGCGCGGCACGTCCTGGAACGGGCCGCGGCTGCCGGTGGGCACGCGCTTGATGGCGTCGACCACGTCCATGCCTTCCACCACGCGGCCGAACACCGCGTAGCCCCAGGCCTGGCCGGAGTGGGTGCCCTGGTGATTGAGGAAGGCATTGTCATTGACGTTGATGAAGAACTGCGCGGTAGCCGAGTGCGGGTCGCCGGTGCGTGCCATGGCCAGGGTGCCGCGTTCGTTGCGCAGGCCGTTGTCGGCTTCGTTGGCGATCGGCGCGCGGGTCGACTTCTGGCGGAAGTCCTGGTCGAATCCGCCGCCCTGAATCATGAAGCCGTCGATCACGCGATGGAACAGGGTGCCGTCGTAATGGCCTTCCTGCACGTAGGTGAGGAAGTTCTCGACGCTCTTGGGTGCCTGCTCCTGGTACAGCTCGATGGCGATGGGGCCGTGATTGGTGTGCAGCACCACGTCGGCTGCGTTGGCATGGGCGACGGCCAGCGGCAGGCTGGCGGCGGCGAGCAGAGAGAGAAGGGTTCGCTTCAGCACGGGAGCTCCTGTTGTTCGTGATGGGTATGCGGTGAGAAAAACGGTGCCTAGCAGCCTGTCGGGCTTGACCGATCGTCGCGAGAAAGTCGGGTTTCGAGACAAGTTTATCGATCGGATAAGGCGAATAGCGGGCTATTTAACGAATCCGACCGAATGAAATTGGCCGACATCCGGGGTTCGCAGCAGATCAGCGTTCAGTTCGACAGGCTGCTAGCTTACGTTCAGTTGCATCCGCTGTCAGGTCTCCGCTGCTCGATTTGGGGCGCGACATCTGGCCACGCCCGTTTGTTTGACGTGGATCACAAGCCTCCCGGGAAAAGAAGTATCGGGTATGGTCTTTTTGCGGTGTTAGCCGGACCATGCCTGCATACCGGCCGAGGCAGTGTCTATCCACCCTCTCTACTTGCCTCGGTCACGAACGTTCCTCAGTGACCGACAGGCGCTCCTGGTGCCGGTGTCGGTGAAGACGGGAGGTGCCGGCCCATGGTGGCAGAACTCGGAAACTTTGCCCTTGTCCTGGCGCTGTGCCTGGCGCTGGCCCAGAGTGTACTGCCGCTGGTGGGGGCCCAGCTCAACGAGGCCCGCCTGATGCGCAGCGCGCGCTTCCTGGCGGCCGGCCAGTTCGTCTTCCTCTCGCTTTCGCTTGCCGTGCTGACCTGGGCCTTCGTTGCCAGCGACTTCACGGTGCGCTACGTGGCCGGCCACTCCAGCCTCGGCCAGCCGCTGATCTACAAGATCACTGCGGTATGGGGCGGTCACGAGGGTTCGCTGCTGCTGTGGGTCTTCACCCTGGGGGCGTGGAGTGTCGCCGTGGCCTGTTTCAGCCAATCGCTGCCGCGCGAGATGCTGGCCCGGGTGCTGGCGGTGCTGGGCATGGTCAGCGTGGGTTTCATCGCCTTCACGCTATTCACTTCCAACCCCTTCGCGCGCATCGTACCGGGCCCCATGGACGGCCGCGGCATGAACCCGCTACTGCAGGATCCGGGCATGATCCTGCATCCGCCGCTGCTCTACATGGGCTACGTGGGCACCGCGGTGATCTTCGCCTTCGCCATGGCCGCACTGCTTGGCGGCCGGCTGGATGCCGCCTGGGCGCGCTGGTCGCGTCCCTGGACCACGGTGACCTGGGTGTTCCTGACCCTGGGTATCGCCGTAGGCGCCTGGTGGGCCTACTACGAGCTGGGCTGGGGCGGCTGGTGGTTCTGGGACCCGGTGGAGAACGCCTCCTTCCTGCCCTGGCTCACCGCCACGGCGCTGATGCACTCGCTGGCGGTGTCCGAGAAGCGCGGCGGCTTCAAGGTCTGGACCCTGATGCTGGCGATCGTCACCTTTGCCCTGACCGTACTCGGCGCCTTCATCGTGCGCTCGGGGGTAATCACCTCGGTGCACGCTTTCGCCACGGATCCCGAACGTGGCGTGTTCATCCTCGGCATGTTGACCGCGACCCTGCTCGGCGCGCTGACTATCTACGCCTGGCGTGCCCCCAAGGTGGGACTGGGTGGCGCCTTCGCCTGGTACTCACGCGAGTCGCTGCTGCTGGCCAATAACGTGCTGCTGACGGTGGCCTGCGCCGCGGTCTTCATCGGCACCCTCTACCCGCTGGCGCTGGATGCCTTCGGCCTGGGCAAGATCTCGGTGGGGCCTCCCTACTTCGACGCGGTGTTCGCCCCGCTGATGCTACCGCTACTGCTGCTGGTCGGCCTCGCCCCATCGGTACTATGGAAGCAGGCCAACCCCGGGGAGACCTTCCGCCAGCTGCGCTGGGCACTCTTGGTCAGCGTGGTGGCCGGCGGGCTGTGGCCGCTGACTCTGGGCACCTGGCGCCCGATGACCGCGCTGGCGCTGATGCTGGCGACCTGGATCGTGCTGACGGCACTGGTAGATATCCACAAGCGCATGGGGTCGGCGCGACAGCCTCTCGCCACGCGGCTTCGCAGGATCACGCGGCCGAGCTTCCTGGGCATGCACCTGGCCCATGTGGGACTGGCGCTGGTGGTGGTGGCCATCGCCATGGTCAACACCTACGAGGTCGAGCGCGACGTGCGCATGGCGCCGGGCCAGACCGCTTCGGCGGCGGGCTTCGACTTCACCCTGCTGCGCATGGAAACCGTACGCGGCCCCAACTGGGAGGCCGATCAGGCGGTGGTCGAGGTCACCCGCGACGGCCGCCCGGTCGCGCTGCTCCATCCGCAGCGTCGCTACTACGACACCCACGCCCAGATGCCCATGAACCAGGCCTCGCTCCATCGCACCGCGACTCGTGATGTCTACGTTTCGCTGGGCGAACGCCTGGTGGGGGATGCCTGGAGCTTCCGGCTCTACTACAAGCCCTACATGTTCTGGATGTGGTCCGGCGCCATCCTGCTGGCCCTGGGCGGGTTGCTGGCCGCGGCCGACAAGCGCTATCGCCTGGCCAGGAACCGTGTCACCCGCCCGCAGCGAGAGCTTGCGGGAGCTCAGCCCCGGGAGGTGGCAGGCTGATGAAACTGCGAATGCTGTTACCGCTGGCGGCTACGGGCGCCCTGCTAGGGCTGCTGTTCATTGGTCTTGGAATGAATTCGCGTGACCTGCCCTCACCGCTGGTGGGCAAGCCGGCACCGCCCTTCACGCTGGAGTCGCTGGAGGATACCGAACGTCTTCTTACCGAGCAGGACTTCATCGGCGAGGTGGCGCTGGTCAATGTCTGGGCCACCTGGTGCAGTACCTGTCGCTCCGAGAAGCCGCTGCTGATGGAGCTGGCGCGGGGCGGCATTCCCATTCACGCCTTCAACTACCGCGACGAGCGTGACGCGGCACTGCGCTACCTCAGCGTCAGCGACAATCCCTACCGCACCATCGCTTACGACCCCAAGGGCGACGCCGGCATCGACTGGGGCGTCTATGCCACGCCGGAAACCTACGTGCTCGATGCCGAAGGCGTGATCCGCTACAAGCGCATCGGCCCGCTCACGCGCCAGCTGCTGCTCGAAGAGGTGCTGCCACTGGTGGAAAAGCTGCGCGATGAGCAGCGCAGAAGCGAGGGCAGGAGGGTGGCAAGCTCATGAAGAGACTCTTGCTTCACACCCTGCTTGGCTTGCCCCTCTGGCTGGCGGCGGGGCTTGCCATGGCACTGGCCATCGGCCAGCCGCTTGAATTCGACAGCGAGGCCCAGAAGCGTCAGTACGACACCTTGGTGCGCGAGCTGCGCTGCACGGTGTGCCAGAGCGAGACCATCCACGAATCCAACGCCGAACTCGCCGCCGACATGCGCCGTCGGGTCTACGACATGACCCTGGCCGGGCATGAAGCCGGCGCCATCGTCGAGTTCATGGTCCAGCGCTACGGCGACTACGTGCGCTACCGGCCGCCGCTGCAGGCCAATACCTATCTACTCTGGGCCAGCCCCTTCCTGCTCCTGTTCGGCGGCGGCATCGTCTGGTGGCGCATCGTCGTGGGCCGCCGTCGCATGACGCAGCGACCCGCGTTTACCGCCGAGGAGCGCGCCATGCTCGACCGATTTCGCCATGGCGATAACGCCAAGGAGCCGCTATGAACGGACTGTTTCTGCTGCTGGCCATGGGGCTTTGCGTCTTGGCCCTGGGCTTCATAGTCACCCCGCTGCTGCGCGCTCCCCGCGGTGAGCAGGAGCCGTCGCGGCAGGCAATCAACCTGGCCGTGCACCGTGACCGGGCCCGCGAGCTGGAGCACGACCTGGCGGCGGGCACGCTGACCCGGGCCCAGCACGACAGCGCCCTGGCCGACCTGGAGCGCGAGCTGCTCGATAGCGGTGCCGTCGAGCGCCCAACTCACGAGGGGCAACGGCTCCGTGAGGGGCGCGGCTCGCGGCGAATACCGCTGGTGGCCGCCGGCATCAGCGTGGCCGTGCTGCCGTTCATGGCGACCGGACTCTACCTGACGGTGGGGTATGCGGAGGAGGTCTTCGCGCTCGCGACACCGGCGGGGGAGATGGCGTCTGCCCCCCAGTCGGCTCCGCCTTCCGAGGCGACGCTGCAGCGCGAGTTCCAGCACCTGGCCCTGCAACTGCAGGGGCGCCTGGCGCAAGCGCCTGACGATATCGCGAGCTGGATCCTGCTGGGTCGCACGCTGGTGTTCCTGGATGACCTGGAAGCCGCCGAGCGCGCTTTCCGTGAGGCCATGGCCCACGGCGGTGACCGGGACCCCGACCTGTTGATCCGCTATGCGGATGTCATGGCCGAGCGCCAGGGTACGCTGGCCGGCGAGCCCCAGCGGCTCATCGAACGCGCCCTGGCCATCGACTCCCGGCACATCCAGGGGTTGTGGTTGGCCGGCTCGTTGGCCTTCCAACAACAAGAGATGGGAGCGGCCCGGGCCTATTGGGAACGTCTGCTCGCCGTGCTGCCGGAGACATCGCCCGAAGCCGAGGTGATCCGCGGCAACCTGGATCGGTTGTTCCAGACGGCGCCGCCGAACGATGCGAGAAAGATCGAGGAGGTATCCCCATGAAGTCGCCGCTGAGCCCCGAGGCCCTGCAGGCCGTGCGCCAGGTGCCGCTGTTCGCCGGGCTCGAGAACCAGACCCTGGCGCTGCTCACCGACGGTGCCCTGGAGCGCCGCTATCGCCGCGGCACGCTGCTGTTCAGCAAGGGCGAGCCGGCGGATCGCTTCTACGTGGTCCTGAGCGGCTGGATCAAGCTGTTCCGCGAGAGCCCCGACGGTAACGAGTGCATGGTGGGACTGTTCACCCGTGGCGAATCCTTCGCCGAGGCGGCGATGTTCGACCGGCTGGGATTTCCGGTCAATGCGGCGGTGGCCGAGGATGCCCGGCTGTTGCTCTTCCCTGCCGAGCACTTCCTCACCACCCTGGAGCGCAACCACGGCCTGGCGCTCAATATGCTCGCCAACCTCTCCGGTATGCTGCGCTCGCTGGTGCGCCAGCTCGACCAGCTCACGCTGCAGTCCACCTACCAGCGCCTGGCGGCGTTCATCGTCTCGCTGTGTCCCGATGAGGATGGCCCGGCCAGCGTCTGCCTGCCCTGCGACAAGCTGCTGATCGCCGGTCGGCTGGGCATGAAGCCGGAAAGCTTCTCGCGGGCCATGGCCCGCCTGCGTGACGTCGGTGTCAGCTGCGAGCGCAACTGCGTGCACGTGGAGGACATCGCCGCCCTGCGGTGTTTCGCCAACACCGCCGAGGAGGAGGCGCGCTCTCCGCTGCCAGGCACGGCACGGGAGGCCACGCGCAGGATTGCGCAGCGTCCCTGTCGCTAGCTTCGCTCATATTCCGACTGCGCCCTTTCCCCTTTCGATACGGCCCGCTCAGCGGGCCGTTCCATGCTGGTCCACGGTTTCTTTTCCTCTCCTCTGACATAAGTCAACTCCTGGATGCATCAATTGACAGTGGTCAAGTGAGGCGAAAGGCAAAATTGCTACTAATGGCGACAGGTGGGGGGTGGCTGAAGGCCATGGTCGCTGAGCGAAGAAGAATTAGGTCATGCCGGGCACCCGCCAGCCACTACCCGAAGGGGAAACCAAGCGAGGCACGTTATGTACAAGAGAGCATTGACCAAGGGGATCTTCGCCCTCAGCTTCCCGCTGGCCGCCATGGGAACCGCCCACGCCGCGGCACCGGAACTGTCTGCAGAAGAGATGGAGCGCGCCAACACTATCTATTTCCAGCGCTGTGCCGGCTGTCACGGCACCCTGCGCAATGGCGCCACCGGCCCGAACCTGCTGCCGGCAACCACCCAGGAGCTGGGCCAGCGTCGTCTGGAGAGCATCATCACACTGGGTACCGAAGGCGGCATGAACAACTTCGACGGTATTCTTTCCGCGGATGACATCACGCTGATTTCGCAGTACATCCAGCACGACCCGGTCGACCCGCCGGAGATGTCGCTGGCCGACATGAAGGAGCGCTGGCAGGTCTTCGTCGCGCCCGAGGATCTGCCCACCGAGCCCCAGCACGACCGCAACTGGGAAAACTTCATGGTCACCATCCTGCGTGACCGCGGCGCCATGGGCATCATCGACGCCGATACCAAGGAACTGGTCACCGAGGTCGAGACGGGCTATGCCGTGCACGTGGCCAAGGAGAGCTCCGACGGCCGCTTCTGGTACGTCCAGGGCCGCGATGGCCGTCTCTCCAAGATCGACCTGTGGATGGACCCGCCGCAAGTCACCGCCGAAGTCTTCATTGGTTATGACGCCCGCGACGTGGCGGTCTCCCACTACGGAGAGTGGAAGGACAAGTACGTCATCGGTGGCGCCTATTGGCCGCCGCACTTCGTGATCGCCGATGCCGAGACCATGGAACCGCTGAAGGTCGTCTCCACCCGCAGCTACGACACCCAGGGCAACTTCAGGAACGAGGCCCGCGTCGCCGCGCTCTACAACACCCCGCATGCGCCGACCTTCCTGGTCAACGTCAAGGAATCCGGTCAGGTCTGGCAGGTCGACTACAGCGATATCGACAATCTGCGCATCGACCAGATGGAGACCGCCGAATACCTGCACGACGGCTTCTTCGATCCCTCCGGCCGTTACTTCCAGATCGCGGCCAACATGAGCGACAAGATGGTGTTCATCGACACCGAGACGCGCAAGTTGGTCAGCATGCTGGAAACCGGCGTCAAGCCTCATCCGGGCCCGGGCGCCAACTGGATCGATCCCGAGTGCGGTCCGGTGGCCGGCACCACCCACCTGGGCGAAGGCCGCATGACCTTCTGGGGCAACGACCCCGAGAGCCATCCCGACCAGGCCTGGCAGATCTGCGACAGCGTCGAGACCGATGGTCCCGGGCTCTTCGTACGCACCCATCCCGATTCCGACAATGTGTGGATCGACCAGGCCATGCATCCCGAGGCCGACGTCAACCAGTGGGTCATGGTCATGAACAAGGAGACCCGCGAGCTGACCCCGATCCATGTCGCCGACCGTCCCGTCGAGCACGACGCCGTGGCCGTGCACATGGAGTACGACCAGACCGGTACCGAAGTGTGGGTCTCCATCTGGGCGCGCGGCGATGGTCATCAGAACGACGGCGCCATCGTGGTCTTCGACGACAAGACGCTTGAAGTGAAGGCCGTCGTAGAGGGCCTCAACACGCCGACCGGCAAGTTCAACGTCTACAACCGCAAGAAGCACGTCGGCTGATCAAGCGCCGCGGCCGGGGCGCCCCATGGGTGCCCCGGCTCCTTCTCCAGCCGCTTCACACCTGGGCGACCGATGCCGGGAGTGGCTGGGCAAGGGGCCAGAGATAACACGACAGGGCGGCATGGCGGATCGGCATGGCACCACTGGCGTCATGAAAATTCGGGGAGACTGACATCATGGTGAAGCGTCTACGCAACTGGCGCAGGATCACGATCATGGGGGCTTCGCTCGGCGCCGCCATGATCTTCTTCGTGGCCGGCATCATATTCTGGGGCGGTTTCAATACCGTAATGGAAGCCACCAACAGCTTCAGGTTCTGCAGCACGGCCTGCCATGAAATGAGCTGGGTGCATGAGGAGTACCTCGACCGCCCCCATTACCAGAATTCGACCGGTGTGGGGGCGACCTGCTCCGACTGCCACGTGCCGAATGCCTGGGGGCCGAAGATGATCCGCAAGATCGAGGCCAGCCGCGAGGTATGGCACTGGATGCTGGGCACCATCGACAGCAAGGAGAAGTTCGAGGCCAAGCGTATCCAACTGGCCGAAAACGTCTGGCGCTCGATGCTGCGCACCGATTCTCGCGAATGTCGCAACTGCCACGACTGGTCGGCCATGGATCTCGAGCAGCAGGCGCCCCGGGCCGCCCGCGAGCATGGCCGCGCCTTCGAGCAGGGCCAGACCTGCATCGAGTGCCACCAGGGCATCGCCCACCAGCTGCCCGAGGAGTGGGACGAGTCGCCGGTATGGGCCTACCGTTTCGAGCATGACGAGCCGGTGACCGACGGCATGCGCAGTGAGCCCGAGCTGCCGCTGGAAGCCGAGGACCTGGGCGAGGCCGTGAGCGTCGAGGGCGACATCGCCGCTACGCTCGACTGGTCCGACGTGCCTGCGCTCGACATCACCCTGTTCCTGCCCGGCCAGGCGTCCATCGAGTGGATCCAGGATGGCAGCGCTCACGGCGGTGGCCGCGCCTTCAGCTTCGGCGACCGCTGCATCTGGTGTCACCAGGGCGAGGAAGAGCAGATCGGTGCGCTTGCCACCAGCGCCGAGAAGATCGAGACCTATGACCTGGGCGACAAGCGTGGCCACGTGCCGATGACCGTGCAGGCCTCGTTCGACGACGACTACCTGTTCATGCGCTTCCAGTGGGAAGCCGGAGAACACGCCCCGCTGCCCTTCGTGGAAGGTGGCATGTTGGACCCGGAAAACCCCATGAAGCTCACCGTCAGCTTCTCCGACGAGCGCGTCGACATGGCCGACCGCGGCGGCTGCTGGGCCAGTTGCCACCATGATTCCGCCTACATGCCCGACGCCCCGGAAGGCGAGGCGCTGGCGGCCAGCGAACTCGCCGAGCGGCTCGACCTGATGAGCGGCAACGGCGTCACCAAGTACCTGAGCGAGAGCCGTACCGAGATCGAGGTACGCGGTCGGCGCGGCGCTCCGCGCGGCGGCTGGGACAAGCTCAAGGACGAAGCGGAGATCGCCGAGCTGCTGGGCGGCGGGGTCTACCTCGACCTGGCGCGCTTCAACAGCGGCAGTGGTACCGTCGAGTCGGGCTATGTCCTCGATGAACGCCACTTCTCCGACAGCGAGGCCATCGTGTTCAGTGCCGAAGAGGCCGACGGTGTGTGGACCGCCTACCTGACCCGCGCCCTGCGTACCGGACAGGAAGGCGACAAGCCGCTCGCCACCGACCACAGGTACAGCTTCAACGTGGCGCTGCACGACGATCACGCCGACTCGCGCTTCCACCACGTCTCCTGGCAGCTCGGTCTGGCCTTCGACGCCACTATCCCCGGCGACTTCGACGAGGATCGGGTGGAGATCAATGCCACGCGGGTCTCGCGGTGATCGCGCGGCGCAGGCCGGTACTCGCTACCGCCCTTCTGGCCGCCCTGCTTGGCGGGGCGGTCCAGGCCCAGGAAGAGACAGTCGAGGTGGAAATGCGCGACTATGGTTACCACCCCGCCGAACTCGCGGTAACCGTGGGCACCACGGTGCGCTGGGTCAGCGTCGAAAAGCGCACCAGTCACGACGTTTACTTTCCTGAAGACGGGGTCGCCTCGGGGCGCCTCTTCCCCGGGGAGAGCTGGGAGCGCACCTTCGATGCGGCCGGTACCTTCGAATACCACTGCCAGCCCCACGCGAGCCGCGACATGCGCGGCGTGATCCACGTCGTGGCAGAGTGACCATCAAGCGTAGCAAGAGTGACCTGGAGGAATTTCCATGGCGATATTCACACGATCCGCAGCGCTTTTCGGCGGGCTTCTGGCCTCGCTGGCACTGGCCTGGGCCGGCGCCGCCACGGCCGCACAAGGCCCCGATGGCTATCGCAGCGCCGAGTTCGGGATGTCCTCCGAAGAGGTGATGGCGCATCTGGATAGCGATGGCGTGGCCGACGTCGAGATACGACAAACCGAGGACGACGACCTCATCATCGACGGTGAACTGCAGGTGGACGGCGAGCCGGAAACGGACCTGCGCTACGTCTTCCCGGCGGGCAGCGATCGGCTCGCCCTGGTGGTGGCGTTTCACCCCAATGTGGAGGACTACGCGATCGTGAAGGCCCGGCTCGAGGCCGAGTACGGCCAGCCGTGGGAAGCGGAGATGGCCGAATGGTGGTTCGAGCAGCTCAAGGCGGGGATGCCGCAGGAGCCGGACAGCCTGACCGTGTGGGGCGGCGACGGCAGCGAGGGGCGCGAGCGTGGCCGCTTCGTGCGCCTTTGGGCCTTCGAGGACTATCTCTCGGTGGAGTACCTCGATACGCGGCTGCTGCGCTGATACCGCAGCGTGGTAAGCGGAAGCTAGATCAGGCCCAGGAAGGGCACCAGCGTCAGGGCCAGCATGGCCACGACGGCCAGCGCCACCAGCAGCACCTGCACGGGGTGATGGCGCAGGCGCTGCCACAGGGTCGGGGCCTCGCCGCGCTCTACCCGGTCGGCATGCTCTCGCTGCACCCGCTCCTGACGCTCGATCTGGTAGCGCTCGAGCACCTCGCGCGCCGCGTCCAGTTGCGAGGCGTCGCGTAGCCAGATGGCATCGACGCCCAGGCGCCAGAAGCCGGCATGGGTCTCGTAGGTGTCGAAGCCGTGTTCGTCGAGCAGCCGGCGCACCTCCCACGCTTCCTCCTCGGTGACGTTGGCCAGCCGAAACAGCAGTACCGCCATCAGCTGGCCGCCTCGCACAGCCGTTCGGCGCGGTCGATGGCCGCATCGGCGCCTGCCAGTTCGAAGCTCATGAACCAGTAGTCCTCGTCGCCGCGATCGAAGCGCAGCCGCAGGGTTTCGCCGCTGCGCATCTCGTCGATCAGCAGGTCCAGCTCGTCGAGGTAGAAGTTGACGTAGAAGCCGCGGTCGCCGCGCTGGGTGATGAACTCCGCCATGCCGCTGTGGATGGTCGCGTAATCGACCCGCAGGTCGCCGGGCACCAGGTTGGCCACACGGCTCTCCGGCTGATGTTCCTCCAGTTCGACGCGCACCTCGAGCCAGGGCAGGTCGCACACCCCGGCGGTGTAGTTGACGCTCAGGATGGCGTCGCTGTAGCTGTGCTGTTCGAGCGCGCGAAAGTGGCGTTCATCGCCCAGCGTGAGCGCCACCGAGTGCCAGAGTTCGTGCTGCTCGGCATCGCCGACGTTGTAGTTGGTGGCACTGGCCAGCGGTGCGGCGGCCAGCAGAAGCCAGGCAAGACGGGAGCGAAAACGAGAGTGGTGGGTCGAGGACATGGCCGGTTTCCTGAACGACGAGCCCCGGATGGTAGCACGCTGCGCCGAGTGCGCCGACTCCGCCCCGAGCAAGGGTAGAGCCGGCGTGGCGCCTGTCAGTGGCCGTGTGCGTCGCCTTGGCCAGGCATGCCGCCGTTGTGCTGCATGCTGGCATCGGCGCGGGCGAGCTCGGTCAGGAGCTCCAGGTCGATATCGCCGAAGGCCAGCACTTCGCCGCCATGGGTGTCGCGGAAAACCTCGGCGTGATGGCGCTCCTTGAACGATGCCAGGGTATGTCCCATGGCGCCGCGCTGGGTATGCCCCGCTACGTACCAGGCGTCACTGGCCAGGATGAAGGCATCGTCGGCCGGCTGGCCCCAGGGGGTGACGGCGACGTCGTGGACCCAGGCGTGGCTGAGGCGGCTCTCGTTCTCCGGCTGCAGCAGGAAGGCGAACAGGTCGGCGGTAGAGCAGAACTTGCGTACGGCATCGTCGCGGTTCAGGTAGGCCTGGCCCTTGGGTCCGGGCAGCTCGCTGATCAACATGCCGCACACGTGGCAGCTATCGCCGTCGGTGATCGGCTGGGCCGCGGCGAGGGGCTTTTCTTCATTGCCGCCGCAGCCTGCCAGCAGCAGGGCCGCCGTAAAGGCAAGCGTGCGAACGGCGAGAGTGACGCGAATCATCTGAATATCTCCGGTTTGGCGCTCAGGCCGAATGGTGGCGGAAGCGCAGCACGGCGAGCCCCAGCGGCACGACGACCCAGCCGACCAGGATCAGCAGCAGCCAGCCGACGTTGAAGGCGCTGCCCTGGGCGATGGCAGTCACGCCGGTATAGGCCTGGGCCGACTCGAAGCCGACCATGTTGATCAGGCGGAAGCCGTCGGTGGGGTTGAGCAGCAGCAGCCAGGGCAGCCAGTCTCCGCCGCTCTGCACGCTGACCAGCAGCGCCAGCAGGCCGAGGTCGAACACCAGTACGAAGAGGAACCACACGCCCAGCGCCAGCCCGGCGGCCCGGGCCTTCTCACTGACCCACACGCTGATCAGGTAGGCGAAGGCGATGAACACCCATCCGAGTAGCACGCTGCTGACGATCAAGAGTCCCAGGCTTGCCACCAGCTCGCCGAGCGCCACGCCCTCGGCGGCGAAGGCGATCACCGCGCCGGCGACGCTGAAACCGAGCGCCGTGGCGGCACCCAGGATCAGGCCGTGGCCGAGGAACTTGCCGAGCAGTAGCGAGGTGCGGCTCAACGGGTAGGTGAGCAGCAGCAGCAGGGTACCGGCTTCCTGTTCGCCGACCACGGCGTCGTAGGCCAGCAGCAGGGCGATCAGCGGGATCAGGAATACCGCCAGGGTCGACAGGCTGACCACCGTGGTGGCCAGCGAGGTGAAGCCCATGCCACCGCTGGCGGCAGCGCCGAACCAGGCGATGCCGACGGCCAGGGCGGCGAGGATCAGCGCGATGGCCAGCACCCAGCGGTTGCGCAGGCCGTCCTGGAACTCCTTGCGGGCGACGATGAGGGCGGTGTTCATGGGGCGTCTCGCTTGTCGGGATTGAAGGAGGTCGCTGCTACGGGTGCCGAGAAGTGCGCATAGAGGTGCTCCAGTGTCGGCGGCAGCACGTCGATGTCCTCGACACCCGGCGTGCCGGTCAGGCGGCGCAGCGCACTCATCTTGGCCGAGGGGTGCACACCCAGCTCCAGCGCGGAGCCGTTGAGGTGTCGCGGCGCGATGCGGGTGTCCTCCCAGCCTTGCGACCAGTCGATGCCCGGCCAGCGGCCCTTGGCGCGAATGGTCAGCGGCAGCGACGCCTCGTGGCGCAGCTCCTCGAGGCTGCCCAGCGCCAGGCGCCGGCCGGCGCCGAGAATCAGCGCGCGGTCGATATAAGGTTCCACGCCGGGTAGCACGTGGGAGGAGAGCAGCACCGTGCAGCCGCGCTCGCGCAGCTCGCGCACCGTCTCGTAGAAATCGCGGGTGGCTGCCGGGTCTAGCCCGGTGGTGGGCTCGTCGAGCAGCAGCAGGCGCGGCTCGCCGAGCAGGGCCTGGGCCAGGCCAAGGCGCTGGCGCATGCCTTTGGAGTAGGTCTTGACTCGACGCTTGGCGGCGTCACCCAGGCCGACCCGCTCGAGCAGGCCGTCGACCTGGCGGCGGTCGACGCGCTTGAGTCGGGCGAAATAGGCGAGCACCTCGCGCCCGCTCAACTGCTCGTAGAAGCTGACGTTCTCGGGCAGGTAGCCCAGGTGGCGGCGCAGCGTCTCGGCATGGGGGCCGTCCGGTGCGCCGCCGAGCACCGAGAGCGTGCCGGCGCTGGGTGAGATGAGGCCCAGGATCAGCTTCATGGTAGTGGTCTTGCCGGCGCCGTTGTGGCCCAGCAGGGCCATCACCTCGCCCTCCTTGACCGTTAGATCGAGGGCATCGAGGCGGGTGAGGTCGCCGTGGCGCTTGGTCAGCCCGTGGCATTCGATGACCGCATTCATGATTGGGCCTCTCCAAGGTCGGGAGCATGCATCAGCGGCGCACTGTCCTGCACGCCCTGGGCTCGGAAGATGGGGAACTGGCGCTGTACCCAGCGCAGTGCGACGACAGCGGGGCTGTGCAGCAGCAGGCGCGCCTCGGGGTGGCGCCACAGCAGGCGGTCGACGGCGTCGTTGGGCTCGTAGGGGGTGTCGCCGATGCCGTCACCGGCCAGGTCCCAGCCCAGGTAGTCGCTCCAGTAGTTGCCGCGGCCATCGCGGGACCACTCCTGGGAGCGCGTCGCCACGTACATCACCTGCTGGCGATTGTTGATGAAGGCATTGTCATAAAGACGGTTGTTCTCGGAGCCGGCGGTGAGGTGGATGCCGAGTTCGCTGTCGGCCAGGCGGTTGCCGTGGATCTCGTTGCTCTGGGAGTTGTAGATGAACAACGCCTTGCCCTCGGCGCCGAGCGTGACGCCGTGCTCGCTGCCGCCGGGGCCGTGCCAGGCGGTGATGCCGCTGATACGGTTGCCGGCGATGGTGCTGTAGTTGACGTAGTTCATCAGGATGCCGTAGTTCATGTCGCGCTCGGAGCGGTTGTTCACCACTTCGAGGTCGCGCGACATCATCAGCGCGTAACCGGCGCGGGTACCGCTGGTGTGGTTGCCCACGATCTTGCCGCCGTGGGTGAACATGTAGTGGATGCCGAAGCGCGAGTCGCGCAGACGGTTGCCGCGAAACGTCAGGTCGCGGCTGGTATCGACGTAGATGGCATCACGCGCGTCGCGCACGTCATTGTCCGCGATCAGACCGCCGTCGATGTGGTACAGGCGGATGGCATCGCCGCGGTCCTGGGAGCGCACCGCGGTGTTGCCGACGATACGGTTGCCGATCACGCTGGGTGCTTCCAGGTGCCACAGCCAGATGCCGAAGGCCACGTTCTCCATGGCGTTATTCTCGACGTGGATGCGATGGGCGCCGCGCTCGGCATGTATGCCGGCGTTCATCTCGGTCAGGTTGAAGCCGGAGTTGCGCAGGGTCAGCCCTTCGATGTGCACGTCTTCGGCACGCACGCGTATTACGTCGCCGCTACCTTCGGCGTCGAGAATGGCGCCGGGCTCGCCGCGCAGGGTCAAGGGCTTGTCGATCTGGATACCGCCGGTATGGATGCCTGGGGCAAGCGTCAGCTCGCTGCCGGGTGCGGCCGTATCGATATGAGACTGGAGAGGACCGTCGCCGGGTTCGATGCGCAGCTCGCCGAAGGCGAAGGTCGCCGTCAGCAGCAGGGCGCAGCCACCCAGGAAAGAAAGAAGAGTATGTTGCATCACGGTCACCTCGTGCATTGCCAGGCTTTGTCCGAAAAGTGCCTGTGCCCGTCGACTTTTCAGACAGAGCCTGTGGCCGGCCCCGAGGGGCCGGCCGGGTTACCTCACGCTTCCACCAGCATTCTGCCGGACATCTCCATGTGCAGGGCATGGCAGAACCAGCTGCAGTAGTACCAGTGCACGCCGGGCTTGTTGGCCACGAAGGTCACCGAGGAGGTCTGCTGCGGATGGATCTCCATGTTGATGCCGTGGTTGACCAGGGCGAAGCCGTGGCTGACGTCCTCGATGGTGTCCATGTTGGTGACGACGATGGTGACTTCGTCACCCTGCTTCACGCGGAACTCGGTGGTGCCGAAGTTTGGCGCCACGGAAGTCATGTAGACGCGCACCTTGTTGCCGTCGCGAATGACCTTGTTGTCCCGCTCCAGGGTGACACCATCGGCCTGGGCCATGGCCACGGTCTCGGCGAAGTACGGATCGTCGCGGCTATAGATGCGCGCCGGGTTGAGCTGGTCGGCACGGATCATCAGCGCATCGTGGGGCTCGGCGTAGGTCGGGCCGTCGTGTACCAGCTTCATCTGCTCGCCGGAGATGTCGATCAACTGGTCGTTCTCGGCGTGCATCGGGCCTACCGGCAGGAAGCGGTCCTTGGAGAACTTGCACAAGGCCGACAGGTACTTGCCGTCGACGTCGCGGCTACAGGCCAGCGAGGCCTTGAGGTGGCCGATGTTGTAGTGCACGTCGATGCGGTCGCGGATGTAGTTCACTTCCTCGCCGTTGTAGGCGCGAATGGCGTCCTCCACGTTCCACTTCACCACCTGGCTGTCGAGGAACAGCGAGGTGTAGGCGTTGCCGCGGTTGTCGTAGGTGGTGTGCAGCGGCCCCAGGCCCACTTCCGGCTCGGCGACGACGGTATCGCGCGGGTCGTCCAGGTTGCCGTCGAACCACTCGGCGACGCGCGACCACTCGATCACGGTACAGGTCGGGGAGAGCTTGCCGCTGACCACACAGTACTTGCCTTCCGGCGGCATGGTGTTGACGCCGTGGGGGCTGCGTGGAGTCGGCACGTAGAGGGCGAATGGGTTGCGGCCCTCATGGGCCTGCTGGCGGGCATCCACCACGGGGGCGGCGGAGTTGCCGATGGTGGTGTAGTTGCCGGCGGCAACCGCTTGCTCGATGGCGGGTACGTCGAAGAACACCGTCCAGTCGCGCTCCGGGCCCATCATTTCCGGCAGGGTCATGCCGCGGGCGGAGTTGTAGCAGGAGGCGGCAACGAAACGGCCAGTGTAGTCGGTGTCGCAGTTGTCGAGGTTGCCGTCGACGATCGCCTGCCACTTGACCTCCATGGTGTCGGCATCGATGCAGGTCATCATGGTCCAGTACTGGGACGGATCGTCCAGGTGGCGGCCATCGTTGGGCTGCGGGATGATCATCTCACCCACGGCGAAGACGTCCTCGGTCTTCGGCACGCGCTGCAGCGTCAGGCCGTGGATGGCCTGCACGTTGGGCACCTCGATGATCTTGTCGGCGCGCATGATGTCGAGACGGATGCGCGCGACACGGGTGTTGAGCTTGTCGTTGATGAAGCAGTAGCGGCCATCGTAGCGGGCGTCGGTATAGCTCACCTTGGGGTGGTGGGTGTCGCCGTTGAGCGGGGCATTCGGGCCCAGCACGCGCTTGGATTCGTTGGTGATGCCCCAGCCGGTGGCGCTGTCGACGTTGAATACCGGGATGCGCAGCAGCTCGCGCATGGAGGGAATGCCGAGGATGCGCACTTCGCCGGAGTGACCACCGCTCCAGAAACCGTAGTATTCGTCGAGATCGCCCGGGGCGACGCTGTGCTCGCCGCTGGCAGCTGCCTCGGCGGGCCGGCTGCCCATCAGGGCGCCGGCGCCGAAGCCGCCGGCCAGGCCGGCCCCGGCCACGCCAGTCACTGCGCTGTTGCGCAGGAAGTGCCGCCGGCTGAGGTCTTTGATGTGGTCGTGCTTGTTACTCATGGTTCACTCCTCCTGGAGGGTGGGAATGCGCTGCAAGTTGGCCTGGCTGCCCTGCGCAGCGTTGGCCGGGGAAAGGTCGCCACTCGCCCCGGAGGAGGCGCGGGCCGCCTTCTCGAAGCGCTTGCGGCGCTTGACCATCGGCGGACAGCGCCGGTCGTCGTGGTAGGTCACCTGGCAATCCAGGCAGTAGTGACACTCGTTGGCGTTGATGCGGCCGTCGGGGTGGATGGCCTGTACTTCGCACTCGTTGGCGCAGATCTGGCAGGGCGTGCCGCAGCTGCCGCGATGGCGCTTGAGCCAGTCGAACAGGCGCAGGCGTGCAGGAATGGCGAGCCCGGCGCCCAGCGGGCAGACATAGCGGCAGTAGGCCTTGTGGGTGAACGCCGAGATGGCGAGCAAACCCAGGGCGTAGAGCAGGAAGGCCCAGTCGCGCTGGAAACGCATGGTCACGGCGGTCTTGAACGGCTCCACTTCGGCGTAGCGCTCGGCCTGGCCCAGCGAGTGCAGCGACACCGCGAACAGCGCCAGCAGAATGATGTACTTGATCGCCCACAGCCGCTCATGCAGGGCGAAGGGGATCTCGAGCTGGGGCACCTTGAGCTTGCGCGCCGCCTTGTTGATCAACTCCTGCATGGCGCCAAAGGGACACAGCCAGCCACAGAACACACCGCGGCCCCACATCAGCAGCGTCACCGCCACGAACGACCAGAGGATGAACATCATCGGGTCGATCAAGAACGACTCCCAGCTGAAGCCGCCCATCAACGAATGGACGAAGGTCAGGATGTTGACCACCGAGAGCTGGGCCAGCGAGTACCAGCCGATGAACACCACGGTGTAGACCAGGAAGCCGACACGCAGCGGGGCGAACACACGGGGATAGCGCACCAGCACGTCCTGGAACAGCATGACGGCGGTCAGTACGACGAGCCCCACGCCCAGCACCACGATCTGGAAGGTCTTGTCGCGCCACACCTGCACCCACAGCGCCTCTTCCACCAGCGGTTCGGGCCGCTCGATGTAGGCTTCGGGAATGCTGTAGTGGGCGTTGAAGCGCACGAACTCGGTTTCCAGGGGCCCCGCGGCGCGGCGCACCAGTAGCCCCAGCTCCCACGGCTCGCCAGGATCGAACCGGGCATTCTCACGGATCACGAAGATGTCGCGTTCGGTCAGTGCCGGGGCGCCGTCGACGGCCAGGCGCACGATGCGGCGGTGGTCGCTGTCGTGGAAGGTGACGTTGGTGTTGCCTTGGCTGAGTTCCAGTCGGTCGAAGATGCCGCCGCGTACGTAGCCCGAGCCCTTGAACGAGTAGTCGCCGCGGGCCATCACGCCGATGGCGTGTTCGCCCTCTTCCAGGCGCTCCATCATCTGTTCGTACACCACGTCACCGAGCAGGTTGCGGCCGGTGGTAGGGGCGTTGAGGTAGGTCACGTAGAGATCGATGAAGGTGCTGTCGGGATCGGCGCCGCTGGCGTAGGCCTCGGCGGCAGTGCCGATGAAGGCCTCGTCGATCTCGCCATGGGTCAGATGCATGCGTCGCACGCTGCCGTCGCCGACCAGGGTTTCCCAGGCGGCGGGCTCGAACACGTCGTGGCGCACCTCGGCGGGCGGCGTGGCCAGCGGGTCGTCGATCAGGCCCTGCTCGGCGGCGACCCGGCGGGCAGCGCGCATTACCGTCTCGGTGAGCACCACGACCGTCACCGTGGCGCCGGAGATGGCATCGAGGTTTTCGCCAACGCGCAGGCGCTGGTTGACATGATGCGTCGCGTGGGCGTCGGCATAGTCCACCAGGCGTTGTTCGGGAATGCCCACCAGCATGATCGGCTCCTCGTGGCCGAGGATGGTGGCCTGGGTGATCCGCCCCTCCAGGTCGATGCCCACCAGCAGGTTGATCGGCTTGCCCGAGTAGGCCGGGATGGGCGTGATGTCCTGCGTCTCGAAGGCGTAGCCCAGCAGTGTCTCTCCGGCATACACGGCTGTGGCCGGCAGTTCTCCCTCGGCATCGGCCAGGCGCGTGGCATCGGGGAATCCGGCTTGCACCTGTGACAGTTCGAAGGCCAGGGCGGGCAGGCCGAGCAGCATCAGCAGGCCGAACAGCCAAGTCTGGGCTAGAGAAGAGAGCGGGCTGCGCCGGGTGGGCATGGGCGTTCCTTATTGCGTACCCGTCGCAGTAAACGTGAGAGACGACAGGTATTAACAGGCATGTGAAATGAATCTTTGCTACCTGCTGCCATCATGCCAGCTGACTGCCAGTCCTTAATTGACTTGGGTCATGGACGGTGTGACGTGTATCAAGTTCGAGGGAGTAACCCCAACGAGGTAGTCGCTTTGGGGTGCTGCGGTGCGGCAGCACGGGGGGAAGGCAGCGGCGAGGCATGTCGCCTGGAGTCGGCTCGATGCCCCGCCTGAGGTGGGTCTGCTACCGAACGGTAGAGGAGGTTAGAGCACCGGTTCGAGCATGAAGTCGACGGCAGCCTTCACTTCCTCGTCGCTCAGGTTCATGTGACCACCCTTGGGTGGCATGGCGCCGATGCCGTCGATGGCGTGGGCATAGAGAGTGTCCATGTCCTGTTCCAGACGCGGCGCCCAGGCATCGGCATCGCCCTTGATCGGTGCACCGGCGGCACCGGTCATGTGGCAGGCCATGCAGGCCTGGTTGTAGATCGCTTCGCCATCGGGCTCGGCCTGGGCAGTGGCGGCGAACGCCAGGGCGGCGGCGCCAGCGAACAGGGCGGCGGTAAACTTCTTCATGGTTTTCTCCTGATACTTGCGGTCACGGTGGGGCCAGTCGGGTCTGGGTAGAACCTCTTTGGGCCTGGCCTCGATGCAAAGCCAAATGGATTTTGGCATATCTAGGGGGCGCTTATCGGGATCTGCATCAAGCGGGCAAGCTGTGGCTGCCGCTTGCCCAGCATGTCGGCCAGGGTGTATTGGTCCAGCACCGCCAGGAAGGCGCCTAGTGCCTCGTTGAGGATCGGCTTGAGCCGGCAGGCCGGCGTGATGATGCACTCGTTGCTGTCGCGGAGACACTCCACCAGGCCGAGTTCGTGCTCGGTGTCGCGCACCAGCGCGCCCAGGGAGATCTCCTGCGGGGAGCGATTGAGCAGCATGCCGCCATTCTTGCCGCGGATGGTGGTGATGTACCCCCGGTGGCTGAGATCCTGGACCACCTTCATCAGGTGGTTGCGCGACACGCCGAAGCTTTCCGCAATCTCGTGGATGGTGGCGCGCTCCTCACCCTTGACGGCGAGGTAGATCAGCACACGCAGCGCATAGTCGGTGTAGCGAGTCAGGTGCATGGCAAGTCCGGCTTTGGCTTGATAAGCAACAATTTATGTACGCTAAATCCTTCTTATCATAGCAGTACGCGTATCGTGGCGTTCGCTGCCCAAAGGTGTGGCATCGGGTCGCGTCCAGGTGAAAAGGGCCACACAGCAGAAGAGGGTCGCTGTTACGCCTAGTACCGGGACAGGTGCGCCGCCCAGCCATAATACCAGCCAGCTCAGGAACAACAGTACCGTGGCAAGGCGCTTGGCTGGCCTGGCAATGGCCCGCTGCCGTTGCCAGGCACGCAACGGCGGGCCCAGACGAGGGTGGTGCCGCAGCCAGCGTGCCAGACGTGGCGAGCCCTTGGGTGCTGCCCAGGCGGCGAGCAGCAGGAAAGGCGTGGTCGGCAGCAGTGGCACCACCAGCCCGGCGGTGCCCAGGCCGATGCAGCCATAGGCCAGCATACGCCAGCACAGGCGTGCCAGGGCGTCTCTCATGGCAACCTCGCTCTGCTCTTGTGACTTGGTTCTGCGCATGGTTTCCCGTGATGAAACTAAATAGTATTTTATATACATGTTTAAAAACTTTGCAAAGCTCAATCACGCGTCGATGCCCGAAGTCGCACATCAGCGCCTCCCTGCCTGGCGCTGGCTGTTTCCGTTGGCGGCCCTGCATGCTGCCCTGATGGTGCCGCTTTCGTTGCTGGCGCTCTACCACGGGTGGGCTCCGGTGCAACTGGCGACGCCGGCTGCCCATGCGCGGGAAATGCTGTTCGGTTTCGCCCTGGCAGTCATTGCAGGCTACCTGTTGGGGCCAGTACCGCAGCGGCAGCTTCTCATGCTGGTGGCACTGTGGCTGGCAGGGCGGCTGGGCGTGCTGGAGTGGCCCGGTGCGCTGGTGGCTTCACTGGCAGATGGTGGCTTTGCCCTCTGGGTGGCCGCGCGCCTGGTACCGCGCTTCCTTGCCGCAAAGAAGTGGCGCAACCGGCTGCTCTCGCCACTGCTGGGGATGATCTGCCTGCTGGCCGTCGTGACGCTGACCTGGCGTTATCTCGATGGCATGCCAACCACTGCCCCGCTGATGCATCAGAGCGTGCTGTGGCTGGTACTGCTGATGACCTTCATGGGTGGGCGTGTCATTGCGCCGGCGGTCAACGGCTATCTGGCAAGGCAGTTCCGGCTGTACGGTGCAGGCGTACAGCCTCGTGTCGAGGCCGCGCTGATCGTGCTGCTGGGGCTGGCACCGTTCCTGATGCTGTGGGCCACGCTGCGGCCGCTGGCGGCGCTGCTGGTGCTGGCGGCGGGCCTGCTGGTGCTGTGGCGCATCCGTGGCTGGAGGCCAAGGCACTGTTCCGAAAGACCGGACCTGCAGGTGTTGCTGCTGGGCTATGGCTGGCTTGCCATCGGGCTGTTGTTGCTGGCGCGCAGCTGGTGGGCGCCACAGCATGCCAGCACGGCGCTGCATGCCTTCACCGTGGGGGCGCTGGGTACCCTGGCCAGCGCCATCATGCTGCGCCATGTGATACTGCGCGCCAAGCAGCATCCCGAACGGGAGTGGGCCTGGCTGCCGCTGGCCGGGCTGTTCGCCGTGGCGGCGGTGCTGCGCCTGTGGGCGATCGAGGCCGGCAGCGGCTGGCTGTTGCTGTTGTGGGGCTCGGGCCTGGCCTGGAGTCTGGGCTGGCTGCTGGTAGCCTGCCGGGTTGTCATGTGGTCGGGCTTGTGGGCAGACAGGTTGTCGCAGCGCGTTCTGGGGAAACTTGACTCGGGACAAGAGAGCGGCGAGCTGTCGAGACGACACCGGTAGCCGATGTCATACTCACGGGCAACGGGCATGGCGCGCTCCATGCCGAGGTTTCAAGAGGCCGTTTTCGATCATGCAAGACGATCAGCTGTTCAATCGCCCATTGGTAGAGAAATACGACCGCCCCGGGCCGCGCTACACCTCCTACCCGACGGCGCCCCAGTTCCATGCGGCCTTTGCCGAGGACGACTATCGCGCCGCCGCCGAGCGCAGCAACCGCGTCGCCTCGCCCAAGCCGCTGTCGGTCTACGTGCACATCCCGTTTTGCAAGAGCCTGTGCTACTACTGTGCCTGCAACAAGATCATCACCCACAACACCGAGCGGGCCGCAGAGTATCTCGAGTGGCTGAAGCAGGAGATTCGCGTGCAGGGTGCGCTGTTCGACGAAACGCGGCGCATGACCCAGCTGCACCTGGGTGGCGGTACGCCGACCTACTTGAGCAATGCCCAGCTCGGCGAGCTGATGGCGGCCCTCGACGAGGCCTTCCATTTTGCCTCCCCCGCCGAGCGCGAGTTCTCTCTCGAAGTCGACCCGCGCACGGTCACGCCGGCACAGATCCACGAGCTCCACGACCTCGGCTTCAACCGCCTGAGCTTCGGCGTGCAGGACTTCGACCCTGATGTGCAAAAGGCAGTCAATCGCGTCCAGAGCGAGGAGCAGGTCATCGAGCTGGTGGCTGCGGCGCGGGAGGCGGACTTCCAGTCAGTCAGCGTGGACCTGATCTACGGCCTGCCATTGCAGACGGTGGCGAGCTTCGATGCCACCCTCGACAAGATCATTGCCCTGCGCCCGGATCGTATCGCCGCCTACAGCTACGCGCACCTGCCGGAGCTGTTCAAGGCCCAGCGGCTGATTCGCCCCCAGGACATGCCGCCGCCGCAGCGTAAGCTGGAACTGCTGGAATTGACCATTCGCCGCCTGACGGCGGCCGGCTACGTCTATATCGGCATGGATCACTTCGCCCTGCCCGACGACGAGCTGACCCTGGCCAAGGAGAGCGGCACCCTGCAGCGCAACTTCCAGGGTTACTCCACCCACGCCGACTGCGACATGATCGGCCTGGGCATCACCTCCATCGGCAAGGTCGGCGACAGCTACAGTCAGAACGTCAAGGAGACCGCCCAGTACCAGGCGCGACTCGAGGCGGGGCGGCTGCCGGTGATGCGCGGCTATCGTCTCAACGACGACGACCGCCTGCGCCGTGACGTGATCAACGCCCTGATGTGCCACGGCCGCATCGACTTCGCCGCCATCGAGGCGCGCCACGACATCGTCTTCCGCGACTACTTCGCCGACGCGCTCGGCGAGCTCGCGGAAATGCAGGCGGACGGCCTGCTGTCGATCCAGGACGGGGCCATCGAAGTGCGGCCCGCCGGCCGCCTGATGATGCGCAACATGGCGATGGCCTTCGATGCTTACCTGAAGCCCAACGAGGGACGGTTCTCGCGTACGGTCTGATTGCTTCGACGAGGCTCAGGCCACGGACTGAGGCAGGGCGGCACCCTCGGGTGCCGTCATGTGTATAGGAGCATGGGATCGTTCAGGCAGGTACGGGTAACGCGACAGTCTTTTCCGGGGATGCAGTCGCCTGGCTATCCTGGGGTCGGTACTTCCGCATGATGTAGCGCAACCGCTTCATCACGTCGAGGTTGGCGGCCTCCATCCTGGCCAGTGCCTGCATCGCTGCTTCGGTCTCGCCGGCATGGAACAGGCTGACTGCCTGTATCGCTTGGCGATGTACTTCCCGATGGGGTGCCTCCAGCGCCTGGAAATCCTCGTCGCTACGGAAGCGCGCACTGCTGCTGCCTTCGTAGTACCAGCGCCCCAGCGCACACTGGGTTTCGTCGGGGAGTTCCTCGGCGGTCTTCGATGATAGACCCATCAGAATGCGATATACCTCCAGCTTGACCTCGAGTTCCTCCAGATTGGCCAGTTCCACCTCGCTGAGCATGGCGGAGAAGGCCAGCGCCTGGCTGCTCTCCCGGGTCAGGTTCAGCAACTGCTCGGTGCGTTGCATCACGCGGTTGGCTTCGCAGCTCAGGCGCTCGGCTTCGCTGGCATTGTGATGCATACGGGTATCCACGCTGCCGGTTTGGCCGAGAATATTATCGGTGAGACTGCCTATCTCCTCGGTAGCGGAGCCGGTGCGAGTGGCCAGCTCACGCACTTCTGTTGCCACTACGGCAAAGCCCCGGCCGGTCTCGCCGGCGCGGGCGGCCTCGATACTGGCATTGAACGCCAGCAGCGTCGTCTGCAGCGAGATCTCCTCGATCAGGTGAACGAAGTTGTCGATGCGATCGGCGTCGCCTCGCAGCGAAGAGACGTCCTCGGCGGCTCGGCCAATACGCTGATTGAGTTCGCGTAGCGCCTCGACCATGGCATTGAGTGCCTCCTGACTCTGCAATGACTCGCTGGCGGTATGGTCGGTGATGCGCTTATTGCTCACCAGCAGGCCGGAGAGTTCGGAGAAAGATTCACGCAGCGCCACCATGGAATCGCCGAACCCCGTGAGGTTAGCGAATAGGTGCTGATGGAGTCGCTGCTCGGCTTCCAGAGCATCGATTCTTGCCTGCATATGCTCGCGTTCTTCGCTCGAAGTGGCAGAGGCGCATGGCGAAGCGGCGCTCGCTGAGGTCGGGGCGCGTTTCCAGAAGCGCATGGGGACTCCTTTATACAGGGATGGAGACTGGAACCCGCCGTCGGCAAGGCCGGCGGCGGAGTGCGCTTAGGTCAGACCGCGCGCTCGAACAGCAGGTTGTTCTCCAGGTGGATGTGCTCCATCAGGTCCTCGCGAAATTCGCGCAGGCCGGTATAGAGGGCACGCCAGGTGGTGCAGGCTCCCTTGGGCGGGGTGATGTCGTCGGTGAGCAGCATCACCTGCTCCAGGTTCTCGCCATGATCGTCGTGCTCATGGCGCATCACGGCGATCGGCCCCTGGGCCTGGGCACCCATACCGCGGCGCAGCATCGGGAACAGGATCTGCTCCTCCTTCTGCATGTGGCTCTCCATTTCCTGGTAAATCACCAGCAACAGGTCGGCCAGGCCGCGTGGGCAGCTGTCGCGTTCACCGTGGACCTGCTCGACTCGGCGCGCCATGCGGATCAGCTCGGGGAGCTGCTCGCGGTGCACGTCGTGGTAGCGGGTCAGGATGTGATCGATCAGCTCGTCGTTGCTGGCGTCACGCCAATCGCGTTGCTCGCTGCTGGCGGCCGGCAGTGCCTCGAGTTCGGCGACGAGCCGGTCGACATGCAGGCCGGCACGCTCGGCGGCCTGGCGCAGGCTGATGCGCCCGCCGCAGCAGAAGTCGATGTTATGAGTGTGGAAGATACGGGTGGCGCCGGGCAGTGACAGGGCGATACGGCCAACGGTCTGTTCGAGCAGGTTCATGCGGTGTGCCTCGGATAATGGGATGACACCCTGCTAGAGCAAGCAGCGTGCCAGATTGCATTCTCCTTGAGTTTCAGCTGCCTACAGTTTATGTGGTAAAAAATACCCTGTCTTGTTAGGGTTATATAAACCCAGTGATGGTATTTATCACCATGCTTGACGATTCCCTTCTAGCCGACCTCACCGCCGACCTGCCCAGTGCCGTGAGGTTGCAGCGCTTGGTGCGTACCCTACGTGAGGGGTTTCGCTGTGGAGCAGTATGTCTGCTGCGGTTGCAAGAGGACGTACTGGCGCCAGTAGCGGTGGAGGGACTGGTCCGTGAAGCGCTGGGGCGACGCTTCGAGGTGGCCCGCCACCCGCGCCTGGCTGCCATTCTCACCAGCCGTCGCTCGACCCTGTTCCCCCCCGACTCGACCCTGCCCGATCCCTACGATGGCCTGGTCGAGCAGCAGCCGGGCGAGCCATTGCACGTGCACGACTGCATGGGGATCAGCTTGCACGTGGAAGGGGAGCCCTGGGGTGTGCTGACCCTGGATGCGCTGATGGCCGGCACCTTCGATGAGGTGTCGCGCACGGTGCTGGAGCGCTATGCGCTGCTGATCGAAGCCGCCGTGCGTGTCTCGCGCCTGGAACAGGAGGTGCGCGCGCTGCGTATGGCGCCCCATGGCGCGGTCTTCCATGCCGAGCCTGGTGAAGGTGGCGAAATTCTCGGTCATAGCGCTGGACTGCAGCGGCTGTTGCGGGAAATCGACGTGGTGGCGGAATCGGACCTGCCGGTGCTGCTCAGTGGCGAGACCGGGGTGGGCAAGGAGCTGTTCGCGCGGCGCTTGCACCAGCGCTCCCCGCGCCGTGATCAGCCGCTGGTGCAGGTCAACTGTGCAGCGCTGCCCGAAACGCTGGCCGAGAGCGAGCTGTTCGGTCACGTGAAGGGGGCGTTCTCGGGGGCCACGACAGGTCGTGCGGGACGCTTCGAGGCCGCCGACGGCGGTACCTTGTTCCTTGACGAGGTGGGCGAGCTGCCGCTGGCGATCCAGGCCAAGTTGCTGCGTGCCTTGCAGAACGGGGAAGTCCAGCGCCTGGGCGAGGACACCCCGCGCCGGGTCGACGTGCGTATCATCGCCGCCACCAATCGCCACTTGGCCGATGGCGTGCGCGACGGTTATTTCCGCGCCGATCTCTACCATCGCCTGTCGGTCTATCCGGTGGCGATTCCGCCGCTGCGCGAGCGCGATAGCGACGTATTGGTGCTGGCCGGCCACTTCCTCGAGATCAACCGCGCCCGGCTCGGCGTACGCAGCCTGCGCCTGTCACCACAGGCCGAAGCGGCGCTGCTCGGTTATGCCTGGCCAGGCAACGTCCGAGAGCTGGAGCACGTCATCAGCCGGGCGGCGATCAAGGCCCTGGGCCACGGCGCCCGACGTGACGATATCGTTACCCTCGAGCCAGAGTGGCTCGACTTGCCCGGTGCCTTAGCGTTGAAAGCCGCAGAGGACAAGGAGAGCGAGCCTGAAGCGCGCCCCGGTATCGTTCAGCCGCTGCGCAATCAGGTCGAATCCGCCCAGCGACGGGCCATTCGCCAGGCGCTGGCGGCATGCGACGGCAACTGGGCAAATGCCGCCCGGGGGCTCTCTGTGGACCCCAGCAACCTGCACAAGCTGGCGCGTCGTTTGGGGATCAAATAGTTACCGTAATGCAAGAGCTAGCGTTAAAAATAAAATCTAGATGTGGTGCTTGATCCGGCTCTCTTGGCTATATATGGTAGCCAAGGCCCCGGTAACGGGGCACTGACTCGGGCTTGACGCATATCAGTGCAGGCGGGCGGTGTCGAGCTTAGGATGAACGGTTTCGTGGCCGCCCTTGGCCGCGCCGAATCCACTGGTTCGCACCATCGGAGAGTCGCCATGTTGCCGTTGTCCCTGTCGCGTTTGCCACGCCCGCCCGCGCCGCCACGCCTGATCCGTGCCATCGACCCACGCGTTCCGCTCAGGGTGAAACGCCAGCTGATCGAACCGCTGCTCAACCGCACCTTCGCCGAGCCCTTGGCCGAGGGCGAATTCGATGCGCTCGAAGGCCGCCGGATCTCGCTGCACGTTGAGGATCTGGGCGTGGCGCTGACGCTGACCCTCGAAGGGGAGCGTTTCAGGCTCACCCAGGATGCGGGCGAGGCCACCATTCGCGGTGGTTGGCGCGAGTTCCTGTGCCTGGCGACCCGGCGTGAGGACCCCGATGCGCTGTTCTTCCAGCGCCGGCTGGTGATCGAGGGCGACATCGAGCTCGGCTTGATGGTCAAGAACCTGCTGGATGGCCGCGAGGAAGGGTTGGCCCAGGGCCGGCTAGGCGAATGGCTGGCGCGCTTCGAGCGCATGGCGCGCCAGGAACGTTGAACGATTTGAACTTTTGACCCTTACTGGAGATCCCTGCATGAGTACTTCCACCAAGGCCGTCAAGACATCCCACGAGGTGCCTATGCAAGTGCCCTCACGCGATATCTGGGACTCCAAGTATCGGCTCAAGGATCGTCATGGACGCCCCGTCGACAAGGACGTGGCAGCGACCTGGGAACGCGTCGCGCGGGCCCTGGCCGCGGTGGAAGGCGACAAGGCCGGCGAGTGGCTGCCCAAGTTCCGCTGGGCGCTGGAGCACGGCGCCATTCCCGCCGGGCGCATCATGTCCAACGCCGGCGCCGAGGACTACAAGCCGGCGGTGAGCCTGATCAACTGCACCGTCTCGCGCACCATCCGTGATTCCATGCACGACATCCTCTCCTCGGTGGTGGATGCCGGCATGACGCTCAAGGCGGGCTGCGGCATCGGTTACGAGTTCTCCACCCTGCGCCACAAGGGCGCCTTCGTGTTTGGCGCCGGTGCCGGCACCAATGGCCCGCTGGCGTTCATGGATATCTACGACAAGATGTGCTTCACGGTGGCCTCGGCGGGCGGTCGCCGCGGCGCCCAGATGGGCACCTTCGACGTCGGCCACCCCGACGTGCGCCAGTTCATCGAGGCCAAGCGCGAGGCCGGCCGGCTGCGCCAGTTCAACCTCTCGCTGCTGATCACCGACGAATTCATGGAGGCGGTGAAGAACGATGCCGACTGGCCGCTGGCCTTCCCGCTGCACGGCGGCGAGAAGGACGACATCAAGCCCGAGGACCTGATCTACCGCGACTGGCCGGTGATCGAGGAGGGTTATAGCGTCGACGCCGAGGGCCGCGTCGCCTGTCGTATCGTCGAGGTGATCAAGGCGCGCGAGCTGTGGGACACCATCATGCGTTCCACCTACGACTTCGCCGAGCCGGGCTTCATCCTGATCGACCAGGTCAACCGCATGAACAACAATTGGTTCTGCGAAGAGATCCGCGCCACCAATCCCTGCGGCGAGCAGCCCCTGCCGCCGGAAGGCGCCTGCCTGCTCGGCTCGGTGAACCTGACCCGCTTCGTCATCGATCCCTTCGGCAAGAAGCCGCGCTTCGACTGGGAGCGTTACCGCCAGGTGGTGGCGATCTTCACCCGCATGCTCGACAACGTGGTCGAGATCAGCGGCCTGCCGTTGGACGGCCAGCGCCGCGAGATCGAAGCCAAACGCCGTCACGGCATGGGCTTCCTCGGCCTCGGTTCGACCCTGACCATGCTCAAGATCCCCTACGGCTCGCCCGAGTCGCTGGCCTTCACCGAGGAGGTGAGCCGCAACCTGGCCATCGAGGGCTGGAAGCAGGCGCTGGAGCTCTCCCGCGAGAAGGGCATGGCACCGATACTGGCCGAGGACTTCGAGATCACGCCGAAGATGATGCGCGAGCGTCCCGAGCTGGCGAAGGACGGCTACGAGATCGGTGACAAGGTGCCGGGGCGCATCCTGCACGCGCGCTACAGCCGCTATATGCAGAAGGTCGCCGAGGTGGAGCCGGAGCTGGTCGCGGCGCTGGCCGAGCACGGTGCGCGTTTCACCCACCACAGCTCCATCGCGCCGACCGGCACCATCTCTCTGTCGCTGGGCAACAACGCCTCCAACGGCATCGAGCCGTCGTTCTCGCACCGCTACTTCCGCAACGTGATCCAGTCGGGCAAGAAAACCAAGGAGCAGGTGGAAGTGGTCTCATTCGAGCTGGCCGCCTACCGCCACTTCATCGCCAGCGACGCGGTGGAGAGCGACCTGCCCGACTACTTCATCACCGCCGATGCGGTGACCCCGACGCAGCACGTGGCGGTGCAGGCGGCGGCCCAGGCCTGGGTCGACTCGGCCATCTCCAAGACGGTCAACGTGCCCACCGAGTTTCCCTTCGAGCAGTTCAAGGATCTCTACCTGGACGCCTACGAGAGCAAGCTCAAGGGCTGCACCACCTTCCGCTTCAACCCGGAAGCCTTCCAGGGCGTGCTGGTGCGCGAGGACGACCTCAAGAACACCACCTACGTGTTCGAGCTGGAGAACGGCGAGACGCTGGAGCTTGCCGGCGACGAGAAGGTGGTCTACGACGGCGAAGAGCACAACGCAGCGAACCTATATGATGCGCTGAAGGAAGGCACCTATGGGAAGTGGTAACTCACGACCTACTGCGCTCGCCGAGGCGGCGTTGCAGTCTTTCTCGGAATGCTCATTTACGGCTCGTAAACTCCGCTTCCTCGAAAGCCTGCGCCTTGCCTCGCCTTCGCTCGTGACGGTCGTGAGCGGCCGTCACCCAAGCGTCAACGCACAACTTTCCGCAGGAGCCCCGTGATGGCCGTCGAAATCAAGTCCAAGATCGTTTCCTACAGCGTCAAGAAGGCGGTGCAAGAGGCGCCGCTGGCCGACGAGAACCCGCTCACGGTACGCATCCCCTCGCGCCCGGAAGGGACGCTGGAGGCCGTTTCCGAGAAGATCTCCTACGTCGGTGCCGAGGGCCGCAAGAAAGTCTACCTGCTGGTCTCCTTCATGCCGGTAGAGGGCGTGCTCGACGGCAAGCGCGTGGTGATCGAGCGTCCGGTGGAGTTCTTCTTCCCCTCCGGCCAGCTCTCCAGCGAGCACCAGTGGATCACCGCCACCATGCGCAGCCTGTCGCTGGCCGCCCGTGGCGGCTACGTCACCCAGGCGGTGGCCGACCTGCGCAAGGTAGCCTGGGACAAGGGCCTGGTGCGCTGCGGGATGAACCGCTGGGGCAAGCCGATGTTCCACGACTCCGAAGTCGCCGCCATCGCCTGGTCGATCCAGCAGATCCTCTACCGCCGCGGTTTCCTCGACCAGGACGGCAACCAGGTGCCGGTGGAGGACCTGGTCAGCCGCTACGCCCACCGCCTGGCGCACGGCCACCCCTGGCAGCCGCCCACACCCGAGGAGGAAGCCCGCGCCGAGCAGCAGGCGAATCAGAGCCAGGCCACGACCGAGCAGGGCGACGGCCCTACGGTAGTGGGCCACTGCCCGGAGTGTCGCGGTGAGTTGATCATGATGGATGGGTGTCCGACCTGTTATGCAGGTTGCGGCTGGTCCAAGTGCGGCTAAGAAAGCACTGTACAGCTGGCTGCGCGAGCGAATCGCTGCGTTGCGCGGTGCTCGGAATCCTCACCTATACCCCATAGGCTCCGGTTCCTGCGCTCCGTGCGCCTTGCGCTTCATCTCGCTCGCCAAGCTGACCAGCACTTTCTGAAAACTGGCTGCGCTCGGCCATTACGCCGGGCATTGCCCGGCTTCGTCGTGTCCGGGTCAGGCGGCGACGATCCTGGGGCCGCCGTTGGCCGGCGATGGCGCCATGTCGCCGTCGGTGATCACCACGTCGAAGTCGTCGAGCTTGGCGAAGTAGGCGGGGCGTACCTGGCCGATCTTGCTTTTGTCCACCACCAGCAGGCGCTGCTCGGCGCAGGTGATGGCGGCCTGCTTGGGGGCGACTTCGTGAAAGTGGAAGCAGCTCACGCCGCGCTCGGCGTGCACGCCTGCCGCCGAGATGAAGGCGCGATTGATGCCCAGGCGCTTGATCGCCGCGCTCATGTCATCGCTGCCGAAGGAGTGCGAAGTGGCATGGTAGAGGCCGCCCAGCAGCACCAGGCGTACATCCGGCATCAGGCTGACCGCATTGGCCACGTTGAGCGCATAGGTCACCACGGTGAGCCCCTGGTAGGCAGCGAGGCTGCCTACCAGGGGCAGCAGGGTGGTACCGCAGTCGATGAACAGAGTATCGCCATCCGCAATGAAGCTTGCGGCCCTTTCGCTCAGCCGGCGCTTGGCCAGGGCGTGGCTATCCTTCTGCCGGTCGAGGTCGTAGGCCGGCGCATAGTGCGGGTTGTTGGCCATCACCAGGCGACCTCCGAGCAGGGTCATGGCACCGTCGCTCGAGGCCACGTCGCGGCGAATGGTCATTTCCGAGACACCGCACAGCTGGGCGGCTTCGCGGAGATGGATGGTACCGCCGCCGGCGAGCACCTGCTGCAGACGGGCCAGGCGCATGGCGCTGCGGTCATTCATTCGCTGCTCCCACCTTGTCACTGATTCAGAAAACCTGGCTCGAAGATCACTTTGGCTGGCTCTATGCTGAGCTAGGTGGTGACGTTTTTCCACTCCCGGAGAGCCGGGCACTATGATAGTTCTGGCAAGACATCTTCAAACCCGTTCATGTCGAGTGTACTACGTTCATGATCCGCTCCATTCTGGTGGTTTGTCGCGGTAACGTCTGTCGCAGCCCCGTGGCCGCAGCGATGCTCCAGCAGCGCTTGCCCCACTGTCGGGTAAGTTCGGCAGGGTTGACCGCCCTGGTCGGCCAGGGTGTCGAGCCTAGCGCGCGTGCGCTTGCCGAGGCCGCAGGACTGGATGTCTCCGGCCACTTGGCCCGGCAGCTCGTACTTCAACATTTGGCGAGTGCCGATCTTGTTCTGGTGATGAGCGACGAGCAGCGTCGCTTGGTGGCAGAGCGCTGGCCTCAGGCAATCGGCAAGGTCATGCGTCTTGGTCACTGGCTGGCACAGGGCGATGGATGCGACATCCCCGATCCTTACCGCCGTTCTCTGGAGGCGTTCCAGCGAACGCATCGGCTCCTTGATGAGGCCAGCAATGAGTGGGTCCATCGACTGTCAATGTCTGAAAGACGTATCGAAGACTGATTCTCAACCCTTTGTTGTGTTTTCGTAACGGGAGCTTTTGCTCCTGCGAAGGGCAACCCTGCCTAGTTTCCCCACCTGATTTTTCTCATGCGTCTTACTCAGTTTCGACTGTTTCTCCTGAGCTGTTTTTTGCCGCCGATTTTCAGCACAGGGCTGATGCAAAAATCACCTGGTAGCGTCGAAACACCAATGTAACCTGAATGTATCTTGGGCTTCATCATGGCGTCATGGTTATCGTATCCGAAATGTGAACGAATGTAACAATCGGAGCGTAGTCGATGAAGCCGAAAAAGAAGAGAAAACAGGTCTTCGGATGACAGCCAGTGAAATCCGGGGCGGTAGCGTGTCCAGATGGGATCCCGCGGGGGGATGGAACAATGACAACGTTCGCAGAAGACAGAGAAAGCATAGGGATATCCGAAGCGTCGGACGGCCGAACGCTGGCCACAAGGGCGGCAAGGCTCTCCGCGGCATTAGCCGTATTGCTTATCCTGCTCCTATCGGCTGGGTGCGCCCTTTCTCCGGGTGGCCATATCGACGAGAGCCGGCTCGAGGAGTCACTCGACTCCCGCGTCGACATACAGCCGATAACGCCTGAGCTGGTCATGGGAATGCGAATGGTCGAGCCCACCTCGCGCCCGCTGCCCCCCGAGCTTCAGAGCGACCTTCAGCGCTACGAGTATCGCATCGGCCCGGGCGACGTGATTAGTGTCATCGTATACGACCATCCGGAACTGACCATACCCGCCGGCAGTGAACGTGCGGCATCGGAAACCGGGAACCGGGTGCGGCCCGACGGCACCATGTTCTATCCCTATGTGGGGCGAGTGCAGGTGGCGGGCATGACGCTCGAGGAGTTGCGCAGCGTGATCAGTCGGCGGCTCTCGCAGGTCATCACCGAGCCGCAGGTGGAAGTCGGGATTGCCGCGTTCCGCTCGCAGAAGGTCTATGTCAGTGGTGCCGTGGAACGTCCCGGGGCGCAGCCGCTCACCATCGTGCCGCTCACCCTTCTCGACGCGATCAGCGAGGCTGGCGGTGCCCGGCCCAATGCCGATTGGCACAACGTCATGCTCACTCGCGATGGACGCGAAGAGAGCATTTCCCTCTATGCCATGCTGCGTCAGGGAGACCTGACACAGAACCGCCTGCTGCGTGACGGTGACCTCGTGCACGTGCCCACTTCCGAGAATCAGAACGTGGTCGTGCTCGGCCAGGTATTGAAGCCCGGCGCCATTGCCCTGGGCAACGAGCGCCTGTCGCTGACCGATGCCCTGGCCCGTGCCGGTGGTGTCAACGAGAGCCGCGCACAGCCCTCCGGCATCTTTGTAGTACGTGGTAATCCACCAGAAAGCGAGAAACTGGCGACGGTTTATCAACTGGATATCAGTGATGCGACTCGCTTGATGTTGGGAACCCGGTTTCCGCTGAATCCCCAGGATGTGGTTTATGTCACTTCCGCGCCGCTGTCTCGCTGGAACAACGTCATCTCGCTGCTTCTGCCTTCGGTAACGCTCCCAGGGGATGTGGCCAGATCCGTGAACAATGTGGGTGATATATAAGCCGATGACTTCCTACTGACTCATGCGATGAGAGGCACCACACATGACGATTTTTCCCAACCCTCCTACGTCTCCCCAGGCGCCTTCCGAGGGTGGCGATATCAGTCTGAGAAAACTGTTGGATGCTTTGGTCGACAGAAAATTTCTCATTCTATTCAGTATTGTCGTGTTCATGCTGGCAGGGTACTTCCATGCCAGCTCCCAGCCTCGTATCTATCAATCCGATGCCCTGATCCAGGTCGAGAATCGAGGTGCGATGCTCGGTTTGCTCGAGTCCTTGGCAGGAGGAGAGAATTTGGGTAACCCGACGGCGGCTGAACTCGAAATCCTGCAGTCGCGCATGGTCATGGGAGAAACCGTCGATCGGCTTGACCTGACGGTACGCATCGAACCACGCCGGATGCCGTGGATAGGAGACTTCCTGGTCAACCATGGCTTCCAGCATGCCTGGTTCGAGGGCCTGTCACCTGGGTTCCTGCGCAAACGGTTGCAGGATGGTGAAGCCTCGTTGGGAACGCCTTATGTCTGGGCGGGGGAGTCCTTGCGTATCTCTCGTTTCGAGCTGCCGGCAGATCGGGAAGAGGTACCGCATGTCCTGAGAGTGACCGGTGAGGACTCCTACGAACTGCTGCTGGATGGCACGACGTTGCTCAGCGGTCGTGCCGGCGAGACCGTCATGAGCGAACAGGGCTATCGCCTCTTCGTCAGCCAGTTGGATGCCCACCCAGGCGCTGAGTTCGAGGTCCGGCGCGTTTCCCGGCTCAGTGCGATCGGTCAGCTCCAGCGGCGTTTCATGATCATGCCGCGCGGCAAGGATTCGGGGGTCTACCAGGTGTTTCTGAGCGGTACCGATCGCAGCCTGACCCAACAGACCCTGGACACCATTACCGGGGTTTTCCTGACCCAGAACGTGCAGCGCCAGTCGGAGGAGGCCGAGAAACAGCTTGCCTTCCTGGACGAACAGATCCCCCAGGTCAACGTGCAGCTGACCGAGGCGGAAAATCAGCTGAATGCCTATCGTGCCCAGCGCGACTCCGTCGATCTCACGTTCGAAACCCAGAATCTGCTCAGCCGGCTGGTGGCGGTCGAAAATCAGTTGACCGAGCTTGCCCTGGCCGAAGCGGACCTGGCCGAGCGCTTCCGGCCGACCCACCCCAACTACCAAGCACTGCTGCGACAGCGCTCGCAGCTTCAGTCTGAACGTGAGCGGCTCAACGCCTTGATTGGCGACCTCCCCGAGACTCAGCAGGAAGTGCTGCGCCTGACCCGTGACACCCAGGTCAACCAGCAGGTCTATGTGCAACTGCTCAATCAGCGTCAGGAGATGCGCCTGCTCAAGGCCGGTACGGTGGGGAACGTGCGGATTCTCGACAACGCCGAGATGCAGCCAGGCATCATTTCACCACGCGTCTCGCTCACTACCCTGATCAGCGGTCTGATCGGTGCCTTGCTGGCATCGCTGGGCGTCATCCTGCGCCTGCTGCTGAGCCAGGCGATCAAGAGCCCCGACCAGTTGGAGGAGGTTGGCTTGCCAGTCTATGCCACGCTGCCCGATTCCGCCGAGCAGGCGAAGCTCACGCGGCGTATCAGGCCGGCCGGATCGAAGCTGCAACAGGATGTCTTCCGCGGTCTGCTGGCGGTTGCCGACCCCACCGAGCTGGCGGTCGAGGCACTGCGCAGCCTGCGCACCAGCCTCTACTTCGCCATGCTGGAAGCGGGAAACAATCGCTTGATGATCGCGGGCGCCGGGCCGGGGGCGGGCAAGAGCTTCGTGGCGGCCAACCTCGCAGCGGTGTGCGCACAGGCCGGTCAAAAGGTGCTGCTGATCGATGCCGACATGCGCCGTGGTCGTTTGCACCACGCCTTCCACGACAAGGGAGTGCCAGGACTGTCGGAGCTGTTGGCCCAGCGTATCGATCGTAGCGAGGCGATTCGGCCCACCGAGGTGGAGGGACTGGATTACGTGTCCCGTGGGACAGTGCCGCCCAATCCTTCCGAGCTGCTCATGCAGCGTAGCTTCCACGATTTTCTCCAGGCCATGAGCGGTGCCTATGACCTGGTGGTGATCGATACCCCCCCGGTGCTGGCAGTCACCGATGCCGCCGTCGTCGGCAAGCTGGCTGGCACCAGCCTGCTGGTGGTGCGCTTCGGCATCAACCCGCCCGCCGAGATCAAGGCGGCCAAGCGCAGGCTGGAAAGTGCGGGGGTGCGGCTCAAGGGCGCGATCCTCAACGGCATGGAGAAACCGACCAGCAGTCGCTACGGCCATTACGGCAACTATATCTATGCATACCGGTGACAGGGAATGGTGACCCAACTACGCGAACTCTACTCGCTGCTGACCCCAGGCCAGCGTCGACGCCTGCTGCGGCTACAGGGGCTGATCATCATCATGGCCTTCGCCGAGATCGCCAGCGTCATTGCCATCGGCCCTTTCATGGCGGTGGTGGGCGACATGGGTCGATTGCAGGGCGAGGGCTGGCTGGCCCAGGCCTATCAGTGGAGCGGCCTCGAGAGCCCTGAACGTTTCCTCACCTTGCTGGGAGCCAGCGTGCTGTTGGTGCTCTTGGTAGCGGCACTGTTTTCCATGTACACCACTTGGCGACTGTCGCTCTACGGTGCCCGGGTAGGTGCCGAACTCTCCAGCCGGCTCTATCGCTACTATCTGCACCAGCCTTGGCTGTTTCATGCTGGCGGCAGCAGCAGTCGGCTGATCAATCGCGCTTCCCAGGAGGTACAGCGAGTCACCAACCGGGTGATCAACCCGTTCATGCAGCTCAACGCCAAGCTGGTGATGGTAACGTGCATGACGCTTACCATCTTTATCTACAACCCGGCGGTGGCCGCCAGCGGCATCGTGATCTTCATTGCGGCCTACCTGCTGCTGTACAAGACGGTACGGCGTTTTCTGATCTCCAATGGCCGGCGCGTGTCGCGCTCCCAGGCCAAGCGTTTCAAGCTGATGACGGAGGGCTTCGGTGGGATCAAGGACCTGCTGTTGCTGCGTCGCCAGGCCATCTTCACCACCCAGTTCGACCGGGCCAGCCAGCAGGTGGCTCGTGGCCAGGGCGTGACTCAGGGGCTCAGCGAGGCGCCCCGCTATGCCATCGAGATGGTTGCCTTCGGTTCGGTGATCCTGCTGGTGCTCTACCTGTTGAATGCCCACCAGGGCAACCTGGGCACGATCCTGCCGGCGCTGTCGATCTACGCCCTGGCCGGCTTCAAGATGCTGCCCGCCTACCAGAAGATCTACTCTTCCATTTCCCACATCCGCGGCAACATGGCGGCCTACGAGACGATTCGTGACGACCTGATCGCCAGTCAGGCTCATGCCGAGCCCGAAGCCAGTGGAACATGCGACGGCGTGTCGCCGCTGGTACCGACGACGAGTATCCGGCTCGATGACGTGCATTTCCATTACCCGGGCAAGCGTGTGGCAGCACTTAACGGTTTGAGCCTGACCATTCCCATTGGTGCCCGGGTGGGGCTGGTCGGCGAGTCCGGCTCGGGCAAGTCCACTGTCGTTGACTTGCTGCTGGGGCTGTTCCAGCCACAGCAGGGGCAGATCCTGGTGGATGGAAAGCCGCTGACCGAGACCACTCTGCCCCGTTGGCAGGCCAGCATCGGGTTCGTGCCTCAGCACATCTTCCTGGCCGATGCCACCATCCTCGAGAACGTGGCCTTCGGCGTGCCGCGTGACGAAATCGACGTGGGCCAGGCCGAAGAAGCGGTGCGCATGGCCCAGCTCGATGAGCTTCTCGCCTCCCTGCCAGAGGGGCTCGACACCTACGTCGGCGAGCGTGGCGTGCAACTCTCCGGCGGACAGCGCCAGCGCATCGGGATCGCCCGGGCGCTCTACCGCAACGCGCAAGTGCTGGTACTCGACGAGGCCACCAGCGCGCTCGACGGGATCACCGAGCAGCGGGTAATGGCTGATATCGATGCCATCGCTGGCGGCAAGACCCTGGTGATGATCGCCCACCGCCTCACCACGGTGAAGAGTTGCGACGTGATTCACATGCTCGACCAGGGACGCGTCGTCGACAGCGGTACCTATGACGACCTGGTCGCGCGCAACGTCACGTTCCGCATGATGGCCAACCTCTAGAGCGCATAGCCATGTTTCTGATCGCTGCGACGTTACTGTTCTTCGGATTGAGCCTGGCGAGCCTGTATGTCTTTCCCAGCGGCCAGCCCCAACCTGCCGACTTCCTTCTGCTTGGCTTCGCAGCATTGATGACACTGCTGGCGCTCGGCGACAGGCGGCTCACGGTATCGTCCTTCGCCCTGTGCTGGGCCCTGATGGTGCTATGGGTGCTGCTCGTCTGCTTGGGCTGGGCGCTGGTCATGGAGAGCAGCGCCTTCTTCATCTACCCCGCCTTCTATTTCTTCAATTTCCTGGTGGGGATGGCGCTGCTGCGTTTCCTCAGCGTATCCGGCGACATGGGTCGTAGCCTGATCCGCAATGCGCTCTCCATCGCCTTGCTGGTGGCCGCAAGCCAGGTGCTGCTGCAACTGGGGGCGGGAGCGAACCGCACCACCGGCAGCTTCAACAATCCCAACCAGCTGGCCTACTTTTCACTATGCGGGATCGTGATTCTCATGCTGCTCGACGACTTCCGTCCACCGCTACGCCCCTTGATGCTGGCGGGTGTGGCAGCTGCGGTGGTCAGCATGCTGGCAGCCTCCTCGCTCGGCGCCATGGGCGGCGCGGTGCTGGTCGGGGTCGGCTGGGTCGTGGCCAACATGGATCGGTTGCGCCGCTTTGCCAGGCTGCTGCTGGTGGCACCGCTGATCCTGGCGGCGGTGCTGGCGGTGAACCTGCGTTCCGATGGCCAGGTGCAGAGCAATCTCCAGGCGCGCATGGACCGCGCACAGTCGAAGGTGGAGAACGTCTACGAGGAGCGCAAGTTCGATCGCCTGGCCAACTTCCCCGAGTACGCCATCCTGGGGGCGGCGGAAGGCGAGCGTCATCGCTTTGCGCCCTATCACAACAGCGAAATCCACTCTTCCTACGTCAACATGCTGTTCGCCTACGGCGTGCCGGGATTAGGCCTGTTCCTGGCGGTCATCTTCCTCGCGCTGCGCAGGGCGCCGCTATACGTATGGCTGGGAGTGGCGGGGCCGCTGATTTATTCGCTTACCCACAATGGGCTTCGCTCGACCCTGTTCTGGATGATGCTGGCGATCTGCTGGCATATCTATGGGCAGGGCTGGATAAGGCTCAAGGATGTTGTCGTGGATGTCCCGGGCAAGCCGGAACTCGAACGCTGAAGACTGGGAGAAGCCATGGACAATTCGCACTTCAGGCCGAGAGGACGGCTTTACCGCCAACTAGCCAGTGTCGCGGTGACGCTTGGAGCGGCCTACGCGCTGCTATGGGTCGGCTTGTCATCCACGCTGGCCACTGCGCAATCCTTGGCTGTCATCAGGGCCCAGGGAGAGACCGTTCCGGTAGAGAGTAGCGGCGATGCCGCCGACGATCCTGCCATCTGGTACAACGGCGAGGCGCCGGAGCAGAGCCGAGTGCTGGGCACCGACAAGAAGCGTGGCCTGGAGGTCTACGACCTGGAGGGGCAGCGCCTGCAGTCGCTGCCGGTGGGCAGGATCAACAACGTCGACCTGCGCCAGGGCGTGTACCTCGACGGGCGACGCCGGGACATTGCCGTGGCGACCCACCGCGATACTGAGAGCCTGGCGGTGTTCGAGATCGACCCTGTCGGTGAGGTAAGCCTGATCGGCCTGGTACCTACCGGCCTGGAGGGTATCTACGGTATCTGCCTTTATCGTTACGGTGAGGAACTGCACGTCTTTACCAATGCCAAGGATGGCCGCTATCTCCAGTATCGCCTGGAGATGACCCAGGGCGAGCCCTCTGTCGAGCTGCTGCGCTTCTTCCGGCTGGGCTCCCAGCCCGAGGGTTGTGTGGTCGACGATACCCGCTCGCTGCTGTTCGTCGGCGAGGAGGACGTAGGTGTCTGGGTCATGCAGGCGGCTCCGGAGGCGGGAACGAGCCGTGAAGTCGTCATCGAGGCGAAAAAGCCCCTGGAACCCGATATCGAAGGGTTGGCACTTTATGGCGACCAGTACTTGATCGTCTCCAGCCAGGGCAACCATCGCTTCGCCGTGCTCGATGCCTCGCCCCCCTACCGTCTCAGGGGCGTTTTCCGCATCGATGAGGACAGCGCGAGCGGCATCGGCAGCGTACGCGAGACCGACGGTATCGAGGTCAGTTCACACAATTTCGGAGAGCGCTTTGCCACGGGGCTGGTCGTGGTACAGAGCGGCAGGAATGCATCGCAGAACCAGAACTACAAGTATCTCGACTGGGCACAGGTCGCTGTGGCCCTGGAACTCCCAGGTCAGGAATGACCTGGAGAATCAGAGGGAAGAGCCATGCATATTTCCTTGCAGTCGTTGCTGGTATTGCCACGCTGCGTCAAACGGCGCGTGCTGGTTGCGGGCGATGGCCTGATCGTCGCCACCGGTCTGCTATTGGCCGCCGCGCTTCATCGGGAAAGCCTGGTGCCGTTGTTCGATCCGGAACTGTGGTCGACCAGCCTGATCGTGGCCCTGGCCAGCCTGGTGCTGTTCCATTGGCTGGGCTTGTACCGGGTGGTGATCCGTTACATGAACCACACCACCATACTGATTACCGCACTGGCGGTGGCGGCGTCGACCGCGGTTGTACTGCTGGTCACGCGACTGAAGGGACCCGAACTGGTGCTGCCTATCGTCATCACCTATGCCTTGTTGGTGCTGTTGGGAGTCGGCGGTGTGCGATTCCTGCTGCGGGAACTCTACCTGCATAGCCAGCGATGCAAGCGGCGTCCGGTAGTGATCTACGGTGCCGGTGCAGCCGGCAGCGAGCTGGTGTCAGCCCTGCGTCATGGCAGCGAGTATGAACCGGTGGCCTTCGTCGATGACTGGCGTGGCTTGAACGGTACCTTGGTCGAAGGGCTGCGAGTGCATCAGCCGGTCGCCCTGGCGGCGTTGGTCGCGGAGCACAAGGCCGCCATGGTGCTGCTCGCCATTCCCAGCGCGCCGCGTTGCCGGCGCCGAGAGATCCTGCAGCGTCTTTCCGTGCTGTCCGTGCCCGTCAAGACCATTCCCGGCAGTGCCGACGTCATCGCTGGCCGAGCAAGTATCTCGGAAGTCCGTGACGTGGCGCTGGAAGACCTGCTGGGCCGGGAGCCGGTGCCGCCCTTCGCCGACCTGATGGATGCCGAGATCCGTGGCAAGTCGGTCATGGTGACCGGTGCGGGAGGGTCGATTGGCAGCGAACTGTGCCGCCAGATCCTGGCGCAGCAGCCGGCGCGGCTGCTGCTGCTCGACAAATGCGAGTTCGCCCTCTTTTCCATCGAACAGGAGCTGCTGCGGCATCCGGCCGTGGCGGCAGGGGTCGAGCTCAAGCCGCTGCTGGCCTCGGTCCAGAGTCGCGATGCCCTGGCCACGATCTTTGGCACCTTCGCCGTGCATACCGTCTACCACGCTGCGGCCTACAAGCATGTGCCGATGGTGGAGTACAACCTGGTCGAAGGCCTGCGCAACAACGTCTTCGGTACGCTCGAGCTGGCCCAGGCGGCGATGAAGGGAGGGGTGGCCACTTTCGTCATGGTGTCCACCGACAAGGCCGTGCGGCCGACCAATACCATGGGGGCCTCCAAGCGCCTGGCCGAGCTGATCTGTCAGGCATTCTCACGGGCCGGCAGCCAGACCCGCTTCTGCATGGTGCGCTTCGGCAACGTGCTTGGTTCGAGCGGTTCGGTGGTGCCGCGCTTTCGCCAGCAGATCGAGCAAGGCGGGCCGGTCGAGGTCACCCATCCCGATATCACCCGCTATTTCATGACCATTCCCGAGGCGGCACAACTGGTCATCCAGGCCGGGGCCATGGGCAGCGGTGGGGAGGTATTCGTGCTCGACATGGGCGAGCCGGTGCGCATTCATGACCTCGCGGTGAACATGATCCGCCTCTCCGGGCTGACGGTGAAGGACGAACGGCACCCTGGCGGCGATATCGAGATCGTCTACACCGGGTTGCGGCCGGGCGAGAAACTCTTCGAGGAGCTGTTGATCGGCGATGCGGCGGCACGGACCTGCCACGACCGGATCCTGGCCAGCTCCGAGCGTTATTGGGAGTGGCCGCTGCTCGAAGCCTTCCTGCGCAGGCTCGAGCGAGCGCTGGCCAGCGCCGAACACTCGACCATCCGGCAACTGCTGCAGGCGGCACCGCTGGACTATCGGCCGACCGATGAGTTGGCGGACCTGATCTGGGAAGAACGCCAGGCTCGGCTGTTGACGACCGCCCCCCCGTACCCCGCTCAGCCGAGCCGACTTCCGGGTGCCCGGCAGGTGCCCAGGCTGAGCCCCTTGGCCAAGGGAGGCTGACATGCGCATCGAGCCGCTGCTAATAAAACTTTGGTTCATCCGCAAGGTGGAAGCCGTCGGGTTTCATCTGCAGTCGATGAAGCGTTATGCGCCCATAGACGGGCGCAACCACCAGGGAAATCCGTTGCTGCTCAGCTATCGGCACCCGGGACGACGCCTGCTGCTCGATGCCCCCGTGGGGTGGGGCTTCGGTTTTCTCAACTTCCCTTTCGACCGCCCGCGCCCGCTCGTCTCCGTGATGCAGCAGGCCTTGGCCAGCCCCGGCCGTGAGCGGGCGCTGATCCGCGAGGCGCTGGCGAACTTCTACCGTGATTGGCAGCCCCGCTCGGCGGCCGAGTTCTTCGGCCTCGAAGGGAGCGAGGCCGGGGACTTGGCAACGCTGCCGACGTGGCTATCTCCCTGGCCCTGGGATCCGCTCGGGCTGGAGCAGAAGCGAGCCCAGCGGCGGCGCACCGAGGGACGCGAGAATGCCCGCGTCCTCGGTAAACCGCTCGATGTCGAGGACGGCTGGAAATTCTGCGGGCCGGTGAGCGAGCTCAAGCTGCACGTCGAAGTCGAACGCCTGGCGCGGGTGCTGGAATCGGTGCGTGCCAACGGTGTGCGACGCCATGACGGCACCGATGGAGATATCCGCGCCATCGTGCTGAGCCACCCCGATGGACGCTGGCGCTGGCAGGTGCTGGTAGGCCAGCATCGCTATGCCGTGATCAGTGCCTTGGGTTACTCCCGTATTCCCATCCGGGTCGAATACTTCGTGCGCCGCCAGGACGTCATGTTCTGGCCGGGTGTGTCTTCTGGGCTGTTCAAGCCGTCGGCCGCGCTCAAGGTATTCGACGATTGCTTCATCGAGAGAACGGCGACTCCTGCCCTGGCGACAGGGATTGACGCGCGTCAGCACCAAGAGGGAACCCACGATGAAATGGAAGCAAATTCGGAGCAGATTGGATCGGCGTTTAAGGGGTAGGCGTCGCGAACATCGACAGCGCTATGTGGCCGGGCTCGCGGGATTCGAGGCGTTGGCCGTGTCCCTGGTCGAGCGGGAGATCGATCATATCTTCCTGCACTGGCCAGGGGCGGAGGTGGCCTGGCCCAGCGGCGAGGATGTCGTGCTGCTGGTGGCGGATGACGGGCTGTCGCAGATGGCGGGGCTGATGCGCTCCAGGGCGCGCCCCGGCGACCTTCGCTGTACCCTCTACAGCGTGGGAGGATTGCGGGGCAGCGATCGCAACGGGGTGGCGTATCTACCGGTTCGCCGCTCACGTGAGCTGCTGGACACGGTGCGCGCGAAGCAGGCTCCCCGGCTTGCCAACGATGCCCAGCGATTGATGGTGGTAAGCGCGGAGGCGGTCTATCATCTCGGCCTGGCCAGCGGCCTGCCCAGCGATGCTGACGACGACGAGGGCGACATGGCCTCGCCGTATGCTCAGGCCATCGAGGACTTGAATGCGCGCTGCGGTTTGTGGCCGCTAGCGTGTCGATTCTGCCTCGATGAGTTGGACGACCGGCTTGCCGCGGCGGGCTGGTCGCCTTTCTCGGATACCATGCTCAAGCTGTCTGGCGTCAATCCCTGGCTCAAGACGCGACTGCAGGACTTTGGGCAGGACAGCGTGCCGGGTCTGGCGGTCTATCTGATTCGGGAACGCGGGCTGGCGCACCTCGACGCCTTGCGGGGTATCCTTGCCCGTCATGGCTTTGACGTGCTCTGCGACGTGCCGATCGACGGGGCGCATCGCGACGATGTGGCCGATCTGATCCGCGGCGGCAACTGGGGCCGGGGCCCGTTTCCGTGCAGCGGCGGCTTGCCTGCTCACTTGCTCGTGACGCATGACGTCTATCCCGATCGCTCGCCCTCGAAGGCCTCGGGCGCTTCCGAGATGGTGGACAACGCCCGCGTGTTCACGGTGAAGGAGCAGATGCGCCGGCAGGTAAACCGTGGCATTCCCGCCTCGCAGCATTGCAATCCCGTGCACTCTTCCGACAATGCCATGCAGGCGATGGAGTATCTGGGTGTGGTGGCGCCGGAGCGAATGGAGGAGGTGTTGGCCAGCGCCCGACAGCGCAACGAGGCTTTCGTCACGCCCTATCCGGTCCTGGCCGACCTGAGCAAGCATGCGCGCCGGGCCAAGGTGGAGCTGATCGACTTCCATGGTCGCCAGGCGATCTGCAAGACCTTCCGGCCCGGCCGGGAGCGCTTCCTGGAGCGTGAAGTCAAGGCGCGGGAACTGGGCAGCACACTGCCGGAAATTTCGCAGATCCTGGAGGTGGGTCCTTCGTACCTGGTGTTTGAATGGTATGAGAACAGCCTGTCTAGCATTCTTTCTCCGAAACCGCTGTTCTATCCCCATGGCTTGCTGCCGATATGGGCCATCGAGCGCTTGCGAACGCTCATCCTGCACTACCGGCGGCTCGGCTATGAGTGCATTGATTTCAATCCGCACAATGTGATCTACGACCCGTGCAAGGGACTCAAGGTCATCGATTTCGAGTACCTGCAGCCCGGTCAGGAACGGGATTCGCTGGAGGGCAACTACGCCTGGTACCCGGTGCCGGACACCTTTCCCGGTGATATCCCCCCCACTACCCAGTACCGCCCCTATCTTAGGCGCTGGCTGCCTTATACCGGCCTGCCGCGCTTCATGTGCCTATATTCCTTTCCGCGCCCGCTGCTGGTGGTAGTGCGTTACATCACGCTCGTCGGTATCACTCTGAGCGGAATACGGCGCATGGCTCGGCGGAGAGGCCGACGCATGAGCGGTGGAAGCGCCGGTGGGGCGGTCCGGCATAAGTTGACAGACGGCTTTGGTCAGGGACCGGCGGCCTGACGCAGTTGCCCCCGGTTCCATTCATGCCGGGCAAGCATTCGGCCGCCCGTGACATGCGAATGTCCGGCGATAAAGGTGGGGAAAACATGTGGCTCAAGAAACTCAAGCGTTATACCCGACAGCGCTATGCGAGCCTGCTACGGCAGCCGGTAACGCACAGGCGGTACATCGATGGTCGCGCGGGGATGACGGGCTTTCTTGTCACCCTGAAGGAAAGGAACGTCGACTACGTCGTACTGCGCTGGTTCGATACCTTGCCCCACGTCGAGCCGGGCGAAGACGTCGACATCCTCGTTGCCGACGCGGATGCCCAGACACTCAGTGGGTGTGTGAGCGTCAACCGCAGGAGCAAGGACATTCCTTGCGACATCTATAGCGTCAGCGGGCTTCCCGGGACCAGCCACCACCAAGGCAGCTACTATCCGGCAGCCAAGGCGCGGCAAATGCTGGACAACGCCATTTGGGTCAATGGGCTCGTTCGCGTGCCGGCAGCCGATGAGCATTTCCTGTCGCTGAGTTACCACGCCGTTTATCACAAGGGATACCTGTCGGGTCTCCCGTCCGATCACAGCGAGCGGGATGCCAAGGTCGTGGTGCCGAAGGATCACGACTACCGCGGTATTCTCGAGACGCTGCGCGCCCAGTCGAGCTATGCGCCCTTGGCGCTGAGCATGACGCTCGAGCGGCTCGATGAATTTCTCGATGGGCTTGGTTGGAGGCCCGATCCGGATACCTTGAAACGACTGTCGAAACGCAACCAGTGGATCGGCGATAACTTCTTTAGTTGAACGTATCCGCAAACAGGGAAGTAGCGGAGGGGAGCAACCGGCATGAAAACGACGTACGCAGGGCTGAGCTTACCCACGCACCCGCTGACACGCCGTTCCGCCCTCGAGTCTCTGGCACAGGGCGGAACCACCTGGAGGCTGGCTATCAGGACAAACAAGACAAGAACCAGGGCGAAAGGCTTTCCGTTCAGCGTTGAGGAGATCGGCTATCGTGAGAGCATTCGGCTCACCCCTCGTGCCTGGGCCAATCTGGAGACGCTGACCCATATCATCCTCCCGGGGCGGACGACCACGCTGGAGCTGCTGGTCTACCGAACGCCGTCGTGGACCGACAGCAGCAGGGTGGCAGACAGCCAGGGTGAATGGCTGCTCCTGGCCGGTGAGGAAGCGATCCAGATGGCGCGTTGGCTGCTCGACGACAGCGCCAGTCATTTCCTGCGCTTTGCACGCCTGGGACGTTTCTCCGTTACCTCGGCCCGGCTCTCCTACTTCCGCTCGTTCATGGCCAGCAATCGCTACCGCCATGACGAAGTCCTGCTGGATACGAGCCTGGTGCTCGAACTCTATGGACTGCGCAAGGCCGAGAACATCGAGTATCTGTCACTCACGGCCGAGCGATCCTATCGGCCACGAATAAAGCGTAATGACGAATATCAGGAGCATCACGGGCGTACGCTCCGGGAGCTGCTCGCGGATCCTTGCTGTCATTTTCGCCTGGGCGAGCTGCGTTGCGTCTCGTTCGACCAGATCGCGCACTTCAAGCGCTCGCGCGGATCCTTCGAGGATCGCCAGGACCTGGGCATGATGCAGGCGCTGGTAGCGGGAAATCGCCGGGCACTGCTCTGGCATCGAAGTCTCTACGAAATCGACCTGAGGCGTCGTCTCGTGTCACGCGGGTTGCAGCGCCTTGTACGGCTGTGGGTCGGTGAGCAGACGCTGGGTTTCTATGATCGCTGGCGTCGCCATCGGAGCCACTGAAATGGCATTTTTTTCAGTCGTGATACCTGTCTATAACAAGGTAGCGACGCTGGCGGCCTCGCTCTCCAGCCTATTTCAACAGACATTTCGGGACTTCGAAGTCATCGCCGTGGACGATGGCTCTACCGACGGCTCCTACGAACTGCTCGAACGGCATGCCCAGAAGGGACGGCTGCGCCTGCTGCAGCGCGACGAGCCCGGACCTGGTGGCTATGCAGCGCGTAATGTCGGAGCCGAAGAGGCCAAGGCACCATGGCTGGTCTTTTTCGATGCCGACGATATCCTGCTCTTCGATCATCTGTCCCGCTTTGCCGAGGCAATCGCCAGGCACCCCGAGATCGAACTGTTCGTCAACGCTTATCAGAAGATGGAAGGACATCAACGGCTGCCCAGGGCGGAAAGCATTCCCACCGGTGTATTGGCACGTCGTGAGGCACTGGAGGCGTTCTCCCACTGCGATTTCATCAATATGAATGGCGCCTGCATTCGTCGTGGACGTTTCCTTGCACTGGGTGGCTTTCCGGTCGACCGCTATCGCCGCGGGCACGATACCTATTTCTGGCTCAAGGCGCTTTGCGTACTCGAGGCGATCCACTACGACGATACCGTGACCAGCCTCTGGTTGATCGAGAACAATGGTGCTAGCCGTGGCCAGAACGACCTGGTTCACGTTCACCCCGGGGTCGACCTGGTAGACGAATTTGCCGGGCGATTGTCATGGTACGAATCCCATTATCTCCGGGCAGCGGTCAACCGGAAGGTACTCTGCTGGGCAGTCAAGAAGAAGCGGCTGGGACAATCGGTGAGAGCGGACCTGGCGTCGCTGACGCTGGCCGGCATGCCCCCGCGGCTTTGGTTGCGAGCCTTCCTGCTGTTGATGCCGCAATCCTGTTTCGAGCGCATGCGAGGTTGGTGGAAGTCGTGACCCGGCGCGGAGCGTGTGATTCCTTGAGGAGCGACATCATGAATGGCACCGTGATTACCTATGGCACCTTCGACATGTTTCATATTGGCCACCTCAACCTGCTGCGGCGGCTTTCCAGCATGGGAAACCGCCTGATCGTGGCGGTCTCGACCGACGAGTTCAATTCCGGCAAGGGCAAGCGAACCCTGATCCCCTTCGAGCAGCGTGCCGAAATCGTTCGCTCCATCCGCTACGTGGACGAAGTCATCCCCGAAACCTGCTGGGAGCAGAAGGTCGAAGACATTCAGCGCTACGAGGTAAGCACCTTTGCTATCGGCGACGACTGGCGGGGGCATTTCGACTTCCTGTCGCCCTATTGCGAGGTGGTCTACCTGCCGCGTACCGAGGGCGTCTCGACCACAGACCTGAAGCGCTCGTTGAATCGCTTCTGCAGCGTATCCCGAGAAGATCTGTTGCGTGCCTTCGATGTTCTCGAGGCGCTGCGCAAGGACTTCGGCTGACCTCCTGAACTACAGACACGGTCCGAGAGAGCCACTGGCTGACGTCGCCTTGCTCCCCCCTCAAGCTGATCCCGAAAGGAAGTGCGATGACGACGACAGCAGTTGCCACGATGCTCAAACGTGGTCGGAAGTTGGCTCGATTACCCCGGCGGGTCTGGCGCAAGATCGGACCCAGGCGATATCCCGTAAAAGACCTGAGTCAGGAAGCGCTAGGCCCCTTGGAAGCGCTATACGCCTATCGAGACCTGCCCTGTCTCATCTGCTGCCGGCTGGCCGATTGTCGCTGGTTCGGATCGACCGGTATTGCCTATGGTCGTAACTCGCTGCATCCCTACGTACAAAGCCTGCACCAATATGTAAGAGGAGAATACCGAGGATACAAGGGTAGCTGTCTGGAAGCGTACTGGCAGCGATGGCAGCCAGCGTCACTGGCGACGTCGCTGGGCTTGTGCGAAGAGAACTCCCATCCCTGGTTGCAAGCAGCACCTCCCTTGAGCGACTTCATGCCGTGGAGCGACATGGCCCAGGTGGAAGTGTTGCGCGCCTATGCCGAGCCTAAGTCTCACGGCAGCACGCACGACGGACCGAAAATGAGCGAAACGGCGGTTCGTCAGGTGGGGCCCAAACCGGCCTGGTTTGGCGAGCACCGCCTGGGCAAGCTGATCCACCTGTACGAGACCATACTGCGCGATGGTTATCGCCGTCATGCATCCCAGCAGCTCGGATATTTTCAGCAGCATATCGTGGTCGATACACTTGAGCGTGATGGTGAGGTGCGTTTCGTGGTGGCCAATGGTCAACACCGTGCCGCAGTCCTCTCGGTGCTTGGCCATGAGTTCGTGCCTGTGCTCGTGCATGTGCTGCATCGGCGCGGGCCCTCGCTGGTGCGGCACGAGGATTGTCTAAGGTGGCCATTGGTACGTCATGAGATCATCTCACCGAGCCAGGCGCTGGAAGTCTTCGATCGGGTCTTCGACGAACGTCTTCCCGCCGGGTTTCCCTGCTTGATGACCGCTGACGACCCGCAGCGTCGTGTCACCATGCCCTGATCGTATCGGGCCTCGAGTGACCCTTCTGGCAAAACCGCTACCCTGTGTAGCGGTTTTGCCGTTTTTGGGATAAGGATGTTGGAAGTCTTACATTCAATGTTATATTTTTCACATTCGTGCAGCCTTCCCCTGCGCTGAAATGACGACAACCAGATGCGGCGGCCCCACGCACGCCGCCGGCACGAAAGGAAGGAACCCATGACCGCCATCATGAGCCTGGTCGGCATGGCGACGCTGATCGCCATCGCCCTCATCTTCTCTACCAACCGGCGCGACATCCGCCTGCGAACCGTGGGTGGCGCCTTCGCCATCCAGGCCGGCATCGGTGCCTTCGTGCTTTACGTGCCGTTCGGCCAGGCGGTGCTGCAGACCATCTCCGCCGGTGTCAGCCAGGTGGTGCTCTACGCCAACGACGGTATCGATTTCCTCTTCGGTGGCCTGGCCGATACCGGCAATGTCGGCTTCGTCTTCGCCATCAAGGTGTTACCGGTGATCATCTTCTTCTCCTCGTTGATCGCCGTGCTCTACTACATCGGCATCATGCAGTGGGTGATCCGCATCCTCGGCGGGGCGCTGCAGAAGGCGCTGGGCACCTCGCGCACCGAATCGCTCTCGGCCACCGCCAACATCTTCGTCGGCCAGACCGAGGCGCCGCTGGTGGTGCGCCCCTTCATCGCCCGCATGACGCCCTCGCAGCTGTTCGCGGTGATGTGCGGCGGGCTGGCCTCGGTGGCCGGTTCCGTGCTGGCGGGCTACGCGGCACTGGGCATCCCCATGGAGTACCTCGTCGCGGCGTCGTTCATGGCCGCCCCCGGCGGGCTGCTGTTCGCCAAGTTGATCATGCCCGAGACCCAGGAGCCGGTGGACGACACCGAGGAGGCCAACCAGGTCATCGAGGAGGAGGACAAGCCGGTCAACATCCTCGATGCGGCGGCGGCCGGGGCCTCCTCGGGGCTGCGCCTGGCGGCCAACGTGGGCGCCATGCTGCTCGCCTTCATCGGCCTGATCGCGCTGATCAACGGCATGCTCGGCGGCGTGGGCGGCTGGGTCGGCGTCGAGGAGCTGAGCCTGGAGCTGATCCTGGGCTGGCTGTTCGCGCCGCTCGCCTTCGTGCTCGGCGTGCCCTGGGCGGAGGCCACGCTGGCCGGCTCCTTCATCGGCCAGAAGCTGGTGGTCAACGAGTTCGTCGCCTACATCAACCTGGCGCCCTACATCGACGGCGATTCGCTGGTGGCGAATACCGGCCAGGTCATGAGCGGGCATACCGTGGCGATCCTCTCCTTCGCCCTGTGCGGCTTCGCCAACCTCTCGTCGATCGCCATCCTGCTCGGCGGCCTGGGCAGCATCGCTCCCAGCCGGCGCCACGACATCGCCCGCTTCGGGGTGAAGGCCGTGCTGGCGGGCACGCTCTCCAACCTGATGTCGGCGGCCATTGCCGGCTTCTTCCTCGCCCTGGGGGGAGTGATCTGATGGCTGCTGCCAACGACTTCTTGATTCGACAGGTAATACCATGACCGATCTGCAGCAGGCCGCACGCCAGGCCCTGGCGCTGATGGACCTCACCAGCCTCAACGACGACGACAGCGACGCCGTCATTCGTGAACTGTGTGCCCGTGCCAATACGCCTGCGGGTCATCCAGCGGCGGTGTGCATCTACCCCGCCTTCATCGAAACCGCCCGTGAGGCGTTGGCCGGGCAGGGCCTGGCCGGCAAGGTCAAGGTGGCTACGGTGACCAACTTCCCCCACGGCGAGGCCGACGTCGAGCGTGCCGCGGCCGAGACCCGCGCGGCCATCGCCGCGGGGGCCGACGAGGTCGACGTGGTGTTTCCCTATCGGGCGCTGATGGCGGGCGACGCCGAGGTCGGCCAAGAGCTGGTTGCCGCCTGCAAGCGCGAGTGCGGCGATGCCGTGCTCAAGGTGATCCTCGAGACAGGTGAACTCAAGGAGGCGGGGCTGATCGACCGTGCCGGCATGCTGGCCATCGACGGCGGTGCCGACTTCCTCAAGACCTCCACCGGCAAGGTGGCGGTCAACGCCACCCTGGACGCCGCCAAGGTCCTGCTCACCGCGATCAAGGCGAGCGGGCGCGACGTGGGCTTCAAGGCCGCCGGCGGCGTGCGCACCGCCGAGGATGCCGCCGCCTACCTGCAGCTCGCCGAGCAGGTGATGGGAGCGGATTGGATCACCCCGGCGCACTTCCGCTTCGGTGCCTCGGGCCTGCTCGGCAGCCTGCTGGAAACCTTGGGTGTCGGGGAAGACAAGGGCTCGACGGAGGGCTACTGATGCCGGCACGAGCACTGCCACAGGAGCTGATCCGCGCCAAGCGCGACGGCGAGGCGCTCTCGCCCGAGGCGATCCGTGAGCTGGTGGGCGGCATCAGCGACGGCAGCCTCTCCGACGCCCAGGTCGGGGCGCTGGCCATGGCGATCTACCTCAACGGCATGAATGCCGCCGAGACGGTGGCGCTGACCGAGGCGGTGCGCGACTCCGGCGAGGTGCTGGCGTGGCGCGGCTTGGGCCCTGATCTGGACCTGCCGGGGCCGGTGCTGGACAAGCACTCCACCGGCGGCGTGGGCGATCTCGTCTCGCTGGTGCTGGGGCCATGGGTCGCCGCCTGCGGCGGCTTCGTGCCGATGGTCTCGGGCCGTGGCCTGGGCCACACCGGCGGCACCCTGGACAAGCTCGAGGCGATTCCCGGCTACGACATCGTGCCCTCGCGGGAGCGCTTTCGCACCCTGGTGCGCGAGGCGGGCGTGGCCATCGTCGGCCAGACCGCCGAGCTGGCGCCGGCCGACCGGCGGCTCTACGCCATCCGCGACGTCACCGCCACGGTGGAGTCGCTGCCGCTGATCGTCAGCTCGATACTGGGCAAGAAGCTCGCCTGCGGCCTCGATGCCCTGGTGATGGACGTCAAGACCGGCAGCGGCGCCTTTATGCCCACCCATGAGGCCTCGTTCGAACTGGCGAGTACCATCGCCGAGGTGGCCAGCCGCGCCGGTACGCCGACCACCGCGCTGCTCACCGACATGAGCCAGCCGCTGGCGCCCTGCGCCGGCAACGCCGTCGAGGTACGCGAAGCGATCACGCTGCTTACCGGTGATAAGAGAGGGGAAAGGACGGGCGGCCGCCTGCTCGAGGTGACCCGTGAACTCGCCGCCGAGCTGCTGCTGGCCGGTGGCCTGGCGGACAGCCGCGATGCAGCCCTGGCGCTGCTGGATGAGCGGCTTGCCAGCGGCGCCGCCGCCGAGCGCTTCGCGCGCATGGTGGCGGGCCTGGGCGGCTCCGCCGACCTGCTGGAGCGCCACGACCGCTATTTGCCCCAGGCGCCTATCGTTCGTCCCGTGCATGCCGAGCGCAGCGGGCGGGTCACGCGCATGGACACTCGCGCCCTGGGCCTCGCCGTGGTGACGCTGGGCGGTGGGCGGCGTGCGCCGCAGGACGCCATCGACCCCGCGGTCGGGCTGACTGGCATCGCCGCCATCGGTGAGGCGGTCGACGGCGAGCGACCGCTGGCCTGGGTGCATGCGGCAAGCGAGGCCGATGCCGAGCATGCTGCTGCCCAGCTCAAGGCGGCCATCGAAGTGAACGACGTCACCGCTGGCGACGTCAGATTGCCTACACTCATTCAGGACGTGATTCGTCGGGAGGCGCCATGACACGTGCCATCGTGCTGGTACTCGATTCCTTCGGCATCGGCGGCGCGCCGGATGCGGTGGACTTCGGCGACGCCGGGGCCGATACCCTGGGCCATATCGCCGCCGCCTGCGCTCGTGGAGAGTGTAACGGTGCCGGTCGCCAGGGCTCGCTTGCACTGCCCCACTTGGGCCGGCTGGGGCTGTTCCACGCCCACCGCGAAAGCACCGGCAACTGGGCCAAGGGAGTTGACGTGCCAGCCGAGGTGATCGGCGCCTACGGCCATGCCCGCGAGATCTCCTCGGGCAAGGATACCCCCTCGGGCCACTGGGAGATCGCCGGGGTGCCGGTGCGCTTCGACTGGGGCTACTTCTTCGACCTCGAGGACAGCTTCCCGCCCGAGCTGCTCCAGGCGCTCGAGCGCGAGGCCGGGCTGCCCGGCGTGCTGGGCAACTGCCACGCCTCGGGCACCGAGATCATCGCCCGGCTCGGCGAGGAGCACGTGGCGAGCGGCAAGCCCATCGTCTATACCTCGGGCGACTCGGTGTTCCAGATCGCCGCCCACGAGGAGGCCTTCGGCCTCGAGCGGCTCTACGCCCTGTGCGAGACCGCCCGTTGCCTGCTCGAGCCCTACAACATCGGCCGGGTGATCGCGCGGCCCTTCGTCGGGCAGAGCGCGGCGGACTTCGCTCGCACCGCCAATCGCCGTGACTACAGCGTCGAGCCGCCCGCGCCCACGGTGCTGCAAAAGCTCGAGAGCGACGGCGGCGAGGTGATCGCCATCGGCAAGATCGCCGACATCTACGCCCACTGCGGCGTGACGCGCACGGTCAAGGCCAGTGGCCACGACGCGCTGATGGACGCCACCCTGGCTGCCCTGGATGAGGCTGGCGAGCGCTCGCTGGTGATGACCAACTTCGTTGACTTCGACACCCTCTACGGCCACCGCCGCGACGTGGCCGGCTACGCCGCCGCTCTCGAAGCCTTCGATGCTCGCCTGCCCGAGCTGCTGGCCAAACTGCGCGACGACGATCTGCTGATCCTTACCGCCGACCATGGCTGCGACCCCACCTGGCACGGCAGCGACCACACCCGCGAGCGGGTGCCGGTACTGGCGCTGGGCGTGGGACTCGAGCCCGGCTCGCTCGGCGCGCGCGACACCTTCGCCGATATCGGCCAGAGCCTGGCGGTGCATCTGGGGCTTGCGCCCATGGCCGATGGCACGAGTTTTCTGCCCGAGCCACTACCCACCGACCCTCTCGCTGCATAGGAGCCTCGACATGGCGACTCCCCATATCCAGGGCGAACGCGGCATCTTCGCCGACACCGTGCTGATGCCCGGCGACCCGCTGCGCGCCAAGTACATCGCCGAGACCTTCCTCGAAGAGGCGCGCGAGGTGAACAGCGTGCGCAACATGCTCGGCTTCACCGGCCGCTATCGCGGTCGCGAGATCTCGGTGATGGGACACGGCATGGGCATTCCCTCGGTCTCCATCTACGCCAAGGAACTGATCACCGACTATGGCGTGAAGCGCCTGATCCGGGTCGGCTCCTGCGGCGCGGTGCGCGACGACGTGGCGGTGCGCGACGTGGTGATCGGCCTCGGCGCGAGCACCGATTCGGCGGTCAACCGCACCCGCTTCATGGGCCACGACTTCGCCGCCATTGCCGACTTCGAACTGACCCGACACGCGGTGGACGCCGCCACGGCCCAGGGCGTGGCGGTCAAGGTGGGCAACCTGTTCTCGGCGGATCTGTTCTACAACCCCCAGGCCGAGCTGTTCACCCTGATGAAGCGCTACGGCATCGTCGGCGTGGAGATGGAGGCGGCGGGGCTCTACGGCGTGGCGGCGGAGTTCGGCGGCCGGGCGATGACCATCTGCACGGTGTCGGACCATATTCTCAAGGGCGAGTCGCTGCCCAGCGAGGCCCGCGAGCGCAGCTTCAACGAGATGGTCGAGGTGGCGCTGGAAGCGGTACTGCGCGACGACGCTGGGGCTTCGGCATGAGCCTTGGCATGAGCGATGCCGTCGACCCGGCCATCGTTGGCGCATTGATCGCGGTGCGCGATAACGCCTATGCACCCTATTCGCAGCACCCGGTGGGCGCCATGGTGGAGAGCGGCAGCGGCGCGCGTTACTTCGGCGCCAACGTCGAGGTGGCCCACTACAAGGGCTTGTGCGCTGAGGCCTCGGCCATCGCCGCCATGGTCAGCGCCGGCGAGCGGCACCTGCGCCACGTCTACGTCATCGGCCCCGGCGAGCACCTGTGTTCGCCCTGCGGCGACTGTCGCCAGCGCATCCGCGAATTCGCCGACGCCGAGACCCGCATTCACGTGGTGAACGCCGAGGGCAAGCTGCTCAAGCGCTACACCATGGAACAGCTCCTGCCCGATGCGTTTGGGCCGGAGAATCTGAGGCTGTGAGCGCAGGCAGAGCCTAATCGCGTAGCTCGATGCGTTCGAAATGAGGGGAAAGGCGCCTGACCAGCCCGGCCAGCATCGCTCGTGGCGGGGCGTTCTCCACCGGCTGACAGTAGGCCGGGTCGAGGCACTGGCGGGTGCGCGCCACCTGGATGGCGTAGCGGCGCACGCCGCAGTCGGCCAGGGTCAGCGCCAGGCGCTCCACGTCGGCCAGGTCGAAGTCGCGCCAGTGCACGGTAGTGCGGCATTCGAAAGCCACGCCGCTGTCGAGCAGTGCCATCAGGCTCTGGCTGTTGCGCTGCCAGATGCCCGGGCGCCCGCAGATTCGGTCGAAGTCGCCCCCGCGCCCCTTCACGTCGAGCCCCACCCAGTCGAGATTCGGTAGCAGGCGCGAGAGCCGCGCCGGGTAGGGGCCGGCGGTGTGCAAGCCAACCTTGAAGCCCATCGCCTTCACCTCGCTGACGGCGGCCGGCAAGGCATTGTGCAGCGTCGGCTCGCCACCGCTGAACACCACCGCTTCGAGCAGCCCCCGACGGCTCTCCAGAAACTCCCGAACCGCCTGCCACTCCCGCTCGTCGCCACGCCGTGGCGCCATCATGTGCCCGTTGTGGCAGTAGCCGCAGCGCAGCGGGCAGCCCTGCAGGAACACCACGCAGGCCAGGTGATCCGGATAGTCCAGGGTGGTCATCTGGGTCAGGCCGGCAATGGGCAGGCGGATGCCGTCGAGAAACTCGGGTGAGGACGAGTCGAGGTCGGTGGCGATCATCGGGAAGCTCCTTACCCAGATGTGGGCTCATGCCGGGCGCAGAGGCCCGGCCGCTCAGTCGGTCGAGTGTCAGGGCGTCAGGGCGGCGGCCCGCTCGGTGAAGTGACGGCGCTCGCGGTGCTCGGAACGCTTGCCGACGTTGAACTGGCTGACCGGACGGTGGTAGCCCATCACGCGGGTCCACACCTCGCAGCGCTGGCGTTGTTCGGTGGGCAGGGTGTCGATGTTCGTCATCTTCTTGGCTCCTTCCAGTGGTGGGTAAAACAGCGGATTGAAAAGCAGTAAGTTGCAAAAACGCTCAGGCCGAAACGGCCGCGGCGCGTCTTGCCAGCAGTGCCTCGTCGCACTTCGGGCAGAACTCGTGTTCGCCGGCCAGGTAGCCGTGCACCGGGCAGATCGAGAAGGTCGGCGTCACGGTGATGTAGGGCAGGCGGAAGCGCGACAATGCGGTGTGCACCAGCTTGCGGCAGGCGGTGGCGCTGGAGAGCCGCTCGCGCATGTAGAGGTGCAGCACGGTGCCGCCGGTATAGCGGGTCTGCAGCGGGTCCTGGTGGATCAGCGCCTCGAAAGGATCGTCGGTATGCCCCACCGGCAGCTGGCTCGAGTTGGTGTAGTAGGGCGCCTCCGGCGTACCGGCCTGCAGAATGCCGGGGAAGCGCTCGGCGTCGGCGCGGGCGAAGCGATAGGTGGTGCCCTCCGCCGGGGTCGCCTCCAGGTTGTAGAGGTGGCCGGTCTCGGCCTGGAACGCTTGCATCCGGCTGCGAACGTGGTCGAGCACCTCCAGGGCGAGCTGGCGTCCCTCGGGGGCGGTGATGTCATAGCGGTCGTCGCAGAAGTTGCGCACCATCTCGTTGAGCCCGTTCACGCCCAGGGTGGAGAAGTGGTTGCGCAGGGTGCCGAGGTAGCGCTGGGTGTAGGGGTAGAGCCCATCGTCCATCCACTGCTGGATACGCTCGCGCTTGAGCTCCAGGCTGTCGCGGCCCAGCGCCAGCAGGCGGTCGAGCTCGGTGAACAGGCCCGTCCGGTCGCCGGCGAAGCGATGGCCCAGCCGCGCGCAGTTGAGCGTCACCACGCCCAGCGAGCCGGTCTGCTCGGCGCTGCCGAACAGGCCGTTGCCGCGCTTGAGCAGCTCGGTGAGGTCGAGCTGCAGGCGGCAGCACATGGAACGCACCATGTGCGGCTCCAGGTCCGAGTTGAGGAAATTCTGGAAATAGGGCAAGCCGTACTTGGCGGTCAGCGCGAACAGTCGCTCGGCGTTGTCGCTCTCCCAGTCGAAATCCGGGGTGATGTTGTAGGTGGGGATGGGAAAGGTGAACACCCGCCCCTGGCGATCGCCGGCCTCCATCACCTCCAGGTAGGCGCGGTTGATCAGGTCCATCTCCGCCTGCAGCTCGCCATAGGTGAAGGACTGCTCCTCGCCGCCGACGATCGGCACCTGGTCGCGCAGGTCCGCCGGGCATACCCAGTCGAAGGTGAGGTTGGTGAAGGGCGTCTGGCTGCCCCAGCGCGACGGCACGTTGAGGTTGTAGATGAACTCCTGGATCGCCTGCTTCACCGCAGAAAAGTCGAGGGCGTCCCTACGTACGTAAGGGGCCAGGTAAGTATCGAAGGAGCTGAAGGCCTGGGCGCCGGCCCACTCGTTCTGCAGCGTGCCGAGGAAGTTGACCATCTGCCCCAGCGCACTGGAGAGATGCCGCGGCGGATCGCTCTCGGCGCGCCCGGGCACGCCGTTGAAGCCTTCGATCAGCAGCTGGCGCAGCGACCAGCCGGCGCAGTAGCCGCACAGCATGTCGAGGTCGTGGATGTGCAGGTCGCCCTCGCGGTGGGCGGCGCCGACCTCCGCCGGGTAGACCTCGTCGAGCCAGTAGTTGGCGATCAGCTTGCCCGAGACGTTGAGGATCAGCCCACCCAGGGAGTAGCCCTGGTTGGCATTGGCGTGCACGCGCCAGTCGGCGCGTTCGAGGTATTCGTTGACGGTCGAGGCGACATCGATGCGGCGCGGGCCGGCCTGGCGGGTGGGGGCGTTCACCGTTATCTCCCTATATGTGCTGCCAATTAGTGTTTCTATACACAACATATGGTGTGTGAAGGCTAGTGCCTTCGGCAGCGAGGGGAAATGACCCAGGTCAGAAAACGGCCATTTGGAACGTTGGGGAACGACGAACCCCGCCGGTCGGCGGGGCTCGAAGGTGGCCGCAAAGACGCTCATTGCGGGTATCGTCGAAGGCGGCGACCCCTCGGCGAGGGATTAGCCATGCTACGGCCACGCCCATTTTCGGCCATGACGGCGGCCTGGTGATTCTGGTGGCGTCGGTTAGCTGCTAGTAGCTTTCTTAGTGGCTATGCCCACTGTTACCTGCAATTACTTTATGCACGTCCTCAAGGTAGTGAACGTAGTTCACATAATGGTCGACGAACTCCCGGCCCCGCTCGGGATCGTTGCCTGCTTGCTGTTTTGCGGCCAGCGTGGCCTCAAAGGCAGAGCGGGCGTTCTGTTCGAATTTCTCTACGATGCGAGCCAGGAAGGTATCGATCTCGCCCTCGTCCAACGCCTTATCGGCCAGCTGCACTGCCGGGTCGATTGCTCCGGCCGGCTTTATGCCGGTGAAGGGCGCGTCTTCCGAAGCGCGATGGATTTCGACCAGCTCAGCGAAGAACTGCTGATCGGCCAGCTCCCGAGCGCTTCCGCCGTTCTGGCGAACCTCAAGCACTTTCTCGAACGTCGAGGAGATTCGAGCTTCGTCCACGGCTGGAACCCACTTCAGGACCGGGGTGACATCCCCTGAGTTCAGAGCGATTCGTGCCTCAGAAATCACTGGCCCATCAAGGGCATCGCAATGGGCCAGTGCGGGGGCAGCAAAGACCAGGGCCAAAGCGGAGGAAGTGGCAAGGGCGAGCAGCGTCTTGCGCAGGGGAAGGCGAAGGTAGGTCATGATGGGTCTCCTTGGTTCAAGGTTTGCAGCCGTTTGCGTGTTTCGGCTATCCCTCATGCTACGGAGACGGAGAATTCGAAGCGTTCGCTCATGCGATCTCGAACGCTTTCGAGTAAATGTTTAATTGGTATTAAATTCAAATGGTTGGGGGTTCCATTATTTGGCAGCACGAAGTCGAACCTCACTCCGTTTCCGGGCGGTCCGGACACTCGCCGGCAGCGGACAACGGCTGTGTGCGAAACTCGCGGGGCGTCATGCCGGTCGCTCTCTTGAATGCCGTGTTGAAGACCGACTTCGAGTTGAAGCCGGAGTCGTACATCACTTGCAGAATGGTCTGGTGGGTATCGGCAATCAGTCGCCTGCGCGCCTCGGCGATACGGTAATCGCTGACGAATTCGAAGAAATTCTTCCTCAGCCCTTGGTTGATGGCGCGTGACAGCTCCCGGGTGGTCACATTGAGCTGACGAGCGAGCTGTTGCACGGTCAGATTGGCGTCGAGGTAGGGTTTGCCGTGACGCATATGATCCTCGAGCCGCATCAGCAGGTTTGCATTGGCCGGCTGGCTCGTTGTCGATTCCTTGCTGCTGGCTAGCAAGCGAGACTCTTCAGCACTGAGGCCCGAGAACACGATGGGCTGTCGCAGCGCATGAAGGAGCAAGTAGTTGATGAACAGGAAGCCCGTCGCCCCTCCCACTGTCGATACCCACAATACGCTGGCGCTGCTCTTGAACACGTGCGCCGACAGGCAGTAGACCAGGCTGACACTCCAGACGGCCGTATAGCCCAGCAATAGAACACGTAGCCAGGCCAGCTGCTTGTTCTCGATGTTGGAGAATATTTGCCTCACGCCCGTGCCAAAAGCCGAGATCTCGCGAATGGTGGCGATCAGGTAGCCGAGAAAGACCAGGTGTATAGCGGCCGCCAGGAGCGGTGAGGTCAATACCCCCGGGTGATCGCGCTCCATCAGGATCTGGCGCTTCAGTTCATCCGGTTGAAGGTAGTACTCGACCAGGAAGATGGCGCCGACGATCCAGAACAGAAGGGTATGGATCCAGTGCCCAGACGTCAGGCGAAAGTCCTGGTACATCAGGGATTTGGCATAAAGAAACAGCAGGCCGGCCTGCAGCAGGCCGACCAACGTACCCAGGTAGGCCAGGTTGAGGAAGCGCTGCGCCAGCCCCGTGCTGTACAAGAAGACTTCGGCCAGGCCCGCAGCAAAGGCAAGCACTGTCGCCAACAGCAGGCGGTTGCTGAGTAGATGTATGTGGTCTGGCATTAGCAGGAAGCCGGCGAGCACCAGCGATTGCAGGATGCTGGTCAAAAGCAGGATGTCGGCCAAGCTCAGGTACATCGTGTCACTCCGGCCAGTCTACTCGCGTAACTCGATGTGTTCGAAGTTTGGTGCCAGGCGCTTGACCAGTCCGGCGAGCATGGCCCGCGGCGGGGCGCCTGCCACCGGCTGGCAGTAGGCCGGGTCGAGGCAGCCGCGGGTGCGGGCCACCTGGATGGCGTAGCGGCGCACGCCGCAGTCGGCCAAGGTCAGCGCCAGGTGCTCCACGTCGCGCAGGTCGAAGTCGCGCCAGTGCACGGTGGTACGACACTCGAAGTCGATGCCGCTGTCGAGTAGCGTCGTCAGGCTCTGGCTGTTGCGTTGCCAGATGCCCGTCCGCCCGCAGATGCGGTCGAAGTCGCGCCCGCGCCCCTTGACGTCGAGCCCCACCCAGTCGAGCCACGGCAGCAGGCGTAAGAGCCGTGCCGGGTAGGGCCCGGCGGTGTGCAAGCCGACCTTGAAGCCCATCGTCTTCACCTCGCGGATGGCGGCCGGCAGGGCGTTGTGCAGCGTGGGCTCACCGCCGCTGAAGACTACCCCCTCGAGCAAGCCCCGGCGCTCCTCGAGAAACGCCCGCACCGCCTGCCATTCGCTCTCGTCGCCGCGTCGCGGTGCCATCCGCTGGCTGTTGTCGCAGTAGCCGCAGCGCAGTGGGCAGCCCTGCAGAAACACCACGCAGGCCAGATGATCCGGGTAATCCAGCGCGGTCATCTGGGTCATGCCGGCGATGGGTAGCCGGATGCCGCCGATGGGCGTGTTGCAGGAGGTGTCGAGGTCGGTGGCGATCATCGAAGTCTCCATGCCGGGCACTTGGACCGGCGGTTAAGCGGGTGGAACGGCGGCTCGCTGACTGGCGCGTGGCATGCGGCGGCTCAGTCGGCGGGCAGCCGGGTGTTGTCCATGCCCGGGCGGCCGTGCCAGTAGCCGTCGCACACCTCGGCCTCGACCAGCGCCAGCGGGTCGGGGGCAGGCAGCTCGCCGCGGCGCGCGGCGTCGAAGGCGGCGACCACCTCGGCCATGCCCTCGGCCCGCGGACTCAGCCGCGCTACCGCCACGCCCATCGCGGCCATGTCACCCACTTCGTAGCGCAGATCCTGGCAGGCCCCCGAGAGGGTCTGGATGCCGTTGAGGGTGAACACCTCCTTCGACTCCTGCGAGCGCAGCGCCAGGCCCTCGGGGTACTTCTGGCAGACGAACTGGCAGCGGTCCTTGGGCTTCTGGTGACGCCGTGCGGTGAAGCAGCGCGACGACCAGGCCAGCGGCAGGTGGCCGTAGGCGAATACCTCGCAGGGCCGGTCGAGACCCTCGGCGGCGCAGTCGGCGAGCAGCCGGGCGAGATCGTCTCGCGACATCTCCACCGGCGCCTGCCAGCGGCGCATGCCGGCACGCGCCATCACGCCGATGGCCGCCGGGTTGTAGAGGTTGAGCGCGGCACCGGCAACGAAGGGCAGGCCGGCGGCGGCCAGGCGCTGCAGTGCACTCTGGTCGTTGGCCTCGACGGTGAACTCGCCGTTGTCACACAGCTTGCGCAGGTCGCGCAGGTCCGCCTCGGATTCGATCAGGGTCTGGCTCGCCAGCACCACCTGCTTGCCGCTCTGGGCCAGCTCGCGGCCGATGCCGAGCCAGTCGTCGAGCTTCATGTCGCGCCGTCGCGAGCAGACGGACTCGCCCAGATAGACGCTCTCCACCGGCCAGTCGGCGGCCTCGCGATAGAAGTCGGCGTAGCGCTCGCGGGTCCAGTAGAACAGCACCGGGCCCAGGGCGAGCTGCAGGGAATCGGATGACATGAAACCTCCTATTTCCAGCGGCGTTCGTAGGCGCCCAGGGTGGTGGTGGCGCCCTCGGAGACCTCGCCGAGGCCGGCCATCCAGGCGGGGTCGGGGTGGAAGCGCTCCGGCGCTCGCTCCAGGCGGTCCAGTGCCTGGCGCCAGATCCCGGCTACCTTCGATACGTAGGCCGGGCTGCGCTGACGACCCTCGATCTTCACCGCGCTGATACCCAGCTCGCGCAGCTCCGGCAGCAGCTCCAAGGTGTTGAGGCTGGTGGGCTCCTCGATGGCGTGGTAGGTCTCGCCGCCGACCTCGAAGCGTCCCTTGCACAGGGTCGGGTAGCCGGCGCGCTCGTCGTCGCCGTATCTGTCGATCAGCACGCCGTTCAAGCGCGACTCCAGTCCTTGGGGCGTCTCCTCCCAGCGCACATGGGCCGCCGGCGAGCAGACCCCGCGGGTGTTGGGCGACTCGCCAGTCAGGTACGACGACAGGTAGCAGCGCCCCTCGGCCATGATGCACAGGCTGCCGAAGGCGAACACCTCGAGTTCCACCGGGCTTTGCCTGGCCAGATCGCGCACCTGGGTGATGGAGAGCACGCGTGGCAGCACGGCGCGCTTGATGCCGAACTGGTCGTGGTAGAAGCGCAAGGCCTCGTGGCTGGTGGCCGAGCCCTGCACCGAGAGGTGGCGGGCGAGGTCCGGGTAGCGCCGCGCGGCGTAGTCGAGCAGCCCCATGTCGGCCATGATCAGGGCGTCGACGCCGAGCTCGGCGGCCTGGTCCACGGCGCGGGTCCACTGGGCCCAGCCGTCGGGCTGCGGGTAGGTGTTGATGGCGCAGAACACCCGCTTGCCGCGGGCATGGGCGTAGTCGATGCCTTCACGGGCGCGACTGTCGGTGAAGTTGAGGCCGGCGAACTGCCGGGCGTTGGTGGCGTTCTGGAAGCCGAAGTAGACGGCATCGGCGCCTTCATCCACCGCCCGCTTCAGGGCCGGCAGGTTGCCGGCCGGGCAGACGAGCTCCATGTCGCTCTCCTCGCAGTCTGGGTAAACCCGACCATGCTAGTCGACTAAGGAGAGGCGTCTTTTGATGAGGGTCATGGCGAGGTGGGTTAGTGCTGGCGGTACGAGCAAGTGCGGCATAAGATAGTAATCGATTACTATCTTTTGGAGTCGCTGATGTCGACCAAGCGCAATCTCACCGCCGAAGCGCGGCGTGAACTCACCGTCAAGGCGGTCATCGAGCTGAGCGCGGGCGACGATCCGGCGACGATCACCACGGGCGATATCGCCAAGCACATGGGGGTCACCCAGGGCGCGCTGTTTCGTCATTTCCCCAGCAAGGACGCCGTCTGGGAGGCCGTGATCGGCTGGGTGGGCGAGCGGGTGATGCAGCGACTGGACGCTGCGGCCGCCGAGGCCGACGGCCCCCTCGCCGCGCTGGAGGCGATGTTTCATGCCCATATCGCCTTCATCGTCGATCACCCCGGCGTGCCTCGGTTGATGATGGGGCAGTTGCAGCATGCCCGGCCGACCCCGGCCCGGCGCCTGGTCCGCTCACTCCTGTTCCGTTACCGCGAACGGGTCGAGCTGCTGCTGAGCCAGGCCCAGGCCGCCGGTGAACTGCGCCAGGGTCTGAACATCGAGGCGGCAGCCACGCAGTTCATCGGCACCATCCAGGGGCTGGTCATGCAGTCGTTGATGATCGGCAACATGAACCATGTCGCCCAGCAGGCCCCGGGGGCATTCGAGCTTTACTGTCATGGCATCCACGCCGCTGGCGAGGTGCACCAATGACTCGCCCAACCCGGCGCCTGGGGCGCGCGCTAGTGGTGTTCGCCGGCGTGGCCGTGGGCGCGGCCCTGCTGGTGCTCTTCGTGGCCAACCGCCAGGCCCCCGAGCGTAGCGAGGCGTCAGTCACACCGACGAGCGTGGCGTTCATCGAAGCGCGCCCGCTGGCGTTTCGCCTCGAGGCCCGCGGACACGGCGTGGCGCGTCCGGCCGAGACCTGGCAGGCGATAGCCAACGTGAGTGGGCGGGTCGTGGAGCGTCATCCCGGCCTGGAGAGCGGTACCCTGCTGGCCGAGGGCACCCTGCTGCTGGCACTCGACCCGAGTCGCTACGAACTGGCCATCGCCGAGGCCGAGGCGGAGCTGGCCAGCCTGACGGCAGAAGTCGATCAACTGGAGACCGAGGCGGACAACGCCCGCCGCTTGCTGGCGTTGGAGCGAGAGCGGCTGAGCCTTGCCGAGAGCGAGCTGACCCGCATCGAGCGGCTGGCCGAGAGCGGGTCGGTCTCCACCTCGCAGCGCGACGAGCAGCGTCGCAGCACGCTGGCTCAACGCCAGGCGGCGGCGTCGCTGGAGAATACCCTGGCGCTGCTACCCGCGCGGCGCGACGTTCTCGCCGCCCAGCGCGAGCGTGCTGCCGTGCGTCTGGCCCAGGCCCGGCGCGACCTCGAGGACACCCGCTTCGTGGCACCCTACGACCTGCGCCTGGCCGAGGTCGAGGTGGAGCGTCACCAGTTCGTGAACGTCGCTCAGCGGCTCTTCCAAGCCGACAGCCTGGCGGCGGCCGAGGTGGAGGCGCGCATTCCCCTCGCCATGATGCGGCGCTTGTTGGCTGGCGTGGTGCCCGACGAGCCGCCCCGCAGCGCACTGGAGCTGAGCGAGCGACTGGAATTGGCGAATATCCAGGCCGAGGTCGCGCTGGTCGGCGCCGAGGGCGTGGGCTGGACGGGGCGGCTGGTGCGTGTCGCCAGCGGCCTGGACCCGGCCACGCGCACCGTGCGAGCGGTGGTCCGTGTCGCGGATCCCTACCGGGATGTCCTGCCGCCCGACCGACCGCCGCTACAGCGCGACATGTATACCCGCGTGCGCCTCTCCACGCCGAGCCGCGAGTCGTTGCTGGTGGTGCCGGCGAGCGCGGTGCATCAGGGGGAGCTGTACCTGGTGGATGACGAGGACCGCCTGGTACGCCGCGACGTTGACGTGAGCTTCGAACAGGGCGGCATGGCGGTGATCGCCACGGGCCTCGCGCCGGGCGAGCGGGTGGTGGTAACCGACCTCGCCAGTGCGATACAGGGCATGGCGCTGGCCCCCCAGCGCGATGCAGCGCTCGAGCGTCGGCTTATCGCGCAGGCGGCGGGAGAGCGGCCATGATCCGCTGGTTCGCCGGCCACCCCACGGCGGCCAACCTGCTGCTGGTGCTGCTGATCGCCGCCGGCCTGTTCGTCTTGCCCCAGCTCAAGCGCGAGACGCTTCCCGACTATCGTGCAGTCGAGGCGAGCATCGAGGTGGTCTATCGCGGGGCCAGCGCCGCCGACGTCGAGGACGCCATCTGCCGCCGCTTGCACGATGCGGTCAAGGGTGTGGAGTTTCTTGATGAGTTCGTCTGCGCCGCCCAGGACAACCGGGCCAGCGCCACGGCGAGCATGACGCGGGACGGAGATGCCATCCGTTTTCTCAACGAACTCAAAACCGAGGTGGACGCGATCAGCGACCTGCCGCCGCGCGCCGAGCAGCCGGTGGTGCGTGAACGGCATCGCAGCGATCTGGTGGCCGCGGTGGCGGTCTCTGCCGACATGCCGGGGCGCCAGCTCGAGGATTATGCCCTGCGCCTGGAAGAGCGTCTGATGGCCCTGCCGGGTGTGGCGGACGTGACGATCCACGGCATGTCCCAGCGCCAGTGGCAGGTGGAGGTATCGCGCGAGATGCTGGGGCAGCACGGCCTCTCGGCGCGCCAGCTCGCTGCCCGTATCGCCAGCCAGAACCTCGACCTGCCGCTGGGTACCCTGGAAACATCGGATCAGGATATTCTGCTGCGCTTCAGCGATCAGCGCCGCTCGCTGCGCGAACTGACAAGCATGGTGGTGGTGTCCGATGCGGCCGGTGGCGAGCTGACCCTGGGCGATATCGCCACCCTGCGTGAAGTGGGCGAGCGGCCCGAGGAAAAGATCCGCTTCGAAGGCGAGCCGGCCCTGGTACTGGAGGTGAGCAAGTCGCTGCGTGCCGATGCGCTGACGGTGAAGAGTACCCTGGAGCGCCTGCTGGAAGCTGAGCGACAGCGCTTCGACGGCCGGCTCTCGCTCACCCTGACCCAGGACATGACCGGCATCGTGCGCGATCGCCTGAGGATGCTGGTCGTCAACGGCATCATGGGATTGGCACTGGTGGTGCTGACGATGAGCCTGTTCTTCCGCCCCCGGCTGGCGCTGTGGGCGGTGCTGGGGCTACCGGCGGCCTTCATGGGCGCTTTCGCGGTGATGGCGCTAACCGGGCTGTCGCTCAACATGATCACCCTGGTGGCGCTGCTGATGGCCATCGGCATCGTCATGGACGACGCCATCGTCATCACCGACAGTGTCGCCGCTCATGCCATGCAGGCGGCCACGCCGCTGGAGGCGGTGGTGACCGGCACGCGGCAGGTGCTGCCGGGGGTGTTCTCCTCCTTTCTCACCACGGTATCGGTCTTCGCGCCGCTGTCGTTCCTGGCCGGCGAACTGGGTGCGGTGCTGGAGGTCCTGCCGGTGGTGCTGATCGCGGCGCTGACGGCCAGCCTGGTGGAGGCGTTCTGGATCCTGCCGCATCATCTCAAGGGCAGTCTCAAGGGCGGCGCGTCGCGGTTGCACGAGCGGAACGACTCCCGTTTCCGGGCGGCCTTCGAGCGCGGCTTCGACACCTTTCGCGAGCGGGTCGGGAGGCTCGCCGACGGGGCGATCCGCCGGCGTCATGCGGTGCTGGGGGCAGTATTGGCCGTGATGCTGGGTTCGCTCGGCTTCATGGCCGGCGGCCATATCGGCAGCGAGGCGATGCCCGATATCGATGGCGACGTGCTGGAGGCGCGTATCCTCATGCCCCAGGGCACGCCGCTGGCCCGCACCGAGGCCGTGGCCGAGCACGTCGAGGCGGCCATGCGCGAGCTGGACGCCCATTATTCACCCGAGCAGCCGGACGGCGCCTCCCTGGTGGAGGCGATCCAGGTGCGCTTCAACCACAACGCCAGCGTAGGGGAAACCGGCCCGCACGTGGCCACGGTGATGGTCGACCTGCTCACCGCCGAGCGCCGCCGCATTACGCTCGATGCGCTGACCGAGGCGTGGCGCGAGGCGATCGGCCAGATCGAGGGCATCGAGCGGCTGATCATCCAGGAGCCGGGCTTCGGTCCGGCCGGCGTGCCGATCGAGGTGCGTCTCGCCGGCGAAGAGCTGGAGGCCCTGAAGGCGGCCGCCACGGAGCTGGCCACTCATCTGGAGGGCTACGGCGCCGTCTACAACGTCATCGACGACCTGCGCCTGGGCAAGCCGCAGCGTGCCTACACCCTGGCCGAGGGTGCTCACGGCCTCGGCCTGAGCGCCGAGGAGGTGGCCGTCCAACTGCGCGCCGCCCTGCTCGGCGAAGTGGCCGATACTCAGCGCATCGGCGAGCTGGAGGTGGAAATCCTGGTGCGCCAGGCACGAGCCGATCGCGACGATCTGAATGACCTGGCCGATCTGACGATCACCCTGCCCGACGGCAGACGGGTACCGCTGGAAGTGGTGGCGAACATGCACGAGCGGCGTGACTGGGCGCGCATCACGCGTATCGACGGGCGCCGCACGGTGAGGGTGGAGGCCAATGTCGACGCGCGCCGCACCAGCGCCCGGGCCATCGTCGACGACCTGCGCGGCGGCTGGCTGGACGACTTCGAGGCGCGCCATCCCGGCGTGACGGTCGCCTTCGAGGGGCAGGTGGCCAGCTCCGCGGAAACCGGCGCCTCCATCGGCCGGGCGCTGCTCATCGGCCTGCTGGGCATCTTCGTGATCCTGTCGTTCCAGTTCCGCAGCTACGTGGAGCCACTGATCGTCATGCTGACGATACCGCTGGCGTTCATCGGCGCGGTCTGGGGGCACGTGCTGATGGGCTACTACCTTTCCATGCCGTCGCTGATCGGGGCGGCGTCGCTGGCCGGCATCGTGGTCAACAACGCCATCCTGCTGATCCAGTTCATCAAGACGCATCGCCAGCGCGGCCTGGATGCCGCGGCGGCGGCGGGGCAGGCCAGCCGCGACCGGCTGCGTGCCATCCTCATCTCGTCAACCACCACCATCGCGGGGCTGCTGCCGCTGCTGGCGGAAACCAGCACCCAGGCGGCCACCATCAAGCCGCTGGTGATCTCGGTGGTGTTCGGCCTGCTCAGCGCCACCGTGCTGGTGCTGGTGGTAATCCCGGCACTCTACGTGCTGTTCGACGACTGGGGGTGGATACGTGAGGCACCGCCGACAGAGGCTCTGCCGCATCGGCAGACAGCGGATTGAGTTCTCCCCTTGACGAGGCTGCGCGAGAATCTAGCCTTTAAGATGTATTGATGGTGCATTTTATGAGTGATGGGAGAGGTCGCCATGGCGGTTACTCCCATCATTCCGCTTTAGAAGCCAGCCATGCCATCGCATCTGCTGGTCATTGCCGGGCCTACGCTGATCAAGGTTGGCTATGTGAGCGCCTCCATTTGGCCTGCTGATACGACTTGTCCGGCAACAGGAGACCTCAATGATCAAGGTACAGCTCTACCGCTACCACCCCGAGCAGGATGCCGCACCCCGGATGGAAACGTTGGAGGTCGAGGAGAGCTTCCGGAAAGCGATGGTGCTGGATGTCCTCGAGCACTTGAAGCAGCAGGATACCACCCTGGCATACCGGCGCTCCTGCCGCGAAGGGGTGTGTGGCTCCGATGGCATGAACATCAACGGCAAGAACGGCCTGGCCTGCGTGACGCCGGTCGCCGAGGCGCTGAGCGGGAAGAATACCTTGACGATCAGGCCGCTACCCGGGATGCCGGTGATCCGCGATCTGGCGGTGGATTACAGCCTCTTTTTCCGCCAGTTCGAGAAGGTTCGCCCCTGGCTGATCAACGACGAGCCGCCCGCTACCACCGAGCGGCGGCAGAGCCCGGAGGATCGCGAGAAGCTCGACGGCCTCTACGAGTGCATCCTGTGTGCCTGCTGCAGCTCGGCCTGCCCCTCCTGGTGGTGGAATCCGGACAAGTACATCGGCCCGGCCGGACTGCTTCAGGCCTACCGCTTCCTCATCGACAGCCGCGATACAGCCACCGACGAGCGGCTGGCTGACCTCGACGACCCCTTCAGCGTGTTTCGTTGCCGACAGATTGCCAACTGCACCTGGGTCTGCCCCAAGGGGCTCAACCCGATGCGTGCCATCGGTCATATCAAGGCGATGCTCCTGGCGAGGGGCACCTGACCCAAGCCCGCATTCGAATGGGAAGGAGGTTCGCCGAGCAGCAGGACGCCGAGGCGCGCCTTCAGACCCGCGATATCGCGCGTCTCGACATGTACTGAGTGCTTGGGGTTGGTCCCGTGAACGACAGCGCCCCGGCCTGGCCGGGGCGCTGTCGTCGTACCAACGCTGGCGCTTGTGCTCAGGCGGCGTCGAGCGGGCGCGAGGGGCCGAAGTGTTCGTAGTGGCGGCGTTCGACTGGTACGCCCAGCTCGGCCAGCGCCTTGTCGATGGCGCCCATGAAGCCCTGCGGGCCGACGTAATAGCAGCGCGCGTTCGCCGGCAGCAGCTGGGCCAGCAGCTCGCGGTCAATCCGGCCGATATGGTCGGCCTGGTCGCCTCGCTCATGAACCATCACCGTCCTGAGCTGTTCCGGATGCGCCTCGGCCAGGGCTGCGATCTCGTCGCGGAAGGCGTGGTGCTGCGCATCCAGGGCGGCGTGCAGGTAGACCACCCGGCGCCCCTGGGCGAGTGCCTGGCGAGCCAGAGGCAGCATCGGCGTCTGGCCGACACCGCCCGAGGCCAGCAGCAGCGGCTCGTCACCGTCCTGCAGGGTCAGGTCGCCGGCGGGGGGCAGCAGCTCCAGGGTATCGCCCACCGCCATGGCGTCGTGCAGGTGGCGGCTGGCTCGGCCCTGGGGTTCACGCTTGACCGAGATGCGATAGTGCTTGCCGTTGGGCACATCCGACAGGCTGTAGTGGCGATAGAGCGGCTCGCCGTCGATGGTGAGCCTGACGCCGATGTACTGCCCAGGGGCATGCTCGGCAACCGGACCGCCGTCGACGGGGGCCAGTACGAAGGAGCGGATCACCGTGCTTTCCTGACGAATGTCGGCGATGCGGAACTCGCGGGGACCGCGCCAGCCGCCGGGGCGACGCTCGAACTCCAGGTAGCGATGATCCTCCAGCTCGATCAGCAGTCCGGCGAGCTCTTCATACAGCGTGCTCCAGGCGTCGGCGATCTTGGGTGTCACGGCGTCGCCTAGCACCTCGCCGATGGCGGCCATCAGGCACTCGCCGACAATGGGGTAGTGCTCGGGGCGGATGTCCAGCGAAACGTGCTTGCTGACCACCGTGGCCAGGACCTCGCGCACCTTCTCGCGGTTTTGGCGAAGCTGGACATAGGCCAGCACGGCGCCGGCCAACGCCCTTGGCTGGCCGCCGTCGGCCTGGTGGGCGTCGTTGAATAGCGGTTTCACCTCGGGATAGCGGGCGAACATCAGCGGGTAGAAGCGCTGAGTGATGGCGCCAAGGTGTTCTGCGACCACTGGGGCAGTGGATTCGATGAGCTGCTCCTGCTGCTGGGTGAGCATGCGTATCTCCTTCGTCGAGGGGAGGTTTGAAATGTGCATGCAATATACATCTTTAAATCCTCACCCTCCAGAGGCGCTTAGTCGCGGTGTTCTTGGGTTGGCCGAGCGCAGGTCCTTTCGGTTGGAGCCTACAGCGCCCACACCAGCGCCAGAAGGACGCCCCACGCCATCAGGCCAAACGCCATCACCGTGTAGGTGGCGGACATGACCATGATGTCGTCTTCTTCGCGCTCGGCGAGCGCCTGCAGGCCGTGGTAGACCAGCCCGCACGACAGCATCATCGCCAGCAACACGCCACAGACGATGAAGACCATGTCGGGAACGAACAGCGTCAGCGAGGAGAGCCATAGCGGCAGCGGCGCCATGGCGGCGAGGAAGTAGGCGTCGCGATGGCTCAGCCGCAGGCGGTGGGCGCCCGCCACGCCGTGGATCAGCCAGCCCATCACCAGGAAGGTGAGCAGCTCGGCGGTGAACAGCGCCGGGGCGATGATGGTCCAGGGGCGCTCGGCGAGGCCCGGCAGCAGGGCGTCGCCATGCCGATGGATGGCGTAGTGCAGCATCACCGGCGGCAGCAGCGACAGCGGCAGCACCACGCGCAGGATCAGGGCGTTGAGAGAGGGGCGCTCGCGGCGCAGCTGCTGCCAGCCGCCCTCACGGGTGAAGGGCAGTTGCAGGATATGATTGATATCCATCAAGAGGCTCTCGCGTCAGGGAAAACATTATTGTTTTCCTTGGTTTAGCGGCGAGACGAGAGCCTGTCAAGAGTCCCTTTCTACAACCCGATGCGATGCGCTCTGTTCGTGAAGAAAATCCCGCTGGGCGACTCGGCGGGCAGGCGTGCCAGCTCCTCGAAGGTGCGAGTGTCGTAGACCACCACCTGGTTGCTGTCGCGCGCCGAGATCCAGATGTGCTCGCCGCGGGGAGTGAACTCCTTGTGCAGGATCGACTCGCCGGGCTCGAGGGTCCGGATCACTTCCAGCGTCTGGGTATCGATGACCTGAACCCTGTCGTTGTTGGGATGGGCGAAGGTGACCCACACCTGGCGCTCGTCGGGGCGGCTCATGACGAAGATCGGCTGGCCATGCACTTCGATGCGTTCGCGCAACGACCAGTCGACGGTATCGGCCACCAGCACCTCGTTGCGACCCACGGCGGGGAAGAAAGCGCGGTTGCCGGCCATGGCCCAGCCCTCCAGGTGCGGCATCTTGTAGACCGGCAGGCGCTCCTCCCCCTGGCCGTAGCCGGGCAGGATGCGCTGCACGCCGTTCTCGGGATACCACAGGTCGAGCAGGGCCATGCCATCTTCGCCGAACAGTCCGGCGATGTAGTAGCGCCCGTTGGGTGTGATCAGGGCATCGTAGGGCATGCTGCCCACGTCGCGATGCTTGGTCAGCGCAGGCGGTTCGGTGGACATGTCCAGGGTCCAGATCTCGCCGGCCTCGAACAGGCTGAAGACGAAGAGGTTGCCCGGTACGTCCACGACGCCCACTACCTTGGCCTGGGCGCTGCTGCCGTCGGGGCGTTCGTAGGTGGCCGGCACGTCGACCACCAGCTCCATGGTCTCGACATCGAACACCTTCACCCCGCCCGGCTCGTAGTTGCCCACCGCCACGAAGCGGCCGTCCTGGGAGATGGCGCCGCCGATACTGTTGCCGCCCTGGATGATGCGCCCGGCGATCTCGCCGGTGAGCAGGTTCAGCTTGGTCAGGCCGCCATCGCGACCGAAGACGAAGGCGTGACGCGCGTCGCGGGTGAACTTCACCGAAGCGTGGGAAAGGTCGCCGAAGCCTTCGATATGGCGCAATACCGTCCTGTGGGTGGTGTCGACCAGCGCCACGCTGCCGGTAGCACGCTCGATGACTACGCCGAGGTCCCCGGTGCCGCGCAGTTCACCATTCCGGGCGGGTGTCTCGGCCATGGCCTGGCCAGTGCTCAGAAGCACCAGGGCGCCAGCGGCGAGCAGGCTTCTCAGCGGGGACGAAATGGGCATGGCGATCTCCAAAAAATCAGTCGCGTTGCAGCGATTCCAGGCGGTTGTCGGTACGCAGGTGGTCGGCCAGCCAGCGCGCCTCCTCCTCACTGAGCAGCGCCTTCCAGCCCGGCATGGCGCTGCCGGGAATACCGTGCTGGATGATGTGCGCGAGCGCGTCGACGCTGAAGCCTTGCATGCGGTCGCGGGGCAGCGCCGGCCCCAACCCGCCGCGCAGGGTCATGCCGTGGCACGAGCCGCAGTCCTGGTAAAGCAGGGTTTCCAGTTCGGCCTGGCGTTCGGGGCCGAGCGCTTCGTCTGAAGCCAGCGCCGGCAGGGCCAGGGCAACGACGAGCAGCGAAACCAGGGCGGACAATTTCATGGAGACCTCGTGCAGCAGCGGTGGGCGCGCAGAGCGGACCGTCGCTGGAGTGTCCCGCCCTGGGCAAGGTGCCGCCTTGACCGTCATCAAGCTCTCTGCAAGTCGCTCGACTCTTTTGACTTGCGTCAACGGCATGTCCGATGGCGGCTTGCGGGGCTGATGTGGCATGTAAGATACCGCTTAAGATTCATGTTTCCATCGGCCTGCCCGGTAACTGCTCATGGCTGTACTCGACCCACTCGACCGCCGCCTCATCGATGCCTACCAGCGTGATTTGCCGCTTTGTGAGCGTCCCTTTGCCGCCATGGCCGAGCGCCTCGGGACGAGCGAGACGCAGGTGATCGCGCGCCTCCAGGCCCTGCAGCAGCGCGAAGTGCTCAGCCGGGTGGGACCGGTGTTCGACCATGCCCGTGCGGGTGCCAGCCTGCTGGCCGCGGTGGCGGTGCCCGAGGCCGAGCGCGACGAGGTGGCCGCGGCGATCAGCCGTTCGCCTGGCGTCAACCACAACTACGCAAGAGAACACGACTTCAACCTGTGGTTCGTGATGGCGGCAGCCGACGAGATCGAGCTCGAGGCGCGCCTGGAAGCGTTGGAAGAAGAGCTGGGGCTTCCGCTGCTGCGCCTGCCGATGGTCGAGGGGTTCCACATCGACCTCGGCTTCCCCATTCCCTGGGCCGAGCTGGAGGCGCCATGAGCAGCCTGTCGTCGACTTCCATGCCCACTGGGGGCACGTCTCACCGGCGGCTCCGGGCGCTGCTCGAGCGTGGCCTGCCCCTGACCGAGCGCCCATGGCGGACGCTGGCCGAACAGTGCGGCATGAGCGAAGCCGAAGTGCTGGCCTGGGTCGAGCGCTGGCAGCGCGAAGGCCTGATCAAGCGCATGGGGCTGGTGGTCAGGCATCATGCCCTGGGCATCCGGGCCAACGCCATGGTGGTGTGGGACCTGCCCGACCTCACCGTGGCCGAGGTGGGGCGGCGGCTCGCCGCGGAGCCTGCCGTGACGCTCTGCTATCGCCGCCCGCGCCGCCTGCCCGACTGGCCCTACAACTTGTTCTGCATGATCCACGGCACCCGGCGCGACCGCGTGCTGGGGGGGCTCGAGGAGATCGTCGAACGCCAGGGATTGCAGGATGTCCCCCACCGCGTGCTGTTCAGCGTGAAAGCCTACAAGCAGTGCGGCGGCCGCTATACCCGCGAGGAGCAGCCATGAGCGTTACACGTGCCCAGCGGCCCGAGCCGGCCGAACTGGACGGCGCCGATCGGCGCATCATCAACCGCCTGCAGGACGGTCTGCCGCTGGTCGAGTCGCCTTATGCCGCCGTGGCAGCCGAGCTTTCGCTCTCCGAAGGGGAGCTGCTCTATCGCCTCGAGCGGCTGCTGGAAGCCGGCGTACTGAGCCGCTTCGGCCCCATGTACCACGCCGAACGCTTGGGCGGCGGGCTGACCCTGGCGGCCCTCGAGGTGCCGGAAGCCGACTTCGAGCGTGTGACTGAAGCGGTCAACGCCTTTGCCGAAGTGGCCCATAACTACCGCCGGGAACACCGGCTCAACATGTGGTTCGTGCTGGCTACCGAGACCCCCGAGCGCATCGGCGAGGTAATCGTGGCGATCGAGGCCGCCACTGGCCTCACGGTATTCAACATGCCCAAGCAGGAGGAATTCCATGTCCGTCTCCACCTGCCCGCCTGAATCGGCGCCCGCTGCTGGCGTCGTGGATGGCCTGGATGCGCTCGACCGCGACATCGTGCTGGCCACCCAGGCCGGCCTGCCGCTGGTGCCAGACCCCTGGAGCGCGGTGGGCAAACCGCTTGGCCTCGCCGGAAACGAGGTGCGCGCACGCATGCGGCGCATGATCGACAGCGGCGTGATCCGCCGTATCGCCGCGGTACCCAACCACTACCGCCTGGGCTACGTGGCCAACGGCATGAGCGTATGGGACGTCGATGACACCCATATCGAGCGCCTGGGTCGGGAGGTGGCCGAGATACCTGGCGTGAGCCACTGCTACCGACGCCCACGCCACCTGCCCGAGTGGCCCTACAACCTGTTTGTCATGCTACACGGGCGCAGCAAGGCCGAGGTCGAACGCCAGGCCGAAGCGCTGCACGAGCTGCTCGGCGACGCCTGCCGCGATCACCGCATCCTGTACAGCTCCCGCATTCTCAAGAAGACCGGCCTGCGGCTCGCTCGCCGGCCCGGTCCGCCGCGCTGAGGTTCGCTCGCGCCAGAGGAGGTCTCCTATGTTCCGCGTCACCCGCTACGTCAAGTCGCTGCTCGAACCCACGCCCCCAGGTCATGAAACGATAGGGCCGCCCCGCAAGCCCCCCGGCCCGGTGGTGATCTGGAACCTGATCCGCCGCTGCAACCTGACCTGCAAGCACTGCTACACGGTGTCGGCGGACATCGACTTCCAGGGCGAACTCACGACCGAGGAGGTCTTCACCGTTCTCGACGACCTCAAGCGCTTCCGGGTGCCGGCGCTGATCCTCTCCGGCGGCGAGCCGCTGATGCGTCCGGACATCTTCGAGATATCGCAGCGGGCCAGGGAGCTTGGCATCTACACCGGGCTCTCCACCAACGGCACCCTGATCGACGAGAGCAACATCGCGCGCATCGCCGAGTGCGGCTACGACTACGTGGGCATCAGCATCGACGGGCTCGAGGCCACCCATGACGAGTTCCGCCGTCGCCAGGGGGCGTTTCGCGAGTCGATGCACGCCGTCAAGCTGTGCAAGCAGCACGGCATCAAGGTGGGACTGCGCTTCACCCTGACCCAGCAGAACTACGAGCAGCTCGATGACATCCTGGCGCTGATCGACGAGCACGACGTCGACAAGTTCTACCTCTCGCACCTCAACTACGGCGGACGCGGCCACCGCCACCGCAAGCAGGACGCCTGGTACCAGATGACCCGCGATGCCATGACCCGGCTGTTCGACCACTGCCGGGCCGAGCTCGAGCGCGGCGTGGAGCGCGAATACGTCACCGGTAACAACGACGCCGACGGTCCCTTCCTGCTGATGTGGGCACGCGAGCACTTTCCCGACCAGGCCGAGGCGCTGGAACGGCGCCTGACCGACTGGGGCGGCAACGCCTCGGGCGAGTACATCGCCAACATCGACAACCTGGGCACGGTACACCCGGACACCTTCTGGTGGGACCACGATATCGGCAACGTGCGTCGGCGCCCGTTCTCCGAGATCTGGCGCGACAGCCAGGATGAACTGATGCAGGGGTTCCGCCAGCGCCCGCGCCCGCTCAAGGGGCGCTGCGGCGACTGCCGCTACTTGGCGATCTGCAACGGCAATACCCGGGTGAGGGCGTGGAAGGTGACGGGAGATCCCTGGGAAGAGGATCCCGGCTGCTACCTCAGCAACGAGGAGATCGGCGTCGAACACGGCCGGCAGCGCCGCGTGGCGGCAGCCTACGATGCCATCCAGGCCATCGAGCTGTAGCCCACAGAAACGAAAAAAATGACCGTTGACGCTTCGGGGAGAGGCCGACCATGACACTTCAGCGACATTCGCGACACCTGGGCTTCGCTCTCGACGAGGCACCGCTGGCCCCCGGCGAGGTCGCCATCGTCGGCGCCGGCCCCGGCGACCCTGGCCTGCTGACCCTGCGTGCCCTGTCGCTGCTGCAGCAGGCCGACTGCCTGGTCTTCGACCGGCTGGTGTCCCAGGAAATACTGTCGCTGGCCCGCCCCGAGGCGAAGCAGTACTACGTGGGCAAGGCCTCGAGCCACCATTCGCTGCCCCAGGAGGAAACCAACGCCCTGCTGGTCAAGCTGGCCCGAGAAGGCCAGCGCGTGCTGCGCCTCAAGGGAGGCGACCCCTACATCTTCGGTCGCGGTGGCGAGGAGGCCGAGTACCTGGTCGAGTGCGGCATCGGCTTTCGCGTGGTGCCGGGCATCACCTCGGCGTCGGGCTGCTCCACCTATGCGGGCTTCCCGCTCACCCATCGCGACCACGCCCAGAGCGTGACCTTCGTCACCGGCCATGCCAAGGCCGACGGCGAGCTGACGCTGGACTGGGCCGCCCTGGCGGTGCCCCACCATACCGCGGTGTTCTACATGGGCCTGACCAATGCCGCGCTGATCAGCCGCGAACTGCAGCGCCACGGCCTGCCGGCGGATCATCCCGTGGCCCTGGTGGAGCGTGGCACCACGACCGAGCAGCGCAACGTGTTTGCCACCCTGGGCGACCTGGTGGAGGTGATCGAGCGCGAGGCGCTCAAGCCGCCGACCCTGATCGTGGTGGGCGAGGTGGTGAGCCTGGCCGCGACCCTCGCCCCGGGCATGACGCGGCTGGCCCGCAGCGATGCCGATATCGATCCACCCTTGGCCATGGGGAGGGCGGCGCTGTGAAAACCACCAAGCTGCTGCTCGGCGCGCTATTCGTCCTGGCTCTTCCCGGCGTGCCGACGCTGGCCGACGGCCCCGACCCCCACATGCTCTACAACCAGCACTGTTCGGTGTGCCACGGTGTCAGCCGTCTGGGCGGCATCGGCCCTGCGCTGCTGCCCGACAATCTCTCACGCCTCAAACCAGCCGAGGCCGTCGGGGTGATCCGCGAGGGACGCCCGGCCACCCAGATGCCGGGCTACGGCGCGCTGCTCGGCGAGGCGGAGATCGCCGCCCTGGCCGAATGGATCTATGAACGCCCGGAGATCGAGCCGAGCTGGACCGATGCGGACATCCTGGCCAGCCACATCGTCAATCACTACTACGGCACGCTGCCCGACGAGCCGGTGTTCGAGGTCGAGGACCTCAAGAACCTGTTCCTGGTGGTGGAGATCGGCGATCACCACGTCAGCCTGCTCGACGGCGACGAGTTCGAGCGCATCGCCCGCTTCCCCAGCCGCTATGCGCTGCACGGCGGGCCCAAGTACTCGCCCGACGGCCGCTACGTCTACTTCGGCTCCCGCGACGGCTGGGTGACCAAGTACGACATCTACAACCTCGAGGTCACCGCCGAGGTGCGCGCCGGCATCAACATGCGCAACATCGCGGTATCGGCCGACGGCAACTACGTGCTGGCCGGCAACTACCTGCCCCACACCCTGGTGCTGCTGGACGCGCGCAACCTCGAACTGATCGCTTCCATTCCGGTGGAAGGCCTCAACGGCGAGACCTCGCGGGTCAGCGCCGTCTACACCGCGCCGCCGCGCAACAGCTTCGTCGCCGCCCTGCGCGACATTCCCGAGGTGTGGGAGATCCGCTGGCCCGAGGAGCGAGCCGCGGGCGACGAGGCGCTGGTCGGCGACTTCGCCCTGCACCGCATGGAGGCGCCGGACTACCTCGACGACTTCTTCTTCGACATGGAGTACCGCTACCTGGTCGGCGCCGCCCGCGGCGGCAAGGGCGGGCAAGTGTTCGACATGGACGAGGAGGTCAAGGTCGCCGACCTGCCGCTGGAGGGCATGCCGCACCTGGGCGCCGGCATCACATGGGAACTGGACGGGCGCCGCGTCATGGCGATACCGCACATCGACAAGGGCCAGGTCTCGGTGTTCGACATGACCGACTGGTCGCTGGTCACCCAGATCGAGACCGACGGCCCCGGCTTCTTCATGCGCAGCCACGAGAACTCGCCCTACGCCTGGGTGGACGTCTTCTTCGGCCCCAACCACGACCGTATCCACGTGATCGACAAGCAGAGCCTGGAGATCGTCGAGACGCTGATTCCCGAGCCGGGCAAGACCGCCGCCCACGTGGAGTTCGACCGACGCGGCGAGACCCTGCTGCTGAGCATCTGGGACAACGACGGCTACCTGCTGTGGCTCGACGCCAACACCCTGGAAGAGCTGGGGCGGATGCCGATGCGAAAGCCTTCGGGAAAATATAACGTGTGGAACAAGACGCAATATGAAGAAGGGACCAGCCACTGAAGATCATTGGCTGCGCGGTGTATAAAAAGAAGCATTCTTGATACGCGTCATGAAGCCGCCCGGCGTGAGCCCGCATAATGGATTTATCCAAGTATTCAAGTCGGGTATGCCGCCATGAACAACGCTTCTCCCGCTCCCCGCCAGCCGCGACTTCCCTTGGCGCGGTTGGCGTTTCGCCCCTTCTTCCTGTTGGCATCGCTGTTCAGCGTGCTGGCGATGGTGGTGTGGTTCGCGTTCTGGCACGGCGATATCCTGCTGCGGCCCCACGGCGGGCTGATGTGGTGGCACCAGCACGAGATGATCTTCGGCTTCGGTGCCGCCGTGGTGGTCGGCTTCCTGCTCACCGCGGTGCAGAACTGGACGGGACGGAAAAGCGTGAGCGGCGCGCCGCTGCTCGGACTGGTGGCGCTGTGGCTGGCGGCACGAGTCACGCTGGCGTTTCCCATGGGGCTGCCGGCCGGGTTGCTGATCACCCTTGACCTGGCCTTCCTGCCGCTGGCCGCGCTGGTCATGGCGCGCCTGGTGCTGGCAGCGAAGCTGTGGCGCAACCTGATGTTCGTGCCGGTCCTGCTGCTGCTGGCCGGTGCCAACCTGGCCATGCACCTGGGCGTGGCCCAGGGCAAGCTGGCGCTGATCCGTGAAGGCGCCTACCTCGCCGTGCTGCTGATCGCCGTGCTGATGGTGCTGCTGGGCGGTCGGGTGATTCCGTTCTTCACCTCGCGCAAGCTGGGGCGGCCACAGCCGGAACCGATTCCGTTGCTGGAAAAGCTGACCCTGGGCTCGGTGCTGGCGGTGGTACTGCTGCAACTGGCGCTGCTGCTTGGCGTGGCGGTGCCCGCTGCGTTGCAAGCCTCAGCGATGTTGATTGCGGCGATAGCCAGCCTCGTGCGCCTGGCGCGTTGGGAAGGCCATCTCACCCTACGTGAGCCGCTGCTGTGGGGGCTTCATCTCAGCTACGCCTTCGTCCCGCTCGGCCTGACGATGTGGGCACTGGCGCTGTTCGGTGCCTTCCGCGTAGAACTGGCCGTGCACGCCATGGCCATCGGCGGTATCGGCGCCATGATGCTGGCAATGATGGCGCGGGTCTCGCTGGGTCATACCGGCCGGGCGATCCGCACCCTGCCGGGTATCGGCGTGGGTCTGGGCTTGATGTTCGCCGCCGCCCTGCTGCGCGCGCCGATTCTCGCCATGTTCCCGCAGATCACCCACTGGACCTACAACCTGAGCATCATCTTCTGGTGTATCGCCTATCTCATCTTCCTGTTTCACTATACGCTGCCGCTATTGAGTGCCCGTGTGGACGGGCAAGAAGGATAGACGGAGCAAGTCGATGATCGAACACTATGCGCTGATCAAGCACCTGCACATGACCACGGCGGTGCTGAGCATTACCTTCTTCATCGTGCGAGCCTGGTGGTCGGTGCGCGAGGTTTCGCTGCTGCAGCGGCGCTGGGTGCGGATCCTGCCACACGTCAACGACACCCTGCTGCTGGTACTGGGCGTCACGCTGATGACGATGCTATCCATGTGGCCGCAGCATCATCCATGGCTTGCCGCCAAGCTGCTGGGCCTGATCGGCTACATCGTGCTGGGAACCGTGGCGATCAAGCGCGGGCGAACGCCCATGTCCCGCGGCCTGGCGGCGCTTACCGCCATCGTGGTCTTCTTCTACATCATGGGCACGGCCATGACCAAGGATCCGCTGTTCTTCCTGCCGCTTTGACGTGCGGCTTTCCGCGTCAGCCCAGGCTTCTATACTGAAGCCTGCCGAGACATTCACGACAAGACGAGGAAAACCGCATGGCCAAACACGATCTTCCCTCCGGTGCCGGCAAGGTCGCCGATGACTATCCTGAGGTGTGGCGCGCCTTCGCCTCGCTGGGCAAGGCGTGTGCCGAAGCCGGCCCGCTGGACGAGCGCACCCGGCGCCTGGTCAAGTTGGCGCTGGCCGTGGGCGGCGGCTCCGAAGGCGCCGTCCATTCGCACATGCGCCGGGCCATGGACGAAGGCATCGAGCCCGAGGCCTTGAAGCAGGTGGCCATGCTGGCGATACCCACCCTGGGGCTGCCGGCCGGGGTGGCGGCATTGACCTGGATCGAGGACATCACCGACGCCCGGAGATAAACGACTGCGCGGGCGAAGGGCGTTGTTGCACGGTGCCGAGCGTCGGACCGTCGGATCCTCACCTATACCCCATAGGCTCCGGCTGACTTGAAACCTCCGGTTTCTCGCTCCTTCGGAGCCATCCGTCGGATGTTTGTCGCTTCGCTCGGTTCTGTGCGCCGTGCGCCTAGCCCTCATCCCGCTCGTCCGTTTTTTCACCCTACCTGTGCACCCTGGCCTGGCCCGCCGTGCGACATCCGGTCGCAAGCTTGAAAACGCCCTATTCTCGCCGCTCCTGCCGTTCTTTACCGCCGATTTGACGAAGATCAATGATGCATCTTCCCTGTGGCGTTACTCTTAAGATGCATTACAAATGCTTGTTTAAGGGGTGGGGCTCGCCGACTTCGGTCGCAGGTCCCTTAAGTGTCACTAGCGAGGGGGAAAGGCCCATGACCGAAGGCCTCACCAAGGCGGCGGCCCGTAACATCTTCTACGGCGGCTCGCTGTTCTTCTTCCTGCTGTTTGCCGCGCTGACGGCTCACAGCCATTTCTACATCGTCAATACCTCGACCCAGCCCATGTCGGACTCCGTACGCCTGGGCAAGCACGTGTGGGAAGAGCACAACTGCATCAACTGCCACACCATCCTCGGAGAAGGCTCCTACTTCGCACCCGAGATCGGCAACGTCTGGACTCGCTTCGGTGGCCACAGCAATCCCGAAGGTGCGCGCATGGCGCTCAAGGCGTGGATGAATGCCCAGCCCACCGGCGCCCCCGGCCGTCGCCAGATGCCCGCGCACGACATCAACGACGAAGAAATGGCGGCCCTGATCGATTTCCTGGAATGGACCGATTCCATCAACACCCAGGGCTGGCCGCCGCACCCGGCCGGCTGATCCGCATTCCAGGCACCAAGGAGTCGAACGATGAAATACGAAACGCAGAAGGTGGCCCTGCCCTTCTTCATGCTGGCCATGGCGCTGTTCGCGCTGCAGATAATCTTTGGACTTGCAGCGGCGGCGGCCTACGTGTGGCCGCACTTCCTGTCCGAGGCGATGCCCTTCAACATCTCCCGTACCAGTCATACCAACCTGTTGATCGTGTGGCTCCTGATCGGCTTCATGGGTAGCACCTACTACCTGATGCCGGAAGAGGCCGAGAACGAGATCTACAGCCCCAAGCTGGCCTACTTCCAACTGCTGCTGTTCGCCATCGCCGGCGCCGGCGCGCTGATCAGCTACCAGTTCGGCATCCACGAGGGGCGCCACTACCTCGAACAGCCGCTGTGGTCGAAGCTGTTGATCACGATCTCGTTCCTGATGTTCCTGTTCAACACCAGCCTGACCATGCTCAAGGGCCGCAAGACCGCCATCAACATGGTGCTGATGCTGGGCCTGTGGCTGGCCGCGGTGTTCTGGCTGTTCGCCTTCTACAACCCTGACAACCTGGCGCTGGACAAGCTGTGGTGGTGGTGGATCGTGCACATCTGGGTCGAAGGCGTGTGGGAGCTGATCATGGCCTCGCTGCTCGGCTACCTGCTGATCAAGATGACCGGTGTGGACCGCGAGATCATCGAGAAGTGGCTCTACGTGATCGTCGGCCTGGCGCTGTTCTCCGGCCTGCTGGGCACCGGCCACCACTACTACTGGATCGGTACCCCCGGCTACTGGCAGCCGATCGGCAGCATCTTCTCCACGCTGGAGGTGATCCCGTTCTTCGCCATGGTGGTGTTCGCCTTCTACATGTTCTGGAAGGGCAGCCGTAACCACCCCAACAAGGCGGCCATGCTGTGGACCCTGGGCTGTGCTGCCGTAGCCTTCTTCGGCGCCGGCGTGTGGGGCTTCATGCACACCCTGTCGTGGATCAACTACTACACCCACGGTACCCAGATCACTGCGGCCCACGGCCACCTGGCCTTCTACGGTGCCTACGTGATGCTGCTGCTGGGCATCATCACCTACGCCATGCCGCAGATGCGTCGCGTGCAGCCCTATAACCAGGTGCTCAACATGTGGGCGTTCTGGATCATGACCTCGGCCATGTGGTTCATGACCTTCACCCTGACCTTCGCCGGTGTCGTCCAGACTCACCTGCAGCGGGTGCTGGGTATGAACTTCATGCAGGTACAGGCGCAGCTCGACCTGTTCTACGTGATGCGCTTCGGCACCGGCATCTTCGTGGCCATTGCCGCCGCCATGTTCTTCTACGCGGTCTTCGGACCGGCGCGCCAGCAGGTGTCTGCACACGTCAAGCAGCCCTCCATCGTCGCCGCCGAGTGAGCCAGTGACGGGGCGGCATGCCGCCCCGTCCTCTTCACCCCTGGAGTTTCGCCATGTCTCATACCGCTACCGCCACCAAAGCCGCTTCCGCCTTCACGCGGGACCTGCCCTATTACGAACCGGTCGGCAACGAGTGCGCGCTGTTCGAGCAGGCGTACCGGCAGCGTCTGCCGATGCTGCTCAAGGGGCCGACCGGCTGCGGCAAGACCCGTTTCGTCAGCCATATGGCGGCCAAGCTGGGCCGTCCGCTGTTCACCGTTTCCTGCCACGATGACCTGACCGCCGCCGACCTCACCGGGCGCTACCTGCTGCAGGGCGGCGAGACCCGCTGGGTCGACGGTCCGCTGACCCGCGCCGTGCGCGAGGGCGGTATCTGCTACCTCGATGAGGTGGTGGAGGCGCGCAAGGACGTCACCGTGGTGCTGCACCCCCTCACCGATGACCGTCGTATGCTGCCGCTGGAGCGTACCGGCGAGCTGCTCGAGGCGCCGGACGACTTCATGCTGGTGGTCTCCTACAACCCCGGCTATCAGCACATTCTCAAGTCGCTCAAGCCGAGTACCCGCCAGCGCTTCGTGGCGATGTCGTTCGACTTCCCGCCGCCCAAGGTGGAGTGCGATATCGTCGCCCGCGAGAGCGGCCTGTCGCACGAGCGCTGCGCTGCGCTGGTCAACCTGGCCGGGCGCCTGCGCGAACTCAAGGGGCAGGACCTGGAAGAGGGTGTTTCCACCCGCCTGCTGGTCTACTGCGCCACCCTGATCAAGGCCGGCATGCCGATCCTCGAGGCCACCCGTGCGACCCTGGTCGAACCGCTTTCGGACGACTTGGACGTGCAGGAAGGCCTGATCGAGTCGATTCGCGCCACCTTTGGTTGAAGCACTCTACAGCGAGGGGCGTAGGGGGCAGGCCGAAGAGGATGTCCTACACCGCCTTCCCTGATCAGGAGATCGGTCATGCAGTTTCTTGAACTCGAAGAGTTCGTCGGTCGCCACTGGCATCGCTGGGCCTCCAGCGCGGCCAGCTACCAGCGCTACCCGGAAGCGGCCGTCTCCATGGAGCAGATGCGCCACGTGCTCGGCGTGTTCTTCCGCGCCAGCGGCGGCGAGGCGGGCGTGGAAGTATCGGCCATCATTGCGCGCAGCTCGCAGCATCGGCTGTCGCTGCGCCAGAAGCTGGGCTTCGACGATGAGGCCATCGACCAGGCCCGGCGCGACGAAGAGAACCTGCTGCTGCCGCCGCGTATCGACCTGTTTCCCGATGCCGAGCTGAACCGCGATCTCTATTTCTGGCTGGTGGCCTACCTGGCGGTGGCGCGCAAGCCCATTCCGCAGCGGGACCCGCTGCGCGACGATCTGGCCCGCCTGCGCGAGGCGGTGCGCGCCCGCGACGCGGCGCTCGAACGCTTCCCCGGCCTGGCCGAGCGCTATCGCCGGCTGAGCCTGGCGCTGCTGGTGGTGCGTCCGGCCCGTAACCGTCTGCCGCCGATGGAGCTGGCGCTGGAGCAGACCCTGCGCGCACTGCTCGGCGAGGAGCAGGCGCTGGAAGGCTGGGCCGCGGCGATGCATCGCGCGGTGCTTGACCCGTCACTCTCGCTGGAAGGGATCCATGCGCCGCGCGGCTACCGCCCGCCGCTGCCGGTGCCGCTGTGGGGCCAGGTAGTCACCCTGGGTACCGGCGCGGGCCGCGACGAGAGCCAGGAGGAGCCGGAAGAAGGCGAGACCAACAGCGCTCAGACCGTCAGCGACGGCAAGCGCAAGGCCGAGCGCAAGCAGCAGGACCAGACCGAGCGCGACGACCCGCTGGTCGCCAATCGCTTCGAGAAGATGCTCTCCTGGACCGAGATGGTGAACCTCAACCGTCTGGTCGAGGACAACGAGGACGAAGAAGCCAAGCGCGCCGCCGAGCAGATGGAGGAGATCATCCTCAGCCCGCACAAGCAGCGGGCGGCGACGCGCATCAAGGTCGACCTCGACCTGCCGCCGGACGAGGCGCTGGGCGAGCGGCTGCGCGGCAAGCATACCTACCCCGAGTGGAACTACCGCAAGCAGAGCTACCTGCCCGACCACTGCCTGGTGCACACCGAGCTTGCGAGCGAGGAGGGCGAGCAGTGGCAGCCCGATGCCGCTACCCAGCGGCGTATCCGCCGGGTGCGCCGCGAGTTCGAGGCGCTGCGCCCACGCCGCGAGACCCTGCGCGGACAGTACGACGGCAGCGAGCTCGACATGGATGCGGTGATCCGCTCGCGCTGCGACCTGGCCGCCACCGGCGAGTCCAGCGACCGGCTCTACCAGGCCACCCGCCAGCAGGCCCGCGACCTGGCCGTGTCCATCCTGGTCGACGTCTCGCTCTCCACCGATGCCTGGCTCGAGGACCGTCGCGTACTCGACGTGGCCAAGGAGGCGCTGCTGGTGCTGGGCCATGGCCTGGCCGGCTGCGGCGACGACTACAGCATTCACTGCTTCACCTCACACCGGCGCCAGAAGGTGTGGGTCAACACCTTGAAGGCCTTCGACGAGCCCATGAGCGAGCGGGTAGCCAGGCGTGTCTCGGCGCTCAAGCCCGGCCACTACACCCGCATGGGGCCGGCGATCCGCCACGTTACCAAGGAGCTCTCCGAACGCCCCAACCGGCATCGGCTGCTGCTGCTGCTCACCGACGGCAAGCCCAACGACACCGACTACTACGAGGGCCGCTACGGCATCGAGGACACCCGCCGGGCGGTACTCGAGGCGCGCCAGCACGAGGTACGGGTATTCGGTGTGACCATCGACAGCGAGGCGCACCAGTACGTGTCGCACCTGTTCGGCCGCGGCAGCTACGCTATCGTCAACCGGCCGGAGCACCTGTCCCTGGCGCTGCCAGGTATCTATCGCCAAATCATCGGAAACTAGGGAGGCCGTGCCATGACTTCGTACCGTCCCGCCATTGCCCTGTGCCTCGGCCTGCTGGCCGCCTTCGCCGTGATCACCCCGTTGGCCTGGGTGATCAACACCCAGGACTGGGGCATCCTGATGATGTTCGTTGCCCCCTTCGCGGTCTATGGCCTCATCCGCCTGGGCCGGCGGCTGGCCGATTGGGCAGGCATAGGGCTGGAATAAGACCCGCCGCCGCCCTCCTATTGAGCCGCAGCTCACAGCAAACGGCGCCGCTATCGAGGATAGCGGCGCCGTTTCGTTGAGGCCCTTAATAGAGCCTAGGACAGTTGGGCGAAGAGATAGCCCGACCCCACCAGCATCAGGGTCGCCAGCACCAGCCCGACGAAAGCGCCGCGCCAGGCGGGTGAGGCGTCGGCCAGGCCCAGGTAGACCATCAGCACCCGGTGCGCCTTGAAGAAGGTGGTGGCCAGCAGCAGGCCGGCCGACCACAGCGGCAGCGCGGCCAGGCGGGCGTCGCCGCCGAGCCGGGCGGAGAGCATGGTGACCAGCGTCAGGCCCATCAGCAGCGCCCAGGTCATCAACAGCCGGCGAGTAGGGTTCGACGTGGCGGTCATGGGCTCACCTCAGCAGGTAGATGATCGGATAGAGCAGGATCCAGATCAGGTCGACCATGTGCCAGAAGGCGGCGGCGGTCTCCACGTTGTCGTGGGAGATGCGCCACGCCACCAGGGCGATCAGCCCCAGGCCGAACAGCACGTGGGCGAAGTGGAAACCGGTCAACAGGTAGTAGAAGGTGAAGAAGGTGTTGGTCTCGGGCATCAGGCCCTGGCCGAGCTTGTCGGCGTATTCCACCAGCTTGACCACGCAGAACACCACGCCCAGGGCGAAGGCCGCCCCCAGCCATTGGCGGCAGCGTCGCACCTTGCCCTGGGTGATGGCCTGCACCGCCAGGGCGGCGAACATCCCGCTGGTCAGCAGCACCAGGGTGTTGACGCCGCCGGCCACCGGGTCGAGCAGCTGCTGGGAGGCATCGAAGATCTCGCGCTCACCGGCCCGCAGCCAGGCGAACAGGCCGAAGAACGCAGCGAACACCACCATCTCGCTGAGGATCAGTACCCACATCAGCGGGTTGCCGGGTAGCGCCGAGAGCGGCCCCCAGCCGGGGTTGGGCAGTGGCTGCGGCTGAGTTATCTCGTCGCGTGCCGTCACTCAGCCCACCGCGGCGATGGGGGTTCGCTCGAACTCGGCGCGCACGGCCGGGGTGGTCAGCTTCCAGCCCGCCCAGGCGAACAGCACCACCAGCATCGTGGCGATCATGATCAGCAGGGCCAGCGCGCCGATCAGGCCCGCCACCGGATCCTCGGGGCTGGCGACGTTGCCCGCCGCATCGGCCATGAAGCCGAAGGTCAGCGGCGTCAGCGCGGCGCCGCCCAGCACGCCGACGAAGCCGGCGCTCATCAGGCCGACGAAGCTGGGCCTGGCCCAACGGCGGCGCTGCAACAGCGCCACGGAGAGCGCCAGGGTAATGGCGGCCCCTATCATCAGCAGGGCGGCCACGGTGCGGCTGCGCTCGATCAGCCAGGCCACGCCGCCGGTGAGCCCGCCGCTGCCGGCTTCCACGCCGAGCGAGGCGACCAGTGCCTCGCCGGGCAGCAGCGGCAGGGTGACCAATGCCAAGACCAGCGCGGAGAAAGCGATGAAGCCCCAGGCCAGGCCGGTGACGGCGCCGGAGCGTCGCAGTGTCGAGGTGGCGGTGTTCATGGGCGTGCTCCGGTGTTCAGTCTTCCAGCGAGACCTTGGCGCCGCCGAACAGCAGACTGCGTGGGGCGTCGATGGCGCGGTCGTGCAACAGGCGATTGATGCCTACGCCGCAGCGGCCCATGGTCCAGGCCAGGCAGGCGGTGAAGAAGCCGTAACCCAGCACCCAGGAAGCCCAGGCTGGCGCCCCGACCAGCCCCAGCAGATGCCAGGCGGCAAGTACCGCGGCACCAGCCAATGCGCCGAGCCAGAAGGTGCGGATCTGGAACTGCAGGTGGCTCGCCACCCAATCGGCGGCGTGGCGACGGCGAAAGTGGGCGATCAGCACGCCGATGGGGGCGGTGACCACCGCCATCACGCTGCCGAGGTAGAGCACGTAGATGATCGCAGCGAGGCCACGGCCGCGGGTATCGAGCGGGGCTTCGGCCGTGTCGGGCTGGGTATACGAGATGGTGGACATCGCGCCCTCCCGTGGGTGTGTCGATAATAAATAGGCATTTTGAATGACTGTTATAGGAACTATGCCTACTATGCCTGTGGTTGTCCTTGTCTTGGGTCAAGCTCGCTTCGATTTTTGCTGTCGGCTGGGCTTCATTTTCGGCTTTCCTGAACATCACCCGGTTCAGTTCCGTCGTTCCTCCTTGGCGAGATTCGGGCGAGGCTATTGGCGACTCTTGATGTCATATATTCCTTATATTCGTGTGAGTGATTTGCCATTTCTTCTGTAAGTGATTTGCTACTCCCTTTGTAATCTTTTGACCATTAAGTGATTTGCATCATGCCGGGGCAGCCCAAGGGTCCGCATTGCTACAGTGTTGCTGGCTGAATCGTTTTTGTCAGCGCCACATGGCATGCGGGTATGCCACGTCAAAGTGGGAGTTTCGTGCCATTTGGCGCCCCCTGGCCGCCGTATTACCCTCTCGCCTCCCGCGCAAGGCGCGCAAGGCGCCAACGCTTCGCGCTTGTTGCCGCGTGCACCTGACCCTCTTCCCGGGTCTGTGCTTGCCTGGCATGGCGCATTGTCGTCACCGCATACGATTTACTACAAGGCCTCCGGTAACCTACCCATGGCGAAGAAAGGCGTCATCCACCTTTTCCTTCACTCCGCTTGGCTGGCGTTGGCCTGGCCGGCCCTGCTCCTGGCGCAGGACGCGACGCCGGACGAGCCGCTTCGCCGCCAGCAGGAGCGCGAGCAGGCCATCCAGGAGCGAGAACTCCCCCAGGCGGACGTTCGTCTGTCGGTTCCCGTTGAGGAACTCGAGCGCCTGCCCGAGCAGGAGTCGCCCTGTTTCGTCATCGAAGAGCTCGCCTTGCAAGGTGAGGGAGCGCAGCGTTTCGCCTGGGTGCTGGATGCCACAGCGGGCGAGCGGGGCGAGGACTCGCCCATCGGGCGGTGCTTGGGTACCGAAGGCATCAACCTGGTCATGAAGCGGGCCCAGAACGCCATGATCGAGCGCGGCTTCATCACCAGCCGAGTCCTGCTGGAAGCCCAGGACCTCAGCGACGGCACGCTCACCCTCAGTCTCCTGCCCGGGCGCATCGCCGCCATTCGCGTCACCGATCCCAGTCGCTCTCATGCCTCGCTGCGCAATGCCGTGCCCGCCCGGCCGGGCGACGTGCTCAACCTGCGCGACATCGAGCAGGCGTTGGAAAACTTCCAGCGTCTGCCTTCCGTCGAGGCCGATATCCAGATCGCACCGGCAGAAGAGCCGGGTGCCAGCGACCTGGTCATCGACTACCAGCAGGACTGGCGCCTGCGTTCCTCATGGTCGGCCGACGACAGCGGCAGTGACGCAACGGGCCAGTACATGGGCGGCGTCGGCATCTCCTTCGACAATCCCCTGGGCATCAACGACCTCTTCCATATCCACCTGGGGCGGGATCTCGGCGGCGGCGCGGCCGGGCCGCGGGGGAGCCGCAGCCACAGCCTTCACTACTCGGTGCCTTGGGGCTACTGGAGCCTGGCGCTCGACTACAGCGACCACGAGTACTACCAGACCATTGCCGGCGCCTTCCAGGAATACGTCTACAGCGGTACCAGCCAGCAGATCGGGGCGACCTTGTCACGCCTCGTCTATCGCGATGCCACCCGCAAGACCACGGTGTCGCTGGGCGGCTTCCAGCGCCGCTCGCGCAACTACATCGACGACATCGAGATCGAGATCCAGCGCCGGGTAGTGGGCGGCTGGGAAGCCGGCCTCGACCACCGCGAGTTCATCGGCCGCGCCACCCTGGACCTCGGCACCGCCTACAAGCGCGGTACCGGCGCCTTCGGCTCCCTGGCGGCGCCCGAGGAGGCGTTCGGGGAAGGCACCTCGCGCTTCCAGCTCGTTTCCACCCATGCGGGGCTCACGCTGCCGTTCCAGGTGGGCGGCCAGGCGCTGGAGTACCGCGGGCGCTGGCGCATGCAGAACAACCTGACGCCGCTGACTCCCCTGGATCGCTTCTCCATCGGTAGCCGCTACACGGTGCGCGGCTTCAACGAAGCCAGCCTGGTGGCGGAGCGGGGCTGGCTGATACGCAACGACCTCGGGCTGGCGCTGGGGGGCAGCGGCCAAACGCTCTATGCGGGGCTCGACTACGGCCGGGTGAGCGGTCCCAGCAGCGAGTGGCTGCTCGGTAACGAGCTTGCCGGCGCCACGCTGGGCCTGCGCGGCTCGCTGCTGGGCCACGTGAGCTACGACGCCTTCATCGCCACTCCGGTGATGAAGCCCGAGGGCTTTCGTACCGACCACCGCGTTGCCGGTTTCGGCCTCTATCTCTCGTTCTGACCGACTCACGTTCTGACAAAAAAAATCGACATAAGCCAAGCAGGGGCGCCCTTATGAATCGGCAGTGCTATCGACTCGTCTTCAACCGGGCCAAGGGCCAGCTCGTCGCCACCTCGGAACTGGCCGTGGCCTCAGGCAAGTCGCCGGCAGAAGGCGGTAGAGCCGGACGCCGCCGGCGCTCGCTGCGCCAACCTGCCATTGCCGCCACGCTGGCGGCCCTGCTGCTCGCCAGCCCAAGCGCACAGGCCAGCATCGCCAGCGACCCCAGCGCCCCCGGCAACCAGCGCCCCACGGTGCTGGAAACCGCCAACGGCGTGCCCCAGGTCAACATCCAGACCCCCAGCGCCGCCGGCGTCTCGCGCAACAGCTACCGCCAGTTCGACGTCTCCTCCAAGGGCGCCATCCTCAACAACTCGCGCACCAACACCCAGACCCAGTTGAGCGGCTGGGTGCAGGGCAACCCCAATCTCGCTGGCGGCGAAGCCCGGGTCATCCTCAACGAGGTCAACTCACGCAATCCCAGCCAACTGCGCGGCTACCTGGAAGTGGCCGGCTCGCGGGCCGAAGTGGTCATCGCCAACCCGGCGGGCATCGACGTCAACGGCGCCGGCTTCATCAACGCCAGCCGTGCCACCCTGACCACGGGCACCCCCGAGCTGCGCAACGGCGCACTGACCGGCTACCGCGTGCAGGACGGCACCGTGCGCATCAGCGGCGCCGGGCTGGATGCCAGCGGCACCGACTATACGGCGGTGCTGGCTCGTGCCGTCGAGGTACAGGGTGGCGTCTGGGCCAACGACCTGAACGTGGTGGCCGGGGCCAACCGTATCGGCACCGACGGCCAGGTGATCGAACGCCTCAACCCCCAGGGCGACTCCCCCGATGTGGCCATCGATGTGGCCCACCTGGGCGGCATGTACGCCGGCAAGATCCGGCTGGTGGCCACGGAAACCGGCGTGGGGGTCAACAACGCCGGCAACATCGCGGCCACCCATGCCGGCGGCGTGGGCGAGGTGGTACTCACCGCCGAGGGGCAGATCGTCAACCGCGGCTCGATCCGCGGCAGGGCCGACGTCGAAGTGGCCAGCGATGAGGGTATCGTCAATCGCGACGACGCTACCCTCATCGCTGGTGGTGACCTCCGGCTCGCCGCTGCGGGCCATGATGGCACCATTCACAACGAGCATGGCGCCACCCTGGTTGCCGGCATCCGCGAAGATGGCCGCTTGGGAACCAACGGCGATCTCGAACTCGTGGCCACCCAGCGCATCGAGGCCAACGGATGGAACCTGGCCGCGGGCGGCTTCCTGGCTGAAGCCGACACCGTCTCGCTGCGCGACAGCCAAACCCAGGCCCGGGATATCTCAGTCACCGCCCGCGACGGCGATATCGACGCCAGCGACGCCACCCTCACGGCCAGCGACACCCTGACGGCCAGCACCAACGCCACGCTGATCAACGAAGGCGGCACCTTGATCGCCAACCAACGGCTCGACCTGGATGCCACGCGGGCGACCGGCGATGGCCGCGTGCTGTCGCTGGGTGACCTGACCATGCGCCTGGCCAGCGACTTCACCCTCGAGCAGAATGGCGAAGTGGCGGCAGGAGAGGACCTCCACTTTGCCACGACGGGTAACCTGACCAACCGGAGTACCTTCACGGCCGGCGCTACCCTCGACATTGAGGCGGGGCATATCGTCAACACCGCCAATGGTGAATTCTCGGGCACCACCACCCGGCTCAACGCCGAGCGCCTGACCAACCGTGGCCTGATCGACGGCGTGACCACCCGCCTCGACGCCACCGTGCTCGAGAACCTCGGCAGCGGGCGTCTCTACGGCGACCTGCTCGGCATCCAGGCCACCACCCTGACCAACGACCGAGAGAACGGCACCTCGCCGGTGATCGCCGCCCGCGAACGACTCGATATTGGCGCCCAGCGCCTGATCAACCGCGAGGATGCACTGATCTTCAGCGCCGGTGACATGGCCATTGGCGGAAGCCTGGACGCGGACGACAGGGCCGGTGGCCAGGCGACGCGACTCGACAATACCAGTGCCACCATTGAAGCACTCGGCGATGCGAACCTGGCAGCCAAGGAAATCCACAATGTCGACGCCCATTTCCAGACGGCGGAAGTGGTCATCGACTCCCGGCGCATCCGCAGAACGAGTGACGACACTACTTACGACTTCACACGCACCACGACAGAAACCCAGGTGGTCGATAGCGCTCCCGCGCAACTGCTCGCCGGGGGTGACATGACCCTCCGTGCGGATGCGTTGTACAACGACAACAGCCATATCCTGGCCGGCGGCACGCTGACATTCGAAGGGGGAACGCTGACCAACACCGCCGTCACGGGGGAGCGAATCGTCACGGACCGAGGAACCGCAACGCGCACCTGGCGGGAATGTAGTATCAAGGTCTTTGGCAAGTGTATCAGCCACACGACCAAGAGCTCGACTTCAAGCTATGCTCCGTCACCGCGTGTCCAGACGATCACGCTGACCCCCACCCGTTATGAATCCCATGCTCCGGTCCCGGGTACGGGCACCCAGGTGGCAGGGCTTGCTCCATCTCCCGACACGCTTAGTGGTGCGCACGTCATACTCGTCGAACTGGGCCAGGCGGAGAGCATCGCCACCTCCCTGTTCCAGCAGAGGCTGCCCTCGAACCGCCTGTTTCGCGTCAATCCCGACCCCACGGCGTCCTACCTGGTCGAGACCGACCCGCGCTTCACCGACCGCCGCCAATGGCTCAGTTCCGACTACCTGCTCTCCTCCCTGCACCCCGACCCGGCCATGACCCACAAGCGCCTGGGCGACGGCTTCTACGAGCAGCGCCTGATCCGCGAGCAGGTCACGCAACTCACCGGCCAGCGCTTCCTGGCCGGCTACGCCGACGACGAAGCGCAGTACGCCGCCTTGATGAACAGCGCCGCGACCTTCGCCCAAGCGCACGGCCTGCGCCCCGGCGTGGCCCTCACCGCCGAGCAGATGGCCCAATTGACCAGCGACATCGTCTGGCTGGTCGAGCAAACGGTCACCCTCGCCGATGGCGGCACGGCCAAGGTGCTGGTACCCCAGGTCTACGTCAGGCTGCGCGACGGCGACCTCAAGGATGACGGCACCCTGCTGGCGGGCGACGCGCTGCAACTGGACGTGACCGGCGACGTGATCAACTCGGGCACCCTGGCCGCCCGCCAGGGCGTGACCGTCGCTGCGGATCGCATCGCCAACCTTAACGGGCGCATCGCCGGCGACGACGTCGCGCTGACGGCCGCCAGCGACCTGTTGCACCGG
>NZ_JBRBAI010000005.1:0-340540 GCF_052806135.1 Billgrantia sp. Q4P2
CAGCCCCGGCTGCTCCTCTTCCACCACCTTGGCCAGCAGCTTGGCCGCGGCCAGCGACTCGACGCGCTCCTCGGTCTCGACATGAATCGCCCGGTCGGCGCCCAGCGCCAGCGCCGTGCGCAGCTGCTCCTGGGCGGCCTTGGGGCCGACGGTCACGGCAACCACCTCGCTGGCCACGCCTTTCTCCTTCAGCCGCACCGCCTCTTCCACGGCGATCTCGCAGAAGGGGTTCATGGCCATCTTGACGTTGGTGAGGTCGACGTCGGAGTGGTCCGCCTTGACGCGGATCTTGACGTTGTAGTCGATGACGCGTTTGACCGCGACGAGTACTTTCATGGTGTCCTCGCTTGGTTCGATGGGTGAACCGTCTGGTTTTGGACTCGCTGACGCCCGGCACCTTCAAGGAAGGTCAACGACTCCTTAGAATCTATTGGTATTCCTTTATGCGTTTCATGCAAGCGTTTGATAGGCGTCAAACCAAAAAACCTTGCCAATGTGCCACAGGCCGGCTGGTGGCAACAATCCCCTGATAGGGCAAGTCATCCTACATTGCCATCGTAGGGGTGTCCTGAGTCGTTTATTATGCCTATCATGGAGAATATCGAGAAGCAAACGACCGTTTTATTTTCTTTCGACGTTGGTGGCAGCAATTCCGACGCCGAAGCCGAGGGAGGAGCGAGTGGATGTCTGAGCAAGTAGAACGCGATTCGATGGACTTCGACGTGGTGATCGTTGGCGCCGGCCCCTCGGGGCTGTCGGCAGCCTGCCGCCTGATGCAACAGGCCAATGAGGCGGGCCAGGAGCTGACGGTATGCGTGGTGGAAAAGGGTTCCGAGGTGGGTGCCCATATCCTCTCCGGGGCCGTCTTCGAGCCTCGCGCGCTGGCCGAGCTGTTCCCTGACTGGGAAGAGCGTGGCGCCCCGCTGACTACCCCGGCGACCCGCGACGAGGTCTACCTGCTCAAGGACGCCCAGAAGGCCCAGAAGCTGCCCAACGCCCTGGTGCCGAAGAGCATGCACAATACCGGCGGCGACCTCACCCGCTACGTGATCAGCGCCGGCAACCTGTGCCGCTGGCTGGCCGAACAGGCCGAGGGGCTCGGCGTCGAGGTGTTCCCCGGCTTCGCCGCCCAGGAAGTGATTCACGACGAGGACGGCACCGTGCGCGGCATCCTCATCGGCGACATGGGCGTGGCCGCCGACGGCACGCCCAAGGACAGCTACATGCCGGGCATGGAGCTGCGCGCCAAGTACACCCTGTTCGCCGAGGGCGCCCGCGGCCACTTGGGCAAGGGGCTGATCTCGCGCTTCAAGCTCGACGCGGGCAAGGATCCCCAGCACTACGGCATCGGCCTCAAGGAGCTGTGGGACATTCCGGCCGAGAAGCACGAGCCGGGCCTGGTCCTGCACGGTTCGGGCTGGCCGCTGACCAAGGACACCCATGGCGGCTGGTTCCTCTACCACGCCGAAAACCATCAGGTGGTGGTCGGCCTGATCATGGACCTCTCCTATAAGAACCCTTGGCTCTCGCCCTTCGACGAGTTCCAGCGCATGAAGCACCACCCGGTGCTGGCCAAGCACCTCGAAGGTGGCAAGCGCGTGGCCTACGGGGCACGCGCCATCACCAAGGGCGGCCTCAACTGCCTGCCGAAGATGACCTTCCCCGGCGGGCTGCTGATCGGCTGCGATGCCGGCACGCTCAACTTCGCCAAGATCAAGGGCCTGCATACCGCCATGAAGTCGGGCCTGGTAGCCGCCGAAACGGTATTCGAGGCGCTTGCCGGCGGTGACGAGGGAGGGCAGGAGCTGACCGCCTTCAGCGCGAAGTGGGAGGCGAGCTGGGCCTACGCCGAACTCAAGGAGACCGCCAGCTTCGGCCCGGCGCTTCACAAGTACGGCACCGTGGGCGGCGGGGCCTACAACTTCGTCAACCAGTTGCTCGGCGGCAAGCTGCCCAACCTGCACGACACCACGCCGGACCACGCCGCTCTCGAGCCGGCCGACAAGTTCGAGAAGATCGACTACCCCAAGCCCGACGGCAAGCTCTCCTTCGACAAGCTCTCCTCGGTATTCCTGTCGAACACCAACCACGAGGAGGATCAGCCGAGCCATCTGCAGCTGTTGGATCCCGAGCTCCCCATCCGCGAGAACCTGCCCAAGTACGCCGAGCCGGCCCAGCGCTACTGCCCGGCCGGGGTCTACGAAGTGGTCGAGGACGACGACGGCAAGCCGCGCTTCCAGGTCAACTTCCAGAATTGCGTGCACTGCAAGACCTGCGACATCAAGGATCCGGCGCAGAACATCAGGTGGGTGGCACCGGAAGGCGGCGGCGGACCCAACTACCCGAACATGTAACGGCCCGGAGCGGACCCCAGAACGACAAGGGGCGTGCCACTGGCACGCCCCTTGTCGTTCCCGCAGAAGCGGTCAGGCCAGTGCCTTCACCAAGGCGTCGACCACGCGCTCCTGCTGCTCGGCCTCGAGATAGGGATGCATCGGCAGGCTGAGGATCTCCTGGCACACTGCCGCGGTGACCGGCAACCGACAGCCGGGATCGGCGACCGCAGGCTGATGGCTGAGCGGTAGCGGGTAGTGCACGGCAGTAGGCACACCGGCATCGGACAGGCGGGCCTGCACCTCCTCGCGGCGTGGCACGCGAATGCTGTACTGGGCATAGACGCTGGTATTGCCGGGAACGATGCGAGGCGTGTTGGCGAAGCCCGCTTCGCCCAGTAGCCGGTCATAACGCTCGGCCACCTGTTGGCGCAACGCCACCTCTTCGTTGAACAGCGAGAGCTTGGCCAACAGGATAGCCGCTTGCAGCGTATCCAGCCGGCTATTCATGCCGACTCGGATGTGGTGATAACGGCTCGCCTCGCCGTGGCGCGCCACCAGGCGAACCGCCTCGGCCAGGGTAGCGTCGTCGGTGAACAGCGCACCGCCGTCGCCATAGGCACCTAGCGGCTTGCTGGGGAAGAAGCTGGTGCAGGCAATGCGCGACAGGCTACAGGAACGGCGCCCATGCCGCGTGGCACCGAAGCTCTGGGCGGCATCCTCCACCACGGCCAGGTCGTGCTCGTGCGCCAGTGCATCGATCGCCTCCATGTCGGCGCACTGGCCGAACATCGACACCGGCATGATGGCACGGGTGCGCGGCGTGACGGCCGCCTCGACCCGAGCGGGATCGAGCAGGTAGGTATGCGGGTCGATATCGGCATAGACCGGCCTGGCACCGGCAAGCACCACGCTTTCGGCACTGGCAATGAAAGTAAAGCCAGGCACGATGACTTCGTCACCCGGACCGATATCGAGCGCCATCAGCGCGATCTGCAGTGCGTCGGTGCCATTGGCGCAGCCGATGCAGTGGGTAACGCCCACGTAGTCGGCCAAGCGACGCTCCAGTTCAGCCACCTCGGGCCCCATCACGTAGCGACCGTGCCTCAGCACGGTCTGGATGGCGGCGTCCAACTGTGGCTTGATCCGGGCCTGCTGGGCGGCAAGGTCGATGAAATGCATGCGCCTGCTCCGCTCAGCCACGCCCGGCCACCGCAACCGGGCGCGTCGGCGCAAGCCTGGTCAGCTGAGGGTGAGCCTGGCCTTCGCGCGGCGCCTCCGGGGTCGCCAGGCCCAGTTGATAGACCGTATCGAGGCAGTGTCGCACGGTCTCGATACCGAAGCCCCGGCCGGCGAGGATCTCGCGATAGCTGACGGTATGCAGGTCGGTGAAGCCGCTGGAGAACTCGAACTCCTCGCCGTCGCAGGTGATGCTGCGATAGGTGGAGTGCTGGCTACGTACGCGCTCGGGCAGGTCGTCGGCGTCAATGGAGAGGAACCAGCGCACCCGCGCCTTTTCGTACTCGAGATAGCCGGCGGCCTTGTGCTCGTCGTGGTAGTGCAGCACCTGCTCCTTCAGCTCACCGAAAATCACGTGCAGCATGTCGAAGAAATGTATGCCGATTTCCGCCATCACGCCGAACGACTTGCGCGGATCGCCCTTCCAACTGGCCAGGTACCAGGGGCCGCGCGCGGTGATATAGGTCAGTTCGACGTCGTACTGGCCGTCGCACTGCTCGGCCAGTACCTTGTCGCGCAGCTCGTGAATGGCCGGATGGTGGCGAAGTTGCATGATGCTGTAGACACGACGCCCGGTCTCCTTCTCGACCGAGCGCAACTCTTCGAGCTGGGCCGGCGTCGACACCAGCGGTTTCTCGCAGATCACGTCGCAACCCAAGTGCAGGCCGGCGGTGATATGGGCGCTATGCAAATGGTTGGGAGAGCACACTACCCAGTAGTCGATCGCCCTCTTCTTCTGTCGCCTGAGCCGCCAGGCGTGCTCCATGAAATATTCGAATTCGGTGAAGAAGGCGCAGTCGGTCGAAATGGAGTCGATGATGCCCACCGAATCGTTGATGTCGTAGGCCGCCACCAAGGTGTGGCCCGTGTCCCTGATGGCCTGCATATGACGCGGTGCGATGTACCCCGCTGCTCCGATGAGCGCAAAATTCATGTTGTTGACCCCTCAATTCCCTTTATGACATTTCCATGAAGCCCCGCGGCTGACGGTACAAGTCGTCCGCTGGGCGATTCAAGTCAGGCGCGCGCCACTGGCCGCGATGGATCGCGAATCCATTCGCTCCACGAGCCCGGATAGAGCCGGGGCAGGGGCCGGCCGGCGATGGCATAGGCCAGTATATTGTGGCAGGCGGTCACGCCGGAGCCACAGTAGGCCACGATGGCTTCGCCACGAGGGAGTTCGGCGTCCAGCGTCTCGGGTGCCTTGAAACGCCCTGCTTCGGTCAGGTTGGCGGCACTTGGCCGGCACACCGCACCGGGGATGTGCCCGGCCACGGGATCGATGGGCTCGGCCTCGCCGCGAAAGCGCTCCTCGCTACGGGCATCGACCTTGAGTTCCCGCCCGGAGAAGACCTGATCGGCATCCAAGCGTGCGCTGCCGTCGAACGCCGGCCGCCATTGGCTGGGCTCGGGCAGCGGCTCCCCTCCCAACACAAGCTCGCCGCCCTCTTCCTGCCAGGCACTCAGCCCGCCGTCGAGTACGCGAACGTCGGGGTGTCCCGCCCATACGGCCAGCATCCACCAGGCCCGCGCCGCAGCCAGTTGGCCACCCATATCGTCGAGCACCACGACAGGAACGGTGGGCGAGATGCCAAGCCGCTGCAGCGTGGCGACAAAAGCATGGGGGGACGGCAACGGGTGGCGGCCGCCTTCGCCGGGTTCTGCCGCCAGGTCGCGATCGAGGTCGAGATGTTGACTGGTGGGGATATGCCCGGCTTTCCATAGCCGGTGACCGGCGGCGCTATCACCCAGTCGCGCACGGCAATCGAGAACTCTCGGTGGATTTTGCCCCTTCAGCGATTCAGCCAGCTCTTCGGCGGTGATCAGCACGTGCTTCATGCGCGTTCTCCTTGGGCAGGTTTTGTCGGCGCCCCCTCGTTGACGAGCAACTCGATGGGAGCCCGGCAGGCCAGAAGGCGACGCCGGCCGGCCTGCTTGAAGTTTACCTCGATCACCGGGTCCGCGGGGTCCCCCTCCACCACCACGACCTCACCTTCACCGAACACCGCATGGCGCAGCCACTGTCCTGGGCGATATGACTGCGTTGCATAGCGTGCTCCCGGTTCAGCAACCGCATGCGCGCGTTGCACCAGTCTTACTCCATCATGGCCCACTGCAGCCAGGTAGCGCGAGACCAGCTCAGGCGAAGCCACCGCCAGGGAAGCATTGTCCTCCATCGGGTCCGACAGTCGAGCCGCGACTTGGCGGCAATCCTCCCATGCCGTCTCGGCAAGGAAACGGCTGGGACGATGATCGCCGCCGTCATGCAGCAACAACAAGCGCTCGCGTGCGCGGGTCACGGCGACGTAGAACAGCCGTCGTTCTTCTTCCAGGCGTTCGGGCGACAGCGGGTTATCGCGGCTGTAGTGGGGGAAGTCCTCTTCGTTGGTACCCGCGACCACCACCAGCGGCCACTCAAGCCCCTTGGCGCCATGCACGGTGGTGATCAACAGTCCATCGGCATGGTTCTCGACGGGGCGTTCGAGAAGCTCGATGAAGGCGTCAATGTGGCGTGTCTCGCCGGCCTGTTCGACGAGTACGTCGAGCAGGCGCACATCCTCTTCACCTTTCTCCCGGCGTGCAGCGGCTCGCTTGAGCACCTTTTCGGCGTCCAGTGTGTCGACGATGTGCGTCAGCAGCCGAGCCGGCGACCAATCGCCGAGCCGGGGCAGCTCGCACAGTAGCGCCCAGCGCCGCTTGAGGTTGCGGCGCTGCATGGGCTTGAGGCCGGCCAGCAAGGGATCGTCCCGCTCGGGATAGCGCTGCGTCTGTGCCAGGCGCTGGGCCAGGGCGACGAGACGCTCACGGGCGACGAATGGCGTTGGCTGCTCGAGCAGACGCAGGAGGTGACCCGGATCGTGCAGCAGGGCTGGGGTTCGCGCCAGGCGCAGGTAGCCGGCCAGGGCCTGCACCAGCGGCAGGCGGAAAACGAAGCGATCCTCGCGCGAGAGGCGAAACGGGATGCCGGCCTGCAGCAGCTGCAGCTGTACGGGTACCGACAGCGCCCAACTGCGCACCAGCAGGCAGGCCTCGCTCAGTGCCCTGCCGCCCTGCTGCCAGAGGTCCAGGGTCGCCAGCAGCGGCGCCCTGCCCGGCTCGACGGCCAGTTCGGTATGTGGATTGCCAGGTGCCGCCAGGCACAATTGATCGGGCCGCCGCTGGTTGGCGGCAATGGCATGGTTGGCCAGCAGTGCCAGCGAATGTCCGTGACGGAAGGTGGTCGAGAGCGGATAGTCGGTTGCCGTGCCGAAGGTGGCCGTGAAGTGCTCGCGCATGGTATCGGGATGGGCCCCGCGCCACTCGTAGATGCACTGGTTGGCATCCCCCACCGCCATCACGTCGGCGTCGCGTCCGGCGAGCAGCGCCAGCAACCGTAGCTGGGCCTGATTGATGTCCTGGTACTCGTCGACGATCGCCTGGTCGAGATAGCCCTGGACCCGCCGGACCAGGCCGACATCCGCCTCCAGCGCACGCAGGGGCCGATAGAGCAGGTCGGAATAAGTCATCAGGCCATGCTCGGCGAGCAGCGCCTCGAGCCGTTCGAAGGCCTCGGCAAAGTGCTCGCTGCCTTCGCCGTAATCGAGCCGCTCCAGGAGCGTGGCCGCTGGCAACATCTCGGCCTTTACCAGGCCGCAGAAGTGCGCCAGCGCCTCCAGTGTGTCAGCCTCCAATGCCATTTCGCGCCGGTCGTCGTCCTCCAGCACCTCGAAGGTCGCCTGGCGTAGCAGCCGTTCCACCTGCCAGTCGGCGGCAATCAGCCGGCGCGGCGTCAGCACCCCCCAGCGAGTCAGGCTTGCGGTCAGGCGATGTCCCAGCGAGTGGAAGGTGCGCACGTCCGGCAGACGTTGGCCGACATGCGCCATCTCGACGAGTCGGCGCTGGAAGTCCTCACGCGCCGAGCGGTTGAACATCAATACCAGGATCCGGTTCGCCGGGACTCCCCGCTCGAGCAGATGCAGCACCCGGGCGACCAAGGTGGTGGTCTTGCCGGCGCCAGCCACGGCGGCCACCCGTGCATGGCCGGCACCATGCTCGACGACGGCACGCTGTTCTTCGGTCAGCCTCACGAAGCCTCGGCCGGCAGCTCGCCCAGGGGCTGCCATACGCCGGCGCTGGTCAGGCCGAGTTCGATCCCCCCGTTCTTTCCCTGGCGCTGTTCGGCGCACTCCACCAGGCGGTAGAAGACATTGCGCCCCAGGCGGGCAGCGAGACCGAAGCGAACCGGTACCTCGGGCACCTGGACGCCATCCGGAGTGGCACTCAGCGTCAGCCGGCGCCTGTCATCCAGCCGCAGGCGATCGCCGGCATGAGTGGTCAGCCACCAGTCGCCGGCGGCTTCGTCGTATTCGGCTTCGACTACGACGAAGGGGCGGTCGACCACACGGATGCGCTGCTTCTCCACCGGAGTGACCAGGTAGTAATGTCCGTCGTGTTCACGTCGCAGCAGCGTCGAGAGCAGCCTGACCAGGCGGGGGCGTGTCATTTCACTGCCTTCGTGGAACCAGCGGCCATCGGCGGCGATTTCCAACTCCATCTCCCCGGCCTGGGTCGGCTGCCAGCGGTCGACAGGGGGAATGGCGCCGTCGGCGTCGACATGGTTGAGCAGTGGGTCCAGGTTCATGCTTGTCCCTTCGACATGAAATTCTCTCTCTGGCTACACCAGGCCGGCCCGGGCCAGGACCTCGCGGGTCTCGTCAGACACTTCCGGGGCGGCACCGCGAAACAGCCGGTAAAAATTTGCCGTGGTTTGCATGGCGACCTCGTCGACGCTGATGCCGCGCTCGCGAGCGATGCACTGGGCCACTTCCACCACCCAGGCCGGCTCATTGGGCTTGCCTCGGTGCGGCACCGGCGCCAGGTAGGGGCTGTCGGTCTCGATCAACAGCCGGTCGAGAGGCACGCGGCGCGCCACCTCGCGCAGGCTCTCGGCATTACGAAAAGTGACGATGCCGGAAAGCGATATGTAGAAGCCGTGACGAACCGCCTCCCGCGCCATCTCGAGGTCCTCGGTGAAACAGTGCAACACACCGCCGATGGCCGGGTCGCTGTGCTCGCGAATCAGCGCCAGGGTGTCCTCGCGCGCGTCGCGAGTATGCACGATCACCGGCAACTCGAGTTCGGTGGCGGCGACCAACTGGCGCCGGAAGCGCTCGCGCTGCACCTCCCGCGACGGCACGCGTTCGGGCGTCTTGTCGAGATAATGATAGTCCAGCCCGCACTCGCCGATGGCCACGGCACCGAAGCGCTCCGCCGTTTCCCTGATGGTCTCGAGGTCGGGTTCGCGCTCTAGCAGGTGCAGCGGGTGCACGCCGGCGGTGATCGCTACGTCATCGTGCTCGCGGGCGATCCCAGCCAGAGCCGGTACGTCGTCGAGGGTCACGGCGATGGCCAGGAACTGGCGTACATCGCGGGCACGGGCCGCCTCCAGGGCGGCGGTGAGACTGCCGTCGTGGGTAGCGGGATCGAGGCGGTCGAGGTGGCAATGCGAATCGACAAACATGCAGGGTGAAACTCGTCAGGTGTATGGTGCGGAACGCAGTGCTTTCCGCTCACAGGGTATAGGTCGGGGCACCCTTGTCCAGTTGGCCGGCCAGCAAGGTTTCGATGCGGTCTCTCACGGCATGGTCCTCGGGGCTGAAGTGGATACCGATACCCGGCACCCGCCGCCCCGCCACGCCATCGGGCGAGACCCAGACGACCTGGCCGGTCACCGGTACCCGCTCGTTCTCACCGGGCAGGGTCAGCAGCAGGTAGACCTCCTGGCCCAGTTCATAACGCTCGCGGGTGGGTACGAAGATGCCGCCCCGCTCCAGCAAGGGCATATAGGCGGAGAGCAGCGTCTGCTCGTCCTGGATCGTCAGCGACAGGGCCTTCTGCGGTGCCATGAGTTACCTCCCTTGCACCCTGCCTCAGGAACGCAGCAGGGTCGACCAGCGTACCAGCCAGGCCTCGAGGACCAACTGGGGATTCGGATTGCCTCCCGCGGCCAGCAAGCGGCGCTGCTCCCGCGCAAAATCCAGCAGCCGGAACCAGTCCTGCACCCGGGCGTTCTTGACCGCCTGACGATAGAGCGGCAGCAGGTCAGGGTTGCGTACCTCCGCAGTCTCCCCCGACAGGCCCAGGCGAATGAGATCCTCGAGCCAGGCAATACCGTACCACAGGATCGCCTCCAGGGACTGGCGGTCGAGGCGGGCCGCCTCCGCTACCGGCTCGGCGCCACGCACCAGGGCATCGAAGGTTTCATGCAGCTGTTTGCGCAGCGCCCTGGATTCGGGGCTGGCCAGCTCGGCCGCCAACAGCGGCAGGCCGCCCGAGACCTGATACCAGAACTCGGCCTCCTCACGGCCGCCCAGTTGCTTCGCCAGCCACTCCTGGCTCTGCTCAGGCTGCGGCAACGGTAGGCTCCAGTGCTGACAACGCGAACGAATGGTGGCCAGCATGCGCGACGGCACGTCCGCCAACAGCACGAACTGGGTGCGCTCCCCCGGCTCCTCCAGGCTCTTGAGCAGCGCATTGGCGGCGGCCACGTTCATCGCCTCCGCCGGAGACAACACGATCACGCGATGGCCGCCCTGCTGAGCGGTCTGGGCGACGAAGGCATTGACCTCGCGAATGGGATCGATACGAATCTGCCGCTTGCCTTCTTCCGGCGATACACGCAGCAGGTCGGGATGATAGCCGGACGCCAGCATGCGACAGCCGTGGCACTGGCCGCAAGCCACCTCGTCCGGAGAGGAGCACAGCAGGTGGCCGACCATAGCGTCGGCAAAGCGCTGCTTGCCGACGCCATGTGCCCCCGAGAGCAGCAGCGCATGAGGCAGACGAGCGCCACGGCGCAGCGCCAGGAACTGACGCCACAGCGGCTCCTGCCACGGCAGCGGAGTCGGCAGGGAGGGCTCGCTCACAGCCATGTCCCGACCCGCTCTTCCAGACACGCCGAAAGGCGCGCCTGTACGGTTTCCAAGGGGGCGTCGGCATCAATGACCGCCACCCGCCGGGGTGCCGCGCTGGCCCGCGCCAGGTAGGCCCGCCGCACGGCCTCGAAGAAGGTCGCGTGCTCCTGCTCGAAGCGATCGCGGGCATCACCGCTGGCTGCCAGGCGGCCCTGCAGGCGCCGCTGAGCCGCTTCCACCGGCATGTCGAACAGCAGCGTCAAGTCGGGCTCGAGCCCCTGCTGCACGAAGCGCTCCAGCTCGGCGATACGGCTTGCACCAATGCCACGCCCGCCGCCCTGGTAGGCGAAGGTGGCATCGGTGAAGCGGTCGCAGAGTACCCAGGCACCTCGCTCTAGCGCTGGGCGAATACGCTGCGCCAGGTGCTGGGCGCGAGCGGCGAACACCAGCAATAGCTCGGCATCGGCATCGAGCGGCTCGTCGGCCTGTGGCGAAAGCAGCAATTCACGGATGGCTTCGGCCCGTGGCGTGCCGCCCGGCTCCCGGGTGCGCACTACCTCGACACCGCGCGCCGCCAGCCATTGGGCCACCCACTCCAGGTTGGTCGACTTGCCGACCCCCTCCCCGCCTTCCAGGGTGATAAAGCGTCCACGCTGTTGCATCGGGGCTCCTGTCAGTCTGGCCGCTCAGCGGTTGCGGATGTAGCGGTTCACGGCATTGTTGTGTTCGCGCAGCGTACGCGAGAAGTGGTGCGTGCCGTCACCCCGCGAGACGAAGTATAGGGTCTCGCCAGGCAGCGGATCGACGGCAGCCTCGAGCGAGGCACGCCCCGGCATGGCGATGGGCGTCGGCGGCATGCCGGCAATCACGTAGGTGTTGTACGGCGTGGCTTCCTGCAGGTCGGCACGGGTGATGCGTCCCGTATAGCGCTCGCCCATGCCGTAGATCACGGTAGGGTCGGTCTGCAGGCGCATGCCGCGCTCCATGCGTCGCTTGAAGACACCGGCGATCTCGCGACGCTCCTCGGGGGCGCCGGTCTCACGCTCGATCAGCGAGGCCATGATCAACGCCTCATAGGGCGTCTCGATGGGCAGGTCGTCGCTGCGCGCCTCCCACACCTCGTCCAGCACCTGCTCCATGCGCGTAAGCGCCTGGCGCAGGATATCGACGTCGCTCATGCCCTTGTGGTAGCGATAGGTGTCGGGGAAGAACCAGCCTTCGGGGTAACGTCCCTCACGCTCCAGCAGCGCCATGACCTCCTCGTCGCTGAGCTCCGCAGTACGGTTCTCGAGCTTGGGTGCGGCGTCTAGACGGGCGCGCATCTGGCGGAAGGTCCAGCCTTCGGGAATGGTCAGCGGGTAGGTGACGACCCGGTCGCTGCCGAGCAGTTCGATCAGCTCGCGCCCGCTCATGCCCGGCTCGAGCATGTACTCGCCCGTACGCAGCTGCGGAATCGCCTCCGGTTCGATCCGCGTCAGCAGACGAAACGCCCATTCGTCCACGATCACGCCGCGGGCCGCCAGGTCCGCCACTACCCGGTTGTAGCCCGCCCCGCGCGGTACTTCGTAGAGCGTCTCCTCCTCCACCGCAATGGGAGCCTCGAGTCGGCTCTCCCAATAGCGATAGCCGGCGAAGGCCGCTACCGCTGCCACGATGACCAGCACCACCAGAAACTTCACCAAACGCAGCATGCGCCTTCCTCGTTGCCCACTCTTCATTGCCCACTATATGCAGTCCGCGAAACCAGCCCGGCAAAGTCGTCTCGCCAAACTCGGTCCACGCGACTCAGTTTCCGAATTCGGTCGGATAACCCAGCAGCTCATGAGCCTCGTGTTGCAGACGGCGGTGGAGAGCGCCCAGGGTCCAACGCCGCTGCAAGATGCCATCGGCGGCATCAAGGCGCACGATGGGCCAGAGACCCTGGATCGAGTTGCCGAGCCACACGGCCTCGGCGTCGACCAGTACCTCCGGCCCCATAGTGACTTCCATGATCGGCAGGCGTTCCATCAGGGCCGCTCGCAGGGTACCGGCCACACCGCAGCCGTCGAGTCGCGGCGTTTCCAGCCGCCCCTGACGCTGCCAGAACAGGTTCATGCAAGTGGCTTCGATCAGGCTCCCCTGGCTGTCACAGAGCAGCCCTTCGGCCACCTTGGGGTCGTCCCATTCACTGCGAGCCAGCACGTTCTCGAGGCGATTGAGGTGCTTGAGCCCGGCAAGCAGGGGCTGGATGCCCAGCCGCAACTCGCAATGGCGCACCCGCACGCCCGCCTCCCAGCGCCGCGCCTGTGGCATGAAGTCGGAGAGCTGCCACAGCAGCCGCGGCTCGGCCGCCAGCGGGGGAAGATAGCCACGACCGCCGCTACCGCGGGTCAGCACCAGCTTGAGCACCTTGAGACCCGCCCCTCCCAGGGCCGGCAGCCCATCGAGCTCGGCACTGGCCGGCATGGGGATCCCCAATACCCGGCAACCCCTGGCCAGCCGGGCCATGTGCTGCGGCCACAGCAGGGGTGCGCCATCGCGCACCAGCACGGTCTCGAACAATCCGTCGCCATAGGCCAGGCCGCGGTCGTCGACCGGAACCTGCGTGTGATCCAACGGCCAGGTCATGTCACACGCTCGCGACATCCCGGCTCAGCGCAGCCGGGAGAACACCAGGGTACCGTTGGTGCCGCCGAAGCCGAATGAATTGGACAGCGCCACGTCGATCTTCATCTCACGCGCGGTATGCGGCACGTAGTCCAGGTCGCACCCCTCCTGGGGGTTGTCCAGGTTGATCGTCGGCGGCGCCACCTGGTCACGGATCGCCAGGATGCAGAACACCGCCTCGACCGCGCCGGCAGCACCCAGCAGGTGACCGATCATCGACTTGGTGGAACTCACGGCCACGCCATTGGCAGCCTCGCCCATCACCTTCCTGACGGCCCGGCTCTCGGCCAGGTCACCCGCCGGGGTCGAGGTGCCATGGGCGTTGATGTAGTGTACCGCCGTGGGGTCGAGCCTGGCATCGCGAATGGCGTTGCGCATGGACAGCGCTGCGCCACTGCCATCCTCGGGTGGTGCGGTCATGTGATAGGCGTCGTCGCTCATGCCGAAACCGGTCAGCTCGGCGTAGATCCGCGCCCCACGCGCCTTGGCGTGCTCGTACTCCTCGAGCACCAGGATACCCGCGCCGTCCGACAGCACGAAGCCGTCGCGGTCGCGATCCCAGGGGCGACTGGCCGCCTGCGGGTCGTCGTTGCGGGTCGACAGCGCACGGGCTGCGGAGAACCCGCCCAGCCCCAGCGGCGTGGTGGCCATCTCGGCGCCGCCGCAGATCATCACGTCGGCATCGCCGTAGGCGATGGTACGTGCGCTGTAGCCGATGTTGTGGGTACCGGTGGTACAGGCGGTGGTGATGGCGATGTTGGGCCCCCGGAAGCCATGCTGGATGGCCAGGTTGCCGGAAATCATGTTGATGATCGAGCCGGGCACGAAGAACGGCGAAATGCGGCGCGCCCCCCCTTTCTGGAGTGCGTTGTGGTTGTGCTCGATCATCGGCAGCCCGCCGATGCCGGAACCGATGGCGACACCGATACGCTCGGCATTTTCCTCATTGCACTCGAGACCGGCATCCTTGATGGCCTGGGCTCCCGCTGCCACGCCGTACTGGATGAACAGGTCCATCTTGCGCGCATCTTTCGGGTTCAGGTACGGGCTGATATCGAAGTGCTTGACCGAACCGCCGAAGCGAGTGTTGAAGCCGGTGGCATCGAAATGTTCGATGGGAGCGATGCCGCTCTTGCCGGCCAGGATGTTCTCCCAGCTCTCCTCGACCGTGTTGCCCACCGGCGTGACCAGCCCCAGTCCGGTCACCACAACTCTACGAGCCATCAGAAATCCTCCAGACAACCTTGATGACACGACCCCTCTCCCGGGCCGTCATTGCGCGCATTATACCGGACATACTCCTCGCTTGGGCAGCCACGGCCTCGACACAAAGCAAAAAGCCGCCCTGGGACACAGGACGGCTTTTCCAGGGCCCTCACACGGAGCCCTTCACCTCAGCAAGCGGTGACGACCGCGCCCTTACTGATGGGCGTTGACGTAATCGATGGCTTCCTGAACGGTGGTGATCTTCTCGGCTTCTTCATCGGGAATTTCGGTATCGAATTCCTCTTCGAGCGCCATGACCAGCTCGACGGTATCCAGGGAATCAGCGCCAAGGTCCTCGGTGAAGGAGGAGCTGTTCTGGATATCCTCTTCCTTGACATTCAGGCGCTCGGCCACAACCTTCTTCACGCGCTCTTCGATGGTGCTCATTATACGTACTCCAGTCGTTCAAGTTAGCCGTTCGGATGACCAGCCGTTTGGTCCGCAAACTCAAGCTGCGGGGTAGTTTATAGACGCCCCCCCGTCGGCGCAACCGCCGACCCGCGGAGGCTTCAACGCATGTTCATGCCGCCGTTGACCTGCAGCGTCTCGCCGGTGATGTAGCCAGCGCTTTCGCTCGCCAGGAAACCGACGGCAGCCGCGATCTCCCCGGGCTCGCCAAGGCGCGCCAGCGGAATCTGGGTCAGCAGCGCCTGGTGCTGTTCCTCGGGTAGCGCACGCGTCATGTCGGTGGCGATGAAGCCCGGCGCCACGGCGTTGACGGTGATTGCCCTGGATGCCACCTCACGCGCCAGGGCGCGGGTAAAGCCTTCCATGCCCGCCTTGGCGGCAGCATAGTTGGTCTGGCCGAGATTGCCCATGGTCGCCACTACCGAACTGATACTGACGATACGGCCGAAGCGGGCCTTGGTCATGCCGCGCAGGCACGCCTTGGTGACGCGATAGACCGACTTGAGATTGGTGTCGAGCACCGAATCCCACTCGTCTTCCTTCATGCGCATCAGCAAATTGTCGCGCGTGATGCCGGCGTTGTTGATCAGGATGGTGGGCGCACCGAACTCCTCGGTGATGGCCTTGATCAGAGCATCGACACTGGCCTGGTCGGTCACGTCGAGTGCCCTGCCGGCGCCCTCGATGCCGTTGGCGCGCAGGTCTTCGTCGATCCTGGCGGCTCCCGACTCCGTCGTGGCGGTTCCGATCACTACGCGCCCCTGGCGGCCAAGCTCATGGGCAATGGCCTGGCCGATGCCGCGACTGGCGCCGGTCACCAGGGCGATTCTGCGTTCGCTGGACATAACCTGTTCCCGCTCCGAATGCTGTTTGGTCCTGGGGCTCGATGCCCCTACTTGTACGGGCTGGCCGTGCCTTACAAGCCGGCCGCCTCACGCGCCAGGCCAAGCGCCGCATCGAGGCTGTCGGGGTCGTTGACCGCCAGCCCCTTGCTGCCCTTGGCAATACGCTTGCCGAGGCCGGTCAGCACCTTACCCGGCCCACATTCGATGAAGACCGTGGCACCTGCCGCCTCCATCGCCTCGACACAGGACGTCCAGCGCACCGGTTGGTAGAGCTGCTCGATCAGGCGCGTGCGCAGGGTTTCGACATCGGCATGCGCCTGGGCATCGACGTTCTGATAAACGGTATAGCGCGGCGGACGCATGTCGAGATCGGCCATGGCGGCCTTGAGCCGCTCGGCGGCCGGCTGCATCAGGGCACAATGCGAAGGCACGGAAACCGGCAGCGGCATGGCGCGCTTGGCACCCGCTTCCTGGCACAGGGCAATGGCGCGCTCCACGGCGGCCTTGTCGCCCGCGATCACTACCTGCCCCGGGGCATTGTAGTTCACCGCCGCCACCACCTCATTCTGGGCCGCCTCGGCACAGGCCGTTTCAACGGTAGCATCCTCGAGCCCCAGAATGGCCGCCATGGCGCCCTGACCGACCGGAACCGCCTCCTGCATCGCCTCGCCACGCAGGCGCACCAGACGAACACCATCGGCGAAGCCCATGACGCCGGCACACACCATGGCGCTGTATTCGCCCAAGCTGTGTCCCGCCATGGCCCCGGGACGCGGCCCCTCCAGCTCCTGCCAAACCCGCCAGATGGCCACGCTGGCGGTCAACAGCGCCGGCTGGGTACGGGCAGTTGCGTTGAGAGCCTCGTCGGGCCCCTCCTGGACCACTTTCCACAGGTCGTAGCCCAACGCATCGGCGGCCTCCTCGAAGGTCGTCCGCACGACGCTGTAGCGTTCCGCCAGCTCCCGCAGCATGCCCACCTGCTGGGAGCCTTGCCCGGGGAAGACGAGGGCAAGGGGTTGAGTCATGTCGTTCACCATTACTCTTGTTGAGTGCTGTCACGCCGGACATCAAGCTCCACGGCGAGTCGCTCCGGCAAGCCGTGGCTGACCTCCTGCACGGCCCGCAACACAGCATAGGAAAAGCCAGTGGCATCGGCACTGCCATGGCTCTTGATCACGATGCCATCGAGCCCCAGCAAGCTGGCGCCATTGTAGCGCACCGGATCGAGTTCGTTCTTCAAGCGGCGCAGTGCCGGCCTTGCCAGCATGCCGACCAGGCGGCTGCTCCAGTGCGACTCGAAGGTCATCTGGACCCGCTCGATCAGCATCCGCGCCAAACCTTCACTGGCCTTGAGCACCGCATTGCCGACGAATCCATCGCACACCACCACATCCGCAGAGCCGGCGAAGATGCCGTCCCCCTCAATGAAGCCGATGTAGTTCAGCGAGCCAAGCGCCCCCAGCAGCGCATCCGCCTGGCGCACCGCCTCACTGCCCTTGGTGCCCTCGCTGCCCACATTGAGCAGCCCCACCCTGGGGGCGGCGAGCCCGTCCACGTGGCGTGCCATGACCTCACCCATGCGGGCGAAGTCCACCAGCCGCTCAGCGGCGACATCGACATTGGCACCCAGGTCGAGCAAGTAGCAGCGCCCGTCGCCACGGGTAGGGATGGCAGTACAGATGGCCGGGCGTGGAATGTCCGCCACGGTGCCTAGTGCACGCCTTGCCAGGGCCATCAGGGCACCGGTATTGCCGGCACTGACACCTGCCGCGGCATCGCGGTTGGCCACGTGGGCAAGCATCAGCGCCATGCTCGTATCGCCGCCACGCCTGAGCGCGTCGGAGGGTCGCTGGTTCTGGCGAATCAGGCTCGGCGCATGATGGACGGACAGATGCGAACCGGCCGCGGCGAGATGCCGCGGCAGGTTCTCGAGCTCGACTGACAACTGGTCACCCGGACCGAACAGGTCGATCGCCAGCCCCGGCCAAGCCTGGACGGCGGCGGCCGCGCCATGGACGGCGGCACCAGGGCCGGCGTCTCCGCCCATCGCATCGATGGCAATCCGCACGTTCAGGTGCCGACGGTCATCGGACGGTCATCGACAGTGGGTCGACTCAGGCGTCGACCACCTTGCGGCCACGGTAGAAACCGTCCGGGGAGACGTGATGGCGCAGGTGAGTGGTACCGGTTTCCTTGTCCTGGGACAGGGTCGGTGCGCTCAGGGCGTCGTGGCTGCGACGCATGCCGCGCTTGGAACGAGTCTTACGGTTCTGTTGAACTGCCATGGGTGTCACTCCGAAGTGAGACGATAAACAATCAGGATTTGCCCTTGAGGTGACGCAGCACCTCGAAAGGGCTAGCGGGAGCCGGCTCGTTCGTTTCGGCCTCCTCACCGCTGCTCAGCTGGTCGCGCGAGACACGGCAATGTGCCTCGTCGTGGTAAACCACCTGGGGCAGACTGAGGATCAGTTCATCCTCGACTACATCCAGCAGGTTCAGCTGTTCGTTTTCCACCAGCACCGGCTCGTGGGTGCTCGGCAGCTCTGCCGCCAGCGCATCGCTCGAGACCATACCCAGCAGGAACTCGCTCTCGACATGCTGCGCCATGGGCTCGAGGCAGCGCCGGCAAGGCAGCTGCAGCTCGGCTTCGAGGCGACCGCGAATCTCGCGGCGGCCCTGGGCATCGATACCGAAATCGAGCCATACCTGGCAGTCGCCTGTCTGCGCGCCCACCTGCTCGGCCAGACGCTCGAACTGGTCGAGCGCCATCAGGCCGGAGAGGCTTTCGGCACGGGCGGCGAGCCGATAGGGCTCGACCCTGTTGGGAAGTCGTGAGGTCAACATAGGCGCGCAATGATAGGCACTCCCCCTGCCTCTGTCAAAGACGCCCTCTCAACAAGTTACAATGCCCGCCTGACCGACCTCTGCGAAAGCCCGACCCAACTGCTGCAGGAGCACACCATGCCTCGACTCGTTCTCGCGTCCGGTTCACGCTGGCGCCGCCAGCTTCTCGACCGGCTGGGGCTGCCCTACGCCTGGGCCAGCCCCGACATCGACGAGACACCCCGCCCCGGCGAGGCGCCCGAAACGCTGGTGCACCGGCTGGCATTGGCCAAGGCCAGCCGCGTGGCCGAGGAGCACCCCGACCATCTGGTGATCGGCTCCGACCAGGTCGCCGTGTTCGACGGCGAGATTCTGGGCAAGCCGGGAGACACCGCCACGGCATGCGCCCAGCTCGCACGCTTCTCCGGCCGCCAGGTGACCTTTCTCACCGGACTGGCACTGATCGATACCCGCCATGCGCGCCATTGGGTCTGCCACGAGCGATACGACGTACGCTTTCGTCGGCTCAGCGATGACGAGATCGCCCGCTACGTGGAGCGCGAGCAGCCGCTGGACAGCGCCGGCAGCTTTCGCATGGAGGGGCTCGGCATCGCCCTGTTCGAACGACTCGAGGGCGACGACCCCAACACCTTGATCGGCCTGCCGTTGATTCGGCTGTGTGCGCTGCTGCGTGAAGCGGGCCTCGACCCGCTGGGCGATCAAGGCAATTGATAGCGGACCGGCGAACGGCTGGACGGCACCCCCATCCATTCGGCGGCAACCCGGCCGAACTGGCGACTCAACCGCTCAAAGGGGTCCAGCCGAGGTGTGTAGTCGTGCAACCGCACTTCGCCGAACAGCTCGCGACTCAGGGCATCGAGACTGCTGATCCCATCGATCAGCCCCAGCTCCAGGGCTTGCTGGCCGCTCCAGATCAGGCCGGTGAAGAGCCGTTCATCATCGGCCAGGCGATCGCCGCGCCCCTGACGTACGGCATCAATGAACTGGCCATGGGTGGTATCCATCACCGTCTGCCAGAATTCGCGCTCTTCCGGCGCCACCGGCGAGAAAGGATCCAGGAAGCCCTTGTTCTCACCGCTGACGTAGATACGCCGCTCGATGCCGAGACGATCGATCGCCTCCTCGAAGCCGAAGCTGGCGAAGATGACACCGATCGAACCCACCAGGCTCGCCGGCGCTGCAACGATCTCGTCGGCCGCCGCGGCCATGTAGTAGGCACCGCTGGCACCCACGTCCTCGATGACCGCGATGATGGGCTTGTCGCCCTCCTCACGCAGGCGCAGGATCTCGTGATAGACGCGCTGGGACTGCACCGGGCTCCCCCCGGGACTGTCGATGTGCAGCACCACGGCGGCGGTATTGGCCGCCTCCCAGGCACGGTTCAACCCTTCGATGATGCGCTCGGCGCTGGCCGGCGACTCGCTGTCGATCACGCCATGCACCGTGACCACGCCCAGGTGCTGGCGCTCCGGCTCACGGGAGGTGTCACCGAACAGGCCATAGAAGGTAGCGGCCAGCGAGGCCAGGATCAGTGCAGCGAAGAAAAAGCGGAAGAACAGCTTCCAGCGCCGCGAGCGACGCTGTTCGACCAGTACCCCGCCGATCCAGCGATCGAGCATCTCCTGCTGTGCCAGGCGCTGGCGCTCGCGCAGCGTTTCGGCGCTCTCCGCCGGCGGGGCAGGCTTCTCGCTCTTCGCCTGCCGCAGCTCGCTCGCCTGCTCGGGGGTCAGCTCCGGCCCCTCGGTCCAGCGGTCTTCACGCTTGTCGCGATCTTCTCGCTTATCATCGCTCATCAGGTCGTCTTCCTTTCGCCTCTATCGGTTCAGCCAGTCGAACAGCTCGGTTACCGCCTGGGCAGTATAGACAGGACGGCTCGCCGCCAGCCGCTCGGGGGCATGCACGCCCCAGGTCACGGCGACCCGATCCATGCCCAGGGCGCGCGCCATCTCCAGGTCGTACTCGGTATCGCCCACCATGACGGCCTCTTCGACCGGCACGTCCAGCTCGACCAGCAACTCCTCGAGCATCTGCGGATGCGGCTTGGAGCGGGTCTCGTCGGCGGTACGGCTGGCATGGAACCAGTCACCACTGCCGCTCTCGCGGAAGACCCTATCGAGCCCGCGCCGGCTCTTGCCGGTGGCCACGGCCAGGCGCCGCTCCGGTTGCTCGCGCAGCGTGGCAACGCCCGCCTCGACGCCGGCAAAGAAGGCCATCGGCGTGCTGTCGCCCTCGACGAAATGGTGCGCATAGCGGCTGCGCAGCAGCTCGTAGCGCTCGGCGTCGATGCCCGGACACAGACGGTCGATGGCCTCGGGTAACCCCAGGCCGATGATGTCGCGCACCGCGGCATCCTCGAGATGCCCCCAACCGGCATCGCGTGCCGCCGCCTGCATACAGGCGACGATACGCGCGGCGGAATCCATCAGGGTGCCATCCCAGTCGAAGATCACCAGTCGATAGCGCATAGCGGCTCCGGTCGAAATTCGGTGTCAGGTCGCGCCTCAGCGGCTCTCACGGGCACGCGCCAACACGGCCTCGAGTTCATCGGGAAGCGGTGCGCGGATCTGTACCGGGCGCCCGCTGCTCGGCTCGGGGAAGGTCAGCGACTCGGCATGCAGGAACAGACGCGACAGGCCCAGGTGGCGTGCCAACGACATCCCTTCCCGCGAGCCGTACTTGTCGTCACCGAGCAGGGAGTAGCCGGCATGGGCGGCATGCACGCGGATCTGGTGGGTACGCCCGGTCACCGGCTCGGCCTCGATCAGCGTGGCCTTGGGGAACGTCTCGCGTACGGCGAAGCGGGTTCTAGCCACCTTGCCGGCGGCATCCACGCGCACGCGGCGCTCGCCGTTGCCGGCGTCATAACGATCGAGGCGGGCGCTGACGAATTCACGCCGCGCCGGCCAGCGGCCGGCCACCAGCGCCAGGTAGCGCTTGTCCATCTTATGCCCCTTGAGCGCCTCGTTGAGCGCCAGCAGCGCCGGGCGCGACTTGGCCAGCAACAGGCAACCCGAGGTATCGCGATCGAGGCGATGGACGAGTTCGAGGAAGTCGAGGTCCTCGCGCACCTGGCGCAGCGCCTCGATGAGGCCGATCTTGACGCCGCTGCCGCCATGCACGGGAAGACCGGCAGGCTTGTTGAGCACCAGCCAGCCCGGCCCCTCCACCAGCACGCTGCCGGCCAGCAGGTTGCGCAACCCTTCGCTGACCTGCTTGACCGCCTCGCGCGGGGCCAGCTTGAGCGGCGGGATCCGCACCATGTCGCCCACCTGCAAGCGATAGTCGGCTTTCACCCGCTTCTTGTTCACGCGCACCTCGCCCTTGCGCACGATGCGGTAGACCAGCGTTCGCGGCACGCCTTTCAGGCGCGTTATCAGGAAGTTGTCGACCCGCTGGCCCGACTGGCCCTCACCCACTTCCACCCACTGTACGTCGCGCCCCTCGGCCATGACACTCCTGCTGAAAATCCGTTGTGAGGCCGCATTCTAACGCACTCGGCGACGCGCTGCGCCAATTGCTGCCGATTGCCAATACTGCTATATTGCCAGCTCGCTCGGATGGATCCCTTCGGTCCCATGGCGCCTGCACGACAGACACGCAGGCCGGAGCGACGAAATCGGGCAGCGACGACCCCTACAATGGGTCCCGACGCCAACGAGTGATAGACGCAAGAAAGTTGACAAGTAGTGACGCCACGCCCGGACCCGACTCGCGACAGTGACAAGCGAGCGGTGGCCACGGGAATCGTTCCACATCGTGCCGGTGGCCGGCGTTGGCGAATCGATGAATGCCAGGTGTCTGGCGGTGACAGCAGGGCCGGATGGGAGAAGCCCCACCGAGACATGTCCTGCCTCCGCCACGTACTCAACATGATCATGTCGTGCTGGTCCCGTTTCGGTTCCGGCACGATCGGGCGCCACTGCGCATCCGCGACATGCGCTGAGCACAAGCACGCAGCACCCAGAGGTTCGCCTTCTTCGAAGCCTACCGGCGCGTCCAGTTTGCGAGACAACATGAAACGGATGCTCATCAATGCGACCCAGCCCGAAGAGCTGCGCGTCGCGCTGGTAGATGGACAACGCCTGTATGACCTGGACATCGAATCGGGTGCCAGGGAACAAAAGAAAGCCAATATCTATCGCGGCAAGATCACCCGCGTCGAGCCCTCCCTCGAAGCCGCCTTCGTCGACTTCGGGGCCGATCGTCATGGTTTTCTTCCCCTCAAGGAAATTTCCCGCGAATACTTCCTGAAGGATTCTTCGGGGCGCCCCAGCATCAAGGAGGTGCTCAAGGAGGGCCAGGAAGTCATCGTCCAGGTCGACAAGGAGGAGCGCGGCAACAAGGGGGCGGCGCTGACCACCTTCATCAGCCTGGCCGGCCGCTTCCTCGTGCTGATGCCCAACAACCCGCGTGCCGGCGGCATCTCGCGGCGCATCGAGGGCGACGAGCGCACCCAGCTCAAGGAAGCCATGGGCCAGCTCACCGTACCGGAGAAGATGGGCGTGATCGTGCGCACCGCCGGTATCGGCCGCAGCAGCGAGGAACTCCAGTGGGACCTCAACTACCTGGTCCAGGTATGGGAGTCGATCACCGAGGAGGCCGGCAAGCGCCCAGCGCCGTTCCTGATCTATCGCGAATCCGACGTCATCATTCGCGCCATGCGCGACTATCTGCGGCAGGATATCGGTGAGGTCCTCATCGATGACCCGACGGTGCATGAGCGCGCCCTGGCCTTCATTCGCCAGGTCATGCCTTCGTACCAGCAGAAGATCAAGCTCTACGCCGATGAAGTCCCGCTGTTCTCGCGCTTCCAGATCGAATCCCAGATCGAGACCGCCTACGAGCGCGAAGTGAAGCTGCCTTCCGGTGGTTCCATCGTCATCGACCACACCGAGGCACTGGTCTCCATCGACATCAACTCGGCGCGCGCCACCCGTGGCAGCGACATCGAGGAGACGGCGCTGCAGACCAACCTCGAGGCGGCCGACGAGATCGCCCGCCAGCTGCGCCTGCGCGACATCGGCGGCCTGGTGGTGATCGACTTCATCGACATGAGCCCGGCGCGCAACCAGCGCGAAGTCGAGAACCGCATGCGCGACGCGCTCAAGCTCGATCGTGCAAGGGTACAGATCGGCCGCATCTCGCGTTTCGGCCTGATGGAAATGTCGCGCCAGCGTTTGCGCCCGTCGCTGGGCGAGACCAGCGGTGTGGTCTGCCCGCGTTGCAACGGCCAGGGCACCATCCGTGACGTGCGCTCGCTGTCGCTCTCGATCATGCGCCTGATCGAGGAAGAGGCGATGAAGGAGCGCAGCGCCCAGATCCGCGCCATCCTGCCGGTACCGGTGGCGACCTACCTGCTCAACGAGAAGCGTGCGGTACTGGCCGACATCGAGAAGCGCCAGGACGTGCGCGTGCTGGTGCTGCCCAACCCCGATATGGATACGCCGCACTACGACGTGCAGCGCCTGCGTGACGACCATATCGAAGAGGAAGGCGACCAGGACAAGTCCAGCTTCGAACTCTCGGTACATACCGAGATCGGCAAGGAGCCGGACACCAGCATCGCCAAACCGGTTGCCCGCACGGAGGCGGCCGTGAAGACGGTGATCCATAACGAGCCGGCGCCTGCCTCCCTGCAACAGGAACCGGCCCCGCAAGCGCCTGCCCCTCGGGCCACTACTCCTGCTCCTGCAGCTCCAGCAGCCCCCGCCGCCGGCGTGCTCGGTCGCCTGTTGAAAGGCGTCAGCAAGTTGCTCGGCGGTACCGAGAGCGATACGGCCACGCCGGCGGAACCCCGCAAGCCTGCCACTCCCCCGCCGGCCCGCGGCGGCGAGGATGAGCGTGGCGAGCGCAACGGCCGACAGCGGCGTCGTTCGCGCGGCGACTCCCAGGACGACGGTCGCAGCCAGCGCGGCCAGGCACGCCAGCAGGAGAGTGCTCGCAGTGACTCCCGCCAGGAGGCGCGCCAGGACAGCACAGCTGGCCGCAGTGAGGGACGCAATGAAGGACGCGGTGGACGCGGTCGCGGCCAGCCACGTGCCGACAAGCCCCAGACCACCGAAGAAGGCCGTCAGGCCAAGCCACGCAGCCGTGACGAGACCCCTCGCCGCCAGAAGGCCGAGCCTCAGGAAAAGCCCGTCGAGCAGAAGGCCGAACCGGCCGGAGCCGATGATGGCAAGCCCAAGCGTACGCGTAACAACCCGCGCAACCGCTCGCGCCAGCACGCCATCAATCCGCAGGCCGAAGCCGAGCAGAAGCGCCTGCAGGCCGAAGCACCCGAGCAGGTAGAAGCAGGTTCGGAGCAGCCCAAGGCGGATGCGCCCAAGCCGACGGAGAAGCCTGCCGAGCAGCCCAAGGCGGAGGCACCCAAGCCGACAGAGAAGCCTGCTGAGCCGACCAAGGCCGAGCAGCCCAAGGCGGATACACCCAAGCCGACGGAGAAGCCTGCCGAGCCGGTGAAGCCCGAGCAGCCCAAGGCGGATACACCCAAGCCGACGGAGAAGCCAGTCGAGGCCGAGGCGAAAGCCGAACAGCCCAAGGCGGAGGCACCCAAGCCGACAGAGAAGCCAGTCGAGGCCGAGGCGAAAGCCGAACAGCCCAAGGCGGAGGCACCCAAGCCGGCGGAGAAGCCAGTCGAGCCGGAGAAGGCAGAACAGCCCAAAGCGGAGGCACCCAAGCCGGCGGAGAAGCCAGTCGAGGCCGAGCAGGCGACAGCCGAACAGCCCAAGGCGGAGGCACCCAAGCCGGCTGAGAAGCCAGTCGAGGCCGAGCAGGTGACAGCCGAACAGCCCAAGGCGGAGGCACCCAAGCCGGCTGAGAAGCCAGTCGAGGCCGAGGCGAAAGCCGAACAGCCCAAGGCGGAGGCACCCAAGCCGGCGGAGAAGCCAGTCGAGGCCGAGCAGGCGAAAGCCGAACAGCCCAAGGCGGAGGCACCCAAGCCGGCGGAGAAGCCAGTCGAGGCCGAGGCGAAAGCCGAACAGCCCAAGGCACCCGATTCGGCGGAAAAACCTGCCGCCGAGGAGACGCCTGCAGCCGCACGTCGACGTCGCCGCGCGCACAATGACCCGCGAGAGATCCGTCGACGCGAGCAGGAAGCGCACAAAGGCAACCAGGGCTGACAAGCCCCTGCCGTCAACGAATGGCCCGCGCACTGCGCGGGCCATTTTCGTTAATGGAACAGGCGTTGACGGTGCGGCTTCGCTTGCGATAGATCAAGCCAACCTGGGTTCGCGCTCCAATACTACGCCGAAGCGTGCCTGAACCTGCGCGACCACGCGATCGGCAAAGGCCAGCAACTCTGCCGCGCTGCCTCCCCCAAAGTGAACCAGTACCAAAGCCTGGCGGTCGTGCACGCCGAAATGGCCCGATCGCCACCCCTTGAGCCCACAGCGGTCGATCAGCCAGCCGGCTGCCAGCTTGACACGCCCATCCGTCAGTTCGAAATACGGCATAGCGGGCCATGACGACAGCATTTCTTCAGCCTGCTTCCGCTCGACGATGGGATTCTTGAAGAAGCTGCCGGCATTGCCAAGCTCTGCCGGGTCAGGCAGCTTCTCGCGACGAATGGCGCATACCGCCTCGGCCACCTCGAGTGGGCTCGGGCGCGGCCCGACCCGCTGGGCCAGGTCGCCATACGCCAGGCGCGGGGAAGCCACCCGAGACAGACGCAAGGTCAAGCCGGTAATGACCACCCTGCCCTCCAGCTCTCCCTTGAAGATGCTGTCACGATAGCCGAAGGCACACTCTTCGGGAGTGAGTACGGCGCTGCGGCCATCCTCCACGAACAGCACCTGGACCGCCTCGAGCACTTCGCCCAGCTCGACGCCATAGGCACCGACGTTCTGGATCGGTGCGGCACCACACAAGCCCGGTATCAGCGCCAGGTTCTCCGTGCCCCACAGCCCACGGCCGGCCAGGGCCATGACCAGCGAATGCCATTCGACCCCCGCCCCGACGTGTACCAACACGCCGCTACCCTGCCGTTCCAGCCACCAATGACGCAGCATCGGCTGAAGCACCAGCCCCGGCAGATACTCGGGCAGAATCAGGTTACTGCCACCGCCCAGCACGGTCAGTGGCCAGTTCTGCTCGGCCGTCAGACACAGCAACCGGCGCAGCGACCCAATGGTGGCTGGTGCGGCGAAACGCTCGGCACGACAGGGCAATCCCAAGGTATTGGCCGGGCTCAGATCATGATCGGCCAGAATGGAATCGCTCAATGCCGCTGCCCCTCGAGCCGCCGGGAAATATCCTCGACCAGGCCACGGGAAGCGGACTCGATCAGGTCCAGCACCTCCTCGAAGCCCCGCTCCCCGCCGTAGTAGGGATCGGGCACCGGGCGGTCGACATGACCGGCAAAATCGAGGAAAAGACTAATGTGGGCTCGGCAGCCATCAGGGCACTGCTGCCGCAGAGCCGCCAGGTTGTCGTGATCCATGGCCAGGAGATAATCGAAGCGCTGGAAATCCTCGGCCGCCAGTTGGCGTGCACGCAGCCCGCTCAGGTCGATGCCGCGCCGGCGGGCGGCCGCCGCGGAGCGCGGGTCGGGTGACTTGCCCACGTGCCAGTCGCCGATACCGCACGAGTCGACCTCCACACGATGCGTCAACCCTGCCGACTCGAGCTCCCGACGAAACACACCTTCGGCGGTGGGCGAACGGCAGATGTTACCGAGACAGACGAATAGAACGCGCATCGGCACTCCTTATGTATTCGCGGTCAGCAAGGCCCTGACACGCTCCAGGTCCTCGAGCGTGTCGACACCGGCCGGATTGGGCTCGGCGGCCAGCGCCACCTGGATCGCATGGCCGTGGTGCAGCGCCCGGAGCTGCTCCAGCTGCTCCAGTTGTTCCAGCGCCGAGGGACTCCAGTCGCGATACTCGGCCAGAAAAGCGGCACGATAGGCGTAGAGTCCGATATGGCGGAGCCAGGCATCGGTCTCGAGCCGCTCGGGGCGCGCAGCGAACGACTCGCGATCCCATGGGATGGGAGCCCGAGAGAAATATAACGCACGCCCCGAGAGAGCCCGCACCACCTTGACCACGTTGGGATTGAATAGCGTCTCGACGTCGGCGATCGGCTCGGCAAGGGTAGCGATGGAGGCGCCCGGGTCATCATGCAACCGCATGGCAACCTGGTCGATCAGGCGCGGCGGGATCAGCGGTTCGTCACCCTGGACGTTGACCAGCACGGCATCGTCGGCGAGCCCCAGATGATCGGCGACCTCGCTCAGCCGGTCGGTACCGGTGGGATGGTCGGCCCGAGTCATCACCACCTCGGCGCCCAGCGGCAACAGGGCATCGCGTATGCGGGCATCGTCGGTGGCCACCACCACGCGACTGGCTGCGCTCTCGCTGGCACGGCGCCAGACATGGGTCACCATGGGCTCGCCGGCAATGTCGAGCAAGGGCTTGCCCGGCAGGCGCGAGGAGCCGAAGCGTGCCGGAATCACTGCAATGAAGGCGTTGTCCTGCCTCATCACGCCTCCCCGGTGCGACCGGGAGAAGGCGGTAGCTTCTCGTCGACCTCCATCCGCCGCGCCTCCTCGGGCAACATGACCGGAATACCGTCGCGCACCGGATAGGCCAGGCCGTCATAGTGGCACAGCAGCTCCTGGGCCTCGCGGTCGTACTTGAGTTTGCCCTTGCACAGCGGGCAGACCAGCATGGCCAGCAGTTCCTTGTCCATCGTTTCACCTCTATCGTCTACGAATTCCGTCCACGAGTTGCATGCTCTCACCCATTCGACCCTACGGTTATCGCAGCCCTGCCAGCCGCCTGTCCAGCCAGGCCACGAAGTCCGCCGGCGGCGCGGCTTCGACCTCGAGCACCCAACCCTGCTCCAGGGTCATGGCGTCGCACTTCTCGGCATCTTTGGCCGTCATCACTACCGGCAGACCATCGTCGAAGGTCAGGTCCTGCAGCGTGAAGCGATGATGATCGGCAAAGGCATGCGGCTTGGCCTCTACGCCCAGCGCCGCCAGGGTGTCGAAGAAGCGCCCGGGATTGCCGATGCCCGCCACGGCATGCACCGCCCCCCGGAAAGGCGCCGGCTCCAGAGGCCACGCCATGCCATCCGCCAACGAACGCCAGCGCGACGGAGCCAGGTGAAAGGTCCAGGCTCCGGCGGGAGGCGCAAAGGCCGGCGCTCCGTTGATCAACACCGCATCCACTTCGGCCAGGCGCGTCAGCGGCTCGCGCAGGGGCCCTGCCGGCAGGCAATGCCCGTTGCCGAAGCCACGACGGCCGTCCACCACCACCAGCTCGAGGTCACGCCCCAGCGCCAGGTGTTGCAGGCCATCGTCACTGAGCAGGATGTCGCAGCCCAGTTCGAGCAGCGCCCGGGCCCCGCGCGGGCGGTCGGGGTCGACCACCACCGGCAGGCCGGTCTGGCGCGCCAGCATACGCGGCTCGTCGCCGCTCTGGGCGATGGGCGTCTGGGTCGTGACATGTAAAGGATAGCCTGCGCCCTGCCCCGCCTCGCCCCCATAGCCCCGCGACACGATGCCCGGCCGCCAGCCATGCTCGGTCAGGTAGCGCGCCAGCCAGGCCACCAGGGGCGACTTGCCCGTGCCGCCCAGGGTCACGTTGCCGACCACGATCACCGGCACTTCGGCTCGCCATACCTTGCGCCGCCCATCACGATAGGCCGCAGCACGACGCGCCATCGCCCAGCGATACACCGCCTCGAGCGGCCGCAGCGTCCCGAGCCAGGCGGCATCACCATAGGCCGCCTGCAGCCAGCGCTCGCCCAGGCCATGGTTCATGACACCGAGACTTCCTGGAACTGCAGCCGGTGCAGCGCGGCATAGGCGCCGTCACGCGCCAGCAGTTCGGCATGGTTGCCCTGCTCGACGATCTGGCCCTGCTCCATCACCAGGATGCGGTCGGCACGCTCGATGGTGGAGAGCCGATGGGCGATGACCAGCGTGGTACGCCCGCGGCAGACCACCTCGAGCGCTTGCTGGATATAGCGTTCCGACTCGCTGTCCAGCGCCGATGTGGCCTCGTCGAGCACCAACAGGGGCGAGTCCTTGAAGATCGCCCGGGCAATGGCGAGGCGCTGGCGCTGCCCGCCGGAGAGCATCACGCCGTTGTCGCCGACGATGGTGTCGTAGCCGTCAGGCAGCCGCTCGATGAATTCATGGGCATAGGCCGCCTTCGCCGCCGCCTCGATGCTGCTGGGCTCGGCTTGAGGTACGCCATAGGCGATATTGTCGGCCACGCTGGCGTTGAACAGGGTGACCTGCTGCGACACCAGCGCAATCTGGCGGCGCAACGGCGCCAGGCGGTATTCGTCGATGGGCACGTCGTCGATCAGCACCTGGCCGGCGGTGGGACGATAGAAACGTGGCAACAACCCGGCCAGGGTCGACTTGCCGCTTCCGGAGCGCCCCACGATGGCAATCATCTCGCCCGGCTCGATGACGACGTTGATGTCCTTGAGGACCTCGGGCTGATCGTCGCTGTAGCGGAAGCGTACCCCGCGCAGCTCGACCCGGCCCTTGAGGCGCTCGGGCTCGCGGGTTCCCTCATCGGGCTCGAGCGGTACTTGCATCAGGCCGAACAGTTCATCGGCGGCGGCGATGCCCTTCTGGATCTCGCTGTTGATCTCGGTGAGCTGACGCACCGGCTTGGCCATCAGCGAGGCGGCGGTGATGAAGGCGACGAACTCGCCGGGGGTCATGTCGGCCAATAGCGCCGGCGACATCGCCAGCCACACCAATACGGCCAGCGACACCGCGATCATGAGCTGGATCACCGGCGTGCTGATCGCCTTGGTCAGGGCTTCCTTCATCTTCTGCTGGCGGTTGTAGTCGCTGGCCCGGGCAAAGCGCGCCTTCTCATACGCCTCGGCACCATGGGTGCGCACCACGCGATACCCCGTGATGGCCTCGGAGGCCACGTGGGTCACATCGCCCATCGAGTCCTGGATACGCTGGGAAATGCGACGGAAACGCTTGCTGGCATAGCTCACCACCCCGCCGATCAGCGGTGTCACCGCCAGGAACAGCAGGGTCAGCATCCAGTTAGTCCACAGCAGGTAGGCCAGCAGGCCGATCACGAACAACCCTTCCCGCAGCAGGATGGTGATGGCGTTGGTCGCCGCCCCGGTGACCTGCTCCACGTGGTAGGTGACCCGCGAGATCAAATGCCCGCTGGAGTGGGCATCGAAGAAGCGCCCCGGCAGATGCAGCATGTGATTGAACACGTTGCAGCGCAGGGCATGCACCACGTTGCGCGCCACGTTGCTCATGAAGTAAGTGCCGAGGAAGGTACCCAATCCCCGGGCGGCGAACATGAACACCACGAACAGCGGCAGAAAAAGACGAAAGGTGGCATCCGGGTCCTGAATGCCATCGATCAGCCGCTTCATCATCTCGGCCAGGGCCGTGCTGGAAGCCGCATAGATCGCGTAGCCGACGATCGCCAGGGAAAAGGAGATCCAGTGGGGCTTCACGTAAGCCAGCAGCTGCTTGTAGAGGGTCCAGCCCGAGTGTTGGGTCCGGTCTTGAGTCACGGTGTCTCCGCTTGCGTGGAAGTAGCCTGTGTTTCCCGCGTGGCGATGCGAACTTGGCGAATGCCAAGCATTCCCGCCTGGTCGAGCGCCCGCACCACGTCGGCATGCATCGCCCGGGCATCGGCCTCGACCACCATTCCGTGCAGCCTGGCCTGGTCGGCCTCCGCGGCGAGCGCCTCGCCAAGCTCAGCGGCGGAGAGTTCACGCTCGCCCAGCCGGTAGTGCCCCTGTTCGGTCACCACCAGCGTGACCGGCGAAATCTCGAGTTCAACCCCGGCAGCACTCTCGGGAAGCGTGAGTTCGAGCGCCTGACGGGTTTCGAAGGTGGTCGATACCATGAAGAAAATCAGCAGCAGGAAGACCACGTCGATGAGCGGCGTGAGGTTGACCTCCACCGGGTCGCGACGACGACGCGTAAACCTCACGAGCCGCGGGTCTCCGTGCTTGGAAGCTCGCCCTCGTGCTGTTCCTGGAAACCCACCTCTCCACGGTAGTGGGCGAGAAACTCGACCACCTGTCCGGCCTGCTCCTCCATACGCACGGTAATCTCCTCGACCCGGCGCAGGAAATAGCGATGAAACATCAGCGCCGGAATCGCCACGGTGAGGCCCGCCGCGGTGGTGACCAGGGCACGTGAGATACCGCCGGCCAGTTCCGCGGTGCGCCCGGCACCATCGGCGGAAACGATCACCGCGAACACCTCGATCATGCCCACGACAGTGCCCAGTAGCCCGATCAATGGGGTGATGGCGGCAATGGTGCCCAGGGGGCTCAGGAAGCGCTCCATGTCGTGGATGACGGCCGTCGCCGCCTCCTGTAGCCGCGCCCTGACCTGTTCGTGCCCCAGCCGCGCATTGCGCAGCCCGGCAGCCAGAACACCGCCCAGCGGCGAATGGCTCTCCAGCCAGTAGAGGTTGACCTGGCCGCGCGCCACCAGTGAGCAGACCTCCTGACCCAGGCCATACGGCGCGATACGCTTGGCACGCAGGGTCCAGAGGCGCTCGATGATGATCACCGTCGCCAGCAGTGAACATCCCAGCAGCGGGATCATCAGCCAGCCACCGGCAATGAGCGCATCCATCATGTCCATCGGTTTCCCCTTTCACGCAACGACCGCCGCGATCAATGGCGCGATTCTACCGCATGGCACCTGCCTTCGACACCGCCGCGACGCCAGGGCATGCCACGCACAGCACGCGGCGAGACCTCCTCCTCGCGGCCGAGCCAGAAGGTCACGGCGCCATCCAGGGCGGTGCTCCACTGGCAGCTCCCGGCACGCCGAAAGCGTCGCACCACTTCGTCGTGGGGGTGGCCGAAGGCGCCATGACGTGCAGCGCTATAGATCACGTGCCGCGGTGTTACCCACTGCACCAGCTGCGGCCCCGAGCTGGTGCGGCTGCCGTGGTGCCCCGCCACCAGCAGGGTCACCGGAAGCGTGACGTCCAACAGGAATTGACGCTCGATCTCTCTCCCGACATCACCGGTGATCAGCAAGCGATCGCTGCCAGCCGTCACTTCCAGCACGCAAGAGCGATCGTTGCTGGCAAGAGGCTCCGTCTCCTCGGGCGGCCAGAGCACCCGATAGGACACCCCATCCCGCTGCCAGGCCTGCCCTCGCAAGCAGGTCTCGAAAGGCACGCCGATCGACTCGCCGGGCGGTGCCAGGAACCTCCCCACCGTATGCTGCTCGGCCAGGACGGCAACACCACCGGCATGATCGAGATCGTCGTGGCTGACCATCACATCGTCGAAATGCTGACCCGACGACCACAGCGAACTCAGTGGAGCAAAACCCGATGCGAAGCGGGGCCCGGTATCGTAGAGCAGGCGATAGTTGGCGCTGCGCAGCTCGATCAGCTGGCCCTGGCCGACGTCCTGGACCCTTACCCGCAGAGCGCCTGGCTCGGGCACCGACGCCGTCAGTCCCAGCATGGCCGGCACCAGCAGCAGCGAGGCCCCCAGGCGCAGCGCCCTGGCCAGGCCGGGAAGTACCCACACCAACGCCACGAGACCAAGCATCAGCGCCAGCGGCTGGACCTGCTCGGGGGAAGGCCACCACAGCGGCAAGCGCTCCACGGCCAGCTCGAGCAGCCCTACCAGAAATCGTGCAGTACGTTCGAACAGCCACCAACACAAGCTGCCGAGGTAAGGCATGGGCGCGAATAGCCAGCCCAGCAAGCCGAGCGGCACCAGCAGGAGACTCACCAGCGGCACCGCCACCAGGTTGACCAGCGGCGCCGCCGGGGCCAGTCGGGCGAACGCCAGTAGCACGGCAGCGGCCATCAGCGGAGCCAGCAGTAGCTGCGTGCGCACCAGCCCCCAGCCCCAGCCGGACACGCCCCGCGGTCGCGGTCGCCCCTGCCAGATCAGGATCAGCAGCGCCGCGGCCAGGAACGACAGCCACAGCCCGGGGCGCCAGGCCGACAGCGGGTCGAGCACTACCACCAGGCCCAAGGCCAGCCACCACGCCTGCCATGGGCCAGGCGCGTGCCGCCCGCTGGCCACCCACAGCCCCACCAGGGTCATGATCATGGCACGCATGGCCGGCGGCTGCAGCCCCGCCAGCCAGGCATAGCCGACGGCCGCGGCGCCAGCCAGCCACCACGGCCAGATTGCCATTCGCCATCGGCGCGGCACGGCCAGCCGGGCCAGGCCGCGCGCCACCAACAACGTGAAGGTTGCCACCAACCCCACATGCAGGCCGGAAATCACTACCAGATGGGTCGTACCGCTGGCATTGAGCAGATCCCAGTCGTCACGCTCGAGCCGTTCCCCCGCCCCCAGGGTCAGGGCGGCCAGCCAGCGCAGGGTTGGCGGGGAAAGCGCCTGTTCGTCGAGGTAGTCAAGCGCTCGTTGTCGCAACGACGTCGGCGCCGCCGCCAGCCGCTCGGCGGCAGGCTCGCTGCGTACATAGCCGGTGGCCTGGATACCCTCGCGCCATAGCCAGGCGCCGTAGTCGAAGGTAGCGGGATTGGCGAAACCCGCCGGCGGCCTCAGCCGCACGGTCATGGCCCAACGCTCTCCCGATCGCATCTCGGGCGCCTGGTAGAAGCTGAGCCGCACTCGACGCAAGGTATCGCACGGCAGCCTGCCGGTATCCAATGGCCGGCATGCATCGACCCGCACCATCAAGCGGCTGAGGCGCTCTTCATCCTCGACGGACTCGATGCGCCCCTCCAGAGCAAGATCGGCTCGCAATAGCCCATCGGGCAGTACGGCGCCCTTGGCCAGCATGACCTGGGTCGCCGTAGCGGCAACCACAACCCCCAACCCGACGACGCGCCAATGACCGCGACCGAGCCATAGCAACAGGCACAACGCCCAGGCTTCGAACAGCCCTGGCGGTGCCCAGTGCCCCAACACCACGCCAATCAGTGCCGCCAGCGCCAGCGGCAACGCCATGCCCAGTCGCACTCCCTCGCCCCTTTCCTTCCCACCCCGGCTCCGGCTCATTCCGTTGGGGCATATTCCGCACCCAGCATGGCGGCCCGCCACCCATACATGGATAATACCCGGGTCCCGAAGCAGCGAGCCAATCCGACATGCCGCGCCGATTCCTGCAGCGCTACATGCCCAATCCCGAAACGCTCAGGCGTCAGCGTTCGCTGCGCTTCATGAGTCGTATGATCGGCGACCCCGGGCTGTGGGCGCTCTCCCGGCGCACCGTGGCCAACGCCTTTTCGGTGGGCCTGTTCAGCGCCATGCTGCCGATCCCTTTCCAGATGGTGGTCGCCGCCTTCGGCGCCTGGATCCTGCGCTGCAACCTGCCGCTCTCCGTAGGCCTGGTGTGGATCACCAACCCCCTGACCATGCCGCTGATCTTCTATGGCAACTACCGTATCGGTGCCTGGCTGATGGATACCCCGGCGCGGGAGGCGCCCGCCCGCATCTCGACCCGCTGGATCGCCGAACGCATGGCCGACATCCTGCCTGCCCTGGCACTGGGTTCAGTAGTGACGGCTATCGTACTGGCCATCGTGGGCAACCTGCTGGTGCGCCTGGTGTGGCGCTGGCACATCTCGCGCAGCTGGAAGCAGCGTGCCACGAAGCGCCGGCTGCGCCGGCTCGAGATGGAGGATTGAGCCCCCGCTGAAGCGAGGGCTCGGAAGGAGACTCAAATCGACCTGGCTCAATGCTGCTCGGCCAGACGCCCTCCATCGAGCTTCATCACCCGATCCTGATGAGCGGCAAGCGAGAGATCATGGGTCACCACCACGAATGCACATTCCGTGGTACGCGCCAGCTCATCCATCAGTGCCAGGATGCTGGCCGCGGTACTCTGATCCAGGTTGCCGGTGGGCTCGTCCATCAGCACCAGGCTAGGGTCGGTGACCAATGCCCGGGCGATGGCCACGCGCTGGCGCTCGCCACCCGAGAGCTCGCCCGGCTTGTGGTCGGCCCGGTGCTCGATGCCCACCTTGACCAGCAATTCGCGAGCCCGCGCCTCGGCGACCTTCTTGCGCTGGCCGCGAATGATCAGCGGCAGCGCAGCGTTCTCCAGGGCAGTGAATTCAGCCAACAGGTGATGGAACTGATAGACGAAGCCGATGTGGCGATTGCGAAAGCGCCCCAGCGCCGCCTCGCCCAAGTCGAGCAAGGATTCGCCTGCGATCGCCACCTCGCCACGCGTGGGGCGATCCAACCCACCCAGAAGATTGAGCAGCGTGGTCTTGCCCGACCCTGAGCTACCCACTACGGCAACCCGCTCGCCGGCACACACCTCGAGCGACAGACCGTCGAGCACGGTAACGTCCTGGGGGCCCTCGCGGTAGATCCGGGTCAGGTCGCGGCAGGCCAGCATCACCTTGCCACTGGCCGTGCGTTGTACGAGATTTTCCTTGTTCACGATGGCTGAATCACTCATAGCGCAGTACCTCCGCGGGCTGCACACGCGAGGCGCGCCAGGCTGGATAGAGGGTGGACAGGAAAGTCAGGCCAAAAGCGGCGGCAACGATGTCGCGCACGTCGGCCCAGTGCAGGCGTGACGGCAGGTCGCTGATGAAATAGACGCCAGCATCGAGGAACTGGATACCGAGCGCCGACTCCACCCAGCCGATGAGATCGGAGACGGTCAGCGCCAGCAGGATGCCGAGCCCCACGCCGATGGCGATGCCGATCACCCCGATTGCCATTCCCTGCACCACGAAGATGCCCATGATCGAGCGTGGCGTGGCGCCAATGGTGCGCAGGATGGCGATATCTGCATGCTTGTCGGTCACCACCATGACCAGGGTCGAGACGATGTTGAAGGCCGCCACGGCGATGATCACCGTGAGCAGCAGCGCAATCATGCGCTTCTCCATCTGGATCGCCTGGAACAGGTTGCCGTGGGAGAAGGTCCAGTCGATACCACGATAGCCAGTACCCAGCTCGTTGACGATGGCCCGGGTCTCACTACCGGCGACGAACAGGTCATCCAGTTCCAGGCGCAGCCCTCCCACGGCATCACCCAGGCGCGCCAGGGTCTGCATGTCCTCGAGGTTGGCGTAGGCCAGGTTGGCATCGAGATCGGCGCCGACGCTGAAGATGCCACTCACCGTGAAGCGCTTGAGGCGTGGGAAGACGCCGGCTGGGGTAATCGACGCCTCAGGCACCAGCAGCGTGACACGATCCCCCACGCCCACGCCCAGATGGCGCGCCAGCAACGACCCCAACACGATGTTCCACTCACCCGGCTGCAGGTCGTCGAGGCTGCCCTGGCGCATGTGGCGGCCGATGATCGAGACGCGATCCTCCCACTCGGGATGGATGCCGTTGACCATGGCGCCCTCGTTGCGCCCGCTCACCGAGAACATGCCCTGCTGCTGCACATAGGGCGCGGCGCCGATTACCCGCTCGCGCTGCATCAGCTGCTCGGCCAAGGCTTCCCACTCGACCAGGCCGCTGCGCGCCTCGATCTTTGTGTGCGGCACCATGCCGAGAATACGGGTGCGCAGCTCGTGATCGAAACCGTTCATCACCGAGAGCACCAGGATCAGCACCGCCACGCCCAGCATCAGGCCCAGCATGGAGGTAAGGGATATGAAGGAAATGAAGTGGTTGCGGCGCTTGGCGCGCACATAGCGCAACCCGATCAGCAGTGGCAGGCGGTCGAGCATCATCGCGTTCCTTGTCAGAGGGGGCCATGGTACGGTTTTTTGCGCTGCGCTGCATCGGGTGCGTGCGGATTGCCCAATGCTTGCAACATTGCCGGCGCACGCCTACATTGCGCCGACTCGGTATCCGGCACCGTCTTAAGACGCGACTCAAGAGGCTTCGTTCATGGCCAATCGCCTACTCCCCGAATGGCATCCCCAGGATGCCGTCCAGCTCACCTGGCCCACCCCCACCAGCGACTGGGCACCAATGCTCGAACGCATCGAGGCCACCATGGAAGCCATGGTGGTCGCCATCACGCGCTATCAGCACGTGTTGATTGCGGTGCCCGACGCTGCCACTCGCGCTCACCTTGCCCAGCGCTTCGCCAACCTGGGGGTTACCGTCTCGCGTCTGCATCTGATCGTGGCCGGGGCCGACGATACCTGGGCCCGCGACCATGGCCCCATCGCCATCGAGCGCGACGGCAGGCCCGTGCTGCTCGACTATGTCTTCACCGGCTGGGGCGGCAAGTTCGAAGCCGGACGCGACAACCGGCTGACCCGATGCCTGGCCGAGGCCGGCGTCTACGACTGCCCGGTCGAGAGCAGGAACATCATTCTCGAAGGCGGCGCCATCGACACCGACGGCGCAGGCACCCTGCTCACCACCGAAGCCTGCCTGCTCAACCCCAACCGCAATCCTGAACTGGACCGTGCCGCAGTGGAAGCGCTGCTGAAGGCCGATTTCGGCGTCGAGCGGGTACTGTGGCTGGCCAATGGCCACCTGGAAGGCGACGACACCGACAGCCACGTGGATACCCTGGCACGCTTCTGCGATCCGCAGACCATCGCCTACGTGCGCTGCGACGATGAAACCGACCCGCACTACCCGGCCCTGGCCGCCATGGAAGCCGAACTCGAGGCGCTGCGCCGCGCCGATGGCCAGCCCTATCGCCTGGTGCCGCTGCCCTGGCCGCAGCCCTGCTTCGACCCTGTGGATGGCCACCGCCTGCCGGCCACTTACGCCAACTTCCTGATAGTGAACTCGGCGGTATTGGTGCCTGTCTATGGCGATGCCGCCGACAGCCGGGCGCTGGCCGCCCTGGCCGAGGCCTTTCCAGGCCGCGACATCGTGCCGATCGACTGCCTGAGCGTGATCCGCCAGCACGGCAGCCTGCACTGCCTGACCATGCAGCTCCCCCGGGGCAGCCTGAACGTCGCTACACAGCAAGGAGAAACCTCATGACCCGCACTCTCAAGGTCGGCCTGGTCCAACAGCCCGCCTGGCCCGACAAGAGCCGCAGCCTGGCCGAGAGCGAGGCCGGCGTACGCGAGCTGGCGGCTGCCGGTGCCGAACTGGTGCTGCTCCAGGAGCTGCATGCCACCCATTATTTCTGCCAATACGAGGCGACCGAGCTGTTCGACCTGGCCGAGCCGCTGGACGGCCCCACCGGCCAGCGCCTCGCCGCGCTGGCGGCCGAACTCGGCATCGTGCTGGTGGGCTCGCTGTTCGAGCGCCGCGCCCCGGGGCTCTACCACAACACCGCCATCGTCTATGATCGCGACCGCGGCCAGGTGGGCGTCTACCGCAAGATGCACATTCCCGACGACCCGGGCTTCTACGAGAAGTTCTACTTCGCCCCGGGCGACCAGGACGACAGCCGCAAGCAGGGCTTCCAGCCCATCGACACCTCGGTGGGTCGGCTGGGGCTATTGGTGTGCTGGGATCAGTGGTACCCGGAAGCGGCGCGCCTGATGGCACTGGCCGGAGCCGAAGTGCTGCTCTACCCCACCGCCATCGGCTGGAGCCCCTCCGACGATGCCGCCGAGAAGGCGCGCCAGAAGGAGGCCTGGACGCTGATCCAGCGCAGTCATGCGGTGGCCAACGGGCTGCCGGTAATCGTGGCCAATCGCGTCGGCCACGAGCCGGATCATTCAGGCGTCGGCGAAGGTATCGACTTCTGGGGCGGTAGCTTCGTCGCCGGCCCCCAGGGCGAGCTGCTGGCCCATGGCGGCACCAAGGCCGAGCGTTTGCTGGTGACCCTCGACATGAGCCGCGGCGAGGACGTACGGCGCATCTGGCCCTACCTCCGCGATCGTCGCATCGACGCCTATGGCGACCTGACCCGGCGGTATAGAGACTGACGCATCGCGGGTAGTGGCCGGGGAGAGGCATGCGAGCGATTTAGCCAGAGCGCCGATGCAAACGAGCCGGGCAGCGGCGATCGACAGGGATGTCGATCGAGGGGAAGCAAGAGGGACCTTGTTCTTCCCCGACGCGTCGCCCGGCTCGTGAAGCATTGGGGTTTCGGTCTGGCGCAAGCGAGCCATGCCCGCACGGCCCACGGCTAGCCGGTTTCCGCGGCCGTTCCGGACTCACGTTCCGAGCAAGATAGCTAGAAGCTCAGGCCTCCGGCGCCTTCCAGAAGTCGCGAATCGAGGCGATGCCCTGGGCGCCCACGGCACGGGCGTGGTTGGCATCGAAGCGGGTCATGCCACCCAGCGCGAACACCGGCATGGCGGCGCGCTCCACCAGTTGCTGGAAATCGTGCCAGCCCATCGGTGCCACCTCGGGATGCGACGGGGTGGTGCGCAGCGGTGACAGGGTGACGAAGTCGCAGCCGATGCGGGCCGCCTGGTCGAGCTGCTTGCGATCGTGGGTCGATGCCGCCAGCCATTTGTTTTCAGCGATGGGTCGGCGCTCGAGACTCATCAGTCGCTCGCTGGTGAGGTGGACACCGTCGGCATCGACCTTCTCCAGCAAGGCGGGATCGCCATTGAGCAACAGCCGCGCGCCGTGCTGGCGGCAGAGACCCAGTGCCCTCTCGGCGCGCGCCAGGTAGACGGCCTCATCGAGCGACTTGGCGCGCAGCTGCACCAGCCGCACGCGATCTTCCACCAGCGCCCGCTCGAGGCAGGCGTCGAACACTTCCTCGTCGGCCTCTTCTTCGGTGATCAGATATTCGGTCGGCAGCATCACGGCCTGCAGGATCGGCAGGTTGGCCGCCGGGAACGGGTAGTTGACCAGCTCGTCGAGTGGCACCCAGCGTACCGCCTGCCCTTCACGCCCGAACGGTTCGCCGCTAAATTCATGCACCTGCCAGACATCGAGCAGAATATGCTTGTCGGGATACTCGTGGTGCACGCGGATCAGCGGCTGAGCGCGCCTGATCTCCACCCCGAGTTCCTCGTGGAGTTCACGTTTGAGACCTTCCAATCCAGTCTCGTAGGGCGCCAGCTTGCCCCCCGGGAACTCCCACAGGCCACCGTGATCGACATTCGAGGGGCGACGGGCAATCAGAGCCTTCTGGCCATCGCTACTGATGATCGCGGCAGCCGCCACGTGCACCCTTCTCTTCACCATTACGTTCATTGACTCCTACCCGCTTGTCCCACGCCGTCATGAGCGGCGCAGGGGTGATGTTCTTGCGTCGCGGCCCTATCGAGCCGCGATAGTCTAGCTGCGATAATCGGCGTTGATGCTGACGTAATCGTGGGACAGGTCCGACGTCCATACCGTGGCGCTCTCCTCGCCTCGCCCCAGCGCGATACGGATGGTGATCTCCTCTTCGCGCATCACTCGGCTACCCTGCTCCTCGGTATAGCCGGCGGCCCGGCCACCGCTCTCCACCAGCCTCACGTCGCCCAGGTCGATGACCACTCGTTCGACATCGAAATCACTCACCGGGGCGCGCCCCACCGCTGCCAGGATGCGCCCCCAGTTGGCGTCGGAGGCGAACAGTGCCGTCTTGACCAGCGGTGAATGTGCCACGGTAAAGGCGACTTCCAACGCCTCCTCGCGGCTCGCTGCCTCCAACACCTGCAGCGTGACGAACTTGGTGGCGCCCTCGCCATCACGAATGATCGCCTGTGCCAACTCGGTCATGACCCGCTGCAGGCCGTTGCGGAACACGGCGATTTGATCGTCGCTGGCCACCTCGGCGCCACGCCCGGTGGCAATCAGCATGCAAGCGTCGTTGGTCGAGGTGTCGCCATCCACGGTGATGCAGTTGAACGAGCGATCCACCGTCTCACGCAGCAGCGAGTCGAGCAGAGGCTGTGCGATGGCAGCATCGGTTGCCACGAAGGCGAGCATGGTAGCCATGTTGGGCTTGATCATGCCCGAGCCCTTGCTGATACCGTTGATGGTCACCGTTCGTTCGCCCATCTCCAGGGTCACGCTGGCTCCCTTGGCACGGGTATCGGTGGTCAGAATGCCCTCGCCGGCCTGCTGCCACGCCTCGCCGTCCGCCCCCAGCGACTCCAGCGCCGTCGGCAGGCCAGCCAACAGTCGCTCCATGGGCAGCGGCTCACCGATGACACCGGTGGAGAATGGCAGCACGCTGTCTTCCGCCACCCCGGTGAGCCTGGCGAGTTCCGCACAGGTCGCCCTGGCGTCACGCAGGCCGATCTCACCGGTACCGGCATTGGCATTGCCGGTATTGATCACCAGCAGGCGAGCGCCCTCGCCACGCGCCTGGCAGGCGGCCAGATTCTCCTTGGCCACCGTAACGGGCGCGGCACAGAAGGCATTGCGGGTGAAACTGCCCGCCACCCGGGCACCTTCGGGAATCTCTATCACCACCAGGTCGCGCCGCCCGGGCTTCTTGATGCCAGCCATGGCGGTACCCAGGCGCAGCCCCTCGATAACCGGCATGGCCGGAAAACGCGTCTCACCCACTGCCATGGAATATTCACTCCTCAAACGTTAGGGCGACCAAAGTGCCGAGCGGACCCGGCATTCCAATCAGCTCAGCTGGCCACAGCACTGCTTGTACTTCTTTCCCGACCCACACGGGCAAGGGTCGTTACGCCCCACCTTGGGCCCTTCGCGACGAACCGGACGAGCGTCCGCTGCCGGCGCCGCAGTGGACATCGGCTCCCCTTCCCCATCGAGTTCAGGGGCATCATGGCGGCTGGCAGCTGCCGACTTCTCGCGCTCCAGCGCCTCGCGGCGTTGACGCTCGAGCTCGTCGACTTCCTCGGGCCGGCGCACCTGCACGTGGCTGGTGATCCGGGTGATGTCGGCCTTGATGTTGGTCAGCAGGGTCTGGAACAGTTCGAAGGACTCGCGCTTGTACTCCTGCTTGGGGTTCTTCTGAGCATAGCCGCGAAGGTGGATGCCACGGCGCAAGTGGTCCATCGACTGCAGGTGTTCCTTCCAGCGCGTGTCGAGCACCTGCAGCATGATCTGCTTCTCGAAGCGGCGCATCAGCTCGGCACCCGCCGTGTCGATCTTCTCCTGGTAGATCTTGCGATGCATCTCGTGCAGGCGCTCGCGCAGTTGCTCCTCGTGGAACCGCTCGTCCGCCTCGGACCACTCGACCACCGGGGCGTCGAGGTTGAACTCGGTCTTGAGGTGCTCCTGCAAGCCGACCAGGTCCCACTGTTCCGGCAGGCTCTGCGGCGGCACGAACTCACTGACGGCGAGGTCGAGCACTTCGTCGCGAATCCCCAGCACGTTTTCGGAGACATCCTCAGCGGCCAGGATCTCGTTGCGCTGCTCGTAGATCACACGACGCTGGTCGTTGGCCACGTCGTCATATTCGAGCAGTTGCTTACGGATGTCGAAGTTGCGGCTCTCGACCTTCTTCTGCGCGCGCTCCACGGCATTGGTGACCATCTTGTGCTCGATGGCCTCGCCGCGCTCGAGCCCCAGCGCCTTCATCATGCGCTGCACGCGGTCGGAGCCGAACAGGCGCATCAGGCTGTCTTCCATGGAGAGGAAGAAGCGCGTCGAGCCGGGATCACCCTGGCGGCCGGCACGACCGCGAAGCTGGTTGTCGATACGGCGGGATTCATGGCGTTCGGAGCCGATCACGTGCAGGCCACCGGCCTCCAGCACCGCGTCGTGACGCACCCGCCACTCCTCGCGCAGTTTCTCGATCTGCTCCGCAGTGGGATTCTCCAGCTTGGCCGCCTCGGCCTCCCAATTGCCACCCAGCACGATGTCGGTACCACGGCCGGCCATGTTGGTAGCGATAGTGACGGCGCCGGGACGCCCGGCCTGGGCAATGATCTCGGCCTCGCTCTGGTGCTGCTTGGCGTTGAGCACGTTGAAACTGAGCCCAGCCTGCTTCATCAGCCCCGCCAGGTATTCGGAGGTTTCGATGGACGCGGTACCCACCAACACCGGGCGCCCGGCCTCGGTCTCGGCCTTGACGTCGTTGATGATGGCCTCGAACTTCTCCTCCGCCGTGAGGTAGACGAGGTCGTTGAGGTCACGGCGAACCAGCGGACGGTTGGTAGGGATGACCACCACGTCCAGGCCGTAGATCTGACGGAACTCGAAGGCCTCGGTATCGGCGGTGCCGGTCATACCTGCCAGTTTGTCGTAGAGGCGGAAGTAGTTCTGGAAAGTGGTTGATGCCAGCGTCTGGCTCTCGCGCTGCACCGGCACGCCCTCCTTGGCCTCCACCGCCTGGTGCAAGCCCTCGGACCAGCGCCGCCCCGGCATGGTACGGCCGGTATGCTCGTCGACGATCACCACCTGGTTGTTGGCAACGATGTAGTCGACGTCACGGTGGTAGAGGTGGCGTGCACGCAGTGCCGAGTGCATGTGGTGGAGCAAGTTGAGGTTCTGGGCAGCGTAGAGCGAATCGTCCTCGCCCAGCAGCCCTTCGGCGCGCATCAGTTCCTCGACCTTGTTGTGGCCGGCCTCGGTGATCTCGACCTGCTTGTGCTTTTCCTCGAGCAGGAAATCGCCATTGACCGGGGCGTCGTCATCCTCGGAGACCTCGCCCTTCTCCAGGTGAGCCGCCAGGCGGTCCACCACCTTGTAGAGCTCGGTGTTCTCATCCACGGCGCCGGAGATGATCAGCGGCGTACGCGCCTCGTCGATCAGGATCGAGTCCACCTCGTCGACGATGGCGAAGCTAAGGCCACGCTGGACCTTGTCCTCCAGCGAGAAAGCCATGTTGTCGCGCAGGTAGTCGAAGCCGTACTCGTTGTTGGTGCCGTAGGTGATGTCGCAGGTGTAGGCGGCTCGCTTCTCTTCGGCGGTCTGGCCGGCATAGATGGTGCCCACGGTGAGCCCCAGGAATTCGTACAGCGGGCGCATCCACTCGGCGTCGCGCCGCGCCAGGTAGTCGTTCACCGTCACCACATGAACGCCGTTGCCCGGCAAGGCATTGAGATAGACCGCAAGAGTCGCCACCAGGGTCTTGCCCTCGCCGGTCTTCATCTCGGCGATGCGCCCGCGGTGCAGGGTCATGCCCCCGACCATCTGCACGTCGAAGTGGCGCATGCCCATGACACGCTTGCTGGCCTCGCGCACCGTAGCGAAGGCCTCTGGCAGCAGTGTATCGAGGCTCTCGCCAGCTTTCAGGCGCTCGCGGAACTCCTCGGTACGCGCCTGGAGCGCGGCGTCGTCGAGCGCTTCGAACTGCGGTTCCAGCGCATTGATCTGCACCACTTGGCGCTGCATGCGCTTGACTTCACGGTCGTTCTTGGAGCCAACGACCTTGCGTAACAATGAATTGATCATGAAATGTCCGTTTCTGCGTATCGCGGTCAGCCGGCACTAAGCAAGGCTGGCAGGAGGCCAGCCGTCACCGGCAGCATTCGAGGGTAACGAGTGAGCGATACGCGTGCGGCGGGCCACGGCGAGTCTGCACGTCATGGGCGGCAACCCAGCGGCGTTGCGGCGCCGGGCGCGGTGGAGCGGTGTGCCGCGCCGGGCACGTCGGCCGGCGAGGCGGCCAATGGGGCAGGGCACGCCGGCGGGCCACGTAGCGACAACGGGCACGCATCAGGGTTGGGGCGAGGATGCAGGTCTGCACCACTCGCTCGGCCAGGCGTAGCGTCTCCGCCTGGGTCAAGCCGGCGGGCAACAGGCAGCTCACCAACAGCCCTGCCAGCCACCAGCGCGATCGCTGTCGACAGCGCATCACCGCAGCCGATGGGCTGGCGGCGCTACGATCCTGTGGCTGGGCGGCGGTCATGCTGTCGATGGTCTCCGAGCGTGCTAGGCTTGGCGTGTTGGTACGGACGAGAACAAGCCCATGAGTATAAAGGTTAAGCGCTCACGAGCACAGCCCATGTCTCGCCTGCTGGGCGGCAAGGGAGAACTGGCGCCGCTGATGCGCACGGCAAGGCTGATCGCACAGGCTCAACAGCACCTGCGCGATCACCTGCCGGAAGAGGTGCGCGAGCATCTCTTCGTCGGCGGTTTTCGCGCCGGCAAGCTGACCCTGCTCACCGACCGTGCCGTGTGGCTGACCTGGCTGCGCTATGAGCAGCCGCGGCTACTCGAACTGCTTCACCGTCTGCCCGAATTCGCCGCGGTCACCGGCTTCAGCCTCAAGGTACGCCCCGTGCGCCCGCTCAAGGTACCGCTGCGCCAGGTACGAACGCTACCGGCACCGGCCGCCGACGAGATCTCCGCCTGCGCTGCCGACGTCGACGACCCGCGGCTCAAGCGCGCCCTGGAGCGGCTTGCCTCGCATGCCGAACGAGGCAAGGAATAGCTCGCCATGCCTAGCCCCTATACCAATCGCCGGGGAACGGTGTAATCCCAGGTATGCGAAAAGACACGCTGCTCGCCTTCGTAGGCGTCCAGGGTGGCGTGGACCAGAAAGTTATCCCGATCAGAGCGTTGTACCGTGCGGGTCACGGTGCTCACCTGCCAATCGCCGCGCCGTAGTTTTCGCTCCCAGTACGTCTCGCCACGGATCGAGTCGAAATCGTCGTCCCGCGAGCTGTAGCGTTCGATGGCCCGCGTGGTCACCTCCAGGTTGCTATCCTCCAGCCTGACCGTGCCATTGTCGTTCACGACTTCCAGCGTCGAGACGTCTTCTGCCAGATCGCGGTGCACGTACCAGTTGTGGTGTTCCGGCTCGATCAGCGTCGCCGTAATCGTTGGCGCCACCTCGGGTTCATCAAAAGGCGTCAACTGCTCGTCAGCCTCGCGTGGTTGGCGAAGCGGCAGATAGAGCGTGCAATCGTTCGGATAAATGCTCAGGCGAACATGCTCGGGTGGTGGCCAGGCAAGCGGCCAGTATGAAGTCGACAGCGAGAGCCGCAGTCGATGCCCTCGAGGGAAGACCTGGGCCACGTCGTTGAGCTGCACCCGGACTCGATAGCGCCTACCTGGCACCAGCGGCGAGGGAGACGCATGGCCGTTGCGGTGTGTCAGGTTCAACAATCCATAAGTGACGCGAGTCGCTTTGTCGTCGGGCGCAACATCGGAGAGCCGCACCGCCACCATGGCGACAGGGCGATCGGCGGCGAACTCGAGGTCGAGCTCGACGGCTCCCATGATCTCGATCGTCTCTTCCAGTGGCAGCGAATCGAAGGTCAGGGCACCGCCATCCTCCTCGCGCTGGTCATGCGCGAGGTCGGGGCCGGCCGCGTAGGAGCACCACTTGCCGGCGAAAAGCCCGCAGGTAAGAGGCGATTGCACCGACATCGGCCGCGCTGCGGGCTCCCGCTGGCCATCCAGACACAGCCGCCCTTCCGCCAATGGCAAGCCCCTTTCGACGACATTGGGCGAAGGCCAACTCGGCTCGGCCACCCAACGCCCCGGACGATGGCCGTAGCTCGTGGTCGGGGGCATGCTGTCCTGCATCCACACTCGAATGGCAGGATCCTGCTCGACACCGGTAGCCTCCCCCTTGAGCCAGCGGCCCCACCAGCGCAGGCACTCCTGCAGGAAACCGATGGCCGGCCCAGGTTCGCCTAGATGAGGGTACTTGTGGCTCCAAGGTCCGATCAGGCCCTTGCACAGGTGAGGTAGATGGCGTACGAGACGCTTCACCGCATTCGAGTAGCCGTCGGCCCAGCCACTGGCTGCGAGTATGGGCACTTCGACGCGAGAGAAGTCCTCGCAGATCGAACCGTGTTGCCAGTAATCGTCGCGATGGGGGTGCTCGAGCCACTTGGCAAGCCACAGCCCGCTACCCTCCAGGCGCTGGTGCCACATGCGTCGCCACTGTTGCCCTACGATCTGCGGATCGGGCGGCAGGGAATTGTAGGCGAACATGGTGGATGCCCAGGAGAGGTTGTCACCCAGCAGACAGCCGCCCATGTAGTGCACGTCATCGCTGTAGCGGTCATCTGTGGAACAGACGCTGACCACTGCCTTGAGTTCGGGAGGGCGGCGCGCAGCAAGCTGCAGGCCATTAAACCCGCCCCAGGAAATGCCGATCATACCGACATTGCCATCGCACCAGGGTTGCTCGGCTATCCAGTGCAGCACGGCCTCGCCGTCCTCCAGCTCCCGCTCCAGGTACTCGTCCTCGAGCACACCCTCGGAATCGCCGCTACCGCGCAGGTCGACACGCAGCGAGGCATAGCCATGTCCGGCAAAATAATGGTGGTGCATGGCGTCGCGTCGGGCGGAGCCATCGCGCAACCGATAAGGAATGTATTCGAGAATGGCGGGAACGGGCTGCTCCCGGGCCGACTCGGGTAACCAAAGACGCCCATTGAGGCGCACGCCATCCGGCATCGGAATCCACACAGAATCCCGGCGCTCCACTCGATGAGGAAAATCGCTGACGACTCTCATATCGACTCTTCCTGCTGGCATTGGCTCTAACCGGCAGCTTCGATCGGCATTCACGCTCCGGCGGAAAGCGGTTCGATCTCGAAGGGCAGCATGTCGCGACAGCGCTCGATGCGTGACACCAGGTCCTCGTGCGATTCACCCCCGATGAAGAGCACGCCTAGCTCAAAGGAGAAAGAGTCCTGATTTTGGAGGTCCGCGAGACGCATGCCCTCCTCCACGTTGAGTTCCACCTTGGCGCCGGGAAAGGTAGCTTCTACCCTGGCGATCTCGTCCCGCGTCGGGATGCGGTGCACCATGCCATCCTCGAATATACGCAACATCTGCTTGGCGGCCACCGGGTAGCGTCCCTGGCGCTTGGGCATGCGCGGCTCGATGCCAAGCGCGGTGTCGACCATGACCTGGAAATGCGGCGTGCCGTCGACCAATCCATAGATGGCGGCATGCGAACGAGAAAGGCGAGGATTGACCTCCAGCACCCAGATGCGGCCACTCTTCTCCTCATAGTAGAACTCGATGTTGAAGGGGCCATTGTCGAAAACTATATGGCGCATGAAACGGCGCGCATACTCCGCCATGCGCTTCTGGACCGCCTCGGGTAGTCGCGAGGGATACTCGTAGCGCAGCAGTACCGAGCGGTGTTTCTCGTCGCGCACGCTGTCGATCATGCCGCTACCGGTCAACTGGACCTCGCCATTCTGAACGTAGCCTTCCAGCGTGCATTGCTGCCCAGCCGAAATGATCGACTCGGCTATACAGTGGTGGCCGGTGACGGCAGCCACCTCCTCGGGAAGGTCGGCATGGGCGCAGACATCGTCGAACGGCTTGCCGAAGCGACCGATTCCGCGGCGAATTCTAGGTAGGGTCTCGCGTAGCTGCTCTTTAGATTCAATGAGGAAGCCGAGGTGTGAGGAGTGCGCCTTGATCGGCTTGATCCAGAAAGGGAAGTCGATCTCGAGCTTGTCAGGCGCGCTGTCGTCGAACGGATCGATGGCCTGGAAGGACGGTACGCACTCCGACATGATTCGACGCTGCTCGACACGACTCCAGTACTTGTGCTCACAGGTCAGCACGGCTTCGAGACTGGGCCCTGGCAACCCGAGCCTGCTGCGCAGTACCGGGACAAGCGCGCTGGTCGGAAAATCCCAGTAGCCGACGATGGCATCGACCTTGCCGGAGAACTCCTCCAGCTCCTTCAGCGCATCCGATACCAGGCGATCGAAGGGGTATTCCTCTGCGTGTACGACCTCTTGTAGCGACAGCAGTCCGTGGAACTCATAGTCCTGTGCCCGATTCAGCTTCGACAGCAGATAACGGCCCAGATCATCGTAGCCGATGACGAAGATGTTCCAGCTCATTTCGCCTCCTTGCCGTCATGTCTTCTGTAGCTGATAGGTGATGCCATCCACCTCGACTTCCTTGATATCGCCAAAGGAGACGGTGACACCGTTGATGTCGCCGGGCGCTCCCTCGTTTTCCAGCAGTGTCGTTTCGGGGACGACCTTCACGCCCGTGGCACCCACATGCTGTACACGCGCCGAGAAGCGCTTGCCTTCGTGTTCGATCACCAAGCGCTCGCCGAACATGCAGCGCCCCACCTGAGCCAGCAGCTCCGCTTCGTCTACCTGCTTGACGGTCATGGCCTCCTCCCTGAACTGGAACCGGTACGTTCCGGCGAAGCATGAGCTTCCCGGTTTCCCTTCACTGTAGGAGATCACCGCCGGCTACGACATCCCCCACCACGGCTGGAGAGAAGCCATCCTCCAGCGCTATGCTAACGAGCAACACTGTCCCTTCACCGACATGCGGGAAATCCATGGCGCTCAGCAAGACCCAGTCCAGTTTCTATCGTCGTCTCTATCTCGCCCACCTGATCGAATGCGGCATCGCCAGCGTACCAGCGATCGTCGCGGCCACCGGCATGCCCCGGCGTACCGCCCAGGACACGCTCAAGGCGCTCGAGGAACTGGACGTATGCTGCGAGTTCCGCCCCGTCCCAGGCGAGCGTCACAATAACGGGCGATATGAAATACTCGACTGGGGACCCATAAACCGGACGTGGGTCGCACAGCACGCCGAGCATCTCCGTTGCGCACTGGATTATCCTGAGCCGACATGATGCGGCGTGGCTGGGCCCTGCGGTTATTGGCAGCACTGGCGCCCTTGCTGGCCGGCTGCGCCGGCCCGGTGCTGCAAACGCCGGGGCCTATCGACAGCGTGCCCCAGTTAACGGCTTACCAGGTCATTGCCGACGACGGCTATCGCCTGCCACTGCGTCACTGGCCCGCCACTGACGGCACCGAGGTCGTGGTATTGGCAGTACACGGCTTCAATGACCATGCCGGCAGCTTCGAGATCGTGGCCCAGGCCCTTACCGAACACGGCATCGAGGTCTACGCCCATGACCAGCGCGGCTTCGGCACCACCAACCAGCGTCGGCTATGGCCCGGCCACGAGCGGCTGCGTGACGACGTCATCCTGCTCACCGGGCTGCTGCGCGAGCGTCACCCCGACACTCCGCTCTATCTCATCGGCAAGAGCATGGGTGCCGCAGTGGCCCTACTCGCCATGACCGCCGACGAACCGCCTCCGGTGGACGGTAGCGTGCTGATATCCCCCGCGGTGTGGGGCAAACAGACAATGCCCTGGTATCAGCGGCTCGGGCTGTGGCTCGGCGTACGCCTGATGCCCCAGGCCACCTTCTCGGTACGCACCACCCGTCGACTTGGGATCGAGCCGACCGACGATCCAGAGATCAAGCGCCAACTGGCCAGCGATCCCTTGATCCTGCGCAGCGCCCGGATCGACACCCTGGATGGCCTGACCCGTGCCATGGGGCTGGCGCTCGAGGCTGCAGAAGAGCTTTCCCCGCCCGCCCTGGTGCTCTACGGCGACGAGGATCAGGTCATTCCCAAGGAAGCCTACTGCACCCTGCTGGAGCGCCTGCCGGACGACGAGGCCATCCGCCTGGCGTTCTACCCCGACGGCTATCACATGCTCACCCGCTACAGCCAGCGCGAGCGCACCGAGCAGGATCTGGTGGCCTGGCTACGCGACCCTACCGCCGAGTTACCCTCCGGTTTCGAGATGGCACGCGAGATTCCGCTGGCAAGACACTGCGATCGATGACTCGAGCGATTGCCCGAGGCTGTGCAACCGGTATGGCTGAAATAAAAAACGGCGGGCAATGCCCGCCGCAAGACACCGATCAGTCGCCCTGATCGAGAGAGAGATGCCTGGTGCGCTCAGATTTCGAAACCGAGGCCGAACTCCTCCGGCGACAGCGCCATCAGCGGCTCGGCGCCGGCCTGAACGCACTGCGCATGGGCCAGGGTACGCGGCAGCAGGCGCTGGAAGTAGAAGCGCGCCGTCTTGACCTTGGCCTCGTAGAAGGTCGCTTCGTCACTGCCTGCCGCCAGCGCTTGCTGGGCCTGCTTGGCTGCCTTGGCGAAAAGATAGGCGAGCGTCACATAGCCGGAGTACATCAGGTAGTCCACGCTGGCCGCCCCCACTTCCTCACGGTCGTTCATCGCCTTCATGCCGATGCCCATGGTCAGCTCACCCCACTCGGCGTTGAGCTTGGCCAGCGGTGCGACGAACTCGGCAAGCTCGGCGTTACCCTCCTCGGCCTTGCAGAACTTATGAATTTCCTTGGTGAAGACCTTGAGGCTCTCGCCCTGGCTCATCAATACTTTGCGGCCCAGCAGGTCGAGGGCCTGGATGCCAGTGGTACCTTCATAGAGGCGCGTGATGCGGGAGTCGCGCACAAGCTGCTCCATGCCCCACTCCTGGATGAAGCCATGCCCACCGAAGACCTGCACGCCCTCGTTGGTGGCTTCGAAGCCTACCTCGGTGAGGAACGCCTTGACGATCGGGGTCAGCAGGCTCAGCAGGGTCTCGGCATGCTCACGCTCGGCGGCGTCCTGGCCATGCTCGACGATATCGAGCATCTGCGCGGTGTAGAGCACCAGCATCCGACCGCCCTCGGCAAAGGCCTTCTGGGTCAGCAGCATGCGCCGCACGTCGGGATGCACGATGATCGGGTCGGCCGGCTTCTCGGGCGCCTGGGGGCCGGAAAGGGCACGCATCTGCAGACGGTCGCGGGCATAGGCCAGCGCGTTCTGGAAGCTCGCCTCGGTCAGCCCCAGGCCCTGGATGCCTACGCCCAGGCGCGCGGCGTTCATCATGGTGAACATGCAGGCCAGCCCCTTGTTGGGCGGGCCAACGAGGTAACCGCGGGCAGCATCGAAGTTCATCACGCAGGTGGCATTGCCGTGGATACCCATCTTGTGCTCGAGGGAACCGCAGGCCACGCCGTTGCGCTCGCCGGGGTTTCCTTCGGCGTCGGGCAGGAACTTGGGCACCACGAACAGCGAGATGCCCTTGGAGCCTTCCGGCGCGTCCGGCAGCTTGGCCAGCACCAGATGAACGATGTTCTCGGCCAGATCGTGCTCGCCGGCCGAGATGAAGATCTTGGTGCCGGTGATCTCATAGGCGCCGTCGACGGTGGGCACCGCACGGGTCTTGATCAGGCCCAGGTCGGTGCCGCAGTGCGGTTCGGTCAGGCACATGGTGCCGGTCCACACGCCTTCAACCAGCTTGGTGAGATAGGTGGCCTGCTGCTCCTCGGTGCCATGGTGGCGCAGGGCATCGGCAGCGCCATGGGACAGGCCGGGATACATCCCCCAGGCCAGGTTGGTAGAGCAGATCATCTCGTTGAGCGCCATGGCCAGCGAATGGGGCAGCCCCTGCCCGCCGTGAACCGGATCGGCGGCGAGGCTCGGCCAGCCGCCCTCGACGAACTGCTGGTAGGCCTCCCTGAAGCCCTTGGGCGCCTTCACTTCGCCGCCTTCCAGCAGGCACCCCTCCTGATCGCCGCTCTGGTTGAGCGGCAGCAGCACCTCGCGAGCGAAGCGGGCGCCCTCCTCGAGGATGGCGGCCACCACGTCGGGCGTGGCCTCTTCACCGCCCGGCAGGCGGGCGTAGTGAGCGGGATAGTCCAGCATCTCGTCCATCACGAAGCGAAGGTCGCGCAGGGGGGCCTGATAGTCGGGCATCTCTACTCTCCACAGAAGGTCGCCATTAAGGGTCGCCTGAAGTCGGGCGCGAGAAAGCAGCGACAGCCGCTTTCAAACATGTGTTTGAAACTAGCTCGCTGAAGGCTTGGAGTCAAGCGCCCGTTTTAATTCTTGTGTGGCTTAGCTCGTTACGCCGTCGACCCTACCGGGCTAGCCATCAAGTGCGGTCAGAGAGGGCTGGGTTAACGGCGGCGCACCATCAAGCAGCAAGCAAGTAACAGGCAAACAAAATAATGGCGCGCCAGCAAAAAGGGCGAATTCACCTGTGCGTACGGGAGCACGCGTACGTTAGCGGACGCAGCCTAGGGCATGGCCTCCTGCAGTCTCTCCCGCAACGTCTCCAGGCGCGCCTTGAGTTCGACGAGTTCCGCAGGTGGCTGGCCGCTGGCCATGACTACACAGTCAGGTATCTCCTGGGCCTGCGCCTGCAGCGCCCTGCCCCGCTCGGTGAGAAACAGCTCGACGACACGTTCGTCACGACGGCTGCGCACCCGCCGAAGCAGGCCATCGGCCTCCAGGCGCTTGAATACGGGAGTCAGCGAGCCGGTATCGGTCATCAGGCGCCGGCTGATGGCACCGGCACTCTGACCATCCTCCTGCCACAGGGCGAGCAGCACCAGGTATTGGGGATAGGTGAGGCCAAGCCCCTTGAGCAGGGGCTTGTAGAACTTGGTCATCAGCAGCGACGTCGTGTAGAGCGTAAAGCAGAGCTGGTTGTCGAGCTGAAGGTCGGAGCCGGTCTCCTGGCTGGCCATGCGGATGCTCCCCTGTGCTGTCGTGCGTCTCGTTGAGCGCCCTACGCTAGCGTGCCAGCCAGTACCCTGCCAAGTGCCGCCCACCAACGCTCACTGCATGCGAATGCCACCGTCCAGGCGAATCACCTCGCCGTTGAGCATGGCATTGGTGATGATCTGCTCGGCCAGGCGGGCAAACTCGTCGGGATGGCCCAACCGCTTGGGGAACGGCACTGATGCCGCCAGGGCCTTGGCCGCCTCGTCGGGAATCTCGCTCATCATCGGCGTCTGGAACACGCCGGGCGCTATCGCCATCACGCGAATGCCGTGCCGCGACAGCTCACGCGCCGCCGGCAGGCTCATGCCCACCACGCCGGCCTTGGAGGCGCTGTAGGCGCACTGGCCCACCTGGCCGTCGAAGGCGGCGATGGAGGCAGTATTGACGATCACCCCGCGCTCGCCATCTTCGCTCGGCACATTCTTTGCCATGGCGGCGGCAGCCAGCCGCATCACGTTGAAGGTGCCGACCAGGTTGATCTGCACGGTGCGCGCATAGGCATCGAGATCGGCGGGATTGCCTTCGCGGTCGACCAGCTTGGCCACGCTGACCACCCCGGCACAGTGCACCACGCCGGCCAGGCCGCCTTCACCGCCCAGCGCTACGGCAGCATCCACCGCCGCCTGCATGTCAGCGGCCGAAGTCACGTCGCCACGCACCGCACGGGCAGCCTCGCCGAGCTTTTCGGCATGGATCTCGACGGCCTCGCTGAGGTCGCATAGCACCACCCGGCCGCCGCCGGCGACCAGGCGCTCGGCGGTGGCCGCCCCCAGTCCGGAGGCGGCACCGGTGATCAGAAAGGTACGGTCCTTCACTTGCATTCAAGGTTCTCCCGGTTCATTTCGCTTCCGCCTTCTCGGCGGCATCGGCGCGCAGCTTGAAGCGCTGGATCTTGCCGCTGGGTGTCTTGGGCAGGGTGTCGACGAACTCGATCACCCGTGGGAAGGCATGGGTGGAAAGACGCTCGCGCACGCGCTGGCGGATCTCCTCGGCCAGCTCGTCGCTCGCTTCGAAGCCGTCCCGCAGCACGACATAGGACTTGATGATCTCGCCGCGGATCTCGTCAGGCTGGCCCACCGCCGCGGACTCCGCCACCGCCGGATGGGTCATGACGGTATTTTCCACGTCGGTGGGCCCAACGCGGTAACCGGCGGTGGTGATGATGTCGTCATCGCGGCCGGCGAACTGGAAGGTGCCGTCCTCGTTGCGAATCACCACGTCACCCGTCAGGTAGTAACCCTTGGCGAAGGGGTGCTTTTCCTGCCAGGTGTAGCCGGCGAAGAAGTGGGCCGGCGAACGTTCGATGTCCACCGCCAGCACGCCCGGCTCGCCCGGCGGCAGCTCGTTGTACTCAGCGTCGAGGATGGCCAGGCGGTAGCCAGGCATGGGCACGCCCATGGCCCCGATGTGCTTGGGGTGCTCCAGCGCATGATGGTTGCAGCAGGTCATGCCGGTCTCGGTCTGACCGTAGTGATCCATCACTGGGCAGCCCAGCGAACGCTCGACCCAGGTCACCACCTCGGTATTGAGCGGTTCGCCGGCGGAGCTGGCCACGCGCAGTTCGAGGCTATCGTGTGCGGTATCGAACAGCCCCGAAGCCTTCATGAGACGATAAGCAGTGGGTGCAGCAGCGAAGTTGGTGATGCGATGCCGCTGCATGAACGCCAGCGCCCCTTCCGCGCTGAAGCCCGCCTCGCAGAAATGCGTGGTCACACCCAGCAGCAGCGGCCCGGCGATGGCGTAGTAGAGACCATAGGCCCAACCGGGGTCAGCCATGTTCCAGAAGCGGTCGCTCTCGCGCAGGTCGATGGCCAGCTCCATGTAAAGCGCGAAGGCCGGCATGCCGGAGAGCGGCACCGCCACGCCTTTGGGCTTGCCCACGGTGCCGGAGGTGAACATCTGCAGGAAGGGCGCCTCCGGCGAGAGCCGCGGCGGATTGGCCTCGATGGGTGAATGCGCCAGTGCCTCGCTCCAGTCGAGATCGGCATCGCGCCCTTCGCTCGCCCCACCCACCGCCAGTACCGGCGGACATTGGGAGAGGCCGTCGAACTTGAAGCGGTTGGCGTGATCGGTGATCACCAGCTTGGTGTCGGCACGGCCCAGGCGGTAGTCGACGGCGTCGGGGCCGAAGGCGGTGAACAAAGGCTGATAGACCGCACCGATACGCCAGGTGGCAAGCACCGCCACCAGCAGCTCGGGTGAGCGCGGCAGCATGCAGGCGATGCGATCGCCGACACCGAGCCCGCGCTCGGCGAACCAGCCGGCAAGCCTGGCACTCTCGGCCTCTAGCTCGGCATAGGTGAGCCGGTTGACGTTACCCTGGGTATCTTCGTGAATCAGCGCCAGCACCTCGCCACGGCCGGCGCGCAAGTGGCGGCCACAGCAGGACTCGAAGGCGTTGAACTTGCCGTCGTCATGATCATCGAGCCGGGCAATGACTTCATCGATGGAGAAAGCCTGGTAATAGGCGGAGTACTCAGGAAGGGGTTGCGTGCTCATTGACTGCCCTCTCGTGCCGGATTGTGCTTGTTGTTGAAGCGCCGCCTCGGCTCTGGCGCACACCGAGGCTGGTTCGCGATCAGTTCGAATCTCTTTTGCATAGATGCCGTTGACGTAAGCGTCAACCTAGCAAGCGCTTGGTACAAGCTAGAAGCAAAGCCGGGGCGGGGCAACCCCTGAGGCTACACTCCTGGGCTATACCTTGGTCGACTACCCAGGCAGGGAGTGGGTTGAAGGGGCGATCATGGCAACCAGCTCGTGGGCCAGGTCCTCTGGTTTGCGCGGCCCCTCGGGATCGTACCAGCGCACCGTCCAGTTCAGCGCGCCCATGACAAAGCGCGAGACGAGAAAGCGATCGCCATGGATGAGGCCGGCTGCCAGGGCCTCGTCGATGACCCGTTCCCACAGCTCCTCGTAAGCGTCGCGCAGATGGCTCAGGTGATCCCGCGCTGCCGCATCCAGCCGCCGCCACTCGTAGAGGGCGACGACATGCGCATTGCGGTCGGTCAGCAGTGTTTCCAGGTGTGCCCTGGCCATGGCATGCAGGCGTTCGCTGGCCGAATCGCCGCAATCTTCCAGGGCCTGGCGAGCCAACGTCAGGGCATTCTGGGTGCCCTCCTCGATGACCGCCGCGAGAATTTCCTGCTTGTCGCGAAAATGATGGAACAGGCTGCCGGACTTGATGCCCATCTCCTGGGCGAGCATGCGCACCGTCGTGCGGTCGAACCCTTCCTGGACGAACAATTGGGCGGCCAGGCGGGTCAATTCCTTGCGGCGTGGGGACTCGTTAACGACATTCATCGGGTTTACACTAGCGCTTGCTTGGTTGATCTTGAGAAAACCACAGCGGCGCAGACAGGTCAACGCGATATAGCGTCGAGAAATTGTCGAGCGAGCGCTGAGAATGCCGCGAGAGACGGCTGCAAGGTATCGAACCGGCTCTCGACAACGACAAACATATCGTATGAATCATCAGGAGACCGCCACCATGAGCAGCCCCAACGATATCGTCTTTCTTTCTGCCGCGCGTACGCCCATGGGCGGCATGCTCGGTAGCCTGGCAAGCCGCACGGCCCCTGAGCTGGCCGCCACCGCCATTCGTGCCGCTATCGAGCGTGCCGGTATCGAGGCCAGTGCCATTGATGAAGGCATCATGGGCTGCGTGCTGCCGGGCGGTGTCAAGCAGGGCCCGGCCCGACAGGCGATGCGCCAGGCCGGCATTCCCGACGGCATCGGCGCCACCACCATCAACAAGCTGTGTGGTTCGGGCATGAAGGCCGCCATGCTGGCCCACGACCTGATCCGTGCCGGCAGCGGCGAGGTGATCCTGGCCGGCGGCATGGAGTCGATGTCCAACGCCCCCCACGTGCTGACCAAGGCGCGCACCGGCTATCGCCTGGGCCATGGCGAGCTGAAGGATCACATGTTCCTCGACGGCCTCGAGGACGCCGAGACCGGCAAGCTGATGGGGGTGTTCGCCCAGGATATCGCCAGCGAACGCGGCTATTCGCGCGAGCGCCTGGATGACTTCGCCATCGCCTCGCTGGAGCGTGCCATGGAGGCCACCAATGCCGGTCACCTGGCGGCCGAAATGGCCCCGGTCACCGTCACCAGCCGCCAGGGCGAAAGCGTGGTCGAGCACGACGAACAGCCGTTCCAGGCCAAGCTCGACAAGATCCGCCAGTTGCGCCCCGCCTTCGCCAAGGATGGGACCATCACCGCGGCCAACTCCAGCTCGATCTCCGACGGTGCCTCGGCACTGATCCTGGCCAGCCAGGCGGCCGCCGACAGGCTCGGCGCCAAGCCGCTGGCCCGCATGCTGGGACACAGCACCCACTCCCAGCACCCCAGCGAGTTCACCATCGCCCCCGTCGGGGCCATCGACAAGCTGTTGAAGAAGCTCGACTGGAGCGTGAGCGACGTCGACCTGTTCGAGATCAACGAAGCCTTCGCCGTGGTCACCCTGCTGGCCATGGACGGGCTCGACATTCCCCACGACAAGGTCAACGTCTTCGGCGGCGCCTGCGCCCAGGGGCATCCGATCGGCTCCACCGGCTCGCGCATCATCGCGACCCTGATCCACGCCTTGCGCACCAAGGGCGGCAAGCGCGGCATCGCCAGCCTGTGCATTGGCGGCGGCGAGGCCACTGCGGTGGCCATCGAGCTTGTGGATTAGAAACCGATCGCCTGAGCGAGTCACTCCCTGCACGACGCCCGCTTCGGCAACGAAGCGGGCGTTTTCATGAGCGGGGAATGGCAAGCCGATCGAGACGCAGCCTTTCACGCCCATCGAACAAGCGGCGGCTGCCCGCCGCCACCGCGGCCAGGGTGCCGAAGCCGGTACCCAGCGTGATCGCGAACATGATCAGGACCTGGTACTTCACCGCCAGGCCAGGCGCGGTGCCGGCGAGGATCTGGCCGGTCATCATTCCCGGCAGGCTGACCACCCCGGCGGCGGCCATGGCATTGATCATCGGCATCAAGCCGCTGCGCATCGCCTCACGGCGGATGTCGCCGATCGCCACCTGCCACGGCTCGCCGAGCATCAGACGATTCTCGATCACGCCACGCTGACGCCAGGCAGTATCGGTCAGCCGATCCAGCGCCAGGGCCACGCCGGTCATGGTGTTGCCGAGCAGCATGCCCAGCAGCGGAATGGCGTACTGGGGGCGATACCACGGTTCGGGGCCGATGATCACCGTCAGCGTCAGCACGGCGACGGTGAACGAGGAGAGAAACATCGACAGCGTGCCGATGCCGAAGGCCCAGCCGCCCAGCAGCCGGCGCTTCTGCCGCGCCATCACCTCGCGCCCGGCAATCAGCAGCATGACCAGCGCCATCAGCACGACCCACACCAATCTCTCGGCGGCGAACAGCGCCTCCAGTACCAGGCCAACCAGCGCCAACTGAATGACGGTACGCAGCGCGGCAACCAGCAGGCTGCGGCTCATGCCCAGCCGCATGGCGGCGGTGCAGCCGGCAAGGGCCACGACCATCGTTGCCGCCAGTGCCAACTGCCACCAGGAGAGTTCGATCACGCCCATGCGACCTCCGTCTCTTCCAACCGCCCGCTCACGATCCGCCAATGGCGGCTGGCCACCCGGGCGATCTGCCTCCGGTCATGGGCGACCCACAGCGTCGGCCAGCCTCGCGAACGAATGCGCGCCGTCAGCCAGGCTTCAAGCCGCTCGCTAGTCGCGTCATCCAGGTTGGCGGTCGGTTCATCGAGCAGCAGCACGCGGGGTTCGCGGCTCACGGCCCGCAGTAGCCCCAGGCGCTGCTTCTCACCCGTGGAGAGCCGCCCTATCTGCCAGGCCGGAGCCTCGGGTTCCAGCCCCAGAGCCTCCAGTTCCGCTGCTTCCGGCGCCTGGGCGAAGTGCTCACCCACCGTCTCCGCCCACCAGTGGCTCTCTGCCGGCACCAGCATTACCTGGCGACGCCAAGCGTGGCCCGGAGTCTGCGCCTGGGCCTGCTCGCCCAACCAGACCTCGCCTTCGTGGGGCTCGAGATCGGCCACGGCACGCAGCAGCCGGCTCTTGCCGGAACCACTGGCACCGGAAAGGCAGCAGATTTCGCCGGGCCCGACGGAGAAGCTGACCTCGGCAAGATCGCCTACGGCAACCCGGTCGAGTCGCAGATACTCGCGAGACAAGGGCTCCTCCCTGCTGCGTGGAAAAGACGCTACAGTGGCGCGAACCCGTCAGGTTGGCAAGCACCTGGCCGGCTAATAGCCAGTGTTTCGACGGCGGCCGCTCCGATTGAGGATATATGGAAATCCATATACAGTAGTTCAACTGCTCCAGCTTCGTTCCCGGCAGGACCCGCTTTCTGGTGTTTTCTCTCTTCTCCTTCGGTACAGCATAATGACTGCACATCAGGACACCCAGGCACCCAGCTCCACCGAGGACATGGGCCTGTTCGGACGTTATCTCTCGGTGTGGGTGGCACTAGCCATCGTGGCCGGCGTGCTCCTCGGCCAGTTCGCACCGGCCGTACCCGAGACGCTGTCGCGCTTCGAGTATGCCCAGGTATCGATACCGGTGGCGATCCTGATCTGGGCGATGATCTTCCCGATGATGGCGCAGATCGATTTCGCCGCCGTGCTCGGCGTACGCCGCCAGCCCAAGGGCTTGATCATCACCACCACGGTGAACTGGCTGATCAAGCCCTTCACCATGTTCGCCATCGCCTGGTTCTTCCTGATGGTGCTGTTTCGCCCCCTCATTCCCGAACCGCTGGCAAGCCAGTACCTGGCCGGCGCCATCCTGCTCGGTGCCGCGCCATGCACCGCCATGGTCTTCGTATGGAGCACCCTGACCCGAGGGGATGCCGCCTACACCCTGGTGCAGGTTTCGCTCAACGACTTGATCATGCTGTTCGCCTTTGCCCCCATCGTCGTGCTCCTGCTTGGCATCTCCAACATCCAGGTGCCCTGGGATACCGTGGCGCTGTCGGTTTTCCTGTACATCGTCATTCCGCTCAGCGCCGGCTATCTGACCCGGCGCACCCTGATCGCCCGCCGCGGCATCGAGTGGTACGACAATGTCTTCATGAAGAAGGTGGGGCCGATCACGCCCATCGGCCTGATCATCACCCTGGTGCTGCTGTTCGCCTTCCAGGGGGATGTGATCATCGCCAATCCACTGCATATCGTGCTGATCGCCATCCCGCTGATCGTGCAGACATTCCTGATCTTCTCCATCGCCTACGGCTGGGCCAAGGCCTGGAAGGTGCCGCACAACGTGGCCGCCCCCGGCGCCATGATCGGCGCCAGCAACTTCTTCGAGCTGGCGGTAGCCGTGGCCATCGCGCTGTTCGGCCTGCAATCCGGCGCCGCACTGGCTACCGTGGTGGGCGTGCTGGTGGAGGTGCCACTGATGCTCGCCCTGGTACGCATCGCCAACAATACCCGTCACCACTTCCCGGCTTCCAGCGAGACCAGGGGCTGAATCATGGCTATTGAACGCAGGAGCAACTAGCCGAAGCGCCCACTTGCCTTGTCGCCCCCCCGGGGCGACGATCAGGCAATGAATGACAATACCTTCTGGCAGCGCCATCCGCTGGCCATCATCGTGCTGGCCCAGCTCTGCGGCACGTCACTCTGGTTCAGCGTCAATGGCGTTGGCCTGTCGCTTGCGCATGATCTCGGTTTCTCCGAGGTCGACCTGGGGCGGCTGACACTCGCCGTTCAGGCAGGCTTCATCAGCGGTACCCTGTTCATCGCCACCACCGGCCTGGCCGACCGCTTCCGTGCCAGCCGCATCTTCGCGGCCTCGTGTCTGCTGGGGGCGCTGGTCAATGCCGGCTTCATACTGACCGCGGCTCACTTTCCCCTGGCGGTGCTGCTGCGCTTCGTCACCGGGCTGTGCCTGGCAGGCATCTATCCACTGGGAATGAAGCTGGTGATCGGCTGGACGCCCAGGCATACCGGGGCCGCGCTCTCCTGGCTGGTGGGCATGCTGACCCTGGGCACCGCCCTGCCGCACCTGTTGCGCGGGAGCACCCTGGGCATGCCATGGGAATGGCCGCTGCTTGGTGCCTCGCTGCTGGCCCTGCTGGGTGGCGCCATGGTCCACGCCCTGGGCGACGGCCCCCACCTGCCGCCGCCGGCTGGCAGGGTCCGCCTGAGCGAAGGCCTGGCAGCCCTGGGAGAGGGGCGGTTTCGTGCCGTGGCCGGCGGCTATTTCGGCCACTGCTGGGAACTCTACGCCTTCTGGATGCTGACGCCCTTCCTGGTGCATCGCGAGATAGAGCGGCTCTTGGCTTCCTCCGACCTGGTGGCCTGGCTCTCGTTCAGCATCATCGCGCTGGGGCTGGTGGGCTGTGTCGGCGGTGGCCTGGTGAGCCGGCGCCTGGGTAGCCTGTGGGTGGCCCGCTGGGCGCTGACGGCTTCCGGCGCAATTTGCCTGGCCTACCCGCTGCTGACCTGGGCATCACCTGGCTTCCTGCTGGTGCTGCTGTTCCTGTGGGGCCTCACGGTGATTGCCGATTCGCCCCAGTTCTCTGCCCTGGCTGCTGCCACGGCACCGCGTGAGCGCGTCGGCTCGACCCTGGCGGTGATGAACGCGGTGGGCTTCGCCCTGACCATCCCCGCCATTTGGCTGACGACATCACTGTGGGCCATGCAGGGCACCTGGGTGCTGTGGTGGCTACTGCCGGGGCCGATCCTCGGCTTGTGGGCACTGCGCAGGCTAGCCGACCCCGCCAGCCCGACGCCCGCACCGCTGCGCCAGGAATGAGCGGCTATGCCGGCTCGAGCTCCCGTTCGATCCGGCACGGCCCGGCAGCCTGCGGTTCTTCTACCATGCGCCACTCCTCACCAACGCCCAATGGCACGCGCAACAGCTCGACTCCCGCCTGATCGACCCGGTCAGCGGTTAGCACGAAGCGCTTGGCTTGCTCCTGCATGAGCAACGACTGCGATTCAAGCTCCCTGGCACCGTCCGCGGCCTGCTCCACCAGCAGGCTGCTTTCGCGCGTGGCCCCCTCGATCTGTCCCATGGCCCGGTTCACCTCCTCGATGCCGAGCCGCTGCTCGCCGGAAGCATGCACGACCTGTTCCATCAACTTGTCGACCCGTTCGATGGCCTCGATGATGCCGCGGGTGTGTTCGGCAGCCCGCACCGAGAGAGAATTGCCTTCAGCCACGCTCGCCTGGGAGTCCTGTATCCGCTGTCGAATGTCCCGTGCTGCATCGGCGCTGCGCGACGCCAGGGTGCGGACCTCATTGGCCACCACCGCAAAGCCCCTGCCCTGCTCGCCGGCACGCGCCGCCTCCACGGAGGCATTGAGGGCCAGGATATTGGTCTGGAAGGCGATCGACTCGATGACGCCCACGATACTGGCGATCTCGTCGGATCGGCCGTGGATCTCGTTCATCGTGGCGACGAAACGCGTGATGACCGCCTCCCCCTCCCGGGCACGCTGCGCCGCTGCAACGGCGGACTCGCCCACCTGCCGGGCGCTGTCAGCGTTACTGGCCACGGTGGCCGTCAGTTGCTCCAGGCTGGCAGCGGTCTGCTCGAGCGACATGGCTTGCTGGCGGGTCTGTGCCGCCAGCGCCTGGTTGTGCACGGCCATCTCGCGGCTGCCGGTGTGGACGTTGTCGCTGCCGCTACGCAAAAAGCCCACGGTCTCGATGAGCGAGCGCTGCATGGTGGCGAGTTCGGCATACAGCTGGCCGATCTCGTTGCGCCCCCGCGCTTCGATCGGAGCGGCCAGATCGCCCCTGGCAATGCGCTGGAAGTGCTCGACGATGCGACGCAACGGCCGAATGACGTTGACCGTGACGCCCCAGATGACCCCCGCCACGATCATGCCGGCAATGAGCAGCGCCGCCAGGATGGCCCAGGTCATCCAGTCCGCCAGGCGCTCGAAACGCAGCGACAAGGCTTCGCCCTGAGCGGTCGAATCGGCAAGGAAGGCATCGGCCGCCTCGATGAATTCCTGACTACTGTCGTTGACGCGGGACTGCCCGGATCGGTAGCCGGCATGATCGCTATCTTCGAGCAGTAGCATCTGCAGCTTCAGGTTGCTGTTCACCAAGGATTGGTAACGGCCTGCAAGCGCCTCGATATCCCCCTGACGCTGCTCGGTCATGGGGATGTCGAGAAACGCCTGGAAGGCAAGCTCGGCCTCGGCAAGTTTATTCTTGGCACGCTCCATTACCGGCCCCGGCAGCTCGAAGGCCGGCGCACGCATCAGCTCGGCGGCACGATCCATCTCGAGCCGCGCCTGAAGCAGGTGGGTATAGGTGCGATTCAGCGCGCCGGCCTGTTCCACGTTGAGCCGATTGAGCGTGCCGAAGGCATCACGGCTCATGTGATTGGAGATCAGACCCAGCCCGCCGGCTCCCAGAATCAGCACGCTGAATGCCACCAGTACCAGCGACCAACTGAGCCGCACCGTCATGTCCTGGAATCGATTCATACGCCCCCCGCGCATTGGTTATCATTCGACACGGCCACAGCAGACCGCCCCGCGGGGTACATTAGTAACAGGGGAAAATGACAGTTCGGGGAAGGCGGGTGGCAAAGGATGCCACGGAAGCATCAGCAGAGCGCGGCACGTCGCTCCGGGCGGTTGCCCATGCCTTGCAGGCGCGCCTGCAGGGTATCCAGGCGAGAGGCCTCGCCCGCCTCGGCGGCTCCGAGCGCGGCCAGCACCCAGGGTGCCACATCTCCTGCCAGGCGATAATAGACCCACTGCCCATCGCGGCGATCCTGCAACAGCCCGCATTCACGCAGTTGGGCCAGGTGCCGCGACACCTTGGGTTGGGATTGCTCGAGGGCATGGGTCATCTCGCACACACAGAGCTCTCCTTCGCGCAGGATGAGCAAGGTCACGAGAAGACGAGTCTCGTCACCGAGACACTTGAAGAACCGGGTCGGGGTCAGGGAGGGCAAGCCATCTCTCGCAGTCGTTGAGCCTGCCCCCATCTTACCGCAGTACGGCCGGCTTGACTCAGCCGTAGCGTCCGGTGATGTAGTCCTCGGCCTTCTTGGTGGCCGGGTTGGAGAACATCGTCTTGGTGTCGTTGTATTCGATGATCTCGCCGAGGTGGAAGAAGGCGGTGTAGTCTGCCACCCGCGCCGCCTGCTGCATGTTGTGGGTCACCGTGACGATGGTGAACTGCTTCTTCAGCTTGTCCATCAGGTCTTCGATGGTGGCAGTGGAGATGGGGTCGAGTGCCGAGGTCGGCTCGTCCATCAGGATCACGTCGGGCTGCACGGCGATGGCCCGTGCGATGCACAGGCGCTGCTGCTGGCCGCCCGACAGCGAGGTGCCCGGCTGGTGCAGCTTGTCCTTGACCTCCTCCCACAGCCCGGCATCGCGCAGGGCGCGCTCGACCAGCTCGTCCTGCTCGGCCTTGCGACCCACCAGGTCATGCATGCGCGGCGCGTAGGCGATGTTCTCGTAAATCGACTTGGGGAAGGGGTTGGGCTTCTGGAACACCATGCCCACACGGCGCCTGAGCGCCACTTCGTCCATCTTTCGCGCATTGACGTCACGACCGTCCATCTCGACCAGCCCCTCGACACGCACGCCGGGAATCAGGTCGTTCATGCGATTGAGGCAGCGCAGGAAGGTCGACTTGCCACATCCCGAGGGTCCGATCAACGCGGTAACGTTCTTCTGGTACAGGTCGATGCTGAGGTTCTTCAACGCCTGTGCGTCGCCATACCAGAGACTGAGGTCACGCACGCGTATGCTCAATTCGTGGTTGGCATCAGGGTTACGTGTCACCGGCTGGCCGGTCTGGGGTCGAGACATGGGGGGACTACTCCGCTCGGAAACTTGGATATTCATCGATTCGTGACCTCCCTTGGCCTACCAGCGGCGCTCGAACTTCTTGCGCAGGATGACCGCACTGGCATTGAGGAAAATTAGGATAGACAGCAGCACCAGGATGCCGCCCGCGGTCTTTTCGACGAAAGCGCGCTCCGGTTCTCCGGCCCAGGTGAAGATCTGCGCAGGCAACACGGTGGCAGCCTGGGTGAACGAGGCCGAAACGTCGGGGATGAAGGCGACCATACCGACGATGATCAGCGGTGCCGTTTCACCCATGGCCTGGGCCAGGCCAATGATCGAGCCGGTCATGATGCCGGGCATCGCCAGCGGCAGCACGTGGTCGCGCACCACTTGCCAGCGCGAGCAGCCGACGCCAAACGCGGCATGGCGGATCGAATCGGGAACGCTGCGCAGCGCCGTACGCGTGGCAATGATGATGACCGGCAGGGTCATCAGCGCCAGCGTCATGCCGCCCACCAGCGGCGACGAGCGGGGCACGCCGAAAAAGCTGATGAAGATCGCCAGGCCCAGCAGGCCGAACAGAATCGAGGGAATGGCCGCCAGGTTATTGATATTGATCTCGATGAACTGGGTCAGTCGGTTATCAGGCGCGAACTCCTCGAGATAGATCGCGGTCATCACACCGATCGGAAAGGCAATGGCGAGGGTTACCAACATGGTCATCACCGTCCCCACCGCGGCGGAGAGGATACCCGCGCTTTCGGCCATCTTGGAGTCACCGCGCGAGAAGAAGGTGGTGTTGAAGCGCAGCTCCAGGCGACCGGCCTCGACCAGTTGGTCGACTTCCGCCCGCTCGTTTTCCCTCAGCTTGCTGGCGTGCCCCTTGAGGTACTGGTCGACCTGGCTGTTAGCCAGCACCCAGCGGGTCTCGCTGGTCCCCAGCAAATCCGGATCGTTGCGCAGCATGCCGGGAATGAGACGCTCGAAGGTACGGCTCACCAGCCTGGCCACTTCCGGGTCCATGGCGGCTCGTCCCATGCGGGTCGCATCCTCGTTGTACTCCAGCTCGACCTGGATATAGGCCTGCTGGAAGGCCGGCAGCCCCTTGCTCAGCATGTCGGCGAAGAACAGCACCAGGAACAGGCCGGCCAGCCCCAGCGCACTCATGGAGATCCACTTCAACCGCGCCGAACGGCGGTGCCGCTTCTTCAGCTGGGCGCTGATGACGTCGAAGGATTGGCTCATCAGGTCGTTTCCTCGGCGTTACAGGTTGTTGACGCGATACTTGGCGCGGAAGCGACGAATCATCAGCACCGACACCAGGTTAAGGCTCAGGGTGACGGCAAACAGCACCAGCCCCAGGGCGAAGGCGGACAGCGTCTCGGCGCTCTCGAACTCCAGGTCGCCGGTCAGGGCCGCCACGATGCGCACCGTCACCGTGGTCATGTCCTCGAGCGGGTTAGCCGTAAGGTTGGGCCGCATGCCGGCCGCCATGACCACGATCATGGTCTCGCCCAGGGCTCGCGATACCGCCAGCAGCGAGGCCGAAATGATGCCGGGCAGCGCCGCGGGTATGACCACGTCGCGAATGGTTTCACCTTTGGTCATTCCCAAGGCCAGCGAGCCCTGGCGCATGCTGTCGGGTACCGAGTTGATCACGTCATCGGAAAGCGACGAGATGAACGGAATGATCATGATCCCCATCACCACGCCCGGCGCCACGGCATTGTTGTAAGAGGCATCTAGGCCGAAGAAACCGGCGATGCTGACAATGATCGGCGCCACCGTGATGGCAGCAAAGAAGCCGTAGACCACGGTGGGTATGCCAGCCAGCACCTCGAGCGTCGGCTTGGCCAGGGTGCGGACTCGCTGCGGGGCGAATTCCGACATGTAGATCGCCGAGAGCAGGCCGACAGGGATGGCCACCAGCATGGCAATGGCGGTGATCATGAAGGTGCCGGCGAACAGCGGCACCGAGCCGAACTGAGCGGCGCTTCTGGCATCGTCGGCGCGGCCGGCCGCGGCCAGGAAACTGGCCCCCGGGTTCCATACGGTGCCGGTGATGAACTCCCAGAAGCTGTGCATCTGGAAGAAGCGCAGTGCCTCGAAGACGATCGAGAACAGGATGCCGAAGGTAGTGAAGATCGAGATAAATGCGGCACCCACCAGCAGCCAGCGAATCACCCGTTCGATCGCCTGGCGGGCATGGAAGTCGGGCTTGATGCAAACAAGCCCGACGATGGCGCCCACCGCAGCCACCGCCAGGCTGCCGGCCAGCAGCAGGAAAGTGGGAATATCGGCGCCCAGCAGCAGCATGACGAAGGCACCGACGCCGCTGATCAGCAGTGCCGGGCCGGCGGTAGCGACCACCGTGAACCAGGCGTACTGGTCGGGCTGAGCATACATGGCCTGGCCCGAAGCCCGAACCTTGGCGGCCTTGGTTCGGCCCAGGACGAAGGCGATCAGCCCCAGTAGCAGCAAGCCGACGATGAAAAATATCAGAAGGTGATTGGTCTGCATGTCTCTCTCTCGGATGACTGACGACGGCAGGTTGCCGGAACGCGCGATGGCCGGCACCCCGAGGGTTGCCGGCCAATCAGGCCTCCTTGCCCACTACCTGCCTTATTCCAGATCGGAAGCCTGCAGACTGGCGCGCTCCTCGACCTTCTGACGGGCCGCATCACGCTCGCCCTCCGGCAGCGGAATCAGACCGATATCGGCCAGGTAGCCGCCTTCGCCGATCATCTCCTCGGAGACGAACATTTCAACGTAGTCGTACAGCGGCGGAACTTCCTCGGCGTGCTGGTTCTTGACGTAGAAGAACAGCGAGCGGGCGATAGGGTAGTCGCCGGCGCTGATGGCTTCGGACTCAGCCTCGACGCCATCGATGCTAGCGGCGATCAGGGCATCCGGGTTCTCGACCAGGAACGAGTAACCGAAGATGCCGAAGGCCTTGGTGTCCTCGGAAAGGCGCTGAACGATCAGGTTGTCGTTTTCGCCGGCATCGATATAGGCGCCGTCAGAACGAATCTCGGTATAGGTCTCGTCACCGTACTCATCGAACTCCTCGGAAGCGGCTTCCATGACCAGTTCCTCGAAGGCGTCACGGGTACCGGAGGTGCTGGGCGGGCCGTAGATGGAGATTTCGCGATCCGGCAGCGAGTCATCAATGTCGCTCCACTTCGAGTAAGGGTTGTCGACCAGTTCGCCATCGACCGGCACTTTGGCGGCCACGGCGAGGAACAGTTGCTGGAGGGTCAGATCGAGCGCATCGTTGGTGCTGGACTGAGCGAAGACGATGCCGTCGGAACCGATCTTGACCTCGGTGACGTCGGTCACGCCGTTCTCTTCACAGCGCGCCAGTTCGGAAGCCTTGATGCGGCGCGAGGCGTTGGAAATGTCCGGGGTGCCCTCTCCCACACCGTTGCAGAACAGACGAATGCCACCACCAGAACCGGTCGATTCGATCACCGGGGTCGGGTAGTCGGTGACGGCACCGAACTCTTCCGTCACGTAGCTGGCGAACGGGTAGACGGTGCTGGAGCCAACGATGCGGATCTGATCGCGAGCCTGTGCCACGCCCACCACGCCCATGACGGCGGCGGCAACGATCGTGGTCTTGAAAGCACGGCTCTTGAAGGTGCGGTTCATGCGAGTCACTCCTGTCGATGAGAAAGGTGTCTAACCTCTGCACGGCATACGATGCCGCGTCTCGATGACAGCTTCATGACAATGTGACCGTTCTTTATCGAGGGCTCAGAGCACCAGCGCGCAGCCGAACCAGGCCATCGGCGCCATGTCGAGCCCATGCAGGAAGGTGTCAGGCATGCACGGGGCGTCCGGTCAGGCGTGAAAGCATGACGTTGCCGAACAGTGCGGCTACCAGCATGGTCATCACCATCGGCCACAGGCTCTCGACCTCGAAGGCTCCGACCATGACGCCGGCCAGCGCCGCCGAACCGAACTTGGCCGCTCCCATCAGCGCCGTGGCCGTGGCACTCATATGGCCGAAGCGATCCAGCAGCAGGGCCATCGCATTGGGCGTGATCAGGCCGATCATGCCCGAATAGAGCATCACCAGCACCACCACCACGGGCAGCGACGCCAGTCCGGCCAGCACCACGGCCGCCAGAACCATCACTGCCACCAGTTGAACGGCAAGCCCCAGATAGAGGTTCTGCAGCGGCGTACGCCTATGCAGCAGGTGAATGTTGAGACGGTTCGAGAGTGCGATGAAGATGACGTTGGCGCCCAGCACGAAGGGATAGATGGCCGGCGTTAGGCCAAAATACTCCATGTAGACGTAGGGCGAGGCGGTGACGAAAGCGAACAGTCCGCCGAAGGAAGCCGCCACTGCGCAGATGTAGCCCAACCCCTCGCGGTGGCGCAGTACGCTGGCATAGTTGATCAACACCTGAGGAAACGATGCCGTGGGCTGGCTCGGGTCACGGGTCTCGGGCAGCCGGGTGGACATCAACCACAGCAGGAACAGCGCATAGCCGGCCAGGAAGACGAAAATCGATCGCCAGTCGGCCAGGTGCAGTAGCCCGCTGCCCACGATAGGCGCCACTAGCGGCGCCAGCATCATGATCATGGCCATGGTGGACATGACGCTTGCCGCCTGCCTGCCGCTGAAGCAATCGCGCACGATGGCTGCCGAGTTGACCACACAGGCCCCTCCCCCCAGCGCCTGTACGAAGCGCCAGGCCAGCAATTCCGTGAGCGAACCGACCGTGGCCAGCATCAGGCTGGCGAGCAGGAACACCACCAGTCCGGAAAGCAGGACCGGCTTGCGTCCCAGCCGGTCGGATACCGGCCCGAACAGCAGTTGACCGATGGCGAAACCGGCCATGAATACGCTGATGGAGAGTTCGGTATGGTGAATGCTGGCACTGATACTGTCGGCCAGCGCCGCCATGGCGGGTAGATAGGCATCGATGGCAAAGGGGGCCAGAGCCGTATTGATGGCTACCAGCAGCGCCACGCGTCGAGGGGAAAGGGTCAAGTCAGCTCCCATGCCGGATGAACGAGAAAGCTAGGAGGCTAATCATAGCGCAACTGTTTTCCTCCTGCTTCGCCACGCATCTGTTCCCGCTCCCGCCCAATTGCTAAAGTGGCCCGATACCGACACTCAGGAGAGACTGCAATGGCAGAGGACCTGCTTAGCCAACTCAAGACGATGAGCACCGTGGTAGCCGACACCGGTGACATTGACGCCATCCGCCGCTTCCAGCCCACCGACGCGACCACCAACCCCTCGCTGATCCTGCAGGCCGCCCAGCACGAAGGCCGCCGGGAGCGGCTGGCGGAAATCGCCCGGCAGGCCACCGATATCGACGATGCCCTGGACGCCGTGGCCGTGGAGATCGGCAGCGAGATCAGCGGCCTGGTGCCCGGTTTCGTCTCTACCGAGGTCAGCGCACGCCTCTCCTTCGATACCGAGGCGACCCTGGCCCGGGCGCGCTCACTGATCGAGCGCTACGACCGCCACGGCATCGGCCCCGACCGCATCCTGATCAAGATCGCCTCCACCTGGGAGGGCATTCGCGCCGCCCGCCAGTTGGAGCGCGAGGGCATCCACTGCAATCTGACCCTGCTGTTCAGCTTCGCCCAGGCACAGGCCTGTGCCGATGCCGGCGTGACCCTGGTCTCGCCCTTCGTCGGCCGCATTCTCGACTGGTACCGGCAGGAGTGGCCGGATGCCGACTTCAGCGGCGACAACGATCCCGGCGTCAAATCAGTCAGACGCATCTACGAGCACTACAAGGGGCACGGCTACAAGACCGTCGTGATGGGCGCCAGCTTCCGTAATGTCGGTGAGATCCTGTCGCTGGCTGGCTGCGACCGCCTGACCATCTCCCCTGCCCTGCTTGGTGAGCTGGCCGAGAGCCATGAGCGGCTCGAACGCCGGCTGAGCCCGGTCGACGCCGAGACATCGCCGCCCGAACCCCAGGACGAGGCGGAATTCCGCTGGGAGATGAACGAGGATGCGATGGCCACGGAGAAACTGGCGGAAGGGATCCGCAAGTTCACCGCCGACCAGCGCAAGCTGGAGAAACTGCTGGGTGAATTGCGTCAGTAACGACAAGCGGTAGAGCTGGCAGGCAGGCGTGGCATCACGCCTGCCGCAACAGAAAACCAAGCGAGCTAGGTCTTGTCGATGTGGGTGGCCTCCTGCGCCTCCAGCATCTCGACCAGCGGCTGGAACTCTTCCCGATTGTGTTCGCTCATGCGCATCAGGATGCGATGCGCTTCGAGGATGCGCTTGCGCATCTCCTCCATGTCGGCCGGGATCTCTGGCAGGTCGCTGAGTTCGCAGGTTTCGGTAAGCGGCGCTTCCACCATGGCGAAGTATTGGGCAAAGCCCATGACCTCGAGCATGCGCTGCACGTCGGGATTGTCGACCACGATGGTGGGCTTGTAGAGGATTCTGTCCTTGACCGCCATGGCGACCTTGGCCAGAAATCCCAAGGCGGTGGAGTCCACGTTGGTGGCTTCGCGCAGATCGATGATCAGGGATTGCAGCCCCGGTGTGCGGGCAAGCTGCTGGGCCTGGGTATCCAACGTCGCGCATAGCGTCAAGCGTACGTCACCGCACAGCTTGAGCACGAAGACACCGGAGTCGAACGCCGCCTGGACGCGGCCTTCATTCGTGATCATTGCCAAATCCGCTCAACACCATGATCGTCAGGTCATCGGGCAGTTCCTGACCGCTGCCATCCCCCTCGCCATCGATGTCGTGGGGAGTGTCCAGCACCAGGCTGTCACGAAGTCGTTCCAACGTCGTACAGGTCAGAACACGTTGCTCGAGTTCCCTGAGCCGCGAGTCGAGCGTGTCGCCCGGCAGGCACTCCAATATTCCATCCGAACACAACCATAACCGGAAGTTCGGCGGTAACCTATACCTCAAACGTGGATACTCCACATCGGGAAACAGGCCCACCGGCATCCCCTCGCCAGGCAGCTCGACGATCTTGCCATCGGCGACCAGCAGCGGCTTCGGCAATTGGGCACCGAGGGAATAGTGAAGCTCCTGGGTCTGCTGGTCAATGACCCCGACGAACAGGGTGGCATGCTTGCCGATGCCGGTATCCAACAGCTCCCGGTTGAGTGCCGATAGCCAGCGAGTCGGCAACGCTTCCGGCTGACAGGCATCCCAGTCGCCAAGCCAACGGTTGAACAGGTATTTGAGCAGCACCGTGACGAATGCGGACGACGCCCCATGGCCGGACACATCGGCAAAGTAGAACAGCGTGTAGCGGTCGTCAAAGCGCTGGAAATCGAGGAAATCCCCCGATAGGTAGAGCGAGGGAATCAGCCAGTAGTCGCAGGTCACGCGGCCGATGGTCTGGGGGTGAGGCGGCAGCAGCTTGCGCTGGATCTGCCCGCCCGCCTGCTGGTCGAGTCGCAGCAGCGCCAGGTGCGTCTCGAGACTCTCGTTGAGCTCCTCGAGATGCGCATTGAGCTGAGCGAGACGCTTGCGGTCATGCTCGCGCTCATCCTCCAGTTGCCGCAGCTCGATCGCCTTGCGGATCATTCGCCGCAGCAGTTGGCCATGGCGCATGGGTTCGACGACGTAATCCACCAGCCCCACATCGACCGCCGTCAGCAGGTCGGCATCGAGGCGTGAGTCGCTGACCACGACGGTCGGCAAGCGCTCCGTCAGGCTCGACCATGCCAGGCTGGGAATCGCCTGGGCATGGGCGACCACCAGCAGCGTTTCCGCGGGCAGGTCCTCGAGGCGCTCCGCGGCGTACACGGCCAGGCCGTCGCGGGCGATGGTATCGGCCAGGGCATCACGATAGGCGCCGGGCTCGTCGAGTAAGCCGATCAACGGCTTGGGTGCATCCATCGGCTCAGGCCTCAATCGGCGAAGTCGGCATCGTCGAAGTCGAAATCGAATTCGTCGCTGGCAAAGGGATCGTCTCCCAGTTCGCCGTCTGTGACTTCGAAGCGTCGGCGCTGCAGGTAGGCATCGCGAATGAAGACATAGCGGTCTCCGCGGATCAACTCTTCCTGTTCGAGAAAGCCTGCACGCACGTCGACGATACGCAGCGCGGTCAGGCCATAACGCACCTTGTCATCCTCGACATAGGTGAGCGGATAGGTGTACATGTCCAGCGGCAGGCCGGAGGTGTCCCTTACCGTGCTCGGTCCAAGCAACGGCAGTACCATGTAGGGCCCCTCGCCCATGCCCCAGACGCCCAGGGTCTGGCCGAAGTCCTCCTTATCGGCCGTGATGCCCATGTGGGTGGCAAAATCCCACAGGCCGGCAATGCCCACCGTCGAATTGATCAGGAAACGTGAGGTGGAAAGCCCGGCATTGGCGGGTTTGCCCTGCAGCAGGCTGTTGAGCGTGGTGCGAATCTCGCCGAGATTGGAAAAGAAATTGCCGACGCCGGTCTGCACCGGCTGGGGCGTCACGCTGCGGTAACCGCGCGCCACCGGCTTGAGCACGGTCCGGTCGATCGCCTCGTTGAAGGCGAAGACCCGGCGGTTGAAGCCCTCCCAGGGATCATCGGGGTGGCGATCCTCCACCACCACCCGGCCGGCACAGCCCGCCAGCATGGCCATGGCCGCCAGGGCGATCAGGGCGCGGGTAAAAAAGCCGGTCTGCTTCAAGACCATCGGATGTGTCTCCTCATGGTATTAGCGTGAGGCAATGCGTCATACCCGACGCACCACCACGCAGCCGGCACTGTACCCGGCACCGAACGAGCAGACCACCCCCAATGCCCCTGGCGCCAGGTCGGCACGATGCAGGTGAAAGGCAATGATCGAACCCGCCGAGCTGGTGTTGGCGTAGCGATCGAGGATGATCGGCGCCTGTCCGGACTCGGGATCATGGCCCAGGACCCGCCGGGCAATCAGGTCGTTCATATGATGATTGGCCTGGTGCAACCACAGGCGCGAGAGATCGTCACCGGACAGATCGAGGCTGGCCAGGTGGTCGCTGATCAGCGCCGCCACCATGGGGCAGACTTCCTTGAAGACACGCCGCCCTTCCTGGACGAACAGCTTGTCGCTGGCCATGGGGTCGCTGTCGGTGACCCGATTGAGGAAGCCGGCATTGTTGCGAATGGCATTGGAAAAGCGCGTGGCCAGGCGCGTGCCGAGGATCTCGAAACGGCTCTCGGCGGTGGCCAGCGCGGCGTCTTCCAGCACGATGGCGGTACAGGCATCGCCGAAGATGAAGTGGCTGTCACGGTCGCGGAAATTGAGGTGGGCCGAGCAGATCTCGGGACTCACGACCAAGGCGCGCCTGACGTTGCCGCCACGAATGGCACCGGCGGCCAGGTCGATGGCGAAGGTAGCCGAACTGCACGCCACGTTCATGTCGAAGGCGTGTCCCTGGGTACCCAGGGCAGCCTGCAATTCAACCGCCACCGCCGGGTAGGGGCGCTCCAGGTTGGAGCAGGCGACGATCACCATGTCGATGTCACTGGCAGCGACCCCGGCGGCCTCGAGCGCCTGGTGCGCAGCTGCAAGGCCCATTTCGCACTGGATCGAGGGCTCGTCGTTGCCGCGCTGCGGTAGCCGCGGGCGCATGCGCTCGGGGTCGAGGATGCCCGCCGCATCCATGACGAAGCGGCTGTGGATACCGGATGCCTTGACGATGAACTCGCTGCTCGAGTGCAGCAGCGGTTCGCGCTCGCCGGCCTCGATGGCGGCGGCATGCCGGGCATTCTCGGCGTCCACCCAGGCATTGAACGAGGCTACCAGGGCATCGTTATCGATGGCGTGCTCCGGCGTGAAGAGTCCCGTACCGGTAATCACGACGTCTGTCATCATCATCTCCCTCGTGCGGCCATCTCGCCGCTGGCTGTACATCGGCTAGCCGATGCCTCATGTCTCGTATATCGACACGCCAAGGTCAGCCTTGACCGTGCCCTACCAGCTCCGCCCAGCGTCGCTCGAGACGCTTGACGGAAACCGGCATGCGGGTGCCGAGCTGCTGGGCGAACAACGACACCCGCAACTCCTCGATCCACCAGCCGAACTCCACCAGTTCGGGGTCCTCGTGACCACCGCGCCGCTGGCTCTCGCGTCGGGCCGCCAGGCGCGCTTCGAAATCCTGGACTTCCTGCATGTGCATCTGGTCGCGCATGCGCTCGCGTGGCGCCTTCTCCAGGCGGATCAGTGCCGCTTCCATGTAGCGTGGGTACTCGTCGAGCCAGTCGCCCGCCTTACTCACGAAGCCGGGATGAACCAGCCGCTGCATCTGTGCCTTCAGGTCACTGTATACCAGCGCTAATGCCAGGTTCAGGTTGCCCTTCAATGCCTTGGTCACGGCCAGGTGCCCTTCGAGCGCCGACTTGAGCGTAGCGACCAGCGCTTCGGCAGTGGGCACCAGCTCGGCCCGGCTCGCCTCGAGCCGGGCATCGAGTTCGGCAGTCGAACGCGGCAGCGGTGCCTGGGCGACGGTACGGGCGAATACCGCCTCGATCACGTCATCGAACAGTTCACGCTTGCTGCCCACCTTGGCAAACAGCAGGGCGCAGGACTCGAGTTGCTTGAGTCGCTGGATGCTGCGCACCGGGTCCGGCAGGCGGGCCATCGCCAGCCTGACCACACCGCGGCGATGAGCCTGCTCGGCCTTGCCGGGATGGTCGAACAACTCGATGCGGAAGGCCTCTCCCTCCGGTACCAGCGCCGGGTAGGCCTCGACCCGGATGCCCGCCTGGGTGGTGACCCGTGACTGCGGCAGCGGTGACTCGGGCAGGCCCGCGACATCGGGCGCGGCGCTGACCTCGGCAGCCAATGCCCGGGCGCCCTCGCCCGCCGCGGCTTCGAAACGTCGCTCGAGTTCGCGTACGTCACGGCCCTGGCCCAGCGTCCTGCCCTCATGATCGACCACGCGCACGTTCATGATCAGGTGCGGTTCGAGCTGATCGTAGCGCCAGTCGTCGGGGTGTACCCGAACCCCGGTACGCCGGCGCAGGAACTCGCCCAGCGCCTCGCTGAGCGGCACATCGTCGGGCGTCAGCGTTTCCAGTGCGGCATCGACCCAATCGGGAATCGGCACCACCTGTCGGCGGATCGCCTTGGGCAGCGACTTGAGCAGGGCAATGCACTTCTCGCGCAGCAGCCCCGGTACCAGCCACTCGAGCCGTGCCCGGGGCAGTTGCGGCAGCATCGCCGCCGGTACCGTCAGGGTCACGCCATCGTTCGGTGCGCCGGGCTCGAAGCGGTAGTCGAGCGGGTAGCGCACGCCGCCCAGCACCAGCTCATCGGGATACTGGGCCTCGGTGACCTCCTTCGCCTCCCGCGCCAGCAGTGCGGCACGGTCGAACTTGAGCACGTCCGGATTCTCGGCCTCGGCCTTCCTGCGCCATGCCTCGAAGCCCTTGCCGTTGACGATGTCCTCGGGAACCCGCTCGTCGTAGAAGGCAAACAGGGTCTCCTCATCGACCAGGATGTCGCGCTTGCGGACCCGGTCCTCGAGATCCACGACCTCCTCCACCAGAGCGCGATTGTAGTCGAAGAACTCGCCCTTGGTGCGAAAATCGCCCTCCACCAGGGCACGGCGGATGAACAGTTCGCGGGCTTCGCGTGGTGCAATGGGTCCATAGTGCACACTGCGGCCGGCCACGATGGGCAGGCCGAACAGCGTGACCTGCTCCTTGGCCACCACCTGGGCGCGCTTCATCTCCCAGTGCGGCTCGCTGTAGCTGCGCTTGGCCAGGTGGCCCGCCACCGGCTCGATCCACTGCGGCTCGATCTTCGCCACGGTACGTGCGAACAGCCGGGTGGTCTCCACCAGCTCGAAGGCCATCAGCCACTTGGGTGACTTCTTGGCCAGCCCCGAGCCGGGGTGGATGACGAACTTGCGATTGCGCGCCCCCAGGTACTCGCGGTTCTCGGTGAGCATGCCCAGGTGTGAGAGCAGCCCCGGCAGCAGCGCCTTGTGCAGCTGCACGGCACTCTGCCGGCGCGCCTGCTGACGGGCCTGGTCCTGCGCTTCACCTCCTGCCGGAAGCTGGGGCAGCGGTGCCGGCGGCGGCACTTCGATCTCCATCTCGCGCAGCAGCTGGCGCAGCTGGCGGAAGGTGTCGTGCCACTCGCGCAGGCGCAGGTAGTTGAGGTAGTGCTCCTTGCACCAGCGGCGCAGGCGATTGCCGGAGAGTTCCTCGCGGGCCGCCTCGAAACCCTGCCACAGGTTGAGCAGAGCGACGAAATCGGAGTCCGGGTCGTGCCAGCGGCGGTGCGCCTGGTCGGCGGCCTCGCGCTTGTCCGCCGGGCGGTCGCGTGGGTCCTGCACGGCCAGCGCCGACACCACCACCAGCACATCGCGCAGCCCGCCCTGCTCGGCCCCGGCCAGCACCATACGCGCCAGGCGCGGGTCGATGGGCAGTCGTGCGAGCTTGTGCCCCACCGGTGTCAGCCGGTTGCCTTCGTCCACCGCCCCCAACTCGAAGAGCAGGCGAAAGCCGTCCTTGATGAAGCGCGAGTCGGGCGGATCGACAAAGGGAAAGCGTTCGATATCGCCGAGCTTGAGGGACAGCATCGACAGGATCACCGAGGCCAGGTTGGTGCGCCGGATCTCGGGGTCGGTAAATTCGGGGCGGGAGAGAAAATCCTCCTCGTCATACAGACGAATACAGACACCTTCGGCCACGCGCCCACAGCGTCCCTTGCGCTGGTCGGCGCTGGCCTGGCTGACCGGCTCCACCGGCAGGCGCTGGATCTTGGATCGATAGCTGTAGCGGCTGATGCGCACCAGCCCCGGGTCGATCACGTAACGAATACCGGGCACCGTGAGCGAGGTCTCGGCAACGTTGGTGGCCAACACGATGCGCCGCCCTGCATGTGGGGCGAAGACGCGGTTCTGCTCGGCGTTGGAGAGCCGCGCATAGAGCGGCAGGATCTCGGTAGCCTTGAGATCGGCACGCCGCAGGGTATCGGCGGCCTCGCGGATTTCGCGCTCGCCGGGCAGAAATACCAGGATGTCGCGCGGCCCGTGGAACCAGCGCTTGTCGCGCTCGACCTGCTCGATCTCCTCCACGGCGTGAAGGATACCCTCCTGCAGGGTGCGGTCGGCCTCGTCGTCGCTCTCGCGTACCAGCGGGCGGTAGCGCACCTCCACCGGATAGGTACGCCCGGAAACTTCCACCACCGGGGCAGGAACCGGCTTGCCATCGTCGCCTGGCAGAGCGAAGTGCTCGGCGAAGCGTGCCACGTCGATGGTCGCCGAAGTGATGATCAGCTTGAGTTCGGGCCGGCGCGCCAGCAGGCGCTTGAGGTAACCGAGCAGGAAATCGATGTTGAGGCTGCGTTCGTGGGCCTCGTCGATAATGATCGCCTCGTAGCGGCTGAGATCCGGGTCGTGGCGAGTCTCGGCCAGCAGGATGCCGTCGGTCATCAGCTTGACTAGGGTATCGTCGCCGCTCTGGTCGGTGAAGCGCACCTGGTAGCCCACCTGCTCCCCAAGCGGCACCTCGAGCTCCTCGGCCAGTCGCGTGGCCACAGAGCGCGCCGCCAGGCGCCGTGGCTGGGTGTGGCCAATCAGGCCCCGGCGTCCCAGGCCCAGCTCCAGGCACAGCTTGGGCAGCTGGGTGGTCTTGCCCGAACCGGTCTCGCCAGCTACCACCACCACCTGATGCTCGCGCAACGCGGCGAGGATATCGTCACGGCGCTCGGCCACCGGCAGCTCGGGCGGGTAGTTGAGTGTCACCGGCTGCGCACGGCGCCTGGCCGCCAGCGCCGCGGAGCGCTCGATGCCGCGCACCATCTCGGCCAGGCCGCGATCCACCGGCCTACCCTCGCGCAGACGCCGCGCGAGGCCGCTTAGCCGACGCGCCAGCGTCTCACGATCGCGCAGCATGACCTCGTCCAGCGCACGTTCGAGGCGTTCGAGCTCGGCCTTGTCAGAGGCGGCGGTGGAACCAGTATGGGTTGCGGTACTCACGAAACTCCTCTCGCCAAGGAAAAACCTGCCCGCTCCGGAAAACCGGAGCGGGCAGGTCATTGTAACGCTGCTAGTCGGACTTCGGCCAATGGCGCCCCTGGCTACCTACGCCTGGTCGCCGTTCTGCTCGTCGCGCAGCTGGCGACGCAGCACCTTGCCGACGTTTGTCTTTGGCAGCTCGTCGCGGAATTCGACGAACTTGGGTACCTTGTAGGCGGCCAGCTCCTTCCTGCACCATTCGCGCAGGCTCTTCTCGTCGAGGCTATCGTCTTTCCTGACCACGAACAGCTTGACCGCCTCGCCGCTGTCTTCATCCTTCACACCGACAGCCGCCGATTCGACCACCCCGGGATGACCCGCCACGACGTCCTCGATCTCGTTGGGATAGACGTTGAAGCCCGACACCAGGATCATGTCCTTCTTGCGATCGACGATCCTGATGTAGCCGTCCTCCTGCAGCACGGCGATGTCGCCGGTATGGAACCAGCCATCGTCGGTCAGCACCTTGGCGGTCTCCTCGTCGAGATTCCAGTAGCCCTTCATGACCTGGGGTCCCTTGACGCAGAGTTCGCCGGCTTCGCCGAGCGGCAGGGTATTGCCGTCGTGATCCACGACCTTGACCGAAGTGCCCGCCACCGGCTTGCCGATGGTACCGAGCTGGATGGCGTCGATGGGATTGAAGCTGACTACCGGCGCGGTCTCGGTAAGGCCATAACCTTCAGCGATGGAACAACCGGTCACCTCCTCCCAGCGCTTTGCCGAGGCCTTGGTCAGCGCCATGCCGCCGGAAATCGTCAGGTGCAGCCGGGAGAAGTCGAGCTTGCGGAAATCCTCACGGTTGCACAGCGCATTGAACAGCGTGTTGAGTCCGATGAAGGCGGTGAACTTGATCTTCTGCAGCTCCTTGACGAAGTTGTCCAGGTCGCGCGGGTTGGTGATCAGGATCGAGTGATTGCCGGTCTTCATCAGGAACAGGCAGTTCACGGTGAAGGTATAGATGTGGTAGACCGGCAGCGGCGCGATCACCACCTCCTTGCCTTCATCCAGGCCCGGGCCGATGGCCGCCTCCGCCTGGAGCATGTTGGCCACCAGGTTGCAGTGGGTGAGCATGGTGCCCTTGGGCAGACCGGTGGTACCACCGGTGTACTGCAGCGCGGCGATGTCGTCGAGACCGCGCTCGACTTCGCGATGCTGACGCGAGGCGCCATCCTTCAGCGCCTTGCGGAACGGCACTGCCATCGGCAGCGAGTACGCCGGGACCATCTTCTTGACGTGCTTGACCACGGCATTGATCAGGAAGCGCTTGGGGAAGCCGTGCAGGTCGCCGAGTTCGGTCACCAGTACGTGCTCGATGTCGGTGCGGTCGAGCACCTTCTCGAGCTTGCTGGCCATGTTGGCCAGGATAAGGATCGCCCGGGCACCGGAATCCTTGAACTGGTGGGCCATCTCACGCTCGGTGTAGAGCGGGTTGGTATTGACCACCACCAAACCGGCACGCAGGGCGCCGAACACGGCCACCGGGAACTGCAGCACGTTGGGTAGCTGGATGGCGATTCGATCGCCCGGCTGCAGCCCGGTTTCGTGCTGCAGCCAGGCCGCAAAATCGGACGAAAGACGATCGAGTTCGGTGAAGGTGAGTGTCTGTCCCATGCAGGTGAATGCCGGGTTGTCGGCAAAGCGTTTCACCGCGCCGTGGAAGACGTCCATCAGCGATCGGTACTCGTCCATGCCTTTCAGCTCGGGACCGTTGAGAATATCGGCGTTGGCTTGCTCACTCATGGCGCTATCTCCGTAGCATCGTCGATGAGGTCACTCACCCCACGACCTCGACCGTTGTTATTTTGGCTAAACCATTACGATATACCAGGCACCACGCGACTGTAAAACGATCGATTCAAACATTCGTTCAAACCCTGTCGCCTCAGAAAGAAAAGGGCATTGACTATCAAGCTGGGCAACAATAGGCAGAAAGGCAAGTCGGCCTGAGGAAGAACCTCAGTCCTGGGACGCAGAAGTCTCGGCAACGAAACGCGCCACGATGCAGCCATGACGCCATACCAAAAGCTCACCCGGGACCATGCGAACCCACGCCTCGTTGCAGGTCAGCGGCTCGGTCGCCACCACCGAGACGATGTCGTTGGGGGTGGTGTGCTCGGCGAAGTTCACCGTCAGCTCGGCATCGGAGAGTTCCGCCTTGCCGAACGGTGCGCGGCGGGTGATATGGGCCAGCTTGGTCGAACAGAAGGTGTAGAAGAACTCGCCGTCGGCCAGCAGCAGGTTGAACACGCCCTTGGCCCGCAGCGTCTCGCACAGGCGATGGAGCAGATGCCAGAACGCCTGGTGTCGCTCGCTCATGGCCTCGTCGCACGCCCCTAGCACCGGCGCCTCGGGATAGTGCTCGCGCAGGGTGGCAAGCAGCCAGCAGAAAGCATGCTCGCTGTCGGTATCACCCACCGGCCGGTAGAAACTCAGCGGCAGCTCCTGCCAATTCTCGAGCTGGCCGTTATGCGCATAGCACCAGGTTCGACCCCACATCTCGCGGGTGAACGGATGGGTATTGGCCAGGCGCACTTCGCCGACGTTGGCCTGGCGGATATGGCTGATGGCGATATGCGACTTGATCGGATAGTCGGTGATCAGCCGTGCAATGGGGGAGCGTACCGAGGGGTGCGGGTCACGAAAATCGCGATAGCCACCCGCCTCGTAGAAGGCAATGCCCCAGCCGTCACGGTGCGGCCCGGTGCCACCGCCGCGATGCAGGAAACCGGTGAAGCTGAAGCAGATATCGGTGGGCACGTTGGCGCTCATGCCCAACAATTCACACATGTGGTTCCTCCCGGGGCGCTGCGCGATGCCGCCGCAATATGCGCCATAGTAGCAGCAACACCACGAGAGCAAGCAGTATGCCGCCCAGCAGCCAGCGCTGGTGCGGGTCGGCCTCCTCAAGCGGCTTGGCCAGCGCGGGGCGCCACTCCCGCCAACGCTCCCGGGCGGCCTGGGGCAGCTCCTGGATTTGCCGTATGACGCGCTCGACCGGCTCGGGTAGCGCCGACCCCGGCGTTGCGCGGGGCTCGCGTACGGGCGACAGCTCCTCGTGGAAGCGTGTCACCTCCAGCGCCGGGCTGGCATCCACCTGGTCGATCGCCGTGGCCACCGAGGGGAACAGCATCAGGCGCGGCAAGTGCAGCTCGCGCGTCTCGCCCTCGAGGGTGACTTCGCCGCGCAGTATCAGCGGCACGCTAAGCGCGCCATCCAACTCGGGCAAGGCAATGCTCCAGCGCCGCTCGGCCGAGGGTTCCGCCTCGAGGCGAGCGCCCTGGAGCTGGCCGTACAGGCGGGTGTTGTCACGATCGAGCGCAGGATGCTCGGCCATGAGGAGGACCTGCTGGCCGGCCTCATCGTGCTGGGCGGCAATCGCCGGCAGTACGTTGACCGCCTGTGCCCGCTGGCGTCGGAAGCCCTGCCCTTCGGCACGCACGACGAACTGGGCGTTGCCGCCCAGGGCCGGCGCCGGCAATCGCCCGACGAAGCGCTCCTCCTGCTGCCTGAGCACCACGGCCGACTGGACCGCCCCCGAGGCATCGTGCAATTCCGCCGTCAGCCGCAAATGCGCTGGCAGTTCCTCGGCGCCCACCGCCTCTCCCTCGCGCGCGAGCCAGGCTTCCACCGGCACGTCGAAGCCCAGGTAGAACGTATTCGGCACACCGGACGTCTGCAGGCTGAGCGGCGACTCGACGGTGATCCGGCTGTCCTGTCCCGGCGCGCCTTCCAGGCGCCATTGCCCCGGCTGGGGATCGGGTACCTGAATGAGGTCATAGCGAGATTCGCGACGCCACTCGGCACCTTCGGGCGGAGACTCGGCGGAGTAGCGCCGGCCATCCGGCCCCACCAGCTCCAGTGCTTCCTCACCGCGGAACAGCAGCGCGGTGAAGCCACGCAGGCCTGGCTCGATGAGAAAGCGCTGGTCGGTAACCGGCACCCGGTCGCTGGGAAAGATGCGATCGACAATGGCGAGGAAAGCGCCCAGCAGGGCGTCGGGCGTTGCCACCGGCGCCGAAAGCCCTCCGGTCATCTGTGCCAGGCGCTCCACCAGGTCCAGGTCGGCCTCGTCGGAGAAGGCGATGGAATGTACGACCACGCCCTCCTCCGCCAGCCTTGGTCCGAGCTCATCCAGCAGCGCCTCCCGCGAGGCACTGTCGATGGCCGGCTTGCTACCGCGCCAGGTGGGCAGGTCGATCATGCCATCGGTAAGCAGCACCAGATGCGGCTGCCCTGCGGCCGCCTCGACCGAGGCCGCCTGGAAGATGGCAGACTCGATGTCGGTATACTGCTGGTAGTCGACCAACAAGCCGGCCAACGCCCTGGCACGATCGCGCCATTCGAGGTTGACCGGTCCGGGCTGTAATGGGTTGGCCACTCGCTCGCCGAAGGTCCAGATTCCGGCCCTGGCACCACTGGGCACCAGCGTTACCAGCAATTCCAGCGCCTCGGCGGCGAGCTGGTCGGGATCGTTGTGACGCATGCTGCCGGAGACATCGACGATGACCCGCACTTCCGGATGTTCTTCGAGCGTTGCAGCGGACAGGCAGCTCGACACGACCAGGCACCCGGCCAGACCGACCAGCCAGCGCCATACCTTGTTGCACTCCCTCCCCATCGGGGCTCCCTAGCCGATTTTCGGCTCCCGGCGCTTGGGCAGCTGACGCGGCTTCTCGCCACGCAGGCCATTGCGCCTGCTGTTATTTTGCTGCGTCTTGTCGTCCTGCTTTGTCTTTTCCCGCGTGCCTTCGCTGGGCATGGCGGGCGCGCGGAACCACCAAGCCTGGAGGATGCCCACGGCGATACCCAGCATGGCACCAGCCACCACCAGCAGGCCCGAAGACATCAGTACCGAGCCGTTACGCTCGAGGAACGCAACGGCCGCCACCACTACCGCCGGTGCCATGCCGGTATAGAACTCCCCTTCCACCAACGGCAACCGAAAGCGGGTCGGCATCCAGAGTATGCCGGCCACCGCCCAGGTAATCGGCAGGCGCAGCAGGCGTGGCAGAAAGGCCAACCCCAGGTAGCCGGCCAGCAGCACGACCAGCGACAAACCCAGATAGGTCAGCCATAGTAGGGACATCGAATCGGATGTCAGCATCGATACCTCATTTTACGCGTCACGAGCCGCCCCTTGACGGATCGTACAGGATGGAAAGTCACCTTGAGTATGGTACACGCGACCCAATGAAAGCACAGCCGCCACATCGTTCGTTTCCCACTGCGACCCTCACCGAGCCCCTTCCTTCGCCGGTCGACCGGTTTCGACGCGCCGACGATCCCGAGTGGCACTGGCTGGAAGAGCGCGATGATGCACGTGTCCAGGCCTTTCTCGAAGCCGCCAACGAGGAGTGCCAGGCCTGGATGGCACCGCTCGACAGCCTGGTCGAGCGGCTCTACCACGGCCATCTGGCACGCCGTGAGCTGGCGGTTCATGGGCTGCCCACCGCGCTCGATCACTACACCTACTGGAGCGAGACGGCAACCGATGCGGACTATCCGGTGTGGTGGCGCCATCCCAATGGCCGCGCGGAGGAGGCGAGCGTCTTTCTCGATCTGCAAGCACGTGCTGGAGCAGAACACTACCTGGAGCTGGGCGACATGGCGCTGTCGCCCGACGAGCGCTGGTTGGCCTGGACCGAGGACACCAGTGGCGACGAGCGTTTTTCACTCTATCTCAAGGCACTGCCCGACGGCGAGCCACACCTCTTGCTGGAGGAGATAGGCCCCGAGCTGACCTGGGCCGAAGACAACCTCACCCTGCTGTTCACCCGTTACGACGCCACGCAGCGCCCCGACAGCATCTGGCGCCTGCCGCTCAGAGAGGGTCAGGCCGGCGAACCCTCTCTGATACTGCGCGAGGACGACCCCGAGTTCTGGCTCGGGCTGGGCAAGACCCGCTCTCGCCAGTGGCTGGTACTGGAGAGCGCCTCCAAGGACACCAGCGAGTGCCACCTGCTGCCGGCCCTGGCGCCGGAGCAGGCGCCGCGCTGCTTTCGACCGCGGGAAAAGGGCGTGGAATACGGCTTGGAGCACCGTCCCGGCCACTTCTACGTCCTGCATAATCGCAACGCACCGCACTTTTGCCTGGACGCGGTCGGCGAACACGATCTGGAAGCTCACTGGCAGCCACTGATCGGGCATCGCGACGACACCACGCTCGAGGACGTCGAGGCCTTCGACTGGGGCCTGGCCATTACCGAGCGCGATCATCACGAGGCCCAGGTCCGTATCCGCATCGTCGAGTTCGAGGCAGGTCACGTCGCCCGGCGAGACGAACGCCTGCCACTGCCGGAATCCCCCTGCAGCGTGATGCTCGGTGACGTGCCGCACTTCGATAGTCGTCGCCTGCGCCTGCGCGAAGAGTCGTTCGTCATGCCGGTACGCTGGCTCGAGTACGACCTCGACAGCGGGGAGCGCCACGTGCTGAAGTCACAGCCGATCCACGGCAACCTGCAACCGGCCGATCTCTGCTGCGAGCGGATCTGGGCGCGTGCCCACGATGGCGAGCGCATACCGGTATCGGTGGTGATGCGCGCTGACCTGGCCGGACACCCGCTGCCCACCCTGCTTTACGGCTACGGTGCCTATGGCGAAGTGCTCGATCCCTGGTTCTCTGTCGCCAGGCTCGAGCTGCTCGCCCGTGGCGTGGCCTTTGCCGTTGCTCATGTACGCGGCGGCGGCGACCGGGGCGAGCCCTGGTACCTGGCCGGCAAGCTCAAGCACAAGGAGAACAGCTTCCGCGACTTCCTCGCGGCGCGCAATGCGCTGGTCGAAAAGGGTTTCAGCGACGGAGAACGTATTGCCGCCTATGGTGCCAGCGCAGGAGGACTGCTGGTCGGTGCCAGCCTCAATCTGTCGCCCGAAGCCTTCTGCGCCGCCGTGCTCGACGTGCCTTTCGTCGACGTGCTGCGTACCATGGAGAACCCCGACCTGCCGCTTACCACCGCCGAGTATACCGAGTGGGGCAACCCGGACGAGCCGGATGCGCGCAAGCGCATCCGCGCCTACTCGCCGCTGGACAATCTCTCTCCCCAGCCCTACCCCACGCTATTTCTCCAGGGCAGTTGGCACGACTCCCGGGTCCCTTACTGGGAGCCTGCCAAGCTCTATGCCCGGCTTATCGAGATGGGCACCGCACGCGGCCCGGTGCTGTTGCGCACCGACATGGCCGCCGGGCATGGTGGCGCCTCGGGCCGATTCAAGGCATGGCACGACAACGCGCGCCAGGACGCCTTCATCCTCTGGGCCCTGGGGCTCGCCGACAAGGAACCTTGAATGCAGGAAGAAGAAGACCCGGCCTCTGTGAACTGACCGGGTCTTCTCCATCATGGTTATGGTGGGATCAGGCGCCACCGCCCCCTGCGCCGCCGCCGCTACCACCACCAGCGCCGCCGCCGGAGCCGCCGCTACCACCACCAGCGCCGCCGCCGGAGCCGCCGCTGTCACCGCCGCCGGAGCCACCGCTGTCACCGCCACCGGAGCCGCCGCTGTCACCGCCACCGGAGCCACCGCTGTCACCGCCACCGGAGCCGCCGCTGTCACCGCCACCGGAGCCGCCGCTGTCACCGCCACCGGAGCCGCCGCTGTCACCGCCACCGGAGCCACCGCTGTCGCCGCCGCCGTTGTCGATGCCGCCGTTGTCGCCGCCGCCGTTGTCGCCGCCGCCGTTGTCGTCGCCGCCGTTGTCGTCGCCGCCGTTGTCGCCGCCGCCGTTGTCGTCGCCGCCGTTGTCGTCGCCGCCGTTATCGCCGCCGCCGTCGTCACCGCCGCCGTTGTCGCCGCCGCCGTTATCGCCGCCGCCGTTATCGCCGCCGTTATCGCCGCCGTCGTCACCGCCGCCGCCGTCGTCACCGCTGCCGACATTGGGTGGCGAGGTGCGCCCGGTACGAACAAAACCTCCGCCCTCACCACCCATGGAACCATCCAGCCCTGCCCCCAGGCCTAAGCCAGCACCAGTGGGCGGCAGCCATTCGAGCAATGCATCGAGTTCCTCGTCGCTCAGTACAACCCCATCGTTGAATAGCGCGTTCCAGCGCGCGGCCATTTCCTCGTCGCTGAGCGGCTCGCTCCAGATCTGTGACTGCGCCAGAGCGCTCGTCGTCATCATGGCGCCAAACGCCAGCCCTGCCGTCGTCATCCATACCCGTTTCATGATCCCCTCCTTTCAGCTTGAACTGGCAGCCAAGCCTTTCGCATCGTCTCGTCTCGTCTCCGCAACAGAAAGTTACAGAGAGCAACACTCAGCATCATAGGGAACGGAAAAAATCACCATCAGCCGCCAGGATGAAAATGGCGCATCAGGCGACTGATGAGAAACGAAAGGCAGCGGCTCAAGCCGAGGCTGAAACGGCACCAGGCACGCTCAGCCTTTGGAGGGGTCAACCATCGATCGGCAGTATGGCGATGATGTAGTCTTCCAACTCATCCTCGGGCACATCCCGCTGGGAAACGGCAAAGCTCCGTACGCTGATGCCCTTGCGGTGAACCCGCTCGGGGTCGCCGGAAATCAGCGGATGCCAACCGGCCAGCCGGCGCCCTTCCGCGATGCGACGGTAGGCGCAGGATTTCGGCAGCCAGCGGAACTCATCGACGCGTTGAGGCGTGAGCCGGGCACAGTCAGGCACGCGGGCCTGTCGGTTGGGATAATCGCTGCAGCGGCAGCTGTGAATGTCCAGCAGCTCACAGGCCACGCCGAGCACGGCAAGATCGCCGCTCGCGTCATCCTGGAACTTGAGCAGGCAGCACTGGCCGCAACCGTCGCACAGCGCTTCCCACTCCTCGGCGGTGAGTTCCTCGAGATCGAAGCGCTCCCAGAAACGCTCGCGCATGATCAGTAGCGCGCCTCGGTGGGAGTCCGATACAGATCGAGCAAATACTCCTCCTTGGCCGGCGGCATCTGCAGGTAGTACCCCTTGTCGCGGATGGCGGTCATGACATCGCTCACCTTGGCGCGCGCCAGCGTTTTTTCCGGCGTCAGGATCATCGTCATGGTCAAGACGGGCTTGCCGAATCGTTCGAGCAACGCTTCGGGTACCTCGGCCAGCCCCTGCCGCTTGTCAACGTAGAGATACATTTCCTCTTTGCGCGAACTCCTGTAGATCTCGCACAGCAGCTTGTCGCCTTTCATGCGGTCGTCCGTCATTCGGCCTTAACCTCGTCCAGTGCTTGTTTCAGGGGCGCCGCGAGGCGTTCGCCGCGCCAACCTTCGGGCAGGGGCAGCGGCTCGGATACCAGGTCGGCGGCAATCAGGGCTTCCAGGTCGCGCCGGCGCATGAGCACCTCAGGTGCCAAACCCAGGTGCTCGGCGCTTACGTTCACGACCCGCTTGAGGGCCTTCATGCGGCGCTTGTACTCCGCCCCCATGGGCGAAGGCAATGCAGCAGGCAGCGCCACCGCCTCGCACTGTCGCGCCTGTTTCACCAACCCCAGCAGGGTATCGCCATCGCGCTTGACCTGGCTTGGCTTGATGTCGTCGATCTCGGCGAGCTGGTAGCGGTTCTCGGGCATGCGCTCGGCGATACCGTAGAGCACCCGGTCGTTGAACAGCCAACCCCGCGGCAGGTTGCGCCGCCGGGCCTCCCCTTCGCGCCAGGTAGTCAGCAGTCGATAGGCCTCGATCTGGCGCGGCGAAAGCCGCCACAATTGGCGATGACGACGAAACCACTGCCCATCCGCCTCGTCGCTGCGTAGCGCCTGGGCCATCAGCTCACGACAGTCGGCCTCGAGCCATTCACGCCGCCCCTGCCGTTCCAGCGCCTCGCGCTGATGCTCCCAGACCTCGAGCAGGAACACCACGTCGAGAGCTGCATAGAGCCGCTGGGACTCACTCAGGGGGCGCTGCAGCCAGTCGGAACGGGTCTCGTCCTTGGGCAGGGTCTCCCCGGTCCAGTGCTGAACCAGACGCTGGTAGCCCATGGCGGGGTCCTCCCCCAGCAGCGCCTGGGCGATCTGGGTATCGACCAGCGGGGCGACCGTCACACCGGCCCAGTGCGCCAGCACTTCGAGATCCTCGCTGCTGGCATGCAGCAGCTTCAGCGGCCCTTCGCCGAGCAGCCGGCGGAAGGAGTCGGTGCAATCGACCACCAGCGGATCGACCAGCCAGGCCGGGCCACCGGCAGAGAACTGGATCAGGGCCGGCACCGGGTGAAAGGTCTTCTCGCGAAAGAACTCGGTATCCAACGCGATCACTTCGGCCTGGGCCACCTCGGCGCAAGCGGTATCCAGCGCCTCGGGCGTGTCGATCCAACGTATCTCGGGGGTCAAGGTCATGCGGTCATCCAGCAGGGTGAGGACAATGAATCGGTATCAATCGCCACGAAATGGCAAGCGCCCGTTGAAAGCACGACTGAGAGTACCGCCATCGACGTATTCGAGTTCGCCGCCCATGGGTACACCGTAGGCCAGGCGCGAAAGCGTCACGCCGTGAGGCGCGAGCTGAGCGGCGATGTAATGCGCCGTGGCCTCGCCCTCCACCGTCGGATTGGTGGCCAGGATCACCTCACTGACGCCGCCCTCGGCAATGCGCGCCTCGAGCTGGTCGAGACCGATGTCCTCGGGGCCGATGCCATCCAACGGCGAAAGATGGCCATGGAGAACGAAATAGCGGCCGCGATAACCGCCCGCATCCTCGATGGCCAACTGGTCGGCTGGCGACTCTACCACGCACAGCAGGGCATCGTCGCGCCGGCTGCTGGTGCATAGCCCGCAGATATCCTCCTCGGTGAGGGTGCGGCAACGCCGACAGTAGCCCACCTGCTCGATGGCCTGCTCGAGCACGGCGGCCAGGCGACGCCCGCCGTCGCGTTCGCGTTCGAGCAGGTGCATCGCCATGCGCTGCGCGGTCTTGGGGCCCACACCCGGCAGTACCCGCAGCGACTCCATCAACCTCTCGACGAGGGGGGAAAAACTCATTCGGTACCTCTAGAGGATGGTTAACGCCGCATGGTCGAGCGCCGCCGGTTTCAGCCGAGTCAGAAGGGCATCTTGAAGCCGGGTGGCAGATTGAGCCCCGCCGTGGCTTCTTCCATCTTCTCCCGCGAGCTGGCTTCGACCTTGCGCACGGCATCGTTGACCGCCGCGGCCAGCAGGTCCTCGAGCAGCTCCTTGTCTTCCTCCATGACGCTGGGATCGATATCGACCTTGCTCACGTCATGGCGACCGTTCATGGTCACCTTGACCATGCCGGCGCCGGCTTCGCCGGTCACCTCGGCCTTGGCGACTTCTTCCTGAACGCGCTGCATCTTCTGCTGCATTTCCTGGGCCTGCTTCATCAGGTTGCCCATTCCACCTTTCATCATGATCGTTCCTCTCGCTTGGCAAAATGAAACTGTCGGTCTCAGGCCCTTGACGCCATCTCCGCCGGCTTGACGGTCGATTCGATCAAGCGCGCACCAAAGGTTTCCTGCAGTTGCTTGACATGGGGGTCACGCTGCAGGGCCGCCACGGCCTCGGCGTGGCGCTCGGCGGCGATCCGGTCGGCGCGCTGCCGGGGCGTTTCCACCTGTGCCGGCAATGATCCCGGCTCGATCACGAGCTGACGCGACACGCCAATGGTGGCCAGTGCCTCCTGCACGCGACGTACGTGGATCTCGGCGTTCATGGCCTCCTGCGACGGGTCCAGGCGCAGCGTCAGCCGATTGCCGTCATCGGTTTCGACCACGCAGTGGGCAGCAAGATTGCGCGTCAGCCCTCCCAGGCCCAGGCTGTCGAAACTTTCCAGCCAGCGGTCATGGTCGAGCAACGCATCGCTGGCAGCATTGGCTGCAACGGCCTGCGACTGCGGCACCTCGGCGTCCGGCCGCTCTAAGGATAGCGCTTCGACCACCGGCTCAGGTGTTTCGGGAGCGGGTCCGGGCGCCTCCAGTACGGCAGTGTCGCCCTCTTCCGCCCTTGGCGCCATTTCTTGTCTGGTCGCGTAGGGCTGCACCGACGGCTGTTCGATCGCTGCCATCGATGTGGCGTGTTCTTCTGAATCTGAGGCCACGGCTCCCCCTTGCATGGGCTCGGCCGGGGCACGGGAGACCTCGCCCAGCGGCGGTGCCATAACCTCATCGACCGTCTCCTCCCAGGGTGGAGGCGGCTCGAGGGTGCTTTCGTCCTCGGCATCCGGCTGCGGCGCGCTTTGCGTTGGTGGTGGCCCGAGCGGAGACTCGGTGGGCTGACTCGGTGTCGCGGAAGCCGAGCTATCGGTGGGCTGGGTATCGCTCGGCGGCTCACCCACTCCGCCCGCCGGTGCGACCGGAGTGCTGCCGCTGCTTGCACTGCGCAGGGGCAATGGCGTCTTAGCCGGCTGGGGCACACCCTGGGGGCGGAAGGCGAGCATGCGCAGCAGGGTCATCTCGAGTGCCGTACGCAGATCGGGGGCGTGGGCCATGTCGCCACGCCCCTGGATACCGATCTGGTAGTAAAGCTGCACGTCTTCGGCGGTGAAGCGCGAAGCCAGCGCCAGCACCGTTTCCCTGTCGCCGTGGCCGTTGTCCACGGCATCCGGCACCATCTGGGCTACCGCCAGGCGGTGCAGCACGGCCGTCATGTCGTCCAGCACCGCGGCGAAATCCGGCCCCTGTTCGGCCAATTGGGCAATCTCGCTCAGCAGCCGGGGCGCGTCGGTGTCGGCCAAGGCCTCGACCAGCGCCAGCACGTGGCGATGATCGAGCGTCCCCAGCATGGCGGCGACGTCGGCATGGCGGACCTGGCCCTGGCCGAAGGCGATGGCCTGGTCGGTCAGGCTCATGGCATCGCGCATGGAGCCGTCGGCGGCACGCCCCAACAGCCACAGGGCGCTCTCCTCGAAGCCGATGTTCTCGGCCTCGAGGACCTTGGCCAGGTGGGTGACGATGCGCTCCGGCGGCATGTTCTTGAGCGTGAACTGCAGGCAGCGCGACAGCACCGTAGCGGGCAGCTTCTGCGGATCGGTAGTGGCGAGCAGGAACTTGACGTGGGGCGGCGGCTCTTCCAGCGTCTTGAGCAGTGCGTTGAAACTGCTGGTGGAAAGCATGTGCACCTCGTCGATGAGGTACACCTTGTAGCGCCCCTGGGTGGGTGCGTACTGCACGTTGTCGAGCAGCTCGCGGGTATCTTCCACCTTGGTACGCGAGGCGGCATCGACCTCGATCAGGTCGACGAAGCGCCCCTCGTCGATGGCACGGCAGCTGTCGCACTCGCCACAGGGGGTGGAGGTGACGCCGTCATCGCCATGGCCCTTGGCGGTACAGTTGAGACATTTGGCAAGTATTCTTGCCAGGGTCGTCTTGCCGACGCCGCGCGTGCCGGTGAACAGGTAGGCATGGTGCAGGCGCCCCTGGTCGAGGGCGTTGACCAACGCACGCTGGACGTGTTCCTGGCCGACCAGTTCGTGGAACGTACGCGGCCGCCACTTGCGGGCCAGAACCTGATAGCTCATTGCAGCACGAATTCCTTGCAGCGGGGCTGGCTAGCAGCCGGTCGGAGCAGGGCCTGCTTCGCCCCGGCGAGTAGTCCGGTGACGAGCCGAACGCGGATATTCCCATTCTACCGGCTGATGCCGGAGGCGCAAAGTTCGCCCCTTCGTGGGGCAAGCCATCGCCGGGGGTTGCGACACGTGACGGGCGTGCCGGGTCTCCAGACTGTGCTAGCATGTGTTGAGTATTTTCGACACTACCGGAGCCCCACATGGCCGAGCCTCGCTGCGCCTCCTACTATACCGCGTCGATCCATCGGGAGTCGGACTATCCTCAGCTACAAGGTGAGGTGACGGTCGACGTGGCCATCGTCGGCGGCGGCTTCACCGGCGTGGCCACGGCGGTGGAGCTGGCCGAGCGCGGCTATCGGGTGGCCATCGTCGAGGCCAACAAGATCGGCTGGGGCGCCAGCGGGCGCAACGGCGGCCAGGTGACCGGCAGCCTCTCCGGCGAAGCCGCCATGCGCAAGCAGATGCGCCGCACCCTGGGCGCGGCCGCCGACGATTTCGTCTGGAACCTGCGCTGGCGCGGCCAGCGCATCATTCGCGCGCGGGTGGAGCAATACGCCATTCCCTGCGACCTCAAGCAGGGCCACCTGCAGGCGGCCTGGAAGCCTTCGCACATGGCAGCACTCGAGGCCGACTTCGAGGCCTGCCAAGCCCGCGGCATGGGCGAGCACGTCGAACTGCTCGATGCCCGCCAGGTGCGCGATGTGGTACGCACGCAGCGCTACCACGGTGGGCTGCTCAATCGCTACAACCTGCACCTGCATCCGCTCAACCTGTGCCTGGGCGAGGCGCGGGCGGCCCACGAGCTGGGCGCGATGGTTTTCGAGCACTCGCCGGTGGTGCGCATCGAACATGGCCCCTCCCCTAGGGTCGTTACCGCCAACGGTGCGGTACGTGCCGAGCGGGTGCTGCTGGCGGGCAACGCTTACCACCGCCTGGAGCGGCGCCGGCTCGGCGGCAAGCTGTTTCCGGCCTCGCTGGGCATCGTCACCACCGCACCGCTGGGCGGGTTGGCCGAAGCCATCAATCCGCAGGACCTGGCCGTCTACGACTGCCGCTTCGTACTCGACTATTACCGACTCACCGCCGACGGCCGGCTCCTCTTCGGTGGCGGGGCCAACTATTCGGGCAAGGACTCCCCCGACATCGCCGCCGAGCTACGCCCGCGCCTGGAGGCCACCTTCCCTCAGCTCAGGGGAACCCCGATCGACTACGCCTGGCAGGGCATGGCCGGCATCGTGGTCAATCGCATTCCCATGCTGGGGCGGCTATCCGACACCGTCTACTATGCCCAGGGCTACTCGGGGCATGGCGTGGCCACTTCGCATATCGTCGGCGAGATCATGGCCAAGGCGATTTCCGGCCATATGGAAGAGTTCGACACCTTCGCCGCCTGCCGCCACCTCAAGGTGCCGTTCGGCGATGCTCTGGGCAACCCGCTGCTGGCCGCGGGGATGTGGTATTACCAACTTCTCGAGCGCTGGCGTTAGGGACACGCTATACAACTGGCTGCGCACAGCCCTGCCGTTGGCCAAGCCACTGAGACGATGCTTATAGTGGACGTCGTTTCCCAAGTTGCGAGTGCCGCCCCATGCCAGCTTCCTTTCCCGAGCGCATCGACGCCTTCCGTATCGCCCGCCTGCCCGATATCCGCTTCGGCGATGGCAGCATCGCACTCTTGCCGACGCTGATCGCCGACTACGGCGAAAGGGCATTGGTCGTGACCGGCAGGCGCTCCTTCGTCGAATCGCCGCGCTGGAGCGAACTGATCACGGCCCTCGAAGCGCAGGGTACGACCTGGCTGCACGTCACCATCGAGGGCGAACCCTCGCCGCAGCGGGTGGATGCCATCGTAGGCGAGCATCGGGAGAACGATATCGACGTGGTGGTCGCCATCGGCGGCGGCAGCGTACTGGATGCCGCCAAGGCCGTCGCCGGCCTGCTGCGTCCCGGCAATTCGGTGATGGACCATCTCGAGGGCGTGGGTCGCGGCCTTGCCTATTCCGGCCCGGCGGTGCCGCTGATCGCCGTGCCGACCACTGCCGGCACTGGCAGCGAGGCAACCAAGAACGCCGTGCTCAGCATGCAGGGCCCGGAGGGTTTCAAGAAGTCGTTTCGCGACGAGCGGCTGGTCGCCGCCGTGGCGCTGGTCGACCCTGAACTGCTGGCGGGCTGCCCCAAGGCGCAGATCGCCGCCAACGGCATGGACGCCTTCACCCAGCTACTCGAATCCTACGTCTCGCTCAATGCCAGCCCCGCCACCGATGCCCTCGCCTGGTCCGGCATGCAGGCGTTCTGTCGTGGCTTCTGGCCGGCCTGGGAGATGGACCACCCCGAGGCTGGCCGCGGTTATAGCCAGATCGCCTACGCCTCGCTGATGTCGGGAATCACCCTGGCCCAGGCGGGCCTGGGCTCGGTACACGGGCTGGCCTCGCCGCTGGGCGCCTTCTTCCCGATCCCCCACGGCACGGTGTGCGGCACCCTGTTGGCCGAAGCCACCGCCATCAATGTCGCCGCGCTGCGAGAGCGCGAGCCGGGCGGTGCGGCACTGGCCAAATACGCCGAGGTCGGCCGCCTGGTCAGCGGCGAGCGCAAACGTAACGACCGCGACGCCTGCGATGCCCTGGTGGCGACGCTGCGCGACTGGACCCAGCGACTCGACATACCGAAGCTGGGCGCCTACGGCATGAACCAGGACGACTTCGATCGCGTGGTCGCCGGGGCTCGGGGCGGCAGCATGAAGACCAACCCGCTGGTGCTGACCGACGCCGAGCTGGTCACGCTGCTGGCGAGGCGGCTGTAGCTCGTCATTCGCTCAGGAATTCGTCCAGCGCCACGCAGGGATAGCCTGCCAGCTGCGCCCCGCCCTTCCCGCGCAGGAAATCGAGCACCCTGGCCTGCTTCCAGTCGTTGCGATAGACCAGCCCGAAGCTGAACGTCATGGCCGGCGAGAAGGGCCGCATCACCACGCCATCGCGCGGGGCGAGCTGGTCCTGGGCGGTGATCGGATTCATTACCGTGATGCCGACATGGTTGGCCACCAGCGCCGTGATGGTGCCGATGTTGGCCTCGGTCTTGCCGGCGATCTGCACCCGGTGCCGGCTGGCCAGTTCGAGTAGTGGATTGGTGCGGATACTTGGCTGGTTGCTGATTACCAGATGCTGGTCACGTAGGTCCTGCACGTCGACGCGCTCCTGTGCAGCCAAGGGGTGCTCCTGCGGTACCAGGCACACCGCTTCGGTGGTAAACCAGGGCTCTACCCTCAGTACTCGCGATGTGATGGGCAGGGTGACGAAACCGATGTCGGCATGGCTCGACTCCACCGCCAGCTGTACCTCATGGCTCGACATCATGTCGAGGCTGACGCTGAACTGCCGATTCTCTTCCAACAGCGCCGCCACCAGCCGGGGCACGAAGCCGAACGACAAGCCTGGCACCGCAGCGATGCGCAGCCGCGAGGTGCCGAACTCCTTGAGCGCCAGCACACTGTGGCGCAGCTCCTCGATATTGCCCATCAGGCGCAGGATTTCATCGTAGAGTTCGCGCGCCTCGGGCGTGGCCACCAAGCGGTTCTTCTCGCGCAGGAACAGCTGTATCCCCAGGTTCTCCTCGAGCTGGGCCAGCGAGCGACTCACCCCCGACTGGGTGATACCCAGGGTGCGCGCAGCCTGGGAAGCAGTACCCGCCTCGAACAGCGTCTTGAAGATGGCCAGCGCCTTTAGCGAGTGAATATTGACATCTGCCATGACTTTCACTCATTGAATTCGGTAAAAAGATCATATATTGAAATACCTAACGCTCGCTACCTACACTGCTGACAGCCGTTCACCAATACATAACGATAACGAGCGTTACATGGACTCATCACCTCTCTTCTACCAGGCCGGCCCCGCCCTGCCCGAAGTCAGTCACGCCCAAGGGGTTTATCTGTGGGACGAAGCCGGTCGGAACTACCTCGACGGCTGTTCCGGCGCGATCTCTTGCAACCTCGGCCACGGCCGCGGCGATATTCGAGACGCCATGCTTGCCCAGCTCGACCGCGTCGCATTCACTTACCGTACGCAGTTCGAGAATGCTCCCGCGGTAGCCCTGGGCCAGGCCCTGGTCGACCTCACCGATGGTGAACTCGAGAAAGTCTTCTTCGTTTCCAGCGGCTCCGAGGCGGTGGAATCGGCGCTGAAGCTGGCGCGCCAGTACTTCGTCGCCAAGAGCGAGCCCCGGCGGCGGCGCTTCGTCTCGCTGCGCCCCTCTTATCACGGCAGCACGCTGGGTGCGCTGGGCGTCACCGGCTATCACCCCCTGGAAGCCCCCTTCGCCGCCATTACCCTCGGCTCGCTCAAGGTGCCGGGTCCCGACCTCTATCGCCACACCGACGCCGACGACACCCGGCACGTGGAACGCGTACTGGCCGAGACTCGCGCGACCATGGAGGCGGCCGGTCCTGAGACGATCATCGCCTTCGTGCTGGAGCCGGTGGGTGGCGCCAGTACCGGTGCGCGCATGCTAGATCGCCGTTATCTCGAGGGTATTCGCAAGCTGTGCGATGAGTTCGGCTGCCTGCTGATTCTCGATGAGGTACTCACGGGAATCGGCCGCACCGGCGCCTGGTTCGCCTACCAGCACTACGGCGTGACGCCAGACCTGCTGGCCACCGCCAAGGGGCTGGGTGCCGGCTACTACCCGGTGGGAGCGGTCCTCGCCCGCGGCGATATCGTCGAGACGGTAATGGCCTCGGGCGGCTTCCAGCACGGCCACACCTACGCCGGCAATCCGCTGGCCTGCGCCACCGGGCTGGCAGTGATCGAGGCCATACGGCGTGAGCGCGTGCTCGACAACGTGGCAGCACGCGGCAGGGAGCTGAATGAGGGCCTGCTGGCACTCAAGGCCCGCTACCCCTGGATCGGCGACGTCCGCGGCCTGGGGCTGCTGTGGGGCGTGGAACTGGTCGCCGATGGCGACGCCAAGACCCCCTTCCCAGCCGAGCAGAACCGCTTCGCCCGGATCACTGCGCTGGCCAAGGAGGAGGGCCTGCTGATCTATCCGCGACGCACCCTGGACGGGGTAGCCGGCGACCACTTCCTGGTCACCCCGCCACTGACCATCGATGCCGCCGACACCGCCGAGCTGATCCTGCGACTCGAGCGCGCCATGGCGCGCTTCGACCTTGAGGTGACGGCTTCGACGCCCACGAATGCGCTGACATCCTGAACGCCGGAGGGAAAAGGCACTGACATGACGCTTCTCAACAAGAAATATCGCGCTATCGAGGAGGCCATTGCCGCCATCCCGAATGGTGCCTCGATCATGGTCGGCGGCTTCGGCTCCCCAGGCACGCCCTTTGCCCTGATCGATGAACTCCTGGCCCAGGGCCAGCACGACCTCACCCTGATCAAGAACGATGCCAATGAACCGGGCATCGGCATCGGCAAGCTGATCGAAGCCGGCCGTGTCAGCCGCCTGATCACGTCGCACATTGGGCTCAACCGCGCTGCCATCGCCGCAATGAACCGCGGCGAACTCGAGGTCGAACTTTTCCCCCAGGGGATTCTGGCCGAGAAGATCCGCAGCGCCGGTGCCGGCCATTACGGCTTTCTCACCGACATCGGCCAGGGCACCGAGATCGCCGCAGGTCGGCGCGAGATCGAACTGGGCGGTCGCACCTGGGGCATCGAGCCGGCGCTCTACGCCGACTTCGCCCTGGTTCACGCCGAGCGCGCCGACCGCTACGGCAACCTGATCTATCGCGCCACCGCCAGCAACTTCAACCCGCTGATGGCGATGGCCGCCGACACCGTCATCGCCCAGGCCTACCGGGTCGACGCGCCCGGCAGCCTGGCACTCGAGGCGATCCACACCCCCTGCGCCTTCGTCAGCCAGGTGGTAGAGGTCGCACCCGCCAGCAGTGAACAAGGGAGGCGTACCCATGTCGGCTGACCCGCAGCGCATTCTCGCCCGCGCGGCCCGCGAGGTGATCCCGGGGCAGATCGTCAACCTGGGGATTGGCTTGCCCACCCAACTGTTCCACTACTTGCCGGATGACCTGGAGGTGCTGGTTCACTCGGAGAATGGCGTGCTGGGCTGCCGCCCACGAGCCGAGGGCGAGGCGCCGGACTGGGACATGATCGACTCCGGCGGCGCCTACATCGCGACTCGTCCTGGCGCCAGCGTGTTCGACAGTGCCATGTCCTTCGCCATGATCCGTCGCAGTCGGGTCGACCTCACCTTCATGGGCGCCTTCGAAGTCGACGAACTGGGTAACCTCGCCAACTGGAAGATCCCCGGCAAGTTCTCGCCAGGCATCGGTGGCGCCATGGAGCTGGCCCAGAAGGTCAAGCGCCTGGTGATCCTGTGCTCGCACAACGATAAGCACGGTAACCCCAAGATCCTCTCACGCTGCCGCCTACCGCTGACCGCCGAGCACTGCGTGTCGCGCATCATCACCGACAAAGCCGTGATGGACGTGACGCATGACGGGCTCACATTGGTGGATATCGCCGAGGGGATCAGCGTTGCCGAGCTGCGCGAAGCCACCGAAGCCGACTTGATCGTCGACGACACTCGACTGGGAAGGTTCTGATGCTGACCGTCACCGAGAAGCGCATCGTCGAGCGCTGTGAGGCGCTGATGGAGGATACCTTGGCCCTCACCTGCGACCTGGTGCGCGGCTACAGCGTGCTGAGCGAGGAGCACGGCGCGCTGGAGACGATAGAGCGCTGGTTCGAGCGCCTCGACCTGCCGATCAGCCGAGTACCGCTGGATGCTCCCGGCTTCATCGAGCATCCCCACCGCGCCCCCACCGACTGGCCCTGCGAGGGACGCTACAACCTGGTGGCCCAGCTCAATGCAGGCGCACCGGGGCCGCACCTGGTATTCAACGGCCACCTCGATGTGGTGCCCGCCGAGCCCACCGATATGTGGACACGGCCGCCCTGGGAGCCATGGGAAAAAGACGGTTGGCTCTACGGCCGCGGCGCCGGCGACATGAAGGCCGGCATTGCCGCCATGGTCATGGCCGTTCAGGCGGTACGCGAGGCCGGCGTGGCCATCGACTTCCCGCTGACCCTGCAAACGGTGATCGAGGAGGAGTGCACCGGTAACGGCGCGCTGGCCTGCCTTCACCAGGGTTACAGCGGCGACTTCGTATTGATTCCCGAGCCCTTCGGCGCGCAGATCTATGCCGGCCAGGTGGGCGTGCTGTGGTTCCGCATGCGCCTGGATGGCGTGCCGGCCCACGTGCTCGACACCCGCGCCGGCAGCAACGCCATCGAGGCCCTGGTCGAGTACCTGCCCGCCTTCAAGGCGCTGGAGGCCGAAATCAACGGTCTGCCGCGCCAGGCACCCTACGATACGCTCGCCAGCCCCTTCAACCTGAGCATCGGCAAGATCGAGGGCGGCAACTGGGCCTCCAGCGTACCGGCCCACGCCATCCTCGAGGGCCGCGTCGGCTTCCCGCCGGGCATGTCGCCCAATGTGGTCATGAACCGCGTGCGACACTGCATCGCGGCGCGCCATGCCGAGCTTGGCGATGGCAGCCCAGCACCGCGGGTGGAGTTTCACGGTTTTCGCGCCGAGGGCTTTGTGGTCGACCTCGAAACGCCGGGCATCGCGCTGCTCTCGCGCTGCCACCAGGACCTGCACGGCGAGCCGCCGCAGCACTATCTCTCCACCTGCACCACCGACCTGCGCGCCTTCCACGTCAGCGGCGAGATCAACGGCACCTGCTACGGCCCGGTGGCCCAGCGCATCCACGGCGTCGACGAGTGCGTCGAGATCGACTCGATCCGCCACGTGCTGACCACCTACGCGCTGTTCATCCATCGCTGGGCGGAAATGGCCAAATCGGAGGGACAGGCGTGATGAAGGATGTCTTTCTGGTCGACTATGCCCGCAGCGCTTTCACCCGTGCCCACCCGCGCAAGCCGGAGGTGGACGGCTGGGCCGACACCCGCGGCGATGCCCTGCTCGCTAAAGTGATCGACGGTATGCTCGCCCGTACCGACCTCGCCCCCGAAGCGGTGGCGGATCTCAGCATCGGCTGCGCGCTGCCGGTCAAGGAGCAGTGGAGCTTCGGCGGACGCTATCCGCTGTGGCTCTCTCAACTGGGCCCGAACGGCCGCCGTTGCGCCAGCCGCCAGATCGACCAGCAGTGCGGCTCGGGGCTTGCCGCCCTGCGCAGCGCCGCCCGCGAGATCCAGGCCGGCGCCGTGGAAGTCGCCATTGCCGGTGGCTTTGAAAACATGACCCGCGTGCCAATGGGACCCGCGCTGTTCAAGGAGGGCGTGCTGACCTCGCCTGATACCCTGCGCGATGCCGCCTGGCTCGAGTTCGATGTGGCGCTGAACATGGGCCTCACCGCCGAACGTCTGGCCCAGGCAGCCGGCATTGGACGCGGTGAGATGGACGCATTCGCGCGGGAATCTCACCGCCGTGCCACCCGAGCCGACGCCGCGGGCCACTTCGACCGCGAACGCCTGGCACTGGTCAATGGCGCAGGCGAGACACTCGAGCGCGACGCCAATATTCGCCCCGATACCAGCCTCGAGCGCCTTGCCGGGCTCGATCCGGTTTTCCTCGAAGGCGGCCGGGTCACCGCCGGCAACAGTTCGCCGCTGACTTCCGGCGCTGCCGCGACGCTGCTGATGTCATCCGCTGCCGCTGAACGCCACGGCGCTACGCCGCTGGCTCGCATCGTTGCCTTCACCGACGTCGGGGTGGCCCCGGAGCGCATGGGCGAAGGCGCTGCCGCAGCGGCCGAGCAGGCACTGGAACAGGCTGGACTGGTGGCCACACAGATCGACGCCTGGGAGATCAACGAAGCGTTCGCCGCCGTGCCGCTGCATGCCATGTACAAGCTCGGGCTCGATCCCGAGCGGGTCAACGTCTGGGGCGGTGCCCTGGCGCTGGGCCATCCGCTGGGAGCCACCGGCATACGCCTGGCTGGCACCCTGGCACGGATTCTCACTCATCGCGGCGACCGCTACGGCTGTGCCACGGCCTGTGTAGGCGGCGGCCAGGGCATCGCCGTGATCCTCGAAAGGGTATGACCACCATGTTTGAAAGGAGGTGTACATCAGCAAGGCCCGCTCCGCTTGGCAGGGCGAGCATCAACCAGGCATATCGCGATACCGATCGCTTGGTAGATCCACAAATCACATAACAATGGCAGGAATCGACATGACAACTTACATGACAACCTATAAGAAAGCGTTTCATCGTCCTCTTATTGGCGCCATGGCACTGCTTGGCATCATCTCCTTCGCCAGCTTGTCGGCCCAGGCGCGAGATCTCCCCGAGATTCAGGATGACGTCTTTCAAGTGGCCAATTCTGGCGCCTACCCTCCCTTCAGCTATGTCGACACGTCCGGCAACCTGGTCGGTTTCGATGTGGATATCGCCGAGGCCCTGGCCGACAAGATGGGCGTCGAGGTCAATATCCAGACCTCTCCGTGGAATGGCATCGTCGCCGCCCTGGCCGGTGGCCGCTTCGATGCCTGTATCTGCAGCATGAGCGTCACGGAAGAGCGCGAACAGGCGGTCGACTTCACCGACAGCTATTACAGTTCGGGACTCTCCATATGGGTTCAGGAGGGCACCGATGACGTCAACAGCATCGATGATTTCGCAGGCAAGCGAGTCGGCTCCACCCTGGGAGAAACAGGCAACCAGTGGGCCACCGAAAATGGCAACGGAAAATGGCGCAACCAGACCTTCCAGGGCTTGCCCGACATGCTCAACGGGCTCACCACGGGACGCATCGATGTCATGATCGCCGACGATATCCCCGTTTACGTGGCACTCAATGACGGCAACATGGCCATCAAGCAGGTGGATGTCGGCGAGCTGCCCAGCTGGCCTGCCGCCATTGCCATTCAAAAGAACAAGCCAGAACTCAGGGAAGCCCTCAATACGGCGCTGGCCGAGATCAAGGCAGATGGCACCTATCAACAGATAGTCGACAAGTGGATCGGCGAAGGGGTCGAGTTCGACTAGTCACCCCAGGGCAGCAGGGCGCGAGCCCTGCTGACCCTAATCAGTATTCTTATTTCTTATTACAACAACAGAGTAAAGGGGCTCATGGACATCAACCTGATGATCGAAATATCGCCGCTGCTGGTAAAGGCGGCCTGGGTAACCATCGATATATCGGCTCGTGCCCTATTCTTCGGCTTCTTTATCGCCTCAACGCTAGTGTCGCTTCGAACCTCACGGCTCCCCCCCGTTCGCTGGCTGGCACGCGCCTACATCAGCGTCGTTCGCGGCACTCCCTATTTCGTGCAGCTGTTGCTGGTCTTCTATGGAGGGCCCGCCGTCGGGCTGCGCCTGGACCCTTTCACCTGCGGCGTGGTGGTCGGTGCCTTCAACATCGGCGCCTACATGAGCGAGGCCATTCGTGGCGCCATCGAATCGGTCGACAGTGGGCAGAACGAGGCGTCGCGGTCGCTGGGATTTGGGCGCTTCGCGACGCTTCAGCACATTATCCTGCCTCAGGCGGCCGGTTTGATGATTCGCTCGATCGGGGTACTCGCCATCATCCTGGTCAAGAACTCATCGCTAGTGTCCATCATTTCGGTGGTCGAGCTGACCTACCAGGCTCAGCGCCTGACCGGCTCCACCTACAAGCCCCTGGAAGTCTTTTCGCTGAGCGCCTTGATGTACATCGTCATCATCTATGCGGTCATGGGCATCGTTGAGCTTCTCTACCGTCGCGCCACGCGATACACCTATTTATAGTGACTATTTATAGCGACGATGAACCGATGAACCCGTACCGCCGGCCATAGAGCAATCAGGGTAAGCCACCATGGAATTCGACTTCAGCCCCGTCATCACCTACTTTCCAACCCTCATCAAGGGCATAGGCGCCACGCTTGTGATTGGCCTGGTGGTCGCCATCATGTCAATCATCGGCGGTCAGATCGTCGCCGTGATAACACTCTATACGAAGAAAGTCGTAAATTGGCCGCTGCGCTTCCTCATCTGGCTATTCATGACGACACCGCTGCTTCTGCAGCTCTACTTCCTGTACTTCGGCATTGGGCAGTGGATACTGATACCGGCCATCGTGGTCGGCGTTCTGGGGCTTGGTTTCCACTACATGGCCTATAACGCCGATATCTTCATCGCCACCATCAAGTCAGTCTCGAGCGGCCAATATGAAGCCTCACGATCGCTGGGCTTCGGTCATCTCGCCACTCTCTTTTATATTATCCTTCCGCAGGCCTTCTATCGCGCCATTCCCCAACTCGGCAACAACATGATCATCATGGTAAAGGACATTGCGGTCCTCTCCGCCATCGGCATCGCCGAGCTGGTCTATCTCTCGCAGTATGCCATCAGCGTGACGTTTCGCCCTTTCGAGTTCTATATCACGATTGCCTTCATCTATTACCTGATCAATATCCTGATGGAAACCGGCCAAGCCTGGGTGGAGCGCCGTGCCGCCGCCCGCCGCTAGGAATCGCTAGCCGATTTGTTCAGCATTTCCTAACAAGGACCTAACATGACAACAGCAACAACAGACATTCCCATGGTCGAGCTCAAGGGCGTCAAGAAACGATTCGGCGACCTCGAAGTACTGAAGGGTATCGACCTCAAGGTCGAACGCGGCAAGATCATCTCCATCATCGGCCCGTCGGGATCGGGAAAGAGCACGCTGCTGCGCTCCATCAACAACCTGGAGGTGATCGACGAGGGCAGCATCCTGCTGGATGGCGTGCAGGTCAACCGACCGGACCTGAAGGGTCTAGCCTTCGAACGCCATATCAACCATATCCGCCAGAACATGGGCATGGTGTTTCAGCACTTCAATCTGTTTCCCCACCTTTCGACGCTGGAGAACGTGACGCTGGCGCCGAGAAAGCTGAAGGGTATGGGGGCGAGCAGCGCCCGTGAACTGGGCATGGAACTGCTGGAGCGAGTCGGGCTGGCGGACAAGGCCTCGGTCTACCCCAGCGCTCTCTCGGGCGGCCAGAAGCAGCGTGTCGCCATTGCTCGCGCCCTGGCCATGCGCCCCAAGGTCATGCTCTTCGACGAGGCGACCTCAGCCCTGGACCCCGAGCTGGTGGAAGAAGTGAACCTGGTCATGAAGGGCCTCGCCGAGGAGCACATGACCATGCTCATCGTCACCCACGAGATGGCTTTCGCACGCGACGTGTCCGACTGGGCCATGTTCATGGACGGCGGTGTAGTGGTGGAGGAGAACACTCCCGATCACCTGTTCAGCCATCCTGACCAGGAGCGCACGCGTCACTTCTTGCGCAAACACCTGGGGAGCCAGACATAAGGACACCCTTGACCAGTAGGCAGGAGTCGATATCGCCCCGCGTGACGATCGAGCTTATCCGAAGCAGCCTCTGAATCGCAGCGGGGAGGCCAATTGGCCTCCCCGCTCGTTTGTCTCTTGGCCGCCTGGGCTCAGGCGCAGTCCGCCGCGCCTTCACCGAACATGTCGAACAGCAGCTCGCGACCCATGGCAGTCAACACGAAACGGCCCTGATCGTTGTAGACGGCTGCCTCACTGCTCTCCAGCACGCGCTGGCAGGCACTCCACTCCCGGGAGGCTTCGCGCAGCTGGTGCAGGGCGCGGCTGTCGAGCCCGCGGAAGGGAATCGTGATGGTTTCCAGCACATGGCCCTGCTGGTAGAGCAGAAAGGCAGCGTTCGACAGACACTGGCGCAGGCTGCGCTGGATGGCGGCATTGGGCGTGGTGTCGATCGGCATGTGCGCATCCTCTCCCATGGGTTTTGCTGCGCTGCATATTAACACCAAAGTCTAACGCTACCAAGGTCGAATAATTTTAGGACAGCTCCTGGCTGAGAGATGAGGCGCAACTAAACGGCAAAGCGCAACGAAGCGTCGTTGAAAGGGTCAATGGAAAGAAGCAGGATCGCCACGGCCCAGCAAGAGGGAAACCTGAATTCAGGAATAGGGGGCCGAAATGGAGGCAGCCCCGACAGCCACATCCCGGCACACGCGGCCACCACTACCGTTGCTCCCTTCCGGGCCTGGCGGGGTTTGCGGTTTAGCGTTGCGGGAGGACCGACGGGGCCACCACGACATGATACCTCAAGGGGCATCGAACCCGGTCTGCATCAATGGCTTGCCGAGTGCGCGTGCACTATACCAGCGGGCGCGCAGGCCAGCAAGGGCGCTCGGCAAGCGATGGGGAACCCACCATGTGAAACGTTGATATTTCGTGTAGGGTGAAGTGAAAGCGAGACACAAGCTCGACCACCAAACGCTCAGGAGGGACCTCCCATGAACAAAGATCCCAATAAGGGCTATATCGCGCTGCTTGGTTGGAGTCTCAACGCCATCGAGGCCGCCGAGAATTTCGACCGCCGCTATATCGTAGTGGCACCGGAATGGGCGGAAGAGTACTGCCAAAAACATGATATTCCTCACGTTTCATGGAATTTCGAACGCTTGAACGACCGTTCCATGGAGATCGCCGAAACCTTGCAGGAAATGGGTGTGGACGTGGCGATTCCATTGTTCGAGGAGACCGTCGAATGGGCAGGTGCCATCAATTCGCTTCTGCTCGACAAACCGCGCCTTTATGGTCAGTCGTTGTTGCTGCGCGACAAGGCGCTGATGAAGCGTCGCGCCCAGCTCGGCGGCATTCGCGTCGGTATCTTCGAGGAGGCTCACGACAAGGGTGACGTGATCCGCTTCCTCAAGCGCGTCAACCAGACCCTGCTCAAGCTCGACGGTGACCCCAACGACCCCATTCACCTGAAGGCCTTCGACAAGGCCGGTTGCCTGGGGCATCGCGTGATCCGCACACCCGACGAGGTCGATACCATTCCCGACGAGGAGTTTCCGGTGCTGATGGAGTCGCACCTGGACGGCTGGGAATTCGCCGTCGAGGCGTGGATCCACGACGGCAAGATCGCCTTCCTCAACATTTCGGAATACGTCACCCTGGGCTACTCCGTGTTCGTTCCCGCTTCGCCGGAGCTCGAACAGTACCGCCCGCAGATCACCGCTCAGATCGAGAAACTGATCAAGGCGTTCGATATCGATTTCGGTCTGATTCACCCCGAGTACTTCGTGACCAGTGACGGCGAGATGTACTTCGGCGAAGTCGCCTATCGCCCCCCGGGCTTCAAGGTGTTCGAGCTGCTCGAGCGGGTCTACGGTTTCAACGCCTATCAGGCCAGCATGCTGGTGTTCGATCCCAAGAGTACCGCCGAGGAGGTCAAGGCTTTCTTCCCCAGGGAAGTGGAAGACGCCAAGTGCTACGCCGGCTGCTTCGGCGTCTACCCGCGACGCCGCGTGGTCAGCCGCCTGGAGATCCCCGAAGAGGTCGAGGACGACCCCTACTTCGAATCCCACGAACTCACGCCGCCCATGGAAGAAACCGTGACCAAGCGCACTGCCTTCGGCACGCATTGGGGGCTGATCTACTTCAAGGGGGAAGACCCTCATCGTCTGAGAGACTTGCTCAAGCATCAGGAAGAACTTGATTTCTATGTCTGATCAAGGCGTCATGGCACCACAGCCTGATCACAAGGAGTCGGCGTGACCACGAACCGGCACACGCATGAGCCCAACCCGCCAGCGGAAGATGACAAGCTCCGCGGGTTGCTGGCAAACCTCGACGAGGCGACCACCCTGCTCGGCGAGGCGCCCGACTTCGCCAAGCCGGGCAAGGTCTCCCGCGTGCTGGATACGGCGCGCCGCGTGCTGCTCCAACCCGGAGGCGCCGCTGCCCTGGAGACCCGCGCCAAGGCATTCGAGGAAGCCGGCGTGTTCCTGGGCTCCGACTGGGCCACGCCGCAGTACCTGCTGCCTTCGCTGACCACCCATGCGCTCAAGAGTCCGGATGCCAACACCGTGGTGATCGAGGCCATGAGCGAGCTGCGGCTGCTGGCGGTGGCCAAGGGCGAATACCTGCACGCGCTGATTTCTGCCGAGCAGGCCCACCACTATCTGACCCAGGTCCTGGCAATCAACCTCTGGCTGCTGTTCAGCGCTCCCAGCGAGGCGGAGCGAGAGACCCAAGGGCGGCTGGCGCAGATTCCCCGCTATCTGTTCCACCACCTGGCCGAACGCATCGGCTACGAGCACATCATCGACAAGCTGATCGAAGAGATCTGGCGCATCCTCCAGCAGCGCCCGATCCAGGTGGAAGCGGTCAAGCAGATGATCACTCAGATCGCCATCTGCCAGGCCGACCCCAACATCGATCTTGGGTCCAGCGGCCAGGGTGCCGATCGCCTGGTGAGTTCACTCTATGGCCCCACCCGCGCCTCCCGGGAAGACCCCGGGCTCGAGATCTATCGCGAACGCCTGGGGAGCATGGACAACACCGCCCTTCAGGGTGAAGCCACCGGCTTTGCCCGCGCCATGCACGACACGGGGCTGGTATCGCCCTACCACCCGGTGCTGCTGCGCCACTTGCTGGACCACAGCGACCACCTGCTGTCCGAGGCCCTGGGCCTCTCCTCCACCGGTCGTGACTGCTTGCTGTGTTATCGCGAGCTTGCCCACGCACTGATTCGAGGCGCGGTGCATCCCGCCACGCCCCAGGCGGTATATGGCCTATCGTTGATGCTGGAGCGTGGCATTCTCTACCAACCCCCGGTTGCCCCGGCGATGTGGCGACAGCTGGGCCTGCCACTCTCCGAGTGGTCCCAGGCGCGCCTCAACCTCGCCTTCGGCGAAGCGGTTTCCCCGCGCGCCAGGCTTCTTGAAGGCGTGCTATGCATGCTCGGTCTGCCGCTCGGCGTTGGCCAAGGCAACAACCCGACCTGTCAGTCGGCGAGGGCACTCTCCATGTGGGCCTACAACGACCCCGACTATCTCTTGCAGATGGTGGCCTGGGCAGCCCGCGACGACGATATCATCATGCATTTCGAGGGGATGCCGCTCTCTTCGATGGCGAGCGAGTCCGGCGTAGCCGACACACTGCCCATGGATCTCGATCCGGTGTCACTGATCGTGGTACCGCACCTGGACCGCATCTATGCCGAGATGGGCCGTCGCTGCATCGGCCGCGAAGGCGACCCGCACCGCTGGGTCAACCCGGAATTCCATGGCTGGTGGGCGGGCCGCGGCTTTCGCATCAATGTAGATGTCGCCACCGGCCAGCTTCACGAACTCGACACGTTCCTGCGCCACTTCTATGCCAGCTACCACCCCTACTACAACGGCAACCAGCCACTCATCCACCCGCAGCCGGCCGGCATCGCCGTGACCGACAATGCAGCCCGCTTCATCGGCTGGCACGCCATCACCATACTGCGGGTCTCGCTCGACCCGGACGATGTAATGCGGGTCTATTTCTTCAACCCCAACAACGACAGCGGCCAGGACTGGGGCGATGGCGTGCTCGTCAATACCGCCGGCAAGGGCGAGCGCTTCGGCGAGGCGTCCCTGCCCTTCGAACAGTTCGCTTCACGTCTGTACATCTTCCACTACGACCCCCTGGAACGTGGCGAGCTGGCCCAGGTCAGCCAGGAAGAACTCGACCAGGTAACGCAATACATTCATCGCAGTTGGGGCATCGACCGAGTGCCGGCGGCGGATCTCCAAGCGGATGCCGGCCCACGGTCTCCGGATCAGTGAACACCTCGCTGACGCTGCCCTTGGCGATGCTGTAGCCAGCGCACCCAGAACGGGGCGAACAGCATCAGCGCCACCATGCGCAGCAGGTGGTGGAAAGCGACGAAGACGGGGTCGAGGTCAAGCGCCACGGCAAGTATCGCCATTTCGCCGATGCCGCCGGGGGCCAGCGCCAACAGGGCTACGTCGCGAGGCACATCGAGCAGACGATGAATCAGCTCGGCAAATCCGGCCAGCACCGCTAGAGCCAGCAGCGTAGCGATGAAGGCTTCGAACAGGTAGCGGCCAAGCCTTGCCGAAGAGAGCCCACGAAAGCGCGAGCCAATCGCGCAGCCGAGCACCCACAGCATCACGTTCATGCCCCAATCCGGCAGGCTCAGGCTGGCGACACCAAAGCCGGAGAGCAGGCCGGCGAAGAGCAGTGGTGTGAGCAGCGTATGGCTGGGCAGCCGCAGCCACCGCCCCAGGGGAAACAATAGCGGCAAGGCCAGCAGCATCCAGGCGGCTTCGAAGCCGTTTTCGATCTCGCCCGCTTGCTGCGCCGCCCCGCCCTCGTAGGCCCAGAACAGCGGTGGCAGGATCATCACCACCAGGATGATCCGCAGCGACTGGGCGATGGCAATGCGCCGCGGGTCGCCGCCGCCCTTCTCTCCCATCAGGATCATGGCCGTCATGGCACCGGGTGCCGAGGCGAACCAGGCGCTCACCGAATCGAAGCCGCAGCGGCGATACCAGGCCGCCGCCACTGCAGTGGAAACCGCCACGCCGAGCAGCAGCAGCATCGCCGAAACCGGCCAGTCGAGCACCCGCTCGGCGAGCTGGGGGGTCACTTGGCTCCCCAGCACCAGGCCGAGCACGCCGAGAAAGGACTCGCGCAGCGGTTCGGGGATGCGCACGTCGATACCCTTTGCCGACACGATCAGGTTGGCAGCCAGCGGCCCCAGCATCCATGCCAGCGGCATACCGATGAAGTGGAAAATCAGCCCACCCAGTACTCCGACGGCCAGCGATCTGACCAGTGCCGTTCCCTCGCTTCGCTCCACGCGGCCCCCTTCTGTGAAGGAAGCACTGAACAAATCGGCGAGCGAGATGAAGCGCAAGGCGCACGGAGCACAGGAACCGGAGCATATGGGGTATATGTGAGGATTCCGCGCACCGCGCAACGCAGTGCTTCGCTCGCGCAGGCATTTGTGCAGTGTTTCCTTAACTGGCTAACGAAATGATTATGCCATAATGCCTGCCTCGCTTCTGGCTGCCGGAGTCCCTGCCATGCCCCGCCTCGATCAGTTGCTCGTTTCCAAGGGCCTGGCCCGCTCGCGCACCCGTGCCCAGCGGCTGATTCGCCATGGGCGGGTGAGTCTGATGGATACGGGCCGCGTGCTGGGCAAGCCGGGCGAAAAGCTGCCCGAGGAGACGCGCCTTGTCGTGACGGAAGACCCCGAAGAGCGCTACGTCTCGCGGGCAGGGCTGAAGCTCGAGGCACTGATCGAGGCGCTGGAGTTCGAGCTGAAGGAAAACCTGGTACTCGACGTAGGGCAATCTACCGGCGGCTTCACCGACTGTGCCTTGGCCTTCGGCGCGCGCCACGTGATCGGTGTCGAGGTGGGCCATGGCCAGCTCGATGCCGAGTTGCGCGGCGACCCCCGCGTGACCTGCCTGGAGGGGCTCAACGCCCGAGCCATGGTCGACGAGCCTCGCCTGCATGAGGCGCTGGCAACGCAGGGAGCCGAGGCGCCCGATACTGCAGTGATGGACGTCTCCTTCATCTCGCAGACGCTGATCCTGCCGCAAATTGCCGCCCTGCTGCGCCCCGGCGGCGAGCTGCTGAGCCTGGTAAAGCCCCAGTTCGAGGTAGGGCCGGGCGGCGTCAATTCACGCGGCATCGTGAGCGACCCAGCCCAATATGCCAAAGTGGAAACCGCCATTCGTGCGTGTTGCAGCGAGCAGGGGCTCGACATTCGGCACTGGCAGGAGAGCCCGATCGCCGGAGGCGACGGCAATCGGGAGTTTTTGCTATACGCAGTGAAGCGCTGACGATGCCTCAGCGCCCGCCATCGCCCCCATCGCTGCCGCCATCTCCAATCTCTATATCGCCCGGATCGCCACCTGCACCCGGTGGCGGGTGGTCGAGCTTGCGCTCACCGCCCGGTGTCACACTCTGCACTTTTTTTGTTGGCCCTCCGCTACGGTGCAGCCAGACGTCGAGCTGGTTGAAGGCGATATCGATACCGTGTTCGGCGAACAGCTCGCCGACCCGGCAGTTGATCTCATCGGTGGCGAAGAGCCGGTCCCCCAAGGCGTTGACGAAAATACGCAGCTCGAAGTTGAGGGTGCTCTCGCCATAGTCCATGAAGAATACCTGCGGCTCGGGGTCGCCGAGCACCCGCGGGTTCTCGTCTGCCGCCTGTCGTAGCAGCCGATGTACCAGCCGCTGGTCCGAGCCATAGGAAACACCGAAGGCCAGTACCACCCGAGTAATCGTATCCGACAGCGACCAGTTGATCAGTTGGTCGGTGACGAAGGTCTTGTTGGGAATGATGATTTCCTTGCGGTCGAAATCGGTCACCGTGGTGGCCCGGATACGAATTTTGCTCACCGTGCCGGTGAGGTTGCCCAGGGTGATGGTATCGCCGATGCGCACCGGCCGCTCGAACAGGATGATCAGGCCCGAGACGAAGTTGGCGAAGATCTCCTGCAGGCCGAAGCCCAGGCCCACGCCCAGCGCCGCCACCAGCCACTGCAGTTGGCTCCAGGCCACGCCCAGGGTAGCCAGCGCCACCACCAGTCCGGTACCGACGATGGTGTAGGAGAGCAGCGTCGAGATGGCGTAGGCGCTACCCTGCTTGAGCTCCAGCCGCGACAGCACCACGACCTCGAGAAGCCCTGGCAGGTTGCGCGCCATGACCAGCGTCAGCACGACGATCAGCGCCGCGGTGAAGATATCGGCAACCGACAGGGCACTGGTGACGAGTTCGGCGGCCGTGCCTTCTCCCGCTTCCCAGATCGCCACATCGTCCAGATAGCCCAGCACGGTGAGCAGGTCGGACCACACCAGATAGAGCAGGAGCGCAAAGCCGATCAGCAGGATCAACTTGGAGAGACGCAGAGACTGCTGGTTGATCTGCTCCATGTCCAGCGGCGGTTCTTCCACCACTTCGAGGCCGCCCTCGGCACCCTCCTGTGCCTGGGTTCGCCGCCGCATCAGCGCCCGCCTGAACGCCAACCGGCGGGCCGCCACGGCCAGGCCGCGCACCACCGACGCTTCGACCAGGATCCACATCGCCAACAGGTAGAGCGTGATGACGAAACGGCCGATCAGGCTCAGCGCGGTATATTCGAAGCCAGAAACGATCAGGCCCGCCAGTACCAGCGGTACGGCGGCCATGATCAACCCCAGTATCAGGCGGAACAGCTTGACACCAAAGAATGGCGTGTGGGCCAGGATCAAGCGGGCCAGCAGGACGCTCATGGCCACCATCCCGGCCAGCAGCAGCGTCAGTGCAATGGGCCGTGTGGTCAGGCTGATTTCGCCATCGCGAGCCAAGGCGGAGATCAACAGCACCGGTATCAGTGCCACGCCAAGCCAGCCAAGCAGCCAGCGCAGCCTCGAAACATAGCCAGAGGGCCAGTAGAAGTGCTTGGTCGCCACCCCATCGCGCACCAGCAGGCGTCGCGACCAGGCGATGAAGGCCCAGGCCAGGGCCAGGTGCAGGAAGGCCTGCCCCAGGCCCGAGGCGATACCGGCCTCGATACCGATCAGCGAAGTGCCGATGCCGGCCAGGGTCAGCGGCCCCGGCAAGGCCAGCAGGGCGTTGAGACCAACCGCAATAGGTGTATGGGCCTGGGAATCGCTGCGCAACCGACCGATCTGCTCGTGCAATGCGGCCAGCCGGCGTTGGATGCGACGGCGCAGTCCCAACAGTAGCCCCGCCACCAGCACGAAGGGAGCACCCGCCAGGGCCTCGGCCCCGGGGATACGCCAGTGTACCGGCAGCACCTCGCGCCACTCGCCCTGTTGCCACTCGGTGGTCAGGTTGGCGGGAAGGTGGCGGAACCAGGTCAGGTCCAGCGGACGGGTATTGGCGATCCAGAACAACTGCTCGTCGATGGTGGTGCGTAGCTCGCGCGAGGTTTCCAGCAGCTGCTGCTGGTTGAGCTGCAGCTCGATGGCCGCACTCAGCAGGCTGCCGTAGGTCTGCTCGAGCTGATCCACCAGTTGACGGCGCGAATGATAGAGCCCCTGCAGGGAGTCGACCAGCGCCTGACTGACCTCGACCCCGGCCTCCTCGAGGCGCTGGTTGGCCAGGCGTTCGCCCTGGCGAAGGGCATCGCGCTGGCGTACCAGATCGAACTGGCGCAGGCGCAGGTCGGCGATCTCGTCCTGCAAATTGCCCCTGGCATCGACCTGAGGCAGAGAACGGCGCTGCTCGCGCAAGATGCGCGACAACAGCAGGCTGCCGCGAATCGCCTCGATCTGCTCGTTGAGGCTACGCTGCAGTTGACGCACGTGATCGAGCTGGCTGCGAATGGCCAGGCTCTCACGCACCAACCCATTGTGGCGATCGTTCGCCCGCAGCAGTTCGAGACTGAGTTCGCGGTTGACCTGCTGGGCGCGTTCTAGCACCGGATGGCCGGCCTCGAGCAGCGGATCGTCACGCGCGGCATCGGCAATCGCCTGCTCCGAGGCCATGCGGCGCTGACGGTCGATCACGCTCTGCAGCAACGCCAGCTCGGCTTCCTGACGCGCAATCTGCTGGGTCAACAGGTCGCGCCGCTGCTGCGCCAGTTCGCGCAACCGCGTGTTGCTGCCCAACTCACGCTGGCGCAGCCGCAGCGTTCGTTCGGCCAGGCGCCGTTCGACCTGCAGCTGCCACAACCGGGGCGAGTCTTCATTGGCACCCTGCCCTTCCAGCGCGTCGAGTGAGCGGCGCGAACGCTCGGCAGCCTGCATCGCCTCGGCGATGGCCTGCTGGGCCCGCTCCGGCAAGGTCTGGGCGGAAAGCAACTGGGCGTTGACGTCGGCCAGGCGGTCCTGCTGCTGCTGCAGTTCGAACACGGCCTCCTGCTGGCGGTATTCCAGCTCATCCAGCGGGACGTCGTCGAGTTCGGCTATCGAGCGATCGAGCGCCGCCTCCTCCTCTTGCAGCAGTTCACGCTCCAGGCGCAGCAGCTCGGTGGGGGCATCCTCGAGCCGTTGCTCCAAGGCCTCGAGCCGCTCCTCGACTCCCTGCAACTGCTCGAGTGCAGCCAGAGTTGCCTCCAGGGCGTCGATATCGCGCTGCTCGGTGTCCGTTACGCTCCCGCCCTCCTCGGGACGCAGCTCGGCCAGACGCTCTTCCACCGCCCCTCGTTCGGGCAAGGTATCGTCGGCCACCACACGACCACAGGCAAGCAGCAGCAACAGTAGAAAGAACCATGCGGGAAAACGCCAGGCCAATTGGCCGGCCCGGCCTTGACGGCGATGCACTGGATACGGCAAATCGTTCACTCTTGTTCCCGGTTGGAGGAGCCTTGCGGCTTCGTGCTGATTCTCGGTCCCACAGCAACACAAGGCAATGGCAAGCTGATACTATTCCCCTTCAGCTCACGATTCGTCCAACACCGTTTCCAATGGGCGAGTAGTGGCGGCTCCGCTCATGATTGACTTAGTCGCCCGACATGGTAGAAACGGCGTTCACAGTCACGCTTCCTTTCGGTCCCGATGCCATGACGCTTCGTCGTTCGTCTTCCAAGGTTCTTCTTGCGCTGGTGCTGACCGCTGCTGCCGGGGGTGCCCTGGCTCAGCAGGGCCCACTCACCCCGGAGGAGCGCGCGGCGATAGAGGCGCGCATCGAAACGCTTGGCCAGGAACTGGATTCGCTGCGCCAGCAGCTGACCCAGGACCGGCTGCAGTCCAGTGAGCGCCGCCTCGGCCTGAGCGAGCTCATCACCATTGCCTCGGAGCAGGAACTGCACCCCGTGGAGGAGCGTCGCCAGCTCGAGCGAGAGTCTTCGCGCAATCCCTTTGCGATCACCACACACCGGCGCAATTACCTGCTGCCCCTCAACTACGACCGTCGCCCCAACGAGGCAGTGTTCGGTGATGTGAGCCGGGATGGCACGCCGGATCGCCTGGAAGTGAAATTCCAATTCAGTGCCAAGTTCAACCTGCTCGAGGATCTGTTCGGCCGTCATGGCGGCGACCTATATTTCGCCTACACCCAGCGCAGCTGGTGGCAGGCCTATAACACCGACTCCTCCTCGCCCTTCCGCGAGACCAACTACGAGCCGGAGTTCTTCCTCGACTTCGAAAATCGTTGGTCGCTGCTGGGCTGGACCAACGTCAACAACCGCTTGAGCTTCAACCATCAGTCCAATGGCCGCTCCGATCCCCTGTCGCGCAGCTGGAACCGCGTAATCCTGGAGTCCACCTTCATCAAGCGCGACTGGCTTGTCAGCCTGGCCCCTCACTGGCGAGTGCCGGAATCGGCCGGCGACGACGACAACCCCGACATCGAGCGCTACATGGGCTATGGCGACGTCCTGGTCGGACGCCAGCTTGGCGACAGCGAGCTGAGCATGTTGGTGCGCGGCAATCCCAGTGCCGGCCACATGGGCACCCAGTTGGACTACTCCTGGCCGCTGTGGGGCAATATCCGCGGCCACGTGCAGTACTATTACGGTTATGGCGACAGCATGATCGACTATGACCACCGCACCCAGCGTTTCGGTATCGGGGTCAGTCTCAACCCGCTGTTTTCCGGCAGCTCTTCGCTTTACTGAGATGTGTCAACTCAGCGCAACGGCATTGCAGTCACAGTGCCCGCTGCTATGCTGAGCGTGTCAATCACCGTCAGAGGAAGACTGTCATGGCATTTCGCACACCGCACACCGACGACACCACTCGGCAGCTGAAGGAAGACCTGCACCAGCTCACCCGCACCATCGAAGAGCTGGTGAGTGCCACGGCCGATGATTCCCGCAGCAATATCAAGGAGCTCCGTGAGCGCGCCGAGAAACGGTTGAAGGATACCCGCGAGCGTCTCGAAGCCCGTGGTGAGCGACTCTACGGTGAAGCCCGCGACTCCTTGCACCACCAGGCCGACGCCTGCGACCGCTACGTACACGACAACCCCTGGACCAGCATCGGCATCGGCGCCGCGTTGGGCATGGTCATCGGCATGCTCATCGGGCGTCGCTGATGGCATCCAGTGAAGGACCGGTACAACGCCTGTTCGACACCAGCAAGCGCCTGCTGGCAAGCCTGGTGGCCACCGGCGAGACACGTCTGCGTCTCGCCGTGCTGGAGCTCGAGGAAGAACGCGCCCGCCTCGTTACCCTGCTGCTGCTGCTGGGCCTGAGCCTGGTCCTGATGCTGTTGGGGCTGGGCATGCTCACGCTGCTGGTGGTGGTAGTGTTCTGGGATACCCATCGCCTGGCCGCCATCGGCATCAGCGCCTTGGTGCTGCTGGGGGGCGGTATCGGCATTGCCCTGCTGAGCCTGCGCCAGGCCCGGCGCCATACCCTGCTCAAGGAAACGCTGGCCCAGCTCGCCCTGGACCGCCACCTGGTGGAGGAGCATCGTGACACGTCGCGCCAGTGACCGGAGCAATGGGCTATCCCGCGAGCAGCGCAAAGCCGAACTCATTGCCGCCATCGAACAGCAGCGTATCGACATCCTGGTCGCAGGGGAGCGCTGGCGGCACACCTCCGCATCCCTCGATGGAGGCTGGCAGCAGCTCAAGCGTTACCGGGGGTTGGTGTACCTGGCTGGCGGCGCCCTGCTGGTCGGCGGTGCACGCCACCCCAGCTCGCTGATCCGCGTGGCCAAGCGACTCGTTGCTGGCGGCCTGCTGCTCGACCGGGCACGGCGAATCCTGCAACAGCTTAGCTGACGCCGCCCGAGGGCCACTTGGGCTGCGCTTCCCTATCGCTGCATCCCCTTACAGCTGCGCTTCGGCGTGATGGTGACGGCGATGCCCGGCGCCTGGCACCCATTTCATCCAGCTCTCTCCGTGCTTGAGGCGTTTCTCGATGAAGCGCCGGGTGCGACGCTGGCCTTCGCTGGTGTCGGAGGACCATACCGCCAACGCCGCCAGGAACAGGCTGGTCAATGCCATCTCCTCCACCTGGGCGCGCCGGGTACCATAGCGAGCCTCTAATCGGGCCCCCTCGCGCAGCCATTGAACGGTACGCGACAGGTCGAAGACCATCGGCACCCAGGTGTGCGGATGCGGCAGGTGCGCCTTGGTTTTCAACATCTGCACGGTGACCTTCCGGTGGGCAGCAAAGGTATCGAACCAGGCCTGCAGACAGTGCTCGATACGCACCCGCTCCGGCCAGTCGTCGAAGGTATCGGGTTTGCTGGCCAGCATGGCGCGCCAGCCACGCTGAAACCAGGCATTGGCCACGGCATCCATGTCGCGAAAACGCTCCAGCACCACGGACATCGGCAGCTCGAGGCAGTGCGCGACCTCGGAGAGGCGCACTGCCTGCCAGCCCCGCTCTTCGGCCTGGCGCACGGCTTCGTCTACGATACGGTCGGCGAACGGAGACACCTCGGATTCGGAGGAATCCTGAATCGCAATCATGGTCATGGCGGCCCTCTACTTCCAGCGTGGTTCTGTCATGCAGCATAGACCGGTTTGCCACCAAGGCCACCCAAGCCATCAGGCCGCACGCTCCAGGTAATGGATGCAGAACAGGGCGTCGCGGTCGGTCCAGTGGGCCTGCGGCTCGAATCCGGCCCGGCCGGCCAGCTCGCGGAAGCCTGCGACGCTGTACTTGTAGGAATTCTCGGTATGCAGGCTCTCGCCTTCGTCGAAGGCGATCCGCTCCCCCGCCACGCGAATGGCCTGGTCGTGCAAGCTCACCAGGTGCATCTCGATACGCGAGTCGGCCTCGTTGTAGAATGCGCTGTGCCGGAACCCCTGCGGCTCCACCTCGGCCTCGAATTCGCGACGCAGGCGCTGCAACAGATTGAGATTGAAGGCCGCGGTAACACCTGCAGCATCGTTGTAGGCAGCATCGAGAATCGCCCGATCCTTGATCAGGTCGACGCCGATCAGCAGCCCCCCACCGCCGGGCAGCAGCGTCGCCAGCCCCTTGAGGAAGCCTTCTGCCTCCTCAGGCGTGAAGTTGCCGATGCTGGAGCCGGGAAAGAAGGCTACCGGGCGTTCGCCTGACAGCCCCTCCGGCCAGGCCATGGGGCGCGAGAAGTCGGCGCAGGCGGCGTGAACCTCGAGCCAGGGATAGTCCACCGCCAGGCGGCGGGTGCTCTCGAGCAGGAAGTCGCGAGAGATGTCCACGCCCAGGTAGCAGGCCGGATGCAACGCCTCGAGCAGCAGCCGCACCTTGCGGCTGGCGCCGCTGCCCAGCTCGATCAGGGTGGCGTCGCGGCCCACCACCTCGGCAATATCGGCGGCGGCAGCGCGCAGGATCGCCTCCTCGGTGCGGGTCGGGTAATACTCGGGCTGCTCGCAGATGGCATCGAACAACTCGGAACCTCGCCGGTCGTAGAAGAACTTGGGCGCGGTGTGCTTTGGCGTTGCGCTGAGCCCGGTCAACAGCTCTTCGCAAAGCGAACCCGTTGCCTCCGGCGGGTGCTGGTCGTGAAAACGTACGAGCGGGTTCATGTCATGCCTCCCTGGCAAGCCGAAAACCGGAAAACGCCCAGCGCGCGTGGGGCGGAAAGAAGTTGCGGTAGGTCGGGCGGATATGGTCGGCCGGGGTGGCACAGCAGCCGCCCCGAAGTACCATCTGGCCGGACATGAACTTGCCGTTGTACTCACCCAGCGTACCCGGCAGGGTGCGAAAACCCGGATAGGGGCGGTAGGCGCTGCCGGTCCACTCCCAGACGTCGCCGAACAGCTGGCTCGCGGTATCGGACCACGCCTGCGCGGCCACCGGATGCAAATGGTCGTTCTCGACGAAATTACCGCTCATGGCCACGTCGCGAGCAGCCACCTCCCACTCCGCCTCGCTGGGCAGGCGCGCCCCGGCCCAGCGGGCATAGGCCTCGGCCTCGAAGAAGCTCACGTGGACCACCGGCGCATGCGGATCCACCCGACGCAGACCGCCAAGTGTGAAGTGGTACCAGCCGTCGTCGCGCCTCACCCAGTACAGCGGCGCCTGCCAGCCCTCCAGGCCGACCTGCTGCCAGCCGTCGGAGAGCCACAGCTCGGGGCGTGTGTAGCCGCCGTCCTCGATGAAGGCGAGGAACTCGCCGTTGGTCACCGGGCGATTGGCCACTTGGAATGCCTCGAGGAAGTGGCGATGCACCGGCCCTTCGTTGTCGTAGGCGAAGCCGGATTCCAGGTCGTGGCCAATGGAGCGGATGCCCGCGGCATGCTCGAGCCAGGCCAGCTCGCCAGGCGGTTCCTCCACGAGCGGCGGCAGATCGTGACGATACGCGGGGCACAGCGGGTTCTGGGCCAGGATGTGCTTGATGTCCATGAGCAGCAGCTCCTGATGCTGTTGCTCATGGTTCAGCCCCAGCTCCACGCGCCGCAGGATCTCCTCGGCATGCTCGGGTGGTGGCGACTCGAGCAGCTCCTTCATGGCCACGTCGACATGAGCGCGAAAGCGGTAGACATCGGCCACCGTGGGGCGTGACAGCGTTCCGCGCCGGGGCCGTGGAAACGGCACGCCGTGAGTCTCGTAATAGGAATTGAAGAGAAAGTCGTAAGCAGGATCGAGCGTTCGGTAGCGGGAGTGGAAGGGAGCGAGAATGAAGGCTTCGAAGAACCAGGTGACGTGGGCGAGATGCCACTTCGGCGGACTGACGTCATCCATGCTCTGGATCACGTAGTCCTCGGTGCACAGCGGCTCGCAGAGCCGCTCGGAAGCTCGGCGAACGCGCTGGTAGCGTCTCAGCCACTCCTTGGTGTGTCGGGTATCGGGCGTTTCCCGCTGCTGCTGGCTTTCCAACTCATGGGCTTGAGGGGGCATGGCGCACTCCTGTGACGAACCACATCCTGACGAACCGATTCCGAGACGAACCGATTCCACCAGCGTAGCAATGCCCTCGAGAGTTCCCGGTTACGTTAGGTAAGGTTTTGTCGCTTTCAGCGCAAGGCAGTGCGTCCGGGCATTACCATCTGAGATGCGGTTAGCGTCGTGGACAACTACCCTCTCCATCAACCTGCTGCCTGCAAAGGCGATGGCCGTAGTCAGGCTGATGTCGGCTTCATGTTATTGATGGCCTGCTGCAACTGTCGAATCGACTCTACGATCTCGTCGAATGTCGGAGCAGTTTTATACATCATGCCGGCATCGATCATTTTTTCGTAGTCGGCACGTAGTCCGTCGAGGGTTTCGTCCTGGGGAAGCAATTGCAGTTGGCTTACCAGACAGGCGTCGTAGTTGGCATAGCCTGTCTTGAAGAACACCTTTTTGTGGCGGACGACATCCTTGAGCAATTCGCGGTTCCGAACGGCAGCTTGACCAGAAGCATGCCGGCTCAACATTACGAGATCATACCAATGCCGTGAGAGCCGCTCGGCGTTTTCCTTCAGTTGGCCACGACTGCACTCAACATGGATTAAAGTCGCTTTTTCCCAGAAGGTGCGTTCTGGTGAAAGCACCACCACTTCGCTGGCTGGGTAAGCAAGGTCGGCCGTCAATGCCGCGACATAGGGGGAAATCGTATGTCGCTCGTTGGGGTCAATGACGTTACGCCCACCCAGTTCGATGAGAATTTGACTCTTGAGATAGTCATCGGCCTCTTCTGTGACAGAAGGGAAGCTGACCCAAATTTTTTCCCCGCTCTCGTCGGCCTCGATGACGTGATGCTGGGCCGTGGGCAGTTTGTCCAGTTCCGCTCGAAGGAATGGCATTACGTTATTATTGGAATATTCCTTGACGTAGCCCTTGAGACGCTCGCTGAATTTCTTGATCTTGCTATTACTGATACCGTCGGTAAAAGGGTCGAAATCTTCCTCGAAGCACCGGTAGTCGAGAGTGATGTCGACATCCTCAGAGAAGCGATCGATGGCGCCGTAGACCTTGGATAGGGAAGTGCCCCCCTTGAAGGCCATGGGGTGGGCATTGGGCATGGAAAAGAGAGCCTGCAATACCCAGCAGACCCAAATGTCCTTCTCCAATACCGTTGCTTGGCGCCCCAGCTGCGCAGCTGCCGCCTGCAAGATGGCTTTCTGATCTTCCCTTGATAGTTCCAAGTAGGCTTCAGCCATGGCTAGCACCATGGGTGTAGTTTTCAATGGCGCGGGACATCCAGGCCGGCATTCTGGAGTTGCGTAACGTCTCGAACTCCTCCGAACTCATGCCTTCCCGAATACGCCGGACCACCTCGGCATCGATATTGTCCTTACCTAGGTACCAAAGGGCCGAAAGGGCCAGCCCCGGTTTCTTACCGGCATGCTGCAGCTTGCGGTGACTGGACGTATGCATCAGCTTGACCTTGAGGTTGCCGACGCGGATCTCCCGGCTCGGGCCGCTGGTGTAGTACACCGGGGTGGTGGGCATCTGGGTGCTGAGCCTGAAGCGTCGTGCTGCTTCCGCACCGTGGACCTGCACGGTCTCGCCGTGATCTTTGGCGATCACTTCAATGACACGCGACGCCTCCGGCATCACGTTGCCGATGTAACGGCTTTTCTTCGGGCGCGCAAAGACCCCACGCGCGACACGCTGGATGACGCCCTCCTCGACTAGGCGAGAGAGTGCCTTGTCGACGGCGGAACGTGAGCCGAGCTCGAGGAAGCGAGTGTTGGTGAACGGCTCCCCCCGCCGCATTCTCAATGCCCGCTGTTTGATGCTCTCAGCCACCGACATTACTCTAACCTCTTCACGACATTGTCCGAAAAACTAGCATATTTTCTGACACAAGGAAAGCTCTCGAATGTCTGGAGGGAGCAGAGCTGTGGCTGGGGTACTTGCTGAGCGCGCAGGGCCAAGTGGTGGAAGCGAAGGACTGTGCAGTTGGCATCGTTGAGCTGGACCGACAAAGACTTAAAGAGATAGCCCACAGGCCACGCCAGAGGCCCAGGCCCACTGGAAGTTGTAGCCACCGAGTTCGCCGGTCACGTCGAGCACCTCGCCGATGAAGCGCAGCTGCGGCAAACCCTCGACACTGAAGTCCTTCGACGAGATCGGGGCGGTGTCGACACCGCCCAGGGTCACCTCGGCGGTACGCCAGCCCTCGGTGCCGGCAGGCTTGAGGCGCCAGCGGCCAAGGCGCTCCTGCCACGCTTCGATGTGGGCATTGGAGAGTTCGGCCAGGGTGGGGTCCTCGCCGTGCCATTCGACCAGCGCCTGGGCCAGGCGCCGGGGCAGACGTTCGCCAAGCCAGGTGGAGAGCTGGCGGCGCGGCGTCTCTTGCCGCGCCGCCGCGAGCGCCTCGCTGACGGTGAGGCTCGGCAACAGATCGATCTCGAGTTCGTCGCCGGGCTGCCAGTAGCTCGAGATCTGCAGCATGCCCGGGCCGGACAGGCCGCGGTGGGTGAACAGCATCGGCTCGCGGTAGCGGCGCTCGCGCCCCGGCCCCAGCCGCTGGCCGTTGCGCACGGTGCTGACCGCCACGTCGCAGGCTACCCCGGCCAGGTCGGCCGCCCGCGCCTTCCACTGCGATGTCAGCGTGAAGGGCACCAGTGCCGGGCGTGTCTCGGTCACCTCCAGGCCGAACTGGCGAGCGATGTCATAGCCGAAGCCGGTGGCGCCCATGGTGGGGATCGAGAGGCCGCCGGTGGCGATCACCACCGCACCGGCCTCGATGCGCCCCGCGGAAGTGACGAGCCGCATGCCCTCTCCGGCAGTCTCGATACGTTCAACGGCGGTCTTCAGCCGCAGTTCCACCCCGGCCCACTCGCATTCGGTGAGCAACACGTCGAGCAGTTCCTTGGCGGAATGGGCACAGAACAGCTGGCCTGGGGCCTTCTCGACATAATCGACCGCATGCCGCTCCACCAGCTCGACGAAGTGCTCGGGGCGATAGCGCTTCAGCGCCGAGATGCAGAAATGCGGATTGGCCGAGAAGAAGTTGGCTGGCCCGGTGGCGAGGTTGGTGAAGTTGCAGCGCCCTCCTCCCGACATCAGGATCTTCTTGCCGGGCTTGTTGGCATGGTCGAGCACCAGCACGCGCCGCCCGGCATAGCCCGCCGTGAGCGCACACATCAGCCCGGCGGCGCCCGCACCGACGATCACGACATCGAAACCTGGAGACGGCATGGCAATTCCGTTGGCAGAAAAGGGGGCAGATTCTAGCAGAACTTTTTACCGGGCAGGCAAGGCCATGGTGGCGTCGCAGTATGGCTTTCCTGGTACCGACAGGCATCGTTCGCCTTATCCTAATGCAGTTTTTTGGCATTAGACGAATACGACTAAAGGATGAGAAATATAACCCTGTTATTTCGTCACCTTCAATTACAGTGGATAAGGCATACCCATCACAAAACGTTACGCGAATCCATTCTCATTAAATATAAAGTTACAAAGAACAAAGCAGAAAAGAACTTATAAAGCGTTATAACGCAAGGGATTAAGGAGGGACACGCCCCATGTCCACCCATGCCTACGTTCTCGTTGTGCTACGTACACTCAATGATCCTGAAGAGAAAGACTACCTACGTGCCCTGAGAAAGAAGGGCTACCCGATAGAGTTCGTTACCAACGGTCAGGACCCCCTTCCCATCCTGGTCTCTCGTCCACCCATTGCTGCCTGCTTCGAATTTGATTACCCCGACCTGCAGGGCCTGACCGACCTGAGGCAGGCCAAGCAGCGTGCCGCCTCGGTGCCCCTGCTCATGATCACCCAGGCGCATTCGGAGAGCCTGGCCGTATGGGCCTTTCGCACCCGGGTCTGGGATTACTTCGTTCAGCCGGTCGATCTCGCCCGCTTTCTCAAAGTAGTGGAAACACTGGATCAGTTGCGCCAACCCGCCACCTCCCGGGAGACGTCGCGCAAGGCGCATGATGTCAGCAACCAGATACCGCCGGAAGCTCGGTTGAGATGCATCGCTCCCGGAGGGCCGCAGGCGCAATTGGCACTTGCCATCAGCTATATTGAGCAGCACCTGCACCAGAAGGTGGCACAAGCGGAGGTGGCCGAGCGCTGCGGGATGAGTGCATTCCAGCTCAGCCGGTTGTTTCGAAAGCTGACGAACACGACCTTCCAGGGATTTCTGCTAGAGAAGCGCATCGCCGAGGCGCAGCGCCTGCTGGCGAACCCGAAGGTCTCGATTACCGATGTCTGCTTCAGCGTCGGTTTTCGCGATCTCTCCTATTTTACGCGCACTTTCCAAAAGTACATTGGCCAGACCCCGACGCTCTACCGCCAAGACCTGCTTCGCCGCAGCGCGCCTCACTCACCGTTGCCCCTCGCCTCGCCCAAAACTTCCACCTCCTCCAATGGGTTGCACGAGACGGTCACCACGCCAGCCGACGTCACCCGCGATTGATAGCGGGTGATTCTGCATCATGAAATAGGAAGAAAAAGGGCGCTGACCGCAAAGGCAGGGAGCCGGCCAGCGCCAAAGAGGGCATCAGTCCACCAGAACGGGGATCTGTGCAAGGATTCCGAAATTCTCGCCGCCGGTTTGCCCTTTAGGTTCGTGAACGCTGCAACTGGGCAGGAAGTAGATGCTCATCTTGCGCCAATCCGCTGGCTCACCATTCTGGAACTGCAGCCCAAAGTGCTCGGTAAAATCATCCCAACGCTCTTGCCCATCCGTACTGGCGTGCTGCCAGGATCCTGGCCACTCGACGTCGTCGGAATCAGGAGCGAGATCCATGCGCTTGGGTGCAAACTCGTCAATCTTGTTCTCCTGGGCATTGCTTACGACCCAGACGATGTGCACGGTCACGGCGCCTACTAATGGATTGCTAGGAGCCACTCCCGATTCGCAGTCGATCACTGGCAACGTCAACGTCCAGGTCACCTCCCTGCTTGTCTCATCTACCCAACGGTCATAGAAAGCCTGGAATGCTGTCTGCACCTGACCATTGTTGGTGGCGATATCCTCGCCGAAGTACATTTCGTTTTCGTTGCCATCCCCCTTGACAAGATCGCGAAGTTCATTGGCATTGGTGGCACCTTTGGTATCGTGTTCGAAGTTGGTCCAGCCTCCGGTCTGGTCGCCCTCGGGTATAAAGCGCCCAACATCGCATGAGTAGTTACCACTAGGATTCAGCAGCGCCTGTTTACACAACGCAATGGGCTGATCGACATCCTGCGGCCGCAACGTCCCGGCAAAACCGATATAAGCCACCGAGCGGGCTGTCACATCGACATTATTTATGCCCAAGACACGCGCAAAGAACGTTTCGACAGGCGTCTGCTGCCTTGCCGTCACCACTTCCACTGCATTGATGAAGGCATTGTTGATATCCAGCTCTTCTGTCGTGCTGCCGTGAAGGTCCACAATTTCTGTGGAAGGATTTTCAGAAAAAGTACGCTGACTGAAACTCCAATGCCCACGCCTGGCACTGAGGACTTCCACGACCTCGCCTTGGCTGCCATTCGACTGGGCCGCCTGTGTCGCCCACCCTTCAGCGCTCAAGTAATTCTCTCCATCATAGGGGTCGGTACCATTATTGATCTTGATTTGCGTACCGCTGATCGGATCATCGACCGTTATATAGAGTCGCCTCGCCCCGGCCAGGGAGCCCGCATCCGCGGCGTTATGCAGCTCGTTTCTTGCCACATAAAGATTCCCGACATCCACGGCAAGCGCCATGAAACCCAACAGAATAACGAGGGATACGGCAACGAGTACGACCGACACTCCCTTCTGCCGCTGTCTTGCGCCCCAGCGGCGTGTAACCCGAACCATCTTGTAATTATTCATGACTACTCAGCCCGCATGCTGGTGACAGCCTGGATCTCGATAAGATCCCCCAAGGTACCGATGAAGCCCGGCAGGAGAAGAAATTGGTAGGGATAATCAACGGTCACCACCACCTCGCTACCTGGCGGCATGTTGGCATCCGAGCGTGCAACGTTGATGGCCAATTCCGCCGGGCCACCCAGCGAAATCAGGTACTGCTCGGCATAATCACGAACCGCTTGCTTGATGGCATCGTCTTCGGCTGTAATATCTCGCGGCTGAGGCCTGAAGAGTATCCCCGTCCTGGCACCTTCACGACTGGCGTTGGTCAATACCGCCTTGTCATAAAGCGCAACGCTGAACTCGATCATGCCGAACAGCAGGATGAACAGCAGTACAGCCGTGAGTGCGAACTCGACTACTTCCGCCCCTTGCTGCTTATGTAACGAGCGCACCCTTTTCATGGCCGCCTCTCCCTTCATGCCCTAGTTGGCAGACTGTGCGTTACCGTTACGCCGCATCAGGTTGCCCAGGTTTCTGGCATTCTGGCTTGCCGTAACGTAATAAGCTGGCGACAGGCGCATCGCCTCCTCGAAGAAGCCCATGGCAGCTTCATAACGGCCTTCCAGCATCGAGATGTAGCCAATATCGTTGTAGGCTTTGGCCCGGTCGCCGTTGCGCGCCACCGCCTCGACCGCCGTCTCGAAATCGCCTTCACGCGCGTAGACTAGGCCAAGGTTGCGCCAGGCCAGCTCGTAGCCGGGGTTGGCACTCACCGCGCGACGCAGTGATTGCCGGGCGCCATCCCAGTCGCCGGCCAGGTAACGGGAATAGCCCAGGTTGTTGAGCACCAGCGGCGTATTGGGGCTGGCCTCGAGTGCTTTCTCGTAGTGGCCCCGAGCCAGTTCGAACTCGCCACGTATATCGGCGATCACGCCCAGGGCGTTGTGCGCCTGCCAGGGTGCACCGGGCCGCGAAACCAGCGGCTGAAGGTGCTGCTCGGCATCGTCGTACTTCCGCTGTTCCAGCAGGGCGACGCCCAGTGCCGTACGCGCTCCCACGTGACTGTCATCCACCTCCAGCGCCCAGCGGTAAGCCTTCTCTGCCAGGTCATGGTTGCCCCGCCCATGATGAATGATCCCCACGTAGTAGAGCGGATCTGCCTGAGGCGACCTCTCCATGCGCAGGCCACGCAGGTACTCGAACAGTGCTCGGTCGAGATCACGCGCACGCATCGCCGCTGCACCGTTGCGGTAGGCCTCTTCCGGTGATGCGACGGGAAACGCCGTACCGTACTCCACAGGGGAAGCATCGGTACCCAGCGCCGCGTAGGGATCCGAGCCTGTCGGCCGGTCGGTCGTCGCACAGCCACCGAGACCTAGGGCCAGCAGAAAAACGGCACAGTTCGCCTTCTTCTTGAGATTTTTCATGTCATTTACCCCTTCTGTTCTCGCCCAGTCACGGTTACGGCGTACGTCACTACAATCCCTGCCGGGAAAACGCTGCGATAACGCCCAGAATCGGCGGCCCCAGTGTCACCAGTAGGAAGCTCGGTAAAATGCAGAAGATCAGTGGGAAGAGCATCTTGGTGCTGACCTTGGCGGCTCGCTCCTCCGCCTGCTGGGTGCGCTTGTCACGCAGTTCCGCGGCGAAGAGCCTCAAGGTCAAGGCGATGCTGGTACCGAAGCGCATGCTCTGCAGCAGCGTGGTGACCAGCCCGCGAACGTCCTCGACACCGGTACGCTCCTCGAGGTCACGCAATGCCGTCCTGTTATCCATGCCGGCCCGGGTCTGCAAACCGTAGAGGTGCAATTCGTCGGCCAGCTCCGGGTGGCTAATCTCCAAGTCACGCGAAACACGTTGGATGGCGGCTCCCAGGCCCAGCCCCGCCTCGCTGCACACCACCAGTAGATCGAGGGCATCGGGCAGGCCACGGCTGATCAGTTTCGAGCGCACCTTGATGGCCCGATCGAGCCAGAAGCGCGGCAGCAGATAACCCGCTACCGCCAGACAAGCAATCAACAAGGCCCCAATATTGAGCGGAATGCGCACGATGGGCAGTACCAGCAACATGAGCAGGGGAGGCGCGACAGTGAGCAGCAGGCGAATTCCGAAGAAGGTGCTGACCGCCCCTGGCGAGCGCTTGCCGGCGCGGCGGAGGTCTCGCGCAATGCGGCTCCTGGCCTCTTCCTCGGTAGGCACCAAGCGTTCGCCCATGGGGCCGAGCCATTCGCGAAGGCCCGTTTGGGCACCCGTCGTACCGCCAGCCGCCCCTGTTTCCAGGCGGCGCAGGCGGCGGCGCAATGGATCGGAAAGCCCCATCGCCACCATCATCAGTGCGACGAGAAAGGCGAAGACCGCCAATCCAAGCAGGCCAGCAAAGCCTAGCCGTGCCGCTGCAGGGTCACCCAACCAGTCACTCATTGGCTGCAGCCATATCAGGAGAGTTTCCATTTCACCACCTCCTCACACCTCGACACGCACGATCTTGCGCAGCCACAGGATGCCGATGATCACCATGACGAAAGCCACCACGACCAGCTGTCGGCCCAGGGGGTCCTCGGTGAGCATCGGTATGAATTCAGGATTGACCAGCATGAGGATGCCTCCCAAGGTGAAAGGCAGCAGCGAGAGAATCCAGCCGGCCATTCGCCCCTCGGCAGAGAGGGTGCGCACCTTGCGCTGGAAGCGGAAGCGGTCGCGCACCACGGCAGCCAGGTTGTCGAGCAGCTCAGCCAGGTTGCCGCCAGTCTCCTTCTGAATGAGCACGGAGGTGACGAAGATCATGACCGTCACGCTCTGTACACGCCGCAGCAGGCCCAGCAGGGAGCCGCGCACGTCGCCGCCATAATTGATCTCCATGAAGGCAATGCGAAATTCGCCGGCGATGGGATCCGCCAATTCATCGGCCACCAATTGCATGGCGTCGCTGAAGGGATGCCCCGCCCGCAGGGCTCGGGCCATGATGATCAACGCATCGGGCAACTGCTCCTCAAAACGGGCCAGGCGGCGCTTGCGGGCGCGTGTCAAGCGCATGAAAGGAAAGGCCGCCACGCCCAGTCCCAGCAGCACGCCCAGCAGCGGCTGTGGCAACAGCAGGTAGCCGGCCACCCCGCTGATGCCTCCCAGGCAAACCGAGTAGAGCACCACCCGATAGGCAGGCGTCTCCTTCCCAGCCTGTTCGATGAGCTGATGCAGACGCTCCATGCCCGGCAGGCGTTCCAGCAAACGCTCCAGGGGGGAGAGTTCGCGTAGGTACTTGCTCTGAATCAGCGTTGCGGTACCCTGCTGAGCATCGCTGGTGATCGCCCGCAGGCGCTTCTTGAGTCGCTTTTGCGCCTGGCGATTCTCACCGAACGCCGGCACCAGAAAGCTCTGCATCAGCAGGAAGACGGCAATGAAGATCATGCCGACGACGATGACCTCGTCGGAAAGCTCGATCTCGAGCAGGCCGCTCAGATCCATGACCGCACCCCTCCCGCGTTCTGGAAGATCTCCAGGCCGGGATCGAGCCCGCGCCGCTTGAGGTGGTCATGGAAGCCCGGCACCACGCCGGTGGCCACGTAGCGGCCGATCACCTTGCCATCGGCATCGACACCCTCACGGTCGAAACGGAAGATCTCGGACATGGTGATGATCTCACCCTCCTGGCCATTGACCTCCTGCACGCTGACCAGGCGGCGTACGCCATCCTCCTGCCGCTCCACCTGCACCACCACATCGATGGCCGAGGCGATCTGCGAACGCAGCGCCTGAGGCGGTAGTTGAAATCCGCTCATCGCCACCATGTTCTCGATGCGCGTCAGGGCATCGCGGGGCGTATTGGCATGGATGGTGGTCAGCGAGCCGTCGTGGCCGGTGTTCATCGCCTGCAGCATGTCGAAGGCCTCGCCGCCGCGCACCTCGCCGACGATGATGCGGTCGGGGCGCATGCGCAGGCTGTTGCGCACCAGGTCGCGCTGGCTTATCTCGCCTTTTCCCTCGATGTTGGGCGGTCGCGTCTCGAGCCTCCCCACATGCGGTTGTTGCAGCTGCAGCTCGGCGGAATCCTCGATGGTGACGATACGCTCGTCGTGGGGAATGAAACTCGAGAGAACGTTGAGCAGGGTGGTCTTGCCGGCACCGGTACCGCCGGAGACCAGCACGTTGAGTCGGCCATGGACGACCTTCTCGAGCAGGCGTGCGATTTCCGGCGACACGCTGCCGTACTCGATCAGGCTGTCGATACCCAGGCGCTCCACGGCGAAGCGACGAATGGAGAGGATGGGACCATCGATGGCCAGTGGCGGGATGACCGCATTGACCCGCGACCCGTCCTTGAGACGCGCATCGACCATGGGGGAAGACTCGTCGACACGCCGCCCGACGCTCGACACGATACGATCGATGATGCTCATGAGATGAGCGTCGCTGTCGAAGCGCAGCGTGGTCTGTTCCAGCTTGCCGCGCCGCTCCACGTAGATGGGTGTGGTGCCGTTGACCAGGATGTCGGATATCGTCTTGTCGGCGAGCAGCGTCTCCAGCGGCCCCAGGCCCAGCACTTCGTCCTGCAGTTCACTGACGATGCGTTGGCGTACCCCGGCGTTGAACGGCAAGGTCTCCTTGCTCATCAACGATTCGCACACCTGCTGCACCTGCAGGCGCGCCTCGCGCTCGTCCAGCGTGCTCAGCAGGGTCAGGTCCATTACCTTGACCAACTTGCGGAAGAGTTTCTGCTTGTAGTCCTGCTCCTCCTGCGACAACCGGCCGGCACCGCGCCCGGCCCAGCCGGCGCGTAATTCGCTATTGTGATCGGAAACTGTACGCTCGCGCAGATTCATGGCCTTTCTCCTGAGTGCACCCCGTTGATGCCTGTTCGTTCCGGTCAGTCATCAGTGAACTTGTCACTTCTCGTCGAAACCCAGTCGGCTCGCTCAGTGCCGGAGAGGCAGCGCCCAGCCCAGCAAGGAGCGTTTTCTGACTGCGCCATGCCCCGATGGAGCATCCAGCGCCTCGACCAACGCCTTGATCTGGCGTGTCAGCGGTGCCTTGGGGGCGATGTCACGCAGGGGGCTGCCCATGTTGATGCTGTGGCTGGCGCGTTTGAAATCATTGGGCAGGGTGTGCAGCGACAGCCCCGGCAAGGCACTGCCGATGGCACTGAGGTCGACATCGTTCTTCCTGTCGTAGCGGTTGATCACTACGCTGATCCGCGCCGGCGAGACCCGAAGCTCATGGACGAGAACGTCGCGCAGGCGCTGGGCGTCGTGGAGGTGGGCCACGCTCTGCTGCATCACCATCAGCACGCGGTCGGCACGCTCCAGCACGCAGGCCGTGGCACCATTGATCCAGCGCGGCAAGTCCACCACCACTTCGTCATGGACCTGGCCCAGCACCTCCAGCACCAGTTCGACACGTGCCTCGGGCACCTCGGCCAGGCTGGCACGGTCCTCTGGCGACGAGGCGAGTAGCCCCAATCCGCTATCGTGCTGTTGTACGTAGGCTGCCATGGCCAGAGCGTCGAGGTTGTCGGCGGATTCCAACGCCCGCACCAGGCCGTGATCGGGAACAAGATTGAAATAGAGCGGAAGGCAGCCGAACTGAACGTCCATGTCGACCAGCACCGTGCTGCGGTCGTTGCGGGCCAGGCGGTGAGCCAGGTTGGCCGCCACCAGGCTGGCGCCGGACCCGCCCTTGGCGTTGATCACCGCTGTCGTGCGGCACTCCCGACCTGGCGCTTTGGGGCGATCGCGTGCCAACTCACGCAGAAACTGAATGATCTCGCTGTCATCGATCGGCGGCGAGAAGAAGTCGCGGGCACCGGCGCGCATGGCCAGGCGGATCAGCTCCACATTGCCCTTGGGGCCCACCACCAACAGCGGTGGCCGCTCGCTGGCCGGCCGTTCGCAAAGCGCCATGAGTTCCGCCTCCCAGTGCTCGCCAACCAGCAGTACCAGCGCATCGGGTAGAGGAGAGACCCCTTCCAATGGATCGATGCTGCCATTGACCATCAGCCGCGAATTCACCTGGATGTCGCCTTGGCTGCACAAGAGCGCCTCCAGGGACCGCAGCTGCTCCTGGGATCTTCCCGTCAGCTGAATCTCGAGCTGTCTGCGCATCGTGTCACCTGCCTGTTATCGAAGTTGCTGGCCTCAGGCCAATCCTGTTGCGCTCTTGTCGTAGCTGGGCAGCCCATTTCACTGCATCGCGCCTGGCGCCTGCGGAGCCCCCGAGGCTGGCTGGCGATAGGTACGCATGGCCTCGGCCGCCTTGGCACCATGCAGCGGCGGTACGGCATCACCCGGCTCATAGGCCTGGATTTGCTTGGTATGCCGAACGCTGTCGCCATAGGGGGGCAGATCGGCCCCCGGCCGCGGTGCCATGCAAGCGGATAGCGCCAGGGCGAGGGCAAAAACCCCCAGCCAGCGGATAGCCCCCCATGCGGCATTGCCGTCCTGGCGCGCAGCAACTCTCTTCATGTGGTAATCGGTCATGGTGCGTTCCCCTTGGCTAGGCCGACGTGGCAGTAGTGAGTAGCGATCAGAGGTCATGGCCGAAACGCCCTTCGGTACCGCCTTCCCGACGGCTCGACATCAATTCCAGGTCCAGGCTCGTGGGCCTCGGCCGCTGGCTGCCTCCCTCCCCGAGGGACCGGAAGCTACCCAGCAGGTAGAACTCGAGATCGCTCGGCGGGACGAAGGAACCGGTGGGCAAGCGCACCTGATCGGGCGAAAAAGAGCGAGCCAGGCGCGGGGTGACGAAGATCACCAGTTCGGTCTGCTCCTTGATATATTCCTGGCTGCGGAACAGCGCCCCCAACACAGGGAGCTCCCCCAGCCCAGGCAACTTGGAGACGTTTTCGCGCAGGCTCTCGTTGAGCATGCCGGCGATGGCAATGGTCTGGCCGGTGGCCAGTTCCACCGTGGAGCTGGCGCTGCGCTTGCTCAGGGCCGGCACGAAGAACTGCGCCGCCACGCCACTCCCCACCCCGACCTGAAGGCTGTTGACCGGCACCAGGTCGGAAACGGAGACGTCCACCTGTAGATTGATCGTGCCGGAGTCCAGCACCACCGGCAGGAAGCCAAGCCCCACCCCGAACTCCTTGTGTTCGATGGCGACCTGGCCGTCGCCCTGGGGTACCGGGATGGGAAACTCGCCGCCGGCCAGGAAGCGCGCCGGCTGACCGGTCAGGGTGGTGAGGTTGGGTTCGGCGAGGATCTTGGCCACGCCTTCGCGGCTGGCGGCATCCAGCACCAGGTTGAGCAGGTAGTCGCCGCGCAGGTAGCTGGCGAAGATGCCGGTATCGGCAATGGTGGCCGTGGCCGGTGAGAATTCAGAGACGACCGGGCCGATCGGCGTTCCGCCGCCGAAAACCGGCAGCCGGCCACCCAGGCCTTCCGCTCCCTCGAAAACGGCATCCGGAAAGCTCGCCCCCCCGCTGACCGCCCCGCCGCGGAATGCCGACGAGCCGACGTTGAAGACGTTGAAGTTGGCCTCGAGCCGCTTGACCAGCGAGCGCGACACCTCCGCCACCTTGACGTCGAGCATCACCTGCTGGGCCCCGCCCACCTGCATCAGGTTGAGCACGACGCCCTCCTCGCCGCCGGCATAGCGATTGGCCAGCCGCAACGCCGTCTCGAGGCGCTCGGCGCTGGACACCTCGCCGCTGAGCACGATGCCATCCTGGGCCGAGCGCACCTGGATGCTCTCGCCTGGCAGCAGTTCGTGAAGATTGCTCTTGAGCGTCTCGAGGTCGTGGGTGACGGTCACGTTGAGGGTGCCCTCGATATTCTCCGACTGGTCCCACAGCACCACATTGGTGGTGCCGGTGGACTTGCCCAGCACGTAGATCTGCCGCGAGCCCATCACCACGATATCGGCAATCTCGGGGTTTCCCACCGACACCACCCGCACCGCCCGGGGGAACTGCAGTACCTGGGCCTTGTTCAGCGACACCGCCACCGCCACCGTTCGACCCTCGACCGGCATCGCCACGCTACGTGGACTCTCCTGAGCCTCACTCTCGACGGCCCAACCCAGGACCATCACCGCCAACAGGGCCCAAACCAGCCCTTTCCATCCTGCGCCTAGAATGACCATGTCGATTCTCCCTGCCTGACTGCTTGTTAGTCGTGGCGACGCGCCGATGTCGCCACATTTGTTCTTATCCTGGCGGCACCGCCGCCTTGTCCTCTGCCGCTTCGCTGTCGGCTTCAGTTGCGCACGTTTACGGTACTGGACTGGGTACCGCGAATGATCGTGACCTGGCGCGGTGCCTGGGCCACGGTGGTGCGTTGTGGCGGCGGCGAGCTACGCTCGCGGGGCGGCTCGACACCGAGCAACTCGCGCTGGGATGCCAGCAGGTCGGGTTTGTCCTCCTCATCCAGGGGATTGCGCAGGGTCAGCTGGACCTTGCCCTCCTGGGTGGCCTTGACCAGCGTCTCGGCGTCCTGGGTCGTTACTTCGAGAGTGACGGCACGTACGATTACCGGACCGTCGCGTTCCTGGTTGGCGATCTGGTCCACCGCCAGCACCTTGAGGTTGCGCAGCACCGTCTTCGACTCGACGCTGTCGCGGCTGCCGTTGCGCCTGCTGGAAACCACGTCCACCCGGTTGCCCGGTAGCAGGAAGCCGGCCACGCCGACCACGTCGTCGACGCGTACGCTCATGGCCCGCATGCCGGGGTCGAGCAGCGCGGCCAGGGCGCTGCCGCCCAGGTGTTCAGCCACGCGGCCCTCATGCAGGATCTCGCCGGCATAGATCACCTGGTTGCTGACCCGCCCCACCACGTTCTCGATGTCGTTGAAGCTGCCCGGCGGTACCGAATCCGGCGGCAGCCGCAGCACCTTGAGGTCGCTGGCCTGCACCGTGGTACCGAAGGGAATCTGCAGCGCGGCCACCACCACCTGGCCGGCCTCGGCCAAGGCATCGTGCTCGTCACTCTGCTGTTCCATCCAGCTCATGGCGATCAGTGCCGCGCCACCGGCCATCAACATCGAAATGGCAAACATCGTGGCAATGCCTTTCTTCTTCATGACGCACTCCTCCCACTCGAGGCGGTATCGCCGCGGGTGCGGACACCCCCCGAGAAATCACCGAAATAGGTTTGCCATGCCCAGCACAGGGTGTCCCGATCGGGCACCGCAGAGCCGTGGTAGTCGAGTTGATCCTGGGCCAGGTTCAGCAGATCGCGTGGATGACAGGCAAGCAGCGGTACACCGTGTCGGCCATGTAGTTCATCGATGGCGAATTCCGCCAGGCTTCGGTCGAAGGGCAACCCCTGGGCACAGCACTGCTGCTGCCAGATCGCCAGGTAGGCCGGCCTCGACAACGGAGCGAAGCGGATCTTGTAGCCGATGCGGCGCAGGAAGGCGGCATCGGCCAGCGACAGCGGGTCGAGGTTGGTGGAGAACACCAGCGCCACGTCGAAGGGCACGCTGAAGTGGTAGCCGTTGCTCAAGGCGAGAAAGTCGCGGCGCTCCTCCAACGGTACGATCCAGCGATTGAAGAGTTCGGTGGGGGTCATGCTCTGGCGGCCCAGGTCGTCGATGATCAGCATGCCGTTATTGGCCAGCAGCTGGACCGGCGCCTGGTGGATATGGGTGGCGGCGTCGTATTGCACCTCGAGCCGCGCCATGGTCAGTTCACCGCCGGTGACGATACAGGGGCGATGGCAACGCACGTAGCGCGGGTCGTGGCCATGCTCCAGGTAGAGCTGCGCGGCGCACGGTGATTCGTCCGGCGCTTCAAGGGTATGGTGTACGGCGGGGTCGAAGCAGCGCACCGCCTTGCCCCCCACCAGGATGGCGTGGGGTATCAGTACCTCCCCCGGCAGCAGCCGCACCAGGCGGCGGGCGATATAGCTCTTGCCGGTGCCTGCCTCGCCATGGATGAACATGGCACGGCCGGAGTGCAGCCCGGGGCCGAGTTGGTCGAGCAGCGCTGGGTCGATCACGGTATCGTCGAAGGCCGCCATCACCGTCTCGCGGCGGATGCCCACCTCGCTGAGCGCCTGCTCGCGGACCCGAGTGCTGTACTGCTCCAGGGTGAGCGGGGCCTTGCCGCTGTAGCCATCGCGGTTGAACGCCTCCAGCGCCGAGGCACGGCCGCGGTCGGTCAGGCCGAAGCGCAACGCCCCCGCCTCGCCCTGGCCGCGCACCTCCACCCGCCCCTCCTCGCGCAGGAAACGGCTGACTTCTTCCACCACACTGCCGGCCAGGGCACTCTCGCGGCTCAGCTGATGCAGGTCCATGACGCCCTGCTCGAACAGCTGCTTGACCAGCAGGTCGCCCAGGTAGAGCATCGAGAGCCCCGTTTCCGCCACCGTGCCGGGGCGCGGCGCGCGTCGTGCTGCCGCATTGCCGTGGCTGACATCCTCTAGGGGGGTGGCTTCAGGGAGCATGATCGGCCTCACTTTTTCATCGTAATGTTTGGTAAATGAGTGGCCTGGCAATGGCCGCTGGGTTCGTTTTCTTGTTCTTGTTTTCCCACTAGCCCAGCGGCCATTGCCAGATCATCCATCCGCTCGTACCCAGTGCAATCGCCACCGCAAAGGGAAACTTTCGACCCATTACCTCGCCTTGTTCCGGCTTGATATAAATCGGCTTTCCCGTCACGACCAGCGCCTTCGCCATCAATCCATAACGTGCCATTGGTGAAGCCGTCTGGCGAAACAGCACGGCAAACAGGATATAGCCAATGGCGATCAGTGAGCCCGCCAGAATGCTGGCCAATGCGGCCTGAAAGGCACCCAACGGCCCCAGAAAAGTACCTACCGCCGCCATCAGCTTGGCATCGCCTGCGCCGGTAAATCCCAGCAGGTAGCCGGGCATGAATACCGCCAGGCCTACCAGCAATCCATAGCTGGCGGCCAGGACACCGCTCGAGCCTGCCAGCACTCCCTGCAGCAACAGTCCAGCAGCGGCCCCGGCCATAACGAGGGCATTAGGAATACGGCGTTGTTGTAGATCCCAAGCAGCTGCACTCCAAATCAGAAGGAAGCAGGGGATCAACAGTAGCTCATAACTCATAACACCCTCTTCATCTGTCATTTAACTTCTTTTAAATATTGCGCCGATTTCCCAATCGGCGCATGTTTTTCAGTAATCAGTCAGCACCGCCACCACCAGGAACTGAAACACTTCCAATTCCATCTGATGCAGTCCCTAATGCTTCACCTATGCTAGTAAACACATCAGCAATCTCTTCACCAAGCATCGCATAACCAGCCACGAATGCTGCCACCATAAGCGCGGCAACCAACACCCATTCCACCGTCTCGGCGCCTTCCTCATCCTTCCAGAAACGCTCGACCCCTTGCATCAGCTTGTTCATGTCGTTTCTCCTACGTTTTTGTCAAACAACCTGGGTTGCGTCGTTCAAGGAGCGCCGGGATTTACGTACGCTCACGTGACTCAGCATCGTAGTTACAATTCAGTTACGCTTGGAGAATCTTGCAAAGCAATGGAAGGATCTTGCAGAAGAGGGAAATGAGGTGCGCGATTGCGCACAAATTGATTTTCCTGTACAGGGGCTATACAGTCGAAATCCCAAGGTAGAATGGATATTGCGAATTTGTTGTCACATTCAATGCCGCCAAGATGAGTAGGCTGATGAGGAAGCGCCCATGGATGTGGCGCCCTCTCGCGCCTGCCGAACCACGACAAGAGCCCCCATGAACACATCGCGCCTTTTTGTTTCTGCGCCGGCCCGTCCTGCAGCGGCCCGGCGATTGGCTGTGCTGATCGGCCGGGTCTCCCTGGCCGCCGCTCTCGCCCTGACGCTTACTTTCACTCTCGCCGCCGGCCTGCCCGCGGCTGCCCAGGAACGCACCGCCGTGATCGGCGCCCGGGCCGACCTCCTGCCCTGGTCCGACCCGCTGGAGGCGCTCGGCACCCTGCGTGCCGATGAGAGCGTGACGCTTTCGGCCACGGTGACCGAGATCGTCGCCGAGCTGAACTTTCGCGATGGCGAAGTCGTGGAAGCCGGCCAGTTGCTGATCCGGCTGGAAGACAGCGAGGAACGCGCCCAGCTGCGTGTCGCCCAGGCCCTGCGCGACGAGCGCCGCAGTGCGGTGGAGCGCTTGACCCAGTTGCAGAGCCGCAACATGGCCCCACGCGCCGACGTGGAGGACAGCCAGGCACGGCTGCGCCAGGCGGAGGCGGAAATCCAGGCGCTGGAGGCACGGCTGACCAACTACCGGCTGCGCGCGCCCTTCGGCGGCGTGGTGGGCTTTCGCAACATCAGCCTGGGCAGCCTGGTCACCCCCGGCACCGAGCTGGTCACGCTCGACAAGCTCGACGTGATGAAGCTCGACTTCAGCGTACCGGAGGTCTACCTGGCGATCCTCACGCCCGGCCTCGCGCTAACGGCACGCAGCGTGGCCTTTCCCGACGAGATCTTCGAAGGTGAAGTGGCCAGCATCGGCTCGCGGGTCGACCCCGTCAGCCGCAGCGTCACGGTACGCGCCGAGATCGACAACCCCGACCTGCGCCTGCGCCCCGGCATGCTGATGGAGGTGGTGCTGCAGCGCAGCCCGCGGCAGGCCGTGGTAGTGCCCGAAGCCGCGCTGATTCCCAGCGGCGACCGCCAGTACGTGCTGGTGATCGACGAGGCCGACGAGAACCGCGTGGAGCGGCGCGAAGTGCGCATCGGCGAGCGCCGTACCGGCCAGGCCGAGGTCCTCGAGGGGCTCGAGGCCGATGAGCTGGTGGTTTCCCACGGCGTACAGCGTGCCCGGGAAGGCGATCGCGTACGGCTGCTGGGCATCGCCGACGAGGAAAATTCCATCCGCGAGATTCTCGAGGCGCATCGCGACGAGGGAGACGCCTGATGCGCCTGTCCGACATCTCGGTCCAGCGGCCGGTGCTGGCGACGGTACTGGCGCTGCTGATCGTCGCCTTCGGCCTGCTCTCCCTGCAGCGGCTGTCGCTGCAGGAGTACCCTTCCATCGACCCGCCGGTCGTCAGCATCGATACCCGCTACCCCGGGGCAGCGGCCAACGTGGTCGAGTCGCGCATTACCCAGGTGCTGGAAGACCGCATCGCCGGTATCGAAGGCATCGCGGTGGTGACCTCGTCGAGCGAGGATGGCCGCTCGCGGATCAATATCGAATTCAACCTCGACATGGACATCGACGCCGCGGCCAACGACGTACGTGACCGCATCGCCGGCGCCCAGCGCAACCTGCCCGACGACGCCGACCCGCCCGAAGTGCAGAAGGCGGATTCCAGCGAAGAGATCGTGGTGTGGCTGAGCCTCTCCGGCGAAGGCTATTCCATGCCGGAGCTGACCGACTACGCCAACCGCTACCTGGTCGATCGCCTCTCCGTGCAGCCCGGCGTGGCCCGGGTGCGCCTGGGCGGTGGACGCGACTACGCGATGCGGGTGTGGATCGACCGCAACGCCCTGGCAGCGCGCAACCTCACCGTCAGCGACGTCGAGAGCGCCCTGCGCGCCGAGAACGTCGAGCTGCCCGCCGGCTCCATCGAATCCCGCGAGCGCCAGTTCATCGTGCGCCTGCCGCGCAGCTTCGCCGCGGCGGAGGACTTCCAGCGCCTGGCCATCGACCAGGGCAGCGACGGTTACCTGATACGCCTGGGCGACGTGGCCCGGGTCGAGGTCGGCTCGGTGGACGACCGCTCGATCTTTCGCGCCAACGGCGTGCCCATGGTCGGCCTGGGCATGATGATGCAGTCCACCGCCAACGTGCTGGAACTCTCCCAGGGCGTCCAGGCGGAGATGGAGCGGCTGCAAGCCACCCTGCCCGACGGCATGCAGCTGAGCCTGAACTTCGACGCCTCGGTGTTCGTGGCCGGCGCCATCCAGCAGGTGGTGCTGACGCTGTTCATCGCCATGGGGCTGGTGGTGGTGGTGATCTTCATGTTCCTCGGCAACGTGCGCACCACCCTGGTGCCCGCGGTGACGGTGCCCATCGCCATCATCGGCTCGTTCAGCGCGCTGGCGGTGATGGGCTTCTCGATCAACCTGCTGACGCTGCTAGCGCTGGTGCTGGCCATCGGCCTGATCGTCGACGACGCCATCGTGGTGCTGGAGAACATCAACCGGCGCATGCACGACTACGGCGAAACGCCTCTGGTGGCGGCCTTCCGTGGCACCCGCCAGATCGCCTTTGCCGTCATCGCCACCACCCTGGTGCTGATCGCGGTATTCGTGCCGCTCAGCTTCCTGCAAGGCAACGTGGGCCGGCTGTTCTCCGAGTTCGCCCTGACCATGGCGGCGGCCGTGGCCATCTCCAGCCTGCTGGCGCTCACCCTCACGCCGATGATGGCCTCGAAGATCCTCAAGCCCAGCATGGGCGACAGCGCCGCGGCACGCGGCGTGCAGTGGCTGCTCGAGCTGTCGCAGCGGATCTATCGCGCCCTGCTGGAAGCGGTGCTCAAGGCGCGCCTGGCCGTACTGGCCGTGTTCCTCGCCCTGATCGCCGCCACCGTGTGGATGGCCGAACGGCTGCCCAACGAGTACACCCCCCAGGAGGATCGCGGCAACTTCATCATTCTGGTCAGCGGCCCCGAGGGTGCCACCTTCGACTACATGATGGATTACATGGACGAGATCGAGCTGCGCCTGCAGCCGCTGGTGGACTCGGGCGAACTGCAGCGCGTGGTGATCCGCGCCCCGCGCGGCTTCGGCAACATCGAGAACTTCAATGGCGGCTTCGCCATCATCAACATGGCCGAATGGGGAACGCGCCGCAGCGCCTGGGAGATCATGGACGACGTACGCCAGCGCCTGGCCGACCTGCCTGGCGTGCAGGCCAGCCCGGTCATGCGCCAAGGCTTCGGCCAGCGCGTGCAGAAGCCGGTGCAGTTCGTGCTCGGCGGTGGCACCTACGAACAGCTCGCCGAATGGCGCGACCTGATGCTCGAGCACATTCGTGAGCACAACCCTCGCCTGGCGGGCCTGGAAAGCGACTACCGGGAGACCCAGCCGCAGCTGCGCGTGGATATCGACTACGAGCGGGCGGCATCGCTCGGGGTCACGGTGACCGAGATCGGCCGCACCCTGGAAGTGTTGCTGGGCGGACGCAACGTGACCCGCTACGTGGACAACGGCGAAGAGTACGACGTCATCGTCGAGGGCGATCGGGCCAGGCAGAGCAGCCCGCGCGCGCTGGACAACATCCAGGTGCGCTCGTCCCGCTCGGGCGAGCTGATTCCCCTGGCCAGCCTGGTGACGCTAACCGACTACGCCGGCGCCAGCACGCTCAATCGATTCAACCGGATCCGCGCCATCACCCTCGAGGCCAACCTGGTGGACGGCTATCCGCTGGGCGAGGCGCTGGAGTACCTGGAACAGACGGCCGCGGAGATACTCCCTCCGGAAGCCCAGACCAACGTGGCCGGCCCCTCCCGCGACTATCGCGAGGCCAGCGGCGCCACCACCTTCCTGCTGGTAATGGGCGCCCTGGTAGTGTTCCTGGTGCTGGCGGCACAGTTCGAGAGCTTCGTGCACCCCTTCGTGATCATGCTCACCGTACCGCTGGCCATGAGCGGCGCCCTATTCGGCCTGTTGCTCACCGGCCAGTCGCTGAACATCTATAGCCAGGTGGGCCTGGTGATGCTGATCGGACTGGCGGCCAAGAACGGCATCCTGATCGTGGAATTCGCCAACCAGCTGCGCGACCAGGGCCTGGCCTTCCGCGAGGCCCTGCTCGAGGCCTCGGTGACGCGCCTGCGCCCGATCCTGATGACCGCCGTCACCACCATGGCCGGTTCCATCCCGCTGATCGTCTCGACCGGGGCCGGCGCCGAATCGCGCATGGTGATCGGCACGGTGATCATGGCCGGCGTAGCGGCCGCCACCTTCTTCACGCTGTTCGTGGTGCCGGTGGCCTACGACCTGCTGGCTCGTCACACCGGCTCGCCCGGCGTGGTGAAACAGCGCCTGGAAGCCGAAATGGCCAAGGCGCCTGCCGATCACTATTGAGTCCGAAGGCAAGAAAGCACGAAGGCCACCCCCAGGGTGGCCTTCGTGCTTCTTGTCGCCAGCGATGACGCTCAGCAGTCGCCGAGGCGCTCGCCCTCGATGGCGGTTTCCAGTTGCATCTGCCCCATCGGCGATTCGGTATCGATGTTCACGTTGCCCTCGACGCGCTCGCCCAGGAAGGCCATGCGGCCATCGATGTTCGCCTCACCACCCTCGGCGCGACAGATCATGCGGTAGTCGATACCGTCGGCGGAGACGTTGTGCTCCAGCAGCTCGCAGCCTTCCTCCACGTCGAGGAACTGGAAGTCGGCATCGTCGAGATCGCCCTGCACGATGCACTCCTGATGGCTTTCCGTCTGGTCGGGAATCGGCACGTCACCCCTCACCGAGGTGGTGCTGGTGAACTGCCACTGGCCTGGCACGATATTGGGCGTTTCGGCCAAGGCCGACAGCGGGAACATCAGCACGGCAGCGGCAAGCAAGGGTCGAAAGGACATGAAATTCTCCGTTGTGTGGGTAGGCATGGCAGAGAAGCGGGCTCCTCTCGCGACACGACACGCTCAGCTTACCCCAGTAGCAACGGGAAATGGAGGAAGCGCGGCACAAGTTATTGCTCCCTCAGGAGGGAAAAGGAGCAAGCCTTTTCGGTCAATGTCAGCTCTTCCAAGGCCAGCGGACGTCCGAACAAATACCCCTGGAAGGCCTCGCAGCCATGTTCCAGCAGCCAGCGGTGCTGGGCCTCGGTCTCGACTCCCTCGGCCGTCACTTCCAGCCCGAGACTGTTCGCCAGGGTGATGGTGGTGGTGACGATGGCGGCATCTACCGGGTCGTCGAGCACGCCATCGACGAACGACTTGTCGATCTTGAGTTCATCCAAAGGAAGCCGCTTCAGGTAGTTCAGCGATGAGTAGCCGGTGCCGAAGTCGTCCAGGGCAAAGCGTATGCCGAGCTGGCTGAGACGCAGCATGATGTCACGCACCCGCTCGGGCTCTTCCATCAGCAGGCTCTCGGTGACTTCCAGCACCAGCCGGCCAGGATTGGCGCCGGTTTCCTCCAGGACGTCCTGGACCCGGGCAACGAAATCGGGCTGATGGAACTGCACCGAGCTGACGTTGACCGCTATCGTCATCCTCTCCTTGTCGCTCTCCTGCGCCCACGTGGCCAATTGCCGGCAGGCGGTTTCGAGCACCCAGTAACCGATCGGCAGTATCAGCCGGTTCTTCTCGGCCAGAGGAATGAAAAGGCCAGGCGGCACCAGCCCGCGCTGGGGATGCTGCCAACGGATCAATGCCTCGACGCCCGTCACCCTGGCACGGGCATCGACCTGGATCTGGTAATGCAGGCGCAGCTCATCACGCGCCAGCGCCTGGTGCAGGTCGGCCTCGAGATGTACCCGCTCCATCACGTCGGCCTGCATGTCGGCATTGAAGAAACGCAGGGTATTGCCGCCCGCCATCTTGGCCTGCTGCAGGGCGATGTCCGCCTGACGCATGGCACTGTCGACGTTCGCCTGGCCGTTGGCAAACAGGGTGATGCCGATGCTCGCCGAGATGGGCAGGGTCAGCGCCTGGTCGTCGTCGGTCTGGGCGCTGGTGATCTGCCCCAACAGCTTCTCGGCCACGCGTTCGGCGGCATGGGCCGCCTGCTCCACGTCGAGGCCGAGATCGTGGATCAACAGCACGAACTCATCGGCCCCCAGCCGCGCCAGGGTGTCGCTCTCGCGCACGACTTCATCCAGCTTCTGTGCCACCTGGCGCAGGAAACGGTCGCCCCGCTGCAGCCCCTGGGTCTCGTTGATGACCTTGAAGTCGTCCAGATCGATGAACAGCAGGGCGGCATAGCGTTCACTGCGACGAGAACCCTTGACCACCATCTCCAGCCGGTCGAGCAGCAGGCGCCGGTTGGGCAGCCCCGTCAGCGAATCGTAGAACGTCAGCCGGTGCTTGCTCTCCTGGATATCGCGATATTCGGTGACGTCGGTGGAGATGCCGCAGAGTGCATGAATCGAGCCATCGGCTCTGCGCATCGGCAGCTTGATCGAGAGGAAGGTGAAGACGGTTTCCTCCTTGCCCTGCACGTACCCCTCTTCCACCACGACCTTCTCGCCCTGCTCGAGGACTCGCCGGTCGTTGAAGTGCAGTTCCGCCGCCGTGATCGAATCGAAGAGGTCGCTGTCGGTCTTGCCCAGCACCGACTCGGCCGGCAGGCCCACGATCTCGCAGCCCTTGCGGTTGACATACTGGTAGCGGAAGTCACTCGACTTGACGTAGATACAGGCGTCCACGCTGTCGAGTACGGTCGTCAGCTCTGCATGGCTGGCCTGCAGCCTGTCGGCTTTGCGAAGCAGCCTGAGGCGATCCACCAGCCCCACCACTACCAGGGCCGACACCACGACCAGCGCTATCAAACTCCAGCCGGCAGGGGGCGTGGCTCCCCCCTCGGCGGAGGCAGAAGCGAACGCGAACGACGGCAGGCCGGCCCCTAGGCCGGCAAGAGCGAACCGACGAGCCTTGAACAGCCAGTCAGAATTGGACATCCCGTCACCCGTTGGAAGGATACGCTTAGTTATAGCAGATAATTCTAAATTAACCGAACGAAAGCAACGCACACGACGCGTCGCACCGCCACACACGACGGGTCGATCATCTGCTCTCGGCCACCGCCCCTTCGTTCCCATGGCAGCCGACCTTCCATCATCCCCCGTGAAGCGGGAAAGCAAAAGCAAAGACTTCGCCCCAAGGTGACGGCTTTTCCGGGTTTGGAATTTCGGCAGGAGGGTCGCATGGGGGTAAAAAGGTGAGCCCCCAGAAAGCAAGAGCCCGGCCTTGCGGCCGGGCGAACTCTCGCGTCCTTGCTACCACCTCGATCATCCTGACCGAGCTTCCCTGGTCGTTGCGTCTTCCTGACCCGGCTTCCTTGCGGAGCTTCCTTGCTCTTGCTTACAGCATGGCAGCTATCCAGCAAAATGCCGTTAACGTGGGATATGCTTCTTTGTAGGAAATCTCTGACAAATGATGTAGGACAATTCCCTACGACAGCCGCATTAGCCTTTCTCATACGGCTGTTATTCGCGTATGCAACAGAGACCCCGGCCGGTGGTCGGGGTCAGGTGCGATGAGACGCAATATTTTGGCGAACCCGCAAGAGCACGCATGAGCAGGCATCTCTCGCATCGGGCATTGCCGTCTCGAAGTGCTCGAAACAGCAAATGGGGGCGCAGTGCGAACCGATCCCACGATAAGAAAAGCCCGACCGCAGGGGCCGGGCTTTTTATCGACGCTTCCCTATCCAGCCCACCTTGGGCTTCCTGCCCAAGCATCCCTGGTATGAGCATTCCGTCGCTCGGCCTTCCGTGTTGGGCCATCCATTGCCCCATACAGATACCATGGCACAGGAATACGGATCGTGGGTTAACCCAGGATAAAAATCCTTGTAAGAGATTTACTACAAAGTATGTAGGTAAAAGCGCACGTTGGCTCGGCCCCCAGCATCAGAGCCCAGATCGAGCAGGAGGGGCAGGTGCCTCCCCGTCTTTCCAGATGCCAAAAGGCCGTCGATCATGAATCGACGGCCTCTGATCGTGCGTCAGCGCGGCCCGCGGGCCCAAGGCTTACTTGGCCTTGGAAGCGGTTTCCTTGACTGCCTTGGTCGCGGTCTCGGTGGCCGACTGGAGGCCTTGCTGGGCCTGCTTGACGCTGCCCTCGGTCAGCTTCTGGCTTTCCTGAACGAAGTCCTGCTGCAGGGCTACGATCTTTTCGGCATCCCCCTTCATGCGCTCGGTCAGGTCCTGGATTACCTGCTGCTGGCCTCCCAGGTAGGAACGCAGACCCTCGGCATCCTTGACCTCCACCAGTTGGTGCAGCTGCGCCAGGGTGGTGTCGGTATAGGCCCTGGTAGCGTCGAGCTGGGCATTGACCAGCTTCTCGGTAAAGTCGACGGACAGGGCGGCGAAGGCGCGCGCCGGGGCGAAGAACACGGACTCGAGCTGAGCGGTGTCGAACTTCTTCGCGTCGAATGCGAATGCGTTGGTCATGATGGGAACCTCCGTGGTTCTGATGCCATGGAGCGGGGGATTCCCGCTCTGCGGCATATCACACACGATAACAGAGGGTTTTGTGCAGTGCAACATAAATCAGGCATGGCTGCCCGCCAGTCGATGCCAGACACGCTCGAGTTCCAGCGTCGACGCGTCGAACCATTAGGCCAGCGCACAAACACGAGAATGAATTGCCAAAGCATTGTTCTATGTGGCCAGCGTTTCCAGCCACAAAAGGCGCGTGCAGCCGGGCAGAACGTGGAAACTGGGGTCCACTGCTCCTGGGCAAGATCAGGTGTACGAGTGCATTGAACTGGACTACAACAGGCAACGTTGGAACAGCGAGATTGGACTGATCAGTCCCGAGGCCCTTGAGGCCAGGAAAATTGTATGGAAGAAATGCAGAAGGGGAGCCCCGCTGATGCGGGACTCCCCTTCTATCACGATTCTGTGGCGGAGGGGGAGGGATTCGAACCCTCGAAGCCTTTCGACTTACACACTTTCCAGGCGTGCTCCTTCGACCACTCGGACACCCCTCCACATTGTGGTCCTCACGCCCGCTGGCCGTGCCTTGTGCGTCAGAACGGCGCAAAGTCTAACGGCTTAAGTGCGCGTTTGCAAGCCGGTTTTCGGCTTTCGGGGCCGTCAGCTAGCGGGCAGCACGGCGTAGTCGCCGCGAGCTTCCAGGCATAGGGTGTCGCCGCACCAGAGCTGTTGCACCAAGGCGATACGGCCACGCCCGCGGCTCGCCAACTGCTCGCCGAGCGTCCCGGGGCCCTGCTGGCTCTCGGGAGCGCAGGTGAGCCGGTAGTCGCCGGTAACCGGCGCCAGGAAGCGCTGGCTGGCCTCGGCGACGACGACATCGCGGGCATGGCCGCGCTGGCGTAGCCACAGAGTGGTCCAGCACCAGCCCAGCAGGGTGGTCTGGGCGGTGAGCCCGCCGCCAAAGCCGGTGCCCTTGTCGTTGAGGTTGGGCGTGAGCGCTAGCTCCCACACCAGGCGCTCCCCTTCCCAGCGCATCTGGCGGATGCCCAGATGCTCGACCATGGGGATGGCCTCGCCGAGCCAGGTGAGGAAGACTTGCGGGTCGTCGCGCTGGCCCGGCTCGGGCAGCGGCAGGCGCGGGTGAGGTACGCCGACTTCGCGCATCGTATCAGGTCCAGCGCTCGACGAAGTCGCTGAGGCGATGCTCGGCGATGGGTTTGTGGCGTCCACCGAGCTGGCCGAGGTAGATGAAGGCGATCAGTTCATCGTCCTCCTCCAGGCCGAGCCCCTTGCGTACGGTGGGGTCGAAGGCGTACTTGCCACTGCGCCACATGGCACCGAGCCCAAGGGCATGAGCGGCGAGAAGAATGCCGTGGCCGGCGCAGCCGGCGGAGATCACCTGCTCGATCTTGGGTACCTTTTCCACGTCGGGCGTGACCTTGGCGATCACGGCGATGACCATGGGTGCACGCAGTGGCTTCTTGCGCGCGGCGTCCAGGGCGGCGTCCTCGATGCTGGGGTTTTCGCGATACTCGGCCTCGGCGAAGAGTTCACCCAGCCGTACGAGCCCTTCACCGGAGAACTCGATGAAGCGCCAAGGCCGCAGTTCCTTGTGGTCGGGTGCCCGTAGCGCCGAACGGTAGATTGCTTCCATCTGCTCGGGGCTCGGCGCCGGGCCGGTCAACTTGCCCATCGAACTGCGCTCGTGCAACAGGGTGAGTGCGTCCATACGGTCTCTCATGCCAGGTCGTGAAGAAGGGATGACCGAACTTTACCAGTTGCCCCGGTTAGTGTCGTGCCAGGCCTACTGTCTCGCCAGGCGCAGGGGTGCCGGTGGGCGCTCGCCCGGCGTGGCACGCCAGGGGCTGATGTCGAGCCCGCCGCGTCGCACGTAGCGCGCCAGCACCAGTAGCCGCTCGGGGCTTGCCTTGGCCATCAGGTCCATGAAGATATGCTCCACGCAGTGCTCGTGGAAATCCTGATGCTGACGATAGCCGATCAGGTAGCGCAGCAGGCCCTCGCGGTCGAGCTTGGGGCCGCGATAGCGAATCAGCACGCTGCCCCAGTCGGGCTGGCCGGTGACCGGGCAGTTGGACTTGAGCAGGTGCGAATAGAGCGTCTCCTCGACGATTTCCTCGCCTACCCGCAGGTGTTCGGCGCTGGGTGTGTAGCCGTCGATCTCGATATCGAGTTCGTCGAGGCACTCGCCGGGCAGTCGACATACTGTGAGCGCCGCGTCGTCGACGTCGAACAATTCCACCGAGACCGGCGCCCCGGCGGCCTGGGCCAGGTCACGCTCGAGGGTCTTGATGACCTGCTCGCGGCTGTCGAAGCGGGTCTGGTTGAAGCCATTGAGGTAGAGCTTCCATGACTTCGACTCGATCAGGTTGGGCGACTCGGCAGGCAGGCGGAAGCGCGCCACGGCGACCAGCGGCTTGCCACGGGCGTTGAGCCAGCTGACCTCGAAGGCGTGCCACTCGTCCTCACCAACGAAGGGCAGCCTGCCCTCATCGATGCCCAGCGGCGCACGGTTCGCCGCGCGAGGAATGGGATAGAGCAGCCCGGCATCGTAGTGCTCGGGGTAGGCAGATTCGCGCCCCAGCGGGGCATGTTCGAGGGTATCGGGACGATGACTCATGAACGTATGCCTTTACCTTGCTCCAGCATCCATAAAGCGATGGCAAAGAGCACAATAATGAAAGCGAAGATGGCCGCCAGCGCCCAGCCCACTGGGATATCGGAGACACCGAGGAAACCGTGGCGGAACACGTTGACCATATAGAGGATCGGATTGAGCAGCGAGGCGTTCTGCCAGAAGGTCGGCAGCAACGAGATCGAATAGAACACCCCGCCCAGATAGGTCAGCGGTGTCAGCACGAAGGTCGGCACGATGGATACGTCATCGAACTTGTCGGCCAGCAGCGCGTTGATGAAACCACCGATGGAGAATAGCGCGGCGGTGAGCACCACCACCCCCACGGTGAGCAGCGGATGGGCCACGCTGATACGGGTGAAGAACAGCGATACGATGGTCACGATCGCCCCCACGCCCAGCCCGCGAGCCATGCCCCCAAGCACGAAGCCGGTGAGGATTACCCAGTTGGGCATCGGCGAAACCATCATCTCCTCTACGCTGCGCTGGAACTTGTTGGAGAAGAAGCTCGAGGCCACGTTGGAGTAGCTGTTGGTGATCACCGCCATCATGATCAGCCCCGGAACGATGAAGTCCATGTAGCTAAATCCGCCCATTTCACCAATGCGCGGGCCGATCAGGCTGCCGAAGATGATGAAGTACATGGCCATGGTGATCGAGGGTGGCAGCAGGGTCTGCGGCCAGATGCGCGTGAAGCGCTTGATCTCCTTGACGACGAGGGTCCACAAGGCAATCGCGACCTGAGTGGCGTTCATTTGCCCGCCTCCGCCTGCTCGGCCTCGCGGCGCTCGTCGTTGCCCTGCTCCACCATCGACACGAACATCTCCTCGAGCCGGTTGGCGCGGTTGCGCATGGAAACCACCTCGATGCCCTGCTCATCCAGGGCGGTGAACACATCGTTCAGGTGCTGACCGCGGTGCACCACTATGGCCAGTTGGGCAGCATCCACCTTGTGCACGTCGAAGCCCTCGACCTGCGGGGCTTGCGTTACCGGATGCGCCAGGTCGAGCAGGAAGGTCTCGGTGTCGAGTTCGGCGAGCAGCTCACGCACGCTGGTGTTCCGCACGATCTCGCCGTGGTTGATGATTGCCACGTTGCGACAGAGGCTCTCGGCCTCCTCGAGATAGTGGGTGGTGAGGATGATGGTGGTGCCCTCCTCGCGATTGATGCGGCGCATGTACTCCCACATGCTGCGGCGCAGCTCGATGTCGACGCCGGCGGTGGGCTCGTCGAGAATCAGCAGCTTGGGCCGGTGCATCAGCGCACGGGCGATCATCAGCCGGCGCTTCATGCCGCCCGAGAGCATGCGCGCGCTGCCGTTGCGCTTGTCCCACAGGCCGAGGTCCTTGAGCAGGCTCTCGGCCCGGGGCAATGCCTCGCGGCGCGGCATGCCGTAGTAGCCCGCCTGGGCCAGCACGATGTCGAGCACCTTCTCGAACTGGTTGAAATTGAACTCCTGAGGCACCACGCCCAGGTGGTACTTGGCGCGGGCGAAATCGCGGTCGATGTCGATGCCGAAGATCGAGACCTGGCCGGCGGTCTTCTGCACCAGCGAGCACACCACCCCCAGGGTGGTGGACTTGCCAGCCCCGTTGGGCCCCAGCAGGGCGAAGAAATCCCCCTGCTCCACATCGAGGTCGATGCCCTTCAGGGCGTGGAAGCCGTTGCCATAGACCTTGGTCAGGCCACGGATCGACAGCGCCGGTTCGGCCATGAGACATCCTTGCGTTGGGATGGAAAACGAGTTCAGAACATTAGGGCGCGAAGGGATTTTTCAAGCCTGGCCCAGGAAAAACGCAATATGCCCTCGCCCATGGGCAAGGTAATCGAAATTGTGTTAGAGGGGGCGAGCCTTGGCATTAGTAAGGCTGAAAGAAACTGGAGCGGGAAAGGAGATTCGACGGTCCGGCGCCCCGGCTTCCGGCCCGAGCCTTGGCATCTTGGTCGGTGAAAAGAAAACTGGAGCGGGAAAGGAGATTCGACGGTCCGGCGCCCCGGCTTCCGGCCCGAGCCTTGGCATCTTGGTCGGTGAAAAGAAAACTGGAGCGGGAAAGGAGATTCGAACTCCCGACCCTCGCCTTGGCAAGGCGATGCTCTACCACTGAGCTATTCCCGCTTGATCGGTATCGGTCATGCCTGCCCATGCAGTATAACCGAGAGGTGGCGTCCCATAGGGGGTTCGAACCCCTGTTCCCGCCGTGAAAGGGCGGTGTCCTAGGCCACTAGACGAATGGGACGCAGCAGCCAGACAATACGCTACCACCCCGAAGGGGTGATGGAGCGGGAAAGGAGATTCGAACTCCCGACCCTCGCCTTGGCAAGGCGATGCTCTACCACTGAGCTATTCCCGCACGTACGCAAGTCTATGCGATGAACAATGCAACCGCTACTGCGGATGCAACCGGAAGATGGCGTCCCATAGGGGGTTCGAACCCCTGTTCCCGCCGTGAAAGGGCGGTGTCCTGGACCACTAGACGAATGGGACGCAACTGGCGCTGAAGCTGGAGCGGGAAAGGAGATTCGAACTCCCGACCCTCGCCTTGGCAAGGCGATGCTCTACCACTGAGCTATTCCCGCACTTCAGTCCCGCACTCCGGTACCTGCTGAACCAGCGATGAAACGAGTGGCGTCCCATAGGGGGTTCGAACCCCTGTTCCCGCCGTGAAAGGGCGGTGTCCTGGACCACTAGACGAATGGGACGCAGCCGTCTCGCTCTCTGCCTCAACGAGGTGGCGCGAATCTTACTCAAGCCCCCCGAAGCTGTCAACTGTCGGCCTGGGTTGGCCGAAGCAATGGAAAGCAGCCAAGCTATGGGTGTCTGATGAAGACGTCGCACCAGCAGGAGAGAGAGGCCATGCGCAAGAAGATCGAGAAGAGCGATGCCGAGTGGCAAGCCCAGCTCACGCCGGAACAGTACCGGGTGACTCGGCAGCAGGGCACCGAACGCCCCTTCAGCGGCGATTACAAGGTTACCGACGAGCACGGCATCTACCATTGCGTCTGCTGCAATGCCCCGCTGTTCGAGAACGAGCACAAGTTCGAGGCCCATTGCGGCTGGCCCAGCTTCGACCGTCCGCTGGGCCAGGCGTGTGTCGAAGAGCGCCACGACGACTCCCATGGCATGCAGCGCACCGAGGTGGTCTGCGCCCACTGCGATGCCCACCTGGGTCACGTTTTCCCCGACGGCCCGCCCCAGACCACCGGGCTGCGCTACTGCATCAACTCGGTGGCCATCGCCTTCCACCCCGGCGAATAGCGTAGCTCCCTGCCCTGACGAGGCCGCCCTTCTGCTATGATGGGCGGCCTCGTACGGTTTGCAGGAGTGGACCATGCTCGGCTGGTATCCGGGACACATGAACAAGGCGCGCCGCCAGATCCAGGAGGCGCTGCCGGAGATCGACGTGGCAATCGAGGTGCTCGACGCCCGTTTGCCCTACTCCAGTGCCAACCCCATGCTCGCCGGCCTGACCCGCCATAAGCCGGTGCTCAAGATCCTCTCGCGGGCCGACTTGGCCGACCCGGAGCGTACCCGCGAATGGGTCGCGCATTTCGACTCGCTGCCGGATACCCGGGCACTGGCCGTGACCACCACCAACGCCCGCGAACTCAAGCGCATTCCCAAGCTGTGCCATGAGCTGGCCGGGCAGGTGCGCGCCGACCGCGACGTGCGGGTGATGATCATGGGCATTCCCAACGTCGGCAAATCGACCCTGATCAACGGCCTGGCCGGCAAGGCCATCGCCAAGACCGGCAACGAGCCGGCAGTGACCAAGCGCCAGCAGAAGGTGCGTATCGCCGGCCGCGTGGCACTGATCGACACCCCCGGCGTGCTGTGGCCGAAGATCGAGGACCAGGCCAGTGCCTATCGCCTGGCCGCTACCGGCGCCATTCGCGACACCGCCATCGACTACGTCGACGTCGCCGTCGTCACCGCCGCCGAGCTGGCCCGGCGCTACCCCGAGGCGCTCAAGGCCCGCTACAAGCTGGGCGAGCTGCCGCCCTATGCACCCAACCCGCAGGCCGAACAGGTCGAGGCCGACGGCCCGGTGCGCGTCGACCTGCTGGCGCTGGCGGGTTTCGACGGCCATGCGATTCTCGCCGAGATCGCCAGCCGCCGCGGCGGCCTGCGCCCCGGCGGCGAGGTCGATCTGCACCGCGGTGCCGAGGTACTGCTGCACGAGTTGCGCGACGGTAAGCTGGGCCGCCTGACGCTGGAGACGCCGGCCGACATTCCGGCCCCGGTGGAGGACGAAGAAGAGATCGCCGACACAGCGAACAACGATAGCGGCGCTGGCGATACTTCAGCATAATCACTGAGTTCCGGCAGTGCGCCTGACCGGAACCACCGGACACCACTGGAATCTCGGACACCTCATGGACACGCCCCCCCTATTCAGGAAATCGCACAAGCTCGACAACGTCTGCTATGACATTCGCGGCCCCGTGCTCGAGCACGCCAAGCGGCTGGAAGACGAAGGCCAGCGCATCCTCAAGCTCAATATCGGCAACCCTGCGCCGTTCGGCTTCGAGGCGCCGGAGGAAATCCTCCAGGACGTGATGCGCAACCTGCCCACCGCCCAGGGCTACTGCGATTCCAAGGGGCTGTACTCGGCACGCAAGGCGATCATGCAGGAGTGCCAGCGCAAGGAAATTCCCGGCGTCGGCATCGAGGACATCTTCATCGGCAACGGCGTCTCCGAGCTGATCGTGATGGCGCTGCAGGCGCTGCTCAACGACGGCGACGAGGTGCTGATCCCGGCGCCCGACTACCCGCTATGGACCGCTGCCGCCAACCTCGCCGGCGGCCACGCCGTGCACTACCGCTGCGACGAGCAGGCCGACTGGGCACCGGACATCGCCGACGTGCGCGCCAAGGTGACCGGACACACCCGTGCCATCGTGATCATCAACCCCAACAACCCCACCGGCGCGGTCTACCCGCCGGAGGTGGTGCGGGAGCTGCTGGCCATTGCCCGCGAGCACGATCTCGTGGTGTTCTCCGACGAGATCTACGACAAGATCCTCTACGACGATGCCGAGCACGTCTCCACCGGGGCGCTGGCCGACGAGGACCAGTTGGTGGTGACCATGAACGGGCTGTCCAAGAGCTACCGCTGCGCCGGGTTTCGCTCCGGCTGGATGATCCTTTCCGGCAGCGTCGCCATGCAGCGGGCCAGGGATTACATCCAGGGCCTCAACATGCTCGCCTCGATGCGCCTGTGCGCCAACGTGCCCGCCCAGCATGCCATCCAGACGGCACTGGGCGGCTACCAGTCGATCAACGACCTGATCCTGCCCGGTGGGCGGCTGCTGGCCCAGCGCGACATCACCTATGAGAAGCTCAACGCCATTCCCGGCGTGTCGTGCACCAAGGCCAAGGGAGCGCTCTACGCCTTCCCGCGGCTCGACCCCAAGGTCTACCCCATCCAGGATGACCAGAGACTGGTGCTCGACCTGCTGCTGCAGGAGAAGATCCTGCTGGTGCAGGGCACTGCCTTCAACTGGCCCGAGCCCGACCACGTGCGTATCGTCACCCTTCCCTGGGCCGACCAGCTCGGCGATGCCCTGGATCGCTTTGCCCGCTTCCTGTCGCGCTATCGCCAGTAACCGTCGGAGCAGACCCGATTTTTCGGCCCGGACTTGAAACCTACGATAACGGGCCGTATCTAATTCAGCAGATTTTTCAGGGCCGTCTCGTCGGCCCATCCCTTTGCGACTGGAGATTCCTGACGATGATGAGAATTCTGCTCTTCCTGGGCACAAACCTGGCGGTAATCGTCGTGGCCAGCATCACGCTGCGCCTGCTCGGGGTGGAGGGTTACCTGACCGAGCAGGGCATGAACTTCAACGCCCTGCTGATCTTCTGCTTCATCGTCGGCATGGCCGGCTCGATGATTTCGCTGTTCCTGTCGAAGTGGATGGCCAAGCGCGGTACCGGCACGGTGGTCATCACGCAACCGAGCAATGCTACCGAGAAGTGGCTGCTCGATACCGTGGCCGAACTCTCGCAGCAGGCCGGCATCAAGACGCCGGAAGTCGGCATCTTCCCGGCTCAGCAGTCCAACGCCTTCGCTACCGGCTGGAACAAGGACGATGCCCTGGTGGCGGTTTCCGCGGGGCTGCTCAACCGCATGCGGCCCGAGGAGGTACGCGCGGTGCTGGCCCACGAGATCGGCCACGTGGCCAACGGCGACATGGTCACCCTGGCGCTGATCCAGGGCGTGGTGAACACCTTCGTGATGTTCTTCGCCCGGGTCGTGGCGCACCTGGTGGACAACTTCCTGCGCTCGCGCAACGACGGCGCTGGCCTGGGCTTCATGGGCTACTTCGCGGTGGTGATCGTCGCCGAGATCGTGTTCGGCCTGATCGCCTCGGCCATCGTCGCCTGGTTCTCGCGCTTCCGCGAGTACCGTGCCGATGCTGCGGGCGCCCAGCTCGCCGGTTCCGGCGCCATGATCAACGCCCTGGCCAGGCTCAAGGCCGAGAGCGAGATGCCCAACGAGATGCCGGAAACCCTGACTGCCTTCGGCATCAACGCCGGCCAGACACGCAAGATCATGGAGCGCCTGTTCGCCAGCCACCCGCCGCTGGACGATCGCATCCGGGCACTCAAGGAAGCAGCCTATCGTTGAGGCCGCGCCTCCCCAGAAGCACAAGGGCCCGTCAGTTCAGTTCAATGGCGGGCTCTTCGCGTCAATGGGACTTGTCGTTCGAAACCAGTCAGTTCACGTTCAGCCCAGCCCCCCGCAGCCAGGGCGCCAGACTCACCGCCTCCGCACCCAGCTCGACCGTCAACGTCGAGAGCTCCCGACGCAGCGGATAGTTCGCGCGGCAGGCATCGAAGCCCTTGGCCATGCCCTGCCGCCGGCTCTCTCGTTGCAGGCTGTCGTGGTCGCGGCGCACGTCGTACACCGTGCGCAGGCAAAGCCTGATGGCCTCTTCGGGATTCAGCCCGCCCTCGAGCACCAGCCGGGATACGGGGGGCACCGGCAGCAGGTCGTCCAGGCCGAGCCGAGCCGGCAGCCCCAGGTGGCGAACCAAGGCGGTATAGATTTGGTGCGTGCCTCGCACTTTGCCGTCGAGGCTATGGCCGGCAATGTGAGGCGTGGCCAGTGCCGCCAGGTCACGCAGGGCCGGCTCGATGCCCGGCTCCCCTTCCCAGACATCCAGCACCGCACTGACATCGCCCTGGCCGGCCAGGCGCTGACGCAACGCCTGGCCATCGATGCAGTCGCCGCGCCCGGCGTTGAGCAGCAGCGTGCCAGGCGCCAACTCGGCGATGCGCTGGGCATCGAGCAGGTGGCGGGTCGCATGCGGCCCTTCGCGTACCAGCGGGGTATGCAGGCACAGCACGTCGCATTCGTCGATGAGGGTCTTGAGGTCGTGAAATCCTTCGCTACTCTCCCGCTCGGCACGGGGCGGGTCGCAGGCCAGGCATTCGAGGCCCATGGCCACCAGGCGCTGGCGTAACCGCCCGCCCACGTTGCCCACGCCGACGATACCCACACGACGCTCGCTGAGCCGCCAACCCTCTCGCTCGGCCAGGGTGAGCAGACTGCCCAGCACGTAGTCGACCACCGCCTCGGCATTGCATCCCGGGGCACTGGCAAAGGCGATGCCATGGCGCGTCAGTGCCGCCTGATCGACATGGTCGGTGCCGATGGTGCAGGTGCCGACGAAGCGCAGCCGCGAGCCCTGTGCCTTGGCCGCGTCGATGATCGCCGCATCGAGTCGGGTGATGGAACGAATCACCAGCGCATCGACATCGCGCAGGGCCGCGGCATCGATCTCGCGCCCCGGCAGCCTCACCAGCTCGCCCAGCGGGCCGAAGCAGGCCTCGGCACCGGGTACGTTGGCATCGACGAGAATTTTCACGTTCTCACTCCTTGACGGGATGGGTGGCAAAGCGCCAAGCGTGACTTGTGCCGTCGGCGTTTAACCTTACAATACCGCACGAAACCTTTGCGCTGCCTTCCGGCAGCGCCTCGATGCTTGTGGAGCTTCCGTGATCGTCCGCTGGGAAAGTGAACACGACTACGTACTGGTGCACATTCACCAAGACATGTTCGGCGACTGGATATTCAGCCGTGCCTGGGGCCAGATCGGCACCCAGTTCGGGGGCCTGAAGCACATGCTCGCCGACGATCACGACCAGGCCATGATGTGGCTCTCCGATGAAGCTACCATCCTGTCTTCCCGGGGCCTGCGCAAGGTACTCGAAGTAGAAGCCGAAAGCACCGAAGGCCAGGCCGCGGTGCGCCAGCTCTCGCTGCTCGATTCGCTATAAGGCTTGCAGCAAGTGGGCCTGGCGACCTAGCGATCCTCGTGAACGACCTCACGGGCATCGATCCAGTATTGCAGCAGCCCCAGCAGCTCCTCGCTTACCCCTTCCACCCGCTGGGCGTGTTGCTTCACCTGTTCGCCGTTCTCATGCGCCTTGAATTCCAGCGCCTCCTCGGCAAGCCGATCGTAGGCGGCATGAAGCGCGGCGATTCGCGCCGTGTGCTCGCCACCCTTGGCCGGCACGTCGTGCAGGGCGGACAACCACTGTTCCAGGCGGCTTTTGCGACAGCTTGCCGCCGGCGGTTCGGCCCGTTCTCCTTTCAGGTAGCGCAGCAGGCCGGCGGCACAGGCACGGTGGTCGACCATGGCATAGATGGCCTGCAATTCTTCCGGCTGGGCGCGCTGGCGCTGGCGCCAGGCAGGGTCGGGGCGCCACGACTCGAGCCAGCCCGGGATCGACTCGGCGGGCATGGGTCGAGCGATGGCGTAGCCCTGGCCCAATTGATAGCCCATCGCCAGCAGCATGCGCCCATGCAGCAGCGTCTCCACCCCCTCGGCAATGATGCCGCGGCGAAACGCGACGGCCAGCCCCAGCACGCCCTCGAGAATCGTCAGATCCTCCGGATCATCGAGCATGTCGCGTACGAAACTGCGGTCGATCTTCAGCACGCTGGCGGGAAGATGGCGTAGATAGGTCAGCGAGGAATAGCCGGTGCCGAAGTCGTCCAGCGCGAATTCGACGCCGAACCCACGGCAGGCCTTCATCACGCTTGCCACATGACCGACATCTTCCAGTGCGTTCGTCTCGAGCACTTCGAGCACGAGATCCCCAGGCGCCACGCTCGGGTGACGCACGATCTCGGCACGCAGACGCTCGACGAAGTCGGCCTGCTGAAGGTGAATGGCATCGATATTGACACTGACCGGCAGCCTGATGCCAATGCTGGCCCAAGCCTCGAACTGACCCAGCGCCTGGGCCAATACCCATTCGCCCAGGTCGATGGCCAGGGGGTGCTGCTGGATGGTCGGCAGGAAGGAAGCCGGGGCCAGGAGCCCTCGTTCCGGATGCCGCCAGCGGATGAGCGCTTCGGCCCCCACGACCTCGCCAGTGGACATGTTGACCTTGGGTTGGTAGTACAGCACGAATTCGTCATTGGCCAGGGCATCGCGAATACGCTCGACGCTCTCATGATGACCTCGCACCGCACGGTCGTGTTCGGCATCGAAGATATGGAAGCGGTTCTTGCCGGCCTGCTTGGCCTGGTACATGGCCTGGTCCGCCTGGCGAATGAGCTGCTCGGGCTCGATCTCGTCTTCGGGAGAGAACTGGACCACGCCGATGCTGCCTGAAACGTACAGGTAGGTTCCCTCGATTTCGATGGGCTCCACGATGCGCCGCAGCAGACGGTCGATGAGGCGACTCACGGTGGCCACCTCGCTCTGTTCCGGCAACACGAGGATGAACTCGTCCCCCCCCAGGCGAGCCACCGTATCGGCTTCGCGGAGAGCCGACGTCAGGCGTTCGGCAATGACCATCAGCACGCGGTCGCCGAAGTCATGACCGAGGCGGTCGTTGATCTCCTTGAAGCCGTCCAGATCGATGTAGGCCAACGATAGCTTGCAGCCGCTGCGCCGCGCCGCCAGCATGGCCTGGCGCAGCCTGTCGACCAGCAGGATTCGGTTCGGCAGCCCGGTCAGGCCATCGTAGAACGCCATGTCCTGGAGCTGGCGCTCGTACTCCTTCTGCCGACTGATATCGGTGAAGATTCCCACGAAATGCGAGATGCGGCCCTGCTGGTTGCAAACCTTCGAAATGGTGAGCAGCTCCGGGTAGGTTTCGCCGCTCTTGCGCCGATTCCACAGCTCACCTTCCCAGGCGCCTCTCTTGAGCAGCTCGCTCCACAGCGACTGGTAGAAGTCATCGTCCTGTTCGCCCGACTGAAGCAGGCGCGGGTTCTTGCCGAGGACCTCGTCGCGACGGTACCCCGTGATACGCATGAAGGCATCGTTGACTTCGAGGATGTTGCCCTGAGCATCGGTAATGATGATGCCCTCCCGAGCATGCCGAAACACGCTGGCTGCCAGCTCGAGATCCGCCGTCTTGCGTCGAACCGCCTGGCTCAACCTGACGTTACAGGCCACGCCCAGGCAGACCAGCAGCACCAGGCCGGCCGCGTAGGGCCAGTAACCGTGCCAGACGAAACCGGCTGCCTGAGCCGGGCCGGCCATCGTCATCAGGATCAAGCTCAGAGCAACGTACGACACCCGCTTCGGTTGCGGTGCATCCATTTTCCACCCCCACGCTACCGAGCCCTCGATTGTTGCCAATGTGCGGTCGCCTCACCACAGTAGTACGACAGAACGGTGGGTCAACGTACTGAGGTCAACGCACTCTCGTGCGTGAAACCTCATGCGAGATAGCGCCGTCCGGCGGGTTTCCGGGCCGAAGTGGCATCACCGTCCCCCTCCGCCGGCGGCTTGATCTCCCCCGCCTGCAGCCGCCGCCAGGCGGCCTCGTCGAGCCAGCCGCGCTCGGCCAGCCAATCCGCCAGCCGCGGCGGCTCGAAGCCCATGTCCAGTTCGCCGCCGGCTTCGTCCGCCAGCACCGGAATGCGCACGCCGTAGCGTTCCATCAAGTCCACGTTCTCGCTGATCTCCACCCTCTCCAGCCGATATTCACCGCGATGCAAGACTACCAGCAAGGCCTCGAGCCGTTCACACAGATGACAGCCCAGGGTGGTGTACAGCGTCAGAGGTGTCATGCGGCCTCCCGGTGACGAATCAGGAACACGTGGTGAATGTCCGGGCGACGGTTGAAATCCGGGTCGAAGGTGCGCGCCGAGATGTCCTCCACCGCAAAGCGGTCGGCCACCCCCTCGTCGAGCTGGAAGCGGCGCTGGTTGTTGGAGAACACCAGGGTGCCGCCCGGTGCCAGGCGTGCCATGGCCAGTTCGACCAGACGCCCATGGTCGCGCTGCACGTCCAGCGTACCCTCCATTTTCTTGGAGTTGGAGAAAGTCGGCGGGTCGAGGAAGATCAGGTCGAACTCGGCCCTGGCGGTTTCCAACCAGCGCAGGCAGTCGTCGCGCACCACCCGGTGGCGTGACGGGTCGAGCCCATTCAGGGCGAAGTTGTCGCGCGCCCACTCCAGGTAGGTATTGGAAAGGTCGACGCTGACGCTGTCGCAGGCCCCGCCCGTCTCATCGCTGCCGAGCGCCGCCTGCACGGTGGCCGCCGCGGTGTAGCAGAACAGGTTGAGGAAGCGCTTGCCTGCGGCCATTTCGCCCAGCATGCGCCGCACCGGGCGATGGTCGAGGAACAGCCCGGTATCGAGGTAGTCGCGCAGGTTGACCCACAGCCGGGCACGCCCTTCACGCACCTGAAAGCGCTCCCCGCTGCTGGCCTGCTTGCGGTACTGGGCCTTGCCGCTCTGCTTCTCGCGGCGCTTGATTACCACTTGGCCGGGGTCGACGTCGAGTACCTCGGGGATCACCTGCAGCGCGTCGAACAGGCGCTTCTGCGCCTGGGCGGCATTCACCGAGCGTGGCGGCGCGTACTCCTGCACGTGCACCCGGCCGTCGTAGACGTCGACCGCCAGGGCGTATTCGGGCATGTCGGCGTCATAGAGCCGGTAACAGGTCTCGCTCGATTGCTTGAGCCACTTCTTGAGCCGCTTGCGGTTCTTCTCCAGGCGGTTGGCGAACATCTGCGCGCCTTCGCTGCGCGGCGCAGTGGCGGCACCCGCCCCGCCCTCCTCGGCCTGGCTCCCTCCGGAAGGAACGTCCATCAGCAGCAACTTGGCCTCCAGCGGCCCGTTCTTCAGCGAGTACTGCTTGTCGGCGCGCATCCCGATACGATGGCCAAGGTCAGGATTGGCGGTGAATACGGCCAGACGCCAACCGGGGAAAGCATTGCGCACGCCCTCGCCCAGCTCACGGTAGAGCGACACCAGCTCAGGCAACTCGCCCAGGCGCTCGCCATAGGGCGGGTTGGTGATGACCAGACCGCTCGCCTCCTCGTCCAAGCCATCGGGGCGCTGCAGTTGATTGAGCGAAGCCCCCGAGAATTCGATCAGCGCCGGGATGCCCGCCCGCATGGCATTGGACTTCGCCGCTGCCAGCGCCGGGGGGCTCTCATCGAAACCATAAAGGCGGTTACGGCAACGCTTGCGCCCGATGCTGGCGCGCGCCTCGGCCTCGCGCTTGAGTTCGGCCCACAGCGCCTCGTCGTGCTGTGCCCAGCCGTGGAAGCCGAAGCGTACCCGGTTCAGGTTGGGCGCCATGTCGGCGGCCATCAGCGCCGCCTCGATCAGCAGGGTGCCGGCACCACACAGCGGATCGACCAGCGGTGCGCCGTCGCGCAGGCGTTGCGGCCAGCCGGCACGGATCAGCAGCGCAGCGGCCAGGTTCTCCTTGAGCGGGGCATGGCCCACATCGCGCCGATAGCCGCGCCGGTGCAGGCTCTCACCCGAGAGATCCACGCCCAGCGTCAGCCGGCCCCGGTGCAGGTGGGCGTAGAGCCGCAGGTCGGGGCGCTGCAGATCGACACCGGGGCGCGACAGACCCCGTGCCTGCAGGGCGTCGACCACACCGTCCTTGACGGTCTGGGCGCCGAAACGGGTATGGCGAATCTGCTCGCTGCGCCCATGGAAGTCTACCGCCAGGGTCGCACCCGGGCGCAGGTGGCTGGGCCAGTCGACGCCGGAAACCGCCCGGTGCAACTCCTCGGGGCGCTCGATGCCCTCCTCGCGCAGCAGGCACAGCACGATGCGATTGGCCAGCCGTGACCACAGGCAGGCGCGATAGGCAGCCTCGAGATCGGCGTGGAAATGGACACCGGCCACCGTCGTCTTGCGCGGCTCGGCTCCCAGCGTGCGCAGTTCGTCGGCGAGCAGCTCTTCCAGCCCCTTGGGGCAGGTTGCCAGAAAGGTCCGTGTTCCGCGTTGGGATGACTCACTCATGTCACATTCCCGCCCCCTTCGGCCGGGCATATTCACTTCGTTACAATTTTGTCTCGCTCTTATGACGAAACATAGGTCGACAATGGCCCCCATGATGGGCTAAGACTAGTCATGGTAGCTACTGTAAAGACGCATGCGTCCACTCTGCGGGTCTCTATTGGGCCCGCATGACCTCGCTCTGCCGTCGTTAAAGGATTGAATAACGGCTAGGCGAACGGTGGAACGCCGGGGCGTGCATGTCGCGCGCTCCAATTTGGTACCTTGACAAGAGGTCATCCGATGAAAAGACAGAAACGTGATCGCTTCCAACGCGCCTATCTCCATGGCTACAAGGCCGGTATTTCCGGGCGCTCCCGCGACGACTGTCCCAGTCAGGATGTCAACATACGCGAATACTGGATGAGTGGTTGGCGTGAAGGCCGAGGAGACCAATGGGCCGGCATGACCGGCGTCTCCGGGATTCACAAGAACCCGATGGTAATGTAACGACTTTCCCACCAACCTATTGTCCTTTGCCTCCGCCAGGTGGCGAGGAATGAGCTAAGCCCGTGCCATGCACGGGCTTTCTTGTTGCGTTGCTCGACCAGCCAGCCCTCACTCGACCCCTTGCCCGGTCAACGCCTGTTCATGTCACCCGCTGCCTTCAGCGCCCGGGCGCACTCGCCCACCAGCGCCGGCCCGCGGTAGATGAAGCCCGAATAGAGCTGCACCAGGTCGGCGCCTGCCTCGACCTTGGCCAGCGCCGCTTCACCGCTGTCGATGCCGCCCACCCCGATGATCGGCAGCTCGGGCAGACAGCGGCGCAGCTCGCGAATGACCCGGTTGGAGGGCTCGAAGACCGGCCGCCCCGAGAGACCACCCTGCTCGTCGGCATGGGCCAGCCCCGCCACCGCCTCGCGCGATACCGTGGTGTTGGTGGCGATCACTGCATCGATGCCGCTTGTGGCGATGCTCTCGGCCACCAGCCCCACCTCTTCGGCGCTCATGTCTGGAGCGATCTTGACTGCCAACGGTACCCGCCGGCCGGCCGCCTGATCCAGTCGAGTACCCGCCTCGCGCAGAGTGCCGAGCAAGGCGTCGAGATGCTCGCCGAACTGCAGGTTGCGCAGCCCCGGCGTGTTCGGCGAGGAGATGTTCACGGTCACGTAGTCGGCATGGGCGTGGACCTTCTCCAGGCAGATCAAGTAGTCGTCGACGGCACGCTCTACCGGCGTGGTGAGGTTCTTGCCGATGTTGATGCCGATCACACCGTCGAAACGGGCGGCCTTGACCCGCGCCACCAAGTGGTCCACCCCGGCGTTGTTGAAACCCATGCGGTTGATGATCGCGCCGCGCTCCGGCAGGCGGAACAGGCGCGGCTTGGGGTTGCCGTCCTGGGGCTTGGGTGTGACGGTACCGACCTCGACGAAGCCGAAGCCGAGCGCGCCCAGCGCATCGAGATGATCGGCGTTCTTGTCCAGCCCCGCCGCCAACCCTACCCGATTGGGGAAGCGCAGCCCCATCAGCTCTACGGGGTCGTCGACACGCGCACCTCCGAGGCGCCCCGCCAGCTTCAGCCGATGAGCCAGATCCAGGGCGGCGAGCGCATGACCGTGGGCGGTTTCGGCATCGAAGCGAAACAGGATCGAACGGGCAAGCGCGTACATGGCATCTCCTGGCGGTTGGGCGAGCGGTGATTGGCGAGGCGGGCGGATTATAGCAGCGCCGCAGGCCCAAGACGACGCGCCCCGCCATCAAGGCGGGGCGCGTTGCTGCACCACGAACGGGTCTACTGCCAGCCTCGTCAGCCCTCGCCGTTGCTCTCGGCCAGGTCGACCAGTTCACGCACCGCCACCGCGAACAGTGGGAAGGTCGCCTGGCTGCCGCTACGCACCTCGGCGATGAGGCGGCACCAGCGTTCGTGCAGCGAGGCATGCATGGTCAGCCAGTTGTCGACACGCTCATCGGGCTCGCGCCCATCCTCGGTCTTGAGCACACTGGTGGTGAGCGCCAGTTGCTGGCGATCGATATCGTCGCGGAAGGTCTCGCGGGCCTGGGCCTGCCAGCTGTCGCGGACGTCGAGGTTGCTCACCTGCTGGATCATCCAGGGCAATTCGAGCCGGTCGCCGATCTCGAAGAAGACCTCGGCGACACGCTGCGGCTTCTCATCGGTCAGGCGCGCCGCCTGGATGATGCCGAGTGCGCCATACAGGCTGCCCGAGGCGGCTACCGTGGCAGCCAGCTCTTCGGGCACCCCTGCAGCGAGCAGTTCGTCGCGCTTCTGCTCCCACCGGCTGCGTTCTTCGCCGCGCAGCAGCTCGCCGATGCCCTCCTGCAGCTGGGCGACGCGCGGCGCGAAGTACTCGATGGCGTCACGCGTGGAGAGACCCAGGCGCTGGCGCAGGAACCAGCGCGTGGTACGCCGAATCAGCCGCATCAAGCCGAGCATCATCGAATACTGCACCTGGCTCGGCACCTGGTTGTCCAGCGCCTCGATCCGCTCCCACAGGTCGCTGAGCTGGAAGCTGTCGCGGGCGATGATGTAGGCGCGGGCGATATCGGCACGGCTGGCCCCGGTGGAATCGATGAGCCGACGCACGAAGACGATGCCCATGTGATCGACCAGATCGTTGGCCACCTGCGTGGTGACGATCTCGCGCTTGAGGCGATGCGCGTACATCTCGTCGTGGAAGCGCTCGACCAGCACCCGCGGGAAGATTCGCTCCACGTACTGCTGGATATAAGGATCGTCGGGCACGTCGGAGGCCAGCACGTCTCCCTTGAGCACGCTCTTGGCGTAGGAGATCAGCACCGAGAGTTCCGGATGGGTCATGCCCTGGTCGGCATTGGCGCGCTCCTGCAACTCCTCGTCGGAGGGCAGGAACTCGAGCTCACGATCGAGCTGGCCGGCAGCCTCCAGCTCGCTGATGAAGCGCCGGTAGGGGCCGATGCCGAAGCGCGACAGCATCTGCGAGAGGTCGAGCGCCTGGGTCTGGCGATAGTTGTCGAGGATGACCAGGTCGGCCACCTCTTCGGTCATGTCGGCCAGCAGCTGGTTGCGCTGCTTCTCCGTCATGTCGCCGCGCTTGACCACCTCGTCGATCAGGATCTTGATGTTGACCTCGTGGTCGGAGCAGTTGACCCCGCCGGCGTTGTCAATGAAATCGGTATTGACCAGCACACCCTTGGCGGCAGCCTCCATGCGGCCGCGCTGGGTCAGGCCCAGGTTGCCGCCCTCGCCGACCACGCGGCAGTTGAGCTCGCTGCCGTTGATGCGCAGCGCATCGTTGGCCTTGTCACCGACCATGGCATCGGTTTCCAGGCTGCCCTTGACGTAGGTGCCGATGCCGCCGTTCCACAGCAGGTCGACATGGGACACGAGCATGGCGCGGATCAGGTCGTTGGGCGAAAGCCGGTCCTCCTCGATGCCGAACACCTCCTGCATCTGCGGCGAGATCGGAATCGACTTGGCACTGCGCTTGAAGATGCCGCCGCCCTCGGAGATCAACGAGGCATCGAAGTCCTCCCAACTGGAGCGCGGCATGTTGAACATGCGCTGGCGCTCGGCAAAGCTCGCGGCCGCATCGGGGTGCGGGTCGACGAAGATGTGCAGGTGGTTGAAGGCCCCAACCAGGCGGATCTTGTCGGAGAGCAGCATACCGTTGCCGAACACGTCACCGGCCATGTCGCCGATGCCGAGCACGGTGAACTCATCCTGCTGGGTATTCAGGCCGAGGTTGCGGAAATGGCGTTTCACCGACTCCCAAGCCCCGCGCGCGGTGATCCCCATCTTCTTGTGATCGTAGCCGTTGGCCCCGCCGGAGGCGAAGGCATCCCCCAGCCAATGGCCGTACTCGGCGGAGATCTCGTTGGCGATGTCGGAGAAGGTTGCCGTGCCCTTGTCGGCCGCCACCACCAGGTAGGCATCGTCGTCATCGTGACGCACCACGTCCTTGGGTGGCACCACTTCGCCGCCGATCAGGTTGTCGGTTACGTCGAGCAGCGCGCGGATGAAGGTCTTGTAGCAGGCGATACCCTCCTGCTGGATGGCGTCGCGGTCGCCGCCTTCGGGCAGGCGCTTGCAGACGAAGCCGCCCTTGGCCCCGACCGGTACGATGACCGCGTTCTTGACCTGCTGCGCCTTGACCAGGCCCAGTACCTCGGTACGGAAGTCCTCCTGGCGGTCCGACCAGCGCAGGCCGCCGCGGGCGACCTTGCCGCCACGCAAGTGGACACCCTCGACCCGCGGCGAGCAGACGAATATCTCGAAGACCGGGCGCGGCTTGGGCATGCCGGTGACCCGCTTGGGATCGAGCTTGTAGGCGATGTAGTCCTTGAACCTGCCATCGGCGGTTTGCTGGTAGTAATTGGTGCGCAGGGTGGCGCGGATCAGCTCCATGAAGCGGCGCAGCAGCTGGTCGTCGTTGAGACTGGCCACGCCATCGAGATGACGGGTGATGCGCTCGATGCAGGCTTCGACCTCTTCCTCGCCGGGACGCTTCTCGGGGTCGAAGCGCAGCTTGAACAGGGTCACCAGCTCACGAGTAATCTCCGGATAGCTGGTCAGTGTGGCGGCGATGTAATCCTGTGACATGCCGAAGCGAATCTGCTTCAGGTAGCGTGCATAGGCACGCAGCATGGCGACCTCGCGCCAGTCCAGGTTGGCAGTGATCACCAGGCGATTGAAGGCGTCGTTCTCGGCCTCGCCGCCCCAGATACGCTTGAACGCCTCGATGAACGGCTCGCGCATCTTTTGCAGGCTGACCTCGGTGGAGGTGTGATGCTCGAGGTCGAAGTCGTGCAGCCAGTAGCGTACGTCAGGCGTGACGATCTCGTAGGGCCGTTCGCCGATCACGCGCAGCCCCAGGTTCTCCATCACCGGCAGCACGTCGGAGAGCGGAATGGGGCGATTGCGCTGGAACAGCTTGAGATTGACCCCGCTGCCCTCCTCCTCCACCAGACGGTAGAGGGTGAGCGCCAGCGGCTCGCCGGCGTCGAGGTCGGCCAGATGCTGCAGGTCGAACACCGCGGTACGTGAGCCGAAGTCGTCCCGGTAGCTGGCCGGGAAGGCATCGCGGAAGCGATCCATCAGCCGGTTGGCCTGCTCTTCGCCGAAGCCTTCCACCAGCGCCTCGTGCAGCTCGTCGCGCCAGCTGCGGGCCAGCTGGGCCACCTTGGCTTCCAGGCGCTTGAGGTTGACTTCGCGGGGGGTATCGTCGCGGAAACGCAGGATGAACTGGATGCGGGCGAGGATCGACTCGGAAAGATAGGTGTTGAAGTCGCCGAAGGTCGCGTCGAGTTCCTCGCACAGCAGGTTCTGGATGCGCACGCGCAGGTCGGTGGAAAATACGTCTCGCGGCACGAACACCAGGCACGAGTGGAAGCGCCCGGAGCGGTCGGTGCGAATGAACAGCCTCACCCGGCGGCGCTCGCGAATGTCGAGGATCCCCAGTGCGGTACGGGCGAGTTCCTGGGTGTCGATCTGGAACAGATCGTCGCGCGGGTAGACCTCCAGTATCTGCAGCAGCTGCTTGCCGTTGTGGCCCTTGGGGTTGAAGCCGGCGATCTCCATCACGGCCTTGAGCTTGTGCCGCAGCAGCGGGATGTTGCGCGGCGACTCGTTGTAGACGCTGGAGGTGAACAGGCCGAGGAAGCGGTGCTCACCGATGACCCGGCCCTGCTCGTCGTAGCGGTCGATCGAAATGTAATCCGGGTAAGTGGGACGATGGACCCGGGCATGGTGCGAACTCTTGGCGAAGGAGAGCAGTTGGGGCAACAGCACGAAACGATTGCCCTCGATACCCAGCTCGGTGCGGATGCGCTCCCGGTAGCGCGGCAGATCCAGGCGGAATACGCCGAGTTCACTGCCCTCGGCCTTGACCAGCCGGTCGCCATCGGCGTCGGACTCGATGGTATAGGCGTCGTAGCCGAGGAAGGTGAAGTTGTCGCGTACCAGCCACTCGAGGAAGGCGATCGCCTCAGCGTGATCACCGGACTCGATCTGCTCGGGGCGGCCGGCCTTGAGCTCGGCGATTGCCTCATGGGCGCGCTCGCTCATCGCCTCGTAGTCACCCACGGCGATGCGCACGTCACGCAGCACCTCCTGCAGCGACTGTTCGATGTCGGCCAGCACCTCGGGGTTGGAGTGACGATCGATCTCGATGGCAATCAACGACTCACGCTTGTCGGGTGCATTCGCTTCGCGCGGCGAACCGACCTGCAACAGGTCATGGCTGCGGTTGCGCTCCACCGCCAGCACGGCATTGTGGATCGCATGGACGGTCAGGCCACGCCGGTTCAGCTCGATACGCACCGAGTCGACCAGGAACGGCATGTCCTCGTGCAGCACGGCGACGAAGGTGTGCGAAGACTGCCAGCCATGCTCCTCGAAATCGGGATTGAAGACGCGCACCTTGGGCGAGGCGTGATCGAAGTGCTGGATGAAGTGCCATACCGATAGGGTGGCCCCGTAGAGATCGTCCAGCCGGCGGTCGGCCAGGTCCTCCAGCGGGACCGTGGCGTAGAAGTGGCGGGCAAAAGCCTCGACTTCTTCGGCCCGCGCCTTCTCGAGTCGGCTATCCAGGCGTTCGCGCAGCTGCTTGAGAATTTCCTGCCGGCCAACTTCGATCGTCTCGTATTGCATCCCTCACCTCGGCTGCCTGGGGCCGTGTCTCGGCCCTGGGAAAGAATCGGCGTGACCCGCGGCCACGTGTCGGGAAGCTTACTGTAGCCCTGCGCCACACCCTATCGACTTGCCAGTCTTCTCATGGAGCATGTCGCTTGTGCATCGAGACTGAACGTTTCGCTACTTGACAGCGTCGATTCTTTCCGAGCCGAGGCGAGCGAGTCAGGCGGGCTTCCTTTCCAGCAACACCCCGCATTCGCAATGATGGGTCCAGGGAAACTGGTCGAATAGCGCAAAACGGGTAATCCGATGAGTGCGGCTCAGCGACTCCAGGTTGTGCTCCAATGTATCCGGGTTGCATGAAATATAGACGATTCGCGAGTATTCGCTCAGCTGACGGCAGCTGGCCTCGTCGAGGCCGGCACGCGGAGGGTCCACCAGCACGGTGGAGAAGTCGTACTCCTCCAGCGCCATTTCCGTCACTCGCCTGCCTCCCTTCTCGCCCTTGAGTGCGGCGCTGAACTCCTCGGCCGACATGCGCCCCACCGCGGCGTTGCCGATGTCGTTGGCCGCCAGGTTCTGCTGGGCACTGGCGACCGAGGTGCGCGAGATCTCGGTGGCCAGCACACGGCGGAAGTTCTCGGCCAGCGCCACGGTGAAGTTGCCGTTGCCGCAGTAGAGCTCCACCAGGTCGCTCGCCTGGCTACCCCGGGTCACGTCCCGCGACCAGGCCAGCATGGCGCGGCTGATCTCGGCATTGGGCTGGGTGAAGCTGTTCTCCACCTGCTGGTAATGGAAGGTGCGCCCTTCCACCTCCAGCCGCTCCCAGACATGGTCGCGCTCGAGCACCAGGCGCTGCTTGCGTGAGCGGCCGATGATGCTGACGTCGAGACGCTGCTGCAGCTGCCGCGCCTGCTCTTCCCAGGCCGCATCCAGCGGCCGGTGGTAGATCAGCGTGACCAGTGCCTCCCCCGACAGGGTGGTCAGGAATTCGACCTGGAACAGGCGCCGGCGCAGCACGTCGCTCTCCAGCAGCACCTCGCGAAGCCGTGGCATCAGTTCGTTGATGCGCCGGCTGGCCACCGGATAGTCGTCGAGCCGGATCACCCGCTTGTGCTTGGGATCGTCGGGATCGACCTCGAACATCGCGTAGTAGAGGTCGTCACCTTCGTGCCACAAGCGAAACTCGCAGCGCTGTCGATAATGGCTCGGCGGCGAGGGAAAGACCTCCAGCTCAGGCGGGCCGAAGCGTCGGAACTGCTGGCTGATGCGCTCGCGCTTGGCCTCGAGCTGCTGGTCGTAGCGTGTGGGGTCGACAACGGGAATGGACACGGCATCTCCTGTCGTGGGCAGGGAGTATTGAACGAAAATCAGCCGACGATCAGCAGGCGCGGTTCGTCGAAATCGAAGGTGACCAGTGCCCGGGACAGCCTGGCATCGGGCGCCGTGGCCAGGCTCTGGTCGCGCCCCGCCCTGGGAGCCGGGCCGTTGACTACCTGCACCGTGCGCCTGGCAATGGCCTCGCTGGAATCGACCAGGTGCACCGGCCGGGGGAACGCGGCGGCCAGCCGTTCGCCAAACAGCGGAAAGTGGGTACAGCCAAGCACGACGGTATCGAGGTCGGGCTCCCTCCACAGGGGCTCCATGACGGTACGGATGATGGCCTGGTCTGGCTCGTCGCCGGCAAGCAGGCGCTCGGCCTCGCGCACCAAGGGGTCGGCTGCCACCCGCGTGACCCGGCAATCCCTGGCGAAGGCTTCGATCAGGCGGTCCGTATAAGGCCGTGCCACGGTGGCGCTGGTCGCCAGCAGACCAACATGGCGGCTGACGCTCAGGGCGGCGGCAGGCTTGATCGCCGGTACCGTGCCCACCACTGGCACCGTCAAGTGGGCGCGCAAGGCATCCAGCGCCAGGGTACTGGCGGTGTTGCATGCCACCACCAGCACGCAGCAGCCGCTGGCGGCCACCGCGGCATCGCACACCGCGAGGATACGCTCCACCAGCCAGCCATCGGGGCGCGTGCCGTAGGGCAGCATGGCATTGTCACAGGCATAGACCAACGCGGCATCGGGCAGCCAATGCCTGAGCGGCGGAACGACCGACAGGCCGCCGACACCGGAATCGAAGATCAGTATCGGGCCGGGCATGGCAAAACGAAGCTCATGGAAATCGCTCGGCGGCTACTAGAAAGGGACCTATTCTAGCAGCATGCCGAGCGAGCAGAAGCCTCCATTCGCCGGTCGGTATTGCGTCATCCGCTCTCAGGCAGCCGGTTCCTCAGCTTCGCGCAGCTCGGCGTAGAGCTCCGGATAGGCTTCCTGGAGCCGTTCCAGCTTGGCCGCAGCCCCCTCGGGCAGCGCCTGGGCCAGGCATTCCAGGTCGTGGTCGTCGAAGTGATCGCCAATCAGCGGGAAGAGCAGTTCGCGCTCGTCACGCAGATAGGCACGATGCGCATCGAGGTAGGCCTTCAGGTCAGCGGCGAAGCGGTCCATCGGGACCACCGCATCCATGAGAATCATGTCGATATCGTTGGACAACCGCATCAGGCGCGGTCTGAGGGCCTGGTAGTCGCTCGATAAACGCTCGGTGAGTTCCTTGCTCTCGGGAGCCAGGGCTTGCAGCCTCTCCGAGCAGACACGCTCCAGCGGAATGGTGAACCCTTCCATGTAGTCGAGAATATAGTCGACAACCTCGCGAACCAGCTGGAAATTAGGGCGTTCACCGGCCACCAAGGCCTTTTGCTTGAGCTGAAGAACGTGCAACATGCGCGCCATATTGGCATGATCCTGACGCAACTGGGTCAGCATGGGCATGTCGAGGCCTCCTCTAACGATGAGCGGGTATAGGGATTGGATTCTCGGGACCGGAGCAGGTTCAGTCTTGTCGCTATCGGGCTACGGCCTCGTCGCCAACAAGACACGGCACGAAATGGCAGGATGCAGTCTCCAACCTAGACCCTTTGGCCCAATCCCGCACATCGCCTAAGGTCGTATTGCCAGCCACGAATCACTACGCATCGCAGCCTCTGCGCATCACACTCCGCGGCAACGCCGGGCAGCACAAGGAGAACTCACCAATGGACCTTTTCGGCCAGGCGCCTGACGACTCTGCACCGCTGGCCTTTCGCATGCGCCCCCGGCGCTTCGACGACTACGTGGGCCAGCAAGCCCTGGTCGGGCCGGGCAAGCCACTGCGGCGCATGGCCGAAACCGGCAGCGTGCGTTCGATGATCCTGTGGGGGCCGCCCGGTACCGGCAAGACCACCCTGGCCGAGATCCTCGCCGAGCACTCCGGCGCGCACCTGGAGCGGTTGTCGGCGGTCATGGCCGGGGTCAAGGAGATCCGCGCCGCGGTGGAGCGAGCCCGTGCGGTGCAGGGCCAGGGGCGCCCCACCCTGCTCTTTCTCGACGAGATCCACCGGCTCAACAAGAGCCAGCAGGACGCCCTGCTGCCCCATGTGGAATCGGGCCTGCTGACGCTGATCGGCGCCACCACCGAGAACCCTTCATTCGAAGTCAACTCCGCGCTGCTCTCGCGTGCCCGCGTGTATGTGCTCACTGCGCTCGACGATGAGGAACTCATCGAAGTGATGCGGCGCGCCCTGAACGATCGCGAACGCGGGCTGGGCGAGCGTCGCATCGCCGTCGATGACGAGGTGCTGGGCATGCTGGCCCGCGCTGCCGCCGGCGATGCACGCCGCGCCCTGGGCATGCTGGAAACCGCCTGCGACTTCACCGTGCCCGAGGGCGATGGCGAGCGCCTCCCCCGCGAAGCGCTGGATGCGGCGCTCGGCCACCAGGCCAGCGCCTTCGACAAGCAGGGCGACTATTACTACGACCTGCTTTCGGCGATCCACAAGTCGGTGCGCTCGTCGCGCCAGGATGCCGCCCTGCTCTACATTGCCCGCTTCATCCAGGGCGGCGGCGACCCGCTCGATGTGGTGCGCCGGCTGGCAGCCATCGCCTCGGAAGACGTCGGCAATGCCGACCCGCGCGCCCTGCCACTGGTGATGGCGGCCTGGGACGCCTACCTGCGCCTGGGCGACTACGAGGGCCAGCGCGCCATCGCCCACGCCGCCATCCACCTCTCCATCGCGCCCAAGAGCAACGCCATCGATCAGGCGTGGAAGCGCGCCAAGGCGTTCGTGGCTGCCCAGCCACGCCTGGAGGTCCCCACCTACCTGCGCAACGCCCCGACCAAGCTGATGGAGTCGCTGGGCCACGGTCACGGCTATCGCTACGCCCATAACGAAGCGGAAGGCTACCCGGCGGGCAGCGCCCACGACTGCTGGCCGGAAGAGCTGCCCCACGAAGCCTTCTACCAGCCCAGCGAGCATGGCCAAGAGAAGCGCTACGCCCAGCTGATGGCCTGGCGTGCCGAGCTGGATGCGCGGGCCGACCGCGGCGAGGAAGAGGGATAGCAGCCGACTCAGGCATGGCGCAATCAGGGCAACGACAGCAAACGTCCCGCCAAGTCGGCGGGACGTTTGGTATCGGATCAGGCTCCCTCATGCTGACCTACCGCCCTCACCCCTCGATGTTTTCTTGCCCCTGCGTCTGGCGATGATAGAAGAAAAGATAGGCAAGCCCGAGCGGTGCGATGAAGATGGCAAAACTCCAACAGAGCGTCATAGTGAATATCTTCACCACCAGCAGCATCACCGCATTGACGAAGAACACATTGTCTCCCAGCAGGAATCCCACCGCCTGTTCGTAAATGAAGCGCGAATAGGGGTACAACAAGGCATTAACGGTCAGCAACAGCAGCTGATCCATGCGCACTTGCCCATCTCCCTGCGTGATAGCAAATACGATCAACGCCGACATTCCGATGCCGAAGAACAGCTGGCGCAAGAAGTAGCGAAGTGAAAGACCACCGAATGTCGTGGCAATGAAATGACGCATTGATTTTCCCTTTGTCGATCTTTCTTCTTTTCACATGGCCAGGCTCGGCGCATGCGCGTTCAATACCCACAATGTCAACAAGAATCAATTATTTAACGCATAGCCCAGCGCTCCATGGCCTCCCTGGGGTGCCGGGGTGGGATGCTCTTCCGGTGATGCGTTCGCCTCGACAGGCATGTCCACACCGCGCCAGGCGAAGAAGCGATAATGCCGGCTGCCCACGCTGGCATTGGCGCCCCCGGCCTGGAATTGCAGTTCCTGGTCGTCGGCATGGCGATCATGAATGCCATAGCGGAACAGGTATGCGACATCACTATTTCTCGTGAAGGTCTCCTCGAGTTCGTTTCGCGCCGACTCGCTGCCGACCCGGGCCATCCACAACCCGGCAAGCTTGCCTTCCGTTGCCAGCTGCCGTTGTGCATAGCGGCTGATCTCATTGTTCGCCGTATAATGCTGGCGATGGATGGCCCGCGCTTCCCGGTCGACCTCCTTCAGCCAGCCCCACTGCGCTTCCAACTCTGCCAGTGCCTGTTCGACCTCCTCAGCAGTGGCAACGATATCCTCCCACTCGTCCGGCCGGGTCAAAGAGGCCGTAGGCACGCCCAGCACACCGCTTGGCGTACGGCTCGGCAATGCGCCGAGACGAGCCTCCAGCGCAGCCCTGGTATCGCGGTAGATCAGGTAGCGCTTGGCCAGCCAGGACAGGTACAGCTCGGCATGAAAGAGGAAGCTCTCGGCGCTTGGCTCTCGGTACTTGCGGGTCGCTTCGGCATAGGCCGCCGCCAGCGAAGGCAGCGTATGGCCATCGATCTCGTCATCGACCATGAAATAGGCTGCCACATCGGGTTTACTCTGGTAGAGCTGTTCCAGGCTGGGCACCGGAACGCCGGCCCGATGCGCCATACGGTACATTCGATGCAACGCATAGCGCGACAGCTCGGCACTGACCTTCTGCTCGCCGGGCTTGAGGCCACCGCCAACATCCTCGCTGATGCCAGGCAGCAGCTCCTCGTGCCAGTTGGCCCGCTGCCCGCCAAGGGGGCGGCAGCGGCGGGTGATCCGCCGCTCCTGGGCGGCGATCAGGTGCACGGCCCGGCGGCAGGCAGGGTGCAACGGGCCGCCATCATCAATGGCCGTGACCGTGGGCAGCGGCGCTTCCAATAACCCCATATCGGGATGGGTGCGGTGCACGCAATCGAACAGCCCGGCAAAGGCGACCACCACTGCGGCGTCCTGGTAGCGGTAGGTATCGCCCTGGCGTTCGCATCGCTTGTCGAGCAGCTCGCGGATAAAGGCCTTGGCCAGGGCCGCGCCGAAATCGAAGCCGAACACCGAGACACGAATGGTGCCCAGCGGCATGCCGGCCGAATTCGCTAGCGTGACTTCTTCCTCGAACTCGCGGATCGCCTTGGTCAGCCGAGATGCCGCGCCGCTGGTCAGCAGGTGCGCCATCAGGGGGCTGTCGCGAAGCGGTGACCAGGATTCAACGCCAAGGTGCGCGACGCTATAGAGCGGTGCCTTTAGCCAGCTCTTGAGCGAGCTGAACTGCTCGGCCAGGGTACGCCGGGAGGTTTCCCACCAGGCACGCCCGCTCTCTTCCAGCAGACCACTCCCAACCGCTTCGCGGATGCTACCACTCATTAGCTTCTTGAGGGTGTTGCCCGCCTCATCAGGCGCCATACGCCCCACCGTTGCCAAGCTCTCGGACACTCCACTCTCCAGCGGTGTGCCCAGGCCGGGAAGATAGAGCTTGCGAAAACGTCGACCTGGCTGATCGCTCATCTGATCGGGGAATGTTTCGTAGAGACGTGCCACATTGCTAAACCGTCCATCGGATTCATCTCGCTCAGCGTGGCGCCCAATGCCATCGAAGAAAACACCCACCTCCAAGACGCTATGACACGTCATGGTGTCCAAAGCGGTTATATCCTCGGCAATAGCGCTTAGCGCCTCGCAGTTGGCAAGGATTTCCTCTTCGGTCATGGGGCACTTGCCTCTTCGACTTGGTCCAAGCGCTTCGGTAAATGGTCATAGGGCGACACCAGATTGGGGCTCCAGCCCAGCTTGACCCCGTGATTGGGCAGAAAATGCACGTGCAGGTAGCGGTCTTCCCGCGTGCGCTCTGGCATGGAAAGCGTCACATGACGTCTTTCGGGCTCATCGCCACGTTCGAACTCCTCGACGGTCCGTCCATACACCCACTCCACTTCAGCGGTATCGCCGCTGATCCGCTGGCAGCACACGGTCCCACCCCCTCCATAAGGACCAAGATTCCCCCCCCAGCGATCATTGACCCAGAAACGATGGATAGGACGGTCAATATGGCTATGCCCACGTATCGAGGTATCCGTGGGCATGGGGTGCAAGTCTGGCAAGAAGAACAGCCACACGAAATAACCGGCAAACAGCACGCTCAACCCCCAGCGCGCCCCCTTGGGCAGGCCGTACCAGATATTGTCGACCAGCCAATCCCAGATCCAATTCACCAGCATTTATTGCTCCTGATAGCGGGCCACGTCCGGGCGCTTTGGCAGGTGGGCGTAAGGCGAAATCAAGTCCGAACTCCAGCCCAGCTTGACCTCGTGATTCGGTAGAAAGTGCACATGCAGGTAGCGGTCTTCTCGTGTACGCTCCGGAATAATAACGCGCAGGGTGTATTCCTTCTCATTCCGAGGCGGGTGTAACGCAAGTGCCTCAAGTGAGGTGTCGGTTCGTTTTCTTTCCTCGTACGCCTCATATTCTTCTTTTGTGGTGACATCGACATACCACAAGATTTCTACCTCATTCTTTATACCTCTGAATGACCAGCAGCATGTCATGCCAGACCAGCCATCCCAATGGCCCTTGATATATTGCCGCCTCTCGACGTCTTTCCAACCTTCGTCGTCTAGCCTTTTATGACCACCCCAGCTGTCGTTTACCCAATAGGTGACGACGGGGTTGTGGGTATGGTTATGGCCTACAAGAGTAGCCTTTTGAACATGAAAAATAAGCCAAGTTACAAAAGCAACAAAAATGCCGAAAAATGTCCACCATACCCACAATGGAACAAGGTTGATATATCGGCGAAGGGGGCTGTAGATCACAAAATTCTCCCTAGCGCACCTGGCCAAGTAAGCGGCGATACACATAGGCCAGGCGCTCGCCGCGTTGAACCAGGCCCGCCTCGGTCGCGGCCAAGAGAGCGGCTTCCACTCGCTGCGAGCGCGCACAGGCGCACACGCCGGCAAAGAGCTCCGGGTACTGCTGGGTGAGCACGCGAATCGCGGTGCGTACCTCCGGATCGCCTTGCAGCGCCTGGTAAAGCGAGGTGGACAAGGTCAGCTTCCAAGGGGATGCCAGAAGCGCTTGCGCTTGCTCGGGCATGGCGCCTAGCGGCTGCCAGCTCGAATCATCTGCTGGCCACCACCACTGCTCGATGCCGCCGAAGAGCGCGAGGTGCCAATCGGCGCGGGTCTCGGCATGCAATTGCCGGATGACCTGGGGCAAATAGAATCTCAACAGTGCCGGTGGCTCACCCGCCGGATAGGCTACCATGGCGGGTGCCAGTTGGCTGGCCAGGCGCTGAGTCGCCATGCGGCTCTCGATCCAGGCATGCAGAGCGCAACCAAGCCCATGCTGAGCTGACAGCTCGGCCATCGACTCGAGCGTTACCTCGAACAGGCATGGCCCTTCAGCGGCCAGATGCGGCTGCCGGTCATCCTGCAGCAAAGGCCAGGCCGTGACACCTGGTGTCTCGAACAGCGCGGTGCGCGCAGCCGGATCGAGAAGGCCCAACTCGATCAGCGCGATGCGTCTGGGTGCTTCTTCTGCTGGCCAAGGGGTCCGTTGCCAGTCGACTGGAATCGTTGCGACCTCAGCCATGCTCTATTTCCCCGCCCGAACCATCGTTTGCCCCGAGGCCAACGCCTCCCGCCAGCACTCTTCGCATATCTCCGGCAACTTGAGGTGCGTGGTAAGCCGTGCATCATGCGTGACGCCCTCAATACGCTGATGCGCTTCAGCCATTGCCCGCCCCGGCAGCAGCGGCGTTTCGACGGCTTGGCCGGAACCCGAGCCGGGGCTGCCTCCGGCATTGATCCTGACCTTGGGGCCGACCAGGGTGACGCCGCCGTCGTCGAGCTTGAGGAAGCTGCCGCCAGCGTTGAGCGTCATTTCGCTGCCCGCTTCGAGCACTACCTTGTGACCGGCCTTGATGTGCAGCTCGCGACCGCATTCGCTGAGCCAGGCCTGGCCGGCCTTGACGTGCAGCGTGCCCTGTACCGTGAGGTGCTGGTTGGCGACGGTTTGCTCATGGCGCTCGCCACGCACGGTGTGGTGATCGTCGGCGTGAATCTCGCCGATGCGGTCGTGGTGCACGGTGAGGAAGCTGTCGTGGCCGATCTCTTCGGTGCGGTCGTTGTTCGTCAGCAGCTCCAGGTCCTTCTGGGCGTGGAGCCAGATCTGCTCCTGACCCGCTTCGTCCTCGAAGCGCAGCTCCTGGAAGCCTTCACCCTTGTGACTCTGGGTGCGGATGACGGTCCGGGTCTTGTTGGCCGGGAGTTCGTAGGGTGGTGTATTGACGGCGTTGTAGACCCGCCCGGTGATCAGCGGCTGATCCGGATCGCCCTCCAGGAACGATACGACGGTCTCATGCCCAATCCGGGGAATCGCCATGCTACCGTAGCCGCCGCCGGCCCAGCCCTGGCTCACGCGTACCCAGGCACTCGCCGTTTCATTCGGCTCGGCGTAGCGATCCCAGGGGAACTGCACCCTGACCCGGCCGTGCTCGTCGCAGTAGATCTCTTCTCCCTCGGGACCGACCACCACGGCGATCTGCGGGCCGTCGACGCGGGACTTGGGGTTGGGCTCGGGGCGCCAGGCCTGGTCGGCGGGCATCAGTACCAGTTCGTTATGGTACTTGGTCATGCCGCCTCCACTCTCTCCCACCCCTGAGCCCTGGTCGTCGCTCTGCAGGAATCCGTCCTCTTCCAGCGCCTGGGGCTGCTTGCCGTGGTGGACCACGCCGAGGACCTGCCAGTCGCGGTTGAGGTCATCGAGGTCGTGGTCGGTGAGCGCGAAGCGCACGCCTGGGGCAAGTTCGGGCAGGTCGCTCTCGGCATCGGCGGTGCTGGCGTTGTGGCGCAGCGCTTCGAGGCGAATACGGGTGAAGGCCTGGCCGGAGGCATCGGCCTTGTAGCGCCCGGGATAGTCGTAATGTTCGTAGTCGCTCCGCTGCCCGTGCGTCTCGAGATCGCGTGCGGCGTGGTCATGCAGCTGGGCATAGGCTGGGTTCTTGAACGAGTAGTCCTTGAGCGTGACCGAGGCCGGGGCAACCCGGGCGAACTGCTCGAGCTTGCGCACGTGGCGCGCGGGCGGCGTGCCCCCGGCGCGGCCGTGGTAGGTGCGCTCGCCCAAGTGGGGCAACACCTGAGGCGCATCGGCAAACACCAGGCGGTGGATGCCGTTCGGAGCATCCTCGCCTGTTTCGAAGAACTCGTGAAAGTAGAACAGGCCCTCTTCGGCGGCCAGGCGCTCGACGAAGGCCAGATCCGTTTCCCGGTACTGAACGAGGAACTCTCTTTCCTGCGGTTCGCGGGTGGCGGCGAAGACGATATCGATGAGGCCACGCTCGTCGCACAGGGTATTGATGACCGTGAGCGGCGAAACCTCCTGGAAGATGCGCGAGTTGTGGCGCAGGCCAAGGCGCCACAGCGCGGGACGGATCTCGACCCGGTAGAGGGTGCGGCGGTGGCCGCGGTCGCCACGGGCGAACTCGCTGACCACGCCATGAACGCGGCGCAGCACCTCGCCCTCCTGCCAGATCGTCAGGGTGGCCTCGCGATCGAGGATATCGGTGGCGGAGAGGCGGCCGTCACGGCTGGCGAAGCGCACGCTCAGTTCGAAGGGCTGGGACAGCGCTTCGGTGTGAGTGAACTCGATCACTGCCAGCTCGGCCTGATCGGCCCCGGCGAGCGCAAGGGTGAATTGCCATCCGGTAGCGTCGCGCATTACGCCTCCCTGCGTCTGCAGGTACAGTCGTTATCGTTTAATTAGTGAACGAGAATCCTCGCGCGAAGAGCTTACCAGCCACGAGAGAGAGTATCTGTGGCACTTGGCTGATAACGGTGTAGGAAATGACTTACAAAGGGGTAATTGTCCCAGTTGATGGCCTGGCGCGCCGAGCTGGATGCGCGGGCCGACCGCGGCGAGGAAGGCGAATAGCAACGCAAGCGCCGCCTCGAGGGCGGCGCTTTACGGCCAGCTTGGGAGGTCAGTGGGTATCGCGGATCACATCGGCCCCGTTGGGGATGTCGAACCTGAAACGGCTGTCGTCGATGGCATGGTTGGTGCGCACATCGCTGAACTCGATGACGGTCTCCTGGCCGGTACTGTCGATCATCTGCAGGGCCGCCAGGCGCTCGCCATTGAAGGTCATCTGCAGCTCTTCGAACAGAGTGTCGGGGGACTTCGGCACCAGGCGGAAGGTCTCGCTGCCGCCCTGCTGCTGGCGCGACACCTCGTAGCTCTCGGTGAGCTCACGGGCGCTGCCGGAGAGCAGCAGGGCCGGGGTATGGGTGACCCGCTGGTCGAGGGCCTGCACGGTGACCTGTTCCAGGTCGGGGTCGTAGAGGTAGACCTCGCGGCCGTCGGAGATCACTTCCTGCTGGTAGGGGGCATCGACCTCCCAGCGGAACTTGCCGGGGCGCGACAGCCACATGTGGCCGTTGGCCTGCTGCAGACGCTCGCCGCTGCCATCAAGGATCAGCTGTTCGAAACGCGCTTCGACGGTCTCCAGCGGCTCCAGCATGCGGGTCAGGCGCTCGGCGCCCTCGCTGGCCAAGGCGGCCGCCGGCATGGCGAGGGTCAGGGCCAGTGCAGCTAGGGTCTTCTTCATGCTCATCTTGTCTCTCCCTGGGCGGGTCCTGAATGGTGGATCCTGTCTCTCGGACTCGCTGCGTGCCGGCGGGTTGCATGGCCGCCGGCGCTTTCATGATTAATGCACGGTTGTCGCCTGGCGCCGCCGCGGGGCTCAGTTGCCCACCGGTGGCGGCGCCAGCACCTCGCGGCCGCCGTTGGACCCCATCGAGGAGACCACACCGGCCGCTTCCATCGCTTCCACCAGGCGCGCGGCGCGGTTGTAGCCGATCTTGAAGCGGCGTTGTACCGCTGAAATGGAGGCGCGGCGGCTCTCGGTGACGAACTGCACCGCCTCGTCGTAGAGCGCATCCTGTTCGGCATCGCCGCCACCCTCGCCGCCATCGGCTTCGAGCCCCGTCAGGGCGTCCGCCGAGACACCGCCGGCAAGGATCTCGTCGATGTATTCCGGCTCGCCGCGACGCTTCCAGTCCTCGACCACCCGGTGCACCTCGTCGTCATCGACGAAGGCGCCGTGCACGCGGGTCGGCAGCCCCGAACCGGCCGGCAGGTAGAGCATGTCGCCGTGGCCCAGCAGGTTCTCGGCGCCGCCCTGGTCGAGGATGGTGCGCGAATCGACCTTGGACGATACCTGGAAGGCCATGCGCGTGGGGATGTTGGCCTTGATCAGGCCGGTCACCACGTCGACCGAGGGCCGCTGTGTGGCCAGGATCAGGTGGATACCGGCGGCACGGGCCTTCTGGGCCAGACGGGCGATGAGCTCCTCGACTTTCTTGCCGACGATCATGAACATGTCGGCGAATTCGTCGATCACCACCACGATGTAGGGCAGCTTCTCGAGTACCGGCGGCGGCTCGTGCATCTCCCACGGCTGCGGTTCCCACAGCGGATCGGCGACCTGGGCGCCGGCGCGCTCGGCCTCGTCGAGCTTGCCGTTGAAGCCGGCGATGTTGCGCACGCCCATGGCGGCCATCAGCTTGTAGCGCCGTTCCATTTCGGCCACGCACCAGCGCAGCGCATTGGCCGCCTCCTTCATGTCGGTGACTACCGGTGCCAGCAGGTGCGGGATACCGTCGTAGACCGAGAGTTCCAGCATCTTGGGGTCGACCATGATCAGGCGCAGCTCCTCGGGCGTCGCCTTGAGCAGCATCGAGATCAGCATGGCATTGACCCCCACCGACTTGCCCGAACCGGTGGTGCCGGCCACCAGCAGGTGGGGCATCTTGCCCAGGTTGGCGACGACCGGGCCGCCGCCGATGTCCTGACCCAGCGCCATGGTCAACGCCGAGGCTTCCTGCTGGTAGCGGTCGGAGTCGATCACCTCGCGCAGGCGGATCATCGCCCGGTGCGGGTTGGGAATCTCGATGCCCACCGTGGGCCGCCCGGGGATCACCTCGACCACGCGCACGCTCTTGACCATCAGCGAGCGTGCCAGGTCCTTGGCCAGGTTGCTGATCTTGGAGACCTTCACGCCGGCAGCGGGCTTGATCTCGAAGCGGGTGATCACCGGTCCGGGCCAGGTATTGACGACCTCGGCCTTGACGCCGTACTCCCTCAGGCGGGTCTCGAGCAGCTCGGCCATGTCGGTCAGCTGCTGTTCGGTGTAGTTCTGCTGATGCGGTTCGGCTGGCGTGAGCAGGCGCAGGCTGGGCAGCTCGCCGTCCGGTTCCGGCATGTCATCGAGTACGGGGCGCTGGCTCTGCAGGTGCTCCACCGTCCACAGCGTCGGGCCGTCCGGCTCCTCCGCCGCTTCACGCGCCTGCTCCGCAGTCGCCACGCGACCTTCTCGAGCATCGCTGGCAGCCGGTGCGTCCTGCGGCTGGGAGGTCGACTCACGCCACGCACGCAGCCCTTCGGCCTGATCGGCGCAATGGCTCGACGCCTCTTGCCGCTCCTCCTGTCGCTCATCGTCACTGGCCGCGGCCGGCGAGGCACGCTCGAAGCCGGTAGCGTCGTCGTTCCGTTCGTCGTCCTCGAAACCGATATCGTTCCAGCTCAGGCGCGGCTCGTACGCATCGACCGGCTCTTCCGGCTGCAGGTCGCCGATCCCCGGTTCGCGCCGGGTCGCATCGAGCCGCTCGCCTGGCCTGGCCTGGCCGGTCACCTGCGACGGCGCTTCGGCAGGCACCTCGCGTGCGCTGTTCCTATCCCCGGCGTGTCCGGTAGCGGTATCGTCGCCCTCCGTTGCTCGCAGCGGCATGCCGGCGGCAGGGACAGGTTCATCGTCGCGGCTGGCCTTGAGCACCGTGGCCGCCGCCAGCGATTCGGGCGCACGCGCACCGCCAAGGCCCGGCCCCGGCGACGCCAACGGGGCAGCGGCAGGTTGCGGCGCGGGCGCCGTCTCGCCCTGGCGGGCGCTATAAGCGGCCTCCGGGCGCTTGGCCGAAGGGGTACGTTCGGGTACGTCCCAAGGGATGTCGGTGGCGCCGTCATCGCCGAAGGATGGCTCCAGCCCCGGCTCGCGCAAGGTCGGCGTCTCGCCCTCGGCCCTGGCATGGCGACGCTGCCAGAAACGCCAGCGCCGGCGCGGTGCCTCGTCTGGCGTTTCCGGCTCATCCTCCACTCGGCCGTCGTCATCGTCCCAATGCGGCTCGTGTCGGTCGCGCACCAGGCCGAACGGGGACGCCGCCCAGCGCCACAGGCGCAGGAAGCGGTGGCCGAGCTCATCCATCACCGTCAGCCAGGAGAGACCGCTGAAGAGGGGGAAGCCGCACAGCATCGCGGCCACCGCCAGCAGGCCGGTACCGCCCGACTCGACCAGGGGTACCAGGGCGCCGACCAGCCCCTCACCGAGGATGCCTCCCGAAGCATAGGGCAGCATGCTGTCCGGGCTGTAGAAATGCAGTGCTCCCAGCGTGGTCGTGCCCAGCAGCAGCAGCACCAGGCCGCCCAGACGCACGGCCACGGCCGTGGCATCCCATTCGATCCTGATCTTGCGCGTACGGATCAGCCGCCAACCGGCAAAGCCCAGCATACCGGGCCACCACAGGGCGCTGGCGCCGAACAGGGAGTAGAGCACGTCGGCCAGCCAGGCGCCGAAGGGGCCCATCCAGTTGGCAACGTCGGTTTCCGGGCCGCGGCGGGACCAGCCCGGGTCCGCCGGCTGATAGCTGAACAGGGCCAGCAGCAGGAACACGCATGCCGCCAACAGAATGATGGTCGCCCCTTCCCGGGCCACGCCATGCAGATGAAGCGCCAGGCGCGTGGTCGGCTGCTGGGAGTTCTCCTCCGCTGCGCGCCGTGGCACGCCCTTTTCCTTTACACTCAACTCGCCAACCCCCTCGCACCGTACCGGGACGGTGCCTTTCCGACTTACATGAAGCAGAATGAATCAGCCGCCATCATACCGGGACTGCAGCCCCCGGCACAGTGGCCATGACAGTCGCTTGAGCCAAATCGGCTCCGGCGTCAGACTAGTGAAACCAATGCTGACGAGGAGCGCCACTGCATGCTGTCCTGGCTTCCCGAGCGCCCCGTGCGTTTTCCTCCCGTCTCGCATGCCCTGCGTGATCCGGAAGGACTGTTGGCAGCGGGAGGCGAGCTGACCCCGGAGTGGCTGCTGGCCGCCTACCGGCGTGGCATCTTTCCCTGGTACAGTGACGACCAACCGATCCTGTGGTGGTGTCCGAATCCACGCATGGTACTGTTTCCCGATGAACTACACGTTTCCCGCAGCCTGGCCAAGCGACTACGCAATGGCAGTTTCGAAGTAACGTTCAATCGAGAATTCGGCAGCGTGGTCCAGGCCTGCGCGGCCCCGCGCCAGAGTCAACCCGGCACCTGGATCACCGCAGAGATGCATACCGCTTACGTGACCCTGCATCGGCTCGGCTATGCCCGCTCGGTGGAAGTCTGGCAGGGAGGCGAACTGGTGGGCGGGCTCTATGGCGTAGCCATGGGGCCGGTGTTCTTCGGTGAGTCGATGTTCTCGCGCACCAGCGACGCCTCCAAGGTCGCCCTGGTCCATCTGGTGCGCGCCATGCGCACCGGCGGCGGCCGCCTGATCGACTGCCAGATGCACACCCGACATCTCGCCAGCCTGGGCGCGCGGGATATCGCCCGCACCGAGTTCATCAACTATCTTGAATCATGCCTGACGACATCGGAGCCCACCGACAGTCAGCACCCGCTGCCCTGCTGGTCGCTGCCCGATGATTCACCATGCGTCGAGACCTTGACCGCTCTCACTTAGGAGGCGAATAACGTGAGCAGCAATACGCCTCGCCACCCGATACGGGACCTTCGCTTCTTCCTGACGGTGCCCCACGCCTGCAGCTACCTGGAGGGGCACGAGGCCACGACCCTGTTTCTCGACCCCCAGGAATCCCATGGTCAGGGGATCTACGACTCGCTCGCGCTGCTGGGGTTTCGACGCAGCGGGCACCATCTCTACCGGCCGCACTGCGAGGGCTGCAATGCCTGCGTCTCGGTGCGCATACCGGTCGATGACTTCCAGCCCAGCCGCAACCAGCGGCGGGTAGCCAGGCGCAATGCGGACCTGCGCTTGATCGAGCGCCCGGCGCTATTCGATTCCGAACACTACGCCCTGTACGAGCGCTACATCAAGATACGCCACTGGGACGGCGACATGTACCCGCCGAGCCGGGAGCAGTACCGCACCTTCCTGACCCTGGATGAGCCCTATTCACGACTTCTCGAGTTCCGCCTAGGCGAACGCCTGCTCGCCATCTCCGCCTTCGACCGCCTGGAACACGGGCTCTCCGCCATCTACACCTTCTTCGATCCCGACGCCGAATGGGAACGCCGCTCGCTGGGCACCTTCGCCGTACTGAGCCTGATCAACGAGGCCTATCGCGAGGGGCTGCCCCACGTCTACCTGGGCTACTGGATCCGCGAGTGCCGCAAGATGGCCTACAAGGAGGCCTACCGCCCGCTGGAAGTGCTCGAGGGACGTCACTGGCGGCGCCTATTGCCTACCGCGGCATCGACATGACTCGGCCTGCTTTGCCTTGACGCCCGGCTTGCGGCACAATATCGCGCTATCCTTGAGACGGGCGCGCCAATCGATCGTTGCGTCCGGCGCCCTGCCGTATGGCCATCATGACGCCAGGGCCCATGGCAACAAGGATTCATGCAGACCAATGTCATCAGCGAGGAACCGCCTATATGGCACGTGAAGACCATATCGAAATGGAAGGCGTCGTCGTCGATACCCTTCCCAACACCACCTTTCGCGTCGAGCTGGAGAACGGCCACGTCGTGACTGCCCATATCTCGGGCAAGATGCGCAAGAACTATATCCGCATTCTCACCGGCGACAAGGTCAAGGTCGAGCTGACTCCCTACGACCTGACCAAGGGCCGCATCGTCTACCGCTCGCGCTGAACGACCGATCGCATCGGCGGCACCACCAAGCGACCCGCTCCCCGACACGACAACGCCCCGTCCGAAGACAGGGCGCTGTGCGAAGGTCGAGGCAGTCCGGTAACGTCAGGGGGCGTCGGCCATTTCCGATTCCGTGGAAAGATGCAATTCGCCATCCTCCACCGTGACGTGCACCACCCCGCCGTGTTCGGATAGCTCTCCGAACAGGATCAGCTCTGCCAAGGGCTTCTTGAGCTTGTCCTGGATCAACCTCGCCATGGGCCTTGCGCCCATGCTGGGGTCGTAGCCCTTCTCGGCCAGCCAGTCGCGCGCGGTCATGTCCACATCCAGCTGTACCCGCTTCTCGTCGAGCTGCGCCTGCAGCTCCACCAGGAACTTGTCGACCACGCTACGCACCACCGAGGTCGGCAGGGAGTGGAACTGGATGATGCCGTCGAGGCGGTTGCGGAACTCCGGCGAGAAGGTCTTGCGGATCACCTCCATGGCATCGGTCGAATGGTCCTGGGTCTGGAAGCCGATGGAGCGGCGTGCCTGCTGCTCGGCCCCGGCGTTCGAGGTCATGACCAGGATCACGTGGCGGAAGTCCGCTTCGCGGCCATTGTTGTCGGTCAGGCGGCCATGGTCCATCACCTGCAGCAGCAGGTTGAAGACTTCCGGATGCGCTTTCTCGACCTCATCGAGCAGCAGCACGCAGTGCGGCTGCTTGGTAATCGCCTCGGTGAGCAGGCCACCCTGATCGTAGCCGACGTAGCCCGGGGGGGCACCGATCAGCCGCGACACGGTGTGACGCTCCATGTACTCCGACATGTCGAAGCGCACCAGCTCGATCCCCATGATGCGTGCCAGCTGGCGAGCCACCTCGGTCTTGCCCACCCCGGTAGGGCCGGCGAAGAGGAAACTACCCACCGGCTTGTCGGGCGACTTGAGACCGGCCCGCGACAGCTTGATGGCGGCGGAAAGGCTGTCGATGGCCTCGTCCTGGCCGAACACCAGCATCTTGAGGTCGCGGTCGAGGTTCTCGAGCAGCTTGCGGTCGGAGCTGGAGACGCTCTTCGGCGGGATCCGCGCGATGGAGGCGACGACCGCCTCGACCTGGTCGACGTCGATGGTCTCGACCCGCACCTCCGGCGGCAACAGCCGCTGGTGGGCGCCGGCCTCGTCGATCACGTCGATGGCCTTGTCGGGCAGGTGGCGGTCGTTGATGTAGCGATCCGCCAGGCGTGCCGCACTTTCCAACGCCGCGTCGGTGTACTTGAGGCGATGATGCTCCTCGAAACGCGAGCGCAGCCCCTTGAGGATGCGAATGGTGTCATCCACCGAGGGTGCCATGACATCGACCTTCTGGAAGCGGCGCGCCAGCGCACGGTCCTTCTCGAAGATGCCGCGGAACTCCTGGAAGGTGGTGGAACCGATGCAGCGCAGATCCCCCGAGGAGAGCAAGGGCTTGAGCAGGTTGGAAGCGTCCATCACGCCGCCAGAGGCCGCCCCGGCACCGATCACCGTATGGATCTCGTCGATGAACAGGATGGCATTGGGCTGCTTCTTGAGCTCAGCCAGCAGGCTCTTCAGGCGCTTCTCGAAGTCGCCGCGGTACTTGGTACCGGCCAGCAGCGCACCCATGTCGAGGGAGTAGACCACGGCGTCACCGATGACCTCGGGGACGTCCTCCTCGACGATCCGCTTGGCCAACCCTTCGGCGATGGCGGTCTTGCCCACGCCGGCCTCACCCACCAGCAGCGGGTTGTTCTTGCGCCGCCGGGCCAGTATCTGGATCACCCGCTCGAGCTCGTGCTCACGCCCGATCAACGGATCGATCTTGCCCATCCGCGCCTGCTCGTTGAGGTTGGTGGCGTAGCCGGTCAGTGGGTTGGCACTGGTTTCACCGCCGCCCTCCTCGGCTTCCTCGGCATCGCTGGGCGACGACGAGGGGTTCTGGCCGTGGCCGGCCACCTTGGAAATGCCATGGGCGATGTAGTTCACCGCATCGACCCGGGCCACGTTCTGCTGCTTGAGGAAGTAGACCGCCTGGCTCTCCTGCTCGGAGAAGATGGCGACCAGCACGTTGGCTCCGGTGACCTCGCTCTTGCCTGAGGACTGCACGTGGAATACGGCACGCTGCAACACACGCTGGAAGCCCAGTGTCGGCTGGGTCTCGCGGTCGCTTTGGTCCTCCGGGATCAGAGGGGTGGTGGAATTGATGAAATCCTGCAGGTCGGACCGCAACTTGTCGAGGTTGGCCCCACAGGCTCTCAGCACGTCTGCCGCTGATGCGTTATCGAGCAGTGCCAGCAGCAGGTGCTCCACGGTCATGAACTCGTGGCGCTTGGAGCGGGCCACGGTAAACGCCGTGTTCAGGGTCAGTTCAAGTTCTTTGCTCAGCATGGCAGTCCCCTTCTCGCCGCTTAGGGCTTGCATCGGATCTTTCGTGGTCCGGCACCTTCAACATCGGGCACAAACGCTGCCGTTGCAAGTCTCATCCTCAACGACTGCCATTCCTACCCCGTCTCTAGCAGACCGGGAGTCAGTCCGCCGCCTCGATATCGCTGAGCAGCGGGTGCTGACACTCTCTTGCATATTGATTGACCTGGTGGCTTTTGGTTTCAGCGATGTCGCGGGTGAAAATGCCGCAGGTCGCCTTGCCCTGGGTATGCACCGTGAGCATGACCTGCACGGCGGTCTCGCTGTCCATGTGGAAAAAGCTCTGCAGCACTTCCACCACGAACTCCATGGGGGTGTAGTCGTCGTTGTGCAATACCACCTTGTACATCGGCGGGCGGGCCACCTCGGGGTCGGCCGGCTGAACCGCCAGGTCGCCATCGTCTTCCTGTTCGGGACGCGGAGGCCGCGTCATGCCTGCCACGACACCGACCGATTCCCACCCGCTCGGGTCTTCTGTCTTGGACATAAAAGCCACACACTATCTCGGCAAGCCGGCCATCTCACGTCTCAGGTTAGACGATGTCAGGCCGGCAGGGTTCAGGTTGATACGCAAAAGGCCCTCGTCCGCCTGGCGAACGAGGGCCCCCGTCGGGTTCGACGCGTCGCTTACATGTTGTCCGCGACGGCCTGACCAAACTCGGAGCACTTGAGCAGCTTGGCATCGTCCATCAGGCGATGGAAGTCATAGGTGACTTCGCCCTTGGAAATCGCTTTCTCCATCCCCTTGAGCACCAGATCGGCCGCTTCGACCCAACCCATGTGACGCAGCATCATCTCGGCGGAGAGGATCAGCGAGCCGGGGTTGACCTTGTCCTGGCCGGCATACTTCGGCGCGGTACCGTGAGTCGCCTCGAACATGGCCACGTTATCGGAGAGGTTGGCGCCCGGCGCGATGCCGATGCCGCCCACTTCGGCCGCCAGGGCGTCGGAGAGGTAGTCACCGTTGAGGTTCAAGGTGGCGATGACGTCATACTCGGCCGGGCGCAGCAGGATCTGCTGCAGCATGGCATCGGCGATGACGTCCTTGACCACGATGTTCTTGCCGGTCTTGGGATTCTTGAACTGCATCCAAGGACCGCCGTCGAGCAGTTCGGCGCCAAACTCCTCCTTGGCAATCTCGTAGCCCCAATCCTTGAAGGCACCTTCGGTGAACTTCATGATGTTGCCCTTGTGCACCAGGGTCAGCGACTCGCGGTCGTTGTCCACGGTGTACTGCAGGGCTTGGCGCACCAGTCGCTTGGTGCCTTCCACGGAAACCGGCTTGACGCCGATGCCGCAGTTCTCGGGGAAGCGGATGTTGGTGACACCCATCTCCTCACGCAAAAACTTGATCACCTTGTCGGCTTCGGCGGAGCCGGCCTTCCACTCGATACCGGCGTAGATGTCTTCGGAGTTCTCGCGGAAGATCACCATGTCGACGTCGGCAGGCTTCTTGACCGGGCTCGGCACACCCTCGAACCAGCGCACCGGGCGCAGGCAGACATAAAGGTCGAGCTTCTGGCGCAGGGCCACGTTCAGGGAGCGAATTCCACCGCCCACGGGGGTGGTCAGCGGACCCTTGATGGAAACGACGTAGTCCTTGACGGCTTCGAGAGTCTCTTCGGGCAGCCAGGTATCGGCGTCGTAGACCTGGGTAGCTTTCTCACCGGCGTAGACTTCCATCCACGCGATCTTGCGCTCGCCGTCGTAGGCTTTCTGCACGGCGGCATCGATGGCGATCTTCATCGCCGGCGTCACGTCGACGCCAATACCATCACCCTCGATGTACGGGATGATGGGATTGTTCGGCACGTTCAGGGTGTTGTCGGCGTTGACGGTAATCTTCTCGCCGCCTTCTGGGACGACAATTTTCTGATACCCCATTGAGAACTCCCCTGTCTGGTCTGTTCAGTGGAGCGCGGAGTATAGCATTGTCCACCCAACCGGCCCATATGACCTAAGGACCCCCCGTCCGCCGAACAGCGGACGGGGGCCGAGAGGTCGGGCTAGCGGGACCTACCGGGACATCACCCCCTGGCAACCAGCGCCAGGGCGTCGTTCAAGGTCTTGCTCGGACGCATGACCGCCCGGGTCAGCTCAGGGTCGGCATGATAGTAACCCTTGATGTCCACCGGCTGGCCCTGCACGCCATTCAGCTCCTCGAGAATGGTGGCCTCCTTGGCTTCCAGGGTCTCGGCCAGGCGGCCGAACAGCGCCTTGAGTTCGGCGTCTTCGTCCTGGGCGGCCAGCGCCTGGGCCCAGTACAGGGCCAGGTAGAAGTGGCTGCCCCGGTTGTCCAGTTCGCCGACCTTGCGCGAGGGCGACTTGTCGTTCTCGAGGAACTGGCCGGTGGCCTTGTCCAGCGCATCCGCCAGCAGCGCTGCACGATCGTTGCCGAATCGCTTGGCAAGATGCTCCAGCGAGGCAGTCAGCGCCAGGAACTCGCCGAGGCTGTCCCAGCGCAGGTGATTCTCCTCGAGGAGCTGCAGCACGTGCTTGGGTGCCGAGCCACCCGCCCCAGTCTCGAACATGCCGCCACCGGCCATCAGCGGCACGATGGAGAGCATCTTGGCGCTGGTGCCCAGCTCCATGATCGGGAACAGGTCGGTGAGGTAGTCGCGCAGGATGTTACCGGTCACCGAGATGGTGTCGAGGCCGCGGATCACGCGCTCCAGGGTGTAGCGCATGGCCCGGACCTGGGACATGATCTGGATGTCGAGACCGCTGGTGTCGTGATCCTGGAGGTAGGTCTTTACCTTCTTGATCAGTTCGCTCTCGTGCGGGCGGTAGGGGTCGAGCCAGAACACCGCCGGCATGCCGGAATCGCGGCAGCGCTCCACGGCCAGCTTGACCCAGTCGCGGATCGGCTCGTCCTTGACCTGGCACATACGCCAGATATCGCCCTGCTCCACGTTCTGGGACAGCAGCACCTCGCCGGTTTCCAGGTCGGTGATGTTGGCGACGCCGTCCTCCGGCACCTCGAAGGTCTTGTCGTGGGAGCCGTACTCTTCCGCCTTCTGCGCCATCAGGCCGACGTTGGGCACGGTGCCCATGGTGGCCGGATCGAAGGCGCCGTGCCATTTGCAGAAGTTGATCATCTCCTGGTAGATGCGGGCGAAGGTGGACTCCGGTATCACCGCCTTGACGTCCTTCATACGACCATCGGCACCGTACATCTGGCCACCGGCGCGGATCATGGCCGGCATCGAGGCATCGACGATCACGTCGCTGGGCGAGTGGAAGTTGGTGATGCCGCGGGCCGAATCCACCATGGCCAGCTCCGGCCGCTGGTCGTGGCAGGCGTGCAGGTCGCGGATGATCTCCTCGCGCTGGGATTCCGGCAGGGTAGCGATCTTGTCGTAGAGGTTCACCATGCCGTTGTTGACGTCGACACCCAGTTCCTCGAACAACGCACCGTGCTTCTCGAAGGCGTCCTTGTAGAAGATCTTGACGCAGTGACCGAACACGATCGGATGCGAGACCTTCATCATCGTCGCCTTGACGTGCAGGGAGAACATCACGCCGGTCTTGCGGGCGTCCTCGATCTCCCGCTCGTAGAAGTCGCACAGTGCCTTCTTGCTCATGAACATGCTGTCGATGATCTCGCCTTCGAGCAGCGAGACCCTGGGCTTGAGCACCCGTGACTCACCGCTCCTGGTGATCAGCTCCATCTTCACGTCGCGGGCGCGATCCAGCGTCATCGATTTCTCGCCGTGGTAGAAATCGCCGCCGTGCATGTGCGATACATGGGTGCGCGAGGCCTGGCTCCACGCCCCCATATGGTGGGGATACTTGCGGGCATACTCCTTGACGGCCTTGGGTGCGCGGCGGTCGGAGTTACCCTCGCGCAGCACCGGGTTGACGGCACTGCCCTTTACCTTGTCATAGCGCGCCTTGATCTCTTTCTCTTCGGCGTTCTTCGGCTCGTCCGGATAGTCCGGCAGCTTGTAGCCCTGCCCCTGCAGCTCCTTGATCGCTGCCCTGAGCTGCGGCATGGAGGCACTGATGTTGGGCAGCTTGATGATATTGGCTTCCGGCGTCTTGGCCAGGGCACCCAGTTCGGCGAGGTGATCCTCGACGCGCTGCTCTACGGTCAGGTAGTCGGGGAACTGGGAGAGAATCCGAGCCGCCAGAGAGATGTCCCGGGTCTCCACCTCGATACCGGCGGCGTCGGTGTAGGCGTCGATGATCGGCAACAGCGAATGGGTCGCCAGCGCAGGCGCTTCGTCGGTGAACGTGTATATAATCTTCGGCGTTTTTGACATGGTTGCGTTGATCTCTCTGGTCGCTGCGATGGCAATGGACTGGAACGGTTGCGCGCACTCACGATGCCTGAAACGGGGGTCCCGGCGTGCTCCACCTACGGTTCTCATCTGGCGGGGGATGCGCTTGGCATCGACCCGGTGGCGAAGTCACGGCAGGCCACGTAGCGACGAGGGCGCTCCCGGCGAGCGAGCGCATTATATCAGCCACCCCGCCTCGGCGTATGGTCAATAAGGCTGACACGTTTCCCCCTCCCATCCCGCCTCGCTTGCCGGTAAGCTTTGCCTCTATGAGCGCCATCTATCTTCTGCACAAGCCCTACCGCATGCTCTCCCAGTTCACCGACCGCCGCAGCGAGGGTGAAACGCCGCGTGCCACGCTGGCGAACGTCATCGACGTGCCTGGCGTCTACGCGGCCGGGCGGCTGGACTATGATTCAGAAGGACTGCTGCTACTGACCGACGATGGGTCGCTGATCCAGCGCATCAGCGACCCGCGCCACAAGCAGCCCAAGACCTATCGCGTGCAGGTGGAGGGCAATCCCGACGAAGCGGCGCTGGCCGCCCTGCGCCAGGGTGTCGAACTCCAGGATGGCCGAACCCGGCCGGCCAAGGTCCGGCGCCTGGCGGCAAGCGGCCTGCCGGAGCGTACGCCGCCGGTGGACCCGAAGCGACACCCGGTCACGACCTGGCTGGAACTGACCATCAGCGAGGGGCGCAACCGCCAGGTCAGGCGCATGACGGCCCATGTCGGCCACCCCACCCTGCGCCTGGTGCGCGTGGCCATCGGTCCCTGGCGCCTGGACGGGCTGGCTCCGGGGGAGTGGCGCCGGGAAACCCTGCACGCCCCGCGCAATCCGCCAAGGCGCACGCCGCGCCGCCAAGGAGGTCACCGATGAGCCGCTGGCACCCGCACGTTACCGTGGCTACCGTCGTAGAGCGCGCCGGCCGCTTCCTGATGGTGGAAGAGTCGCCGAGAGGCAGCCAGATCAACCTGTTCAACCAGCCCGCCGGCCACCTGGAACCCGGCGAGCGGATCCAGGAGGCGGCACTGCGCGAACTGCGCGAAGAGACTGCCTGGCAGGTGGGCATCACCGACTACCTTGGGCTTTACGTCTACCAGACGCCCAGCGGCGAAACCTATCACAGCCATGGCTTCTTCGGCATGGCCCTGGCCCACTTGGGCAATGCTCTCGATCCTGCCGTCGTCGCCGTGCACTGGCTGACCCTGGAGGAGGTCGAGGAACTGGAGCGCCAGGGGCGACTGAGAAGCCCGCTGGTGCTCAAGCGCATTCGCGACGCCCTGGCCGGACGTTTTTATCCCATGGATGTCGTCCACGAGCGCTGAGGAAACCCAGTACAAGTCGACGAGCGAGATGAAGCGCAAGGCGCACGGAGCGCAAGAACCGGAGCATATGGGTTATATGTGAGGATTCTGAGCACCGCGCAACGCAGCGATTCGCTTGCGCAGGCACTTGTACTGGGTTTCCTTAACTTCTGATCAGTAGGCGGTACAACGCCGGTATCACCAGCAGCGTCAGCAGCGTGGAGGCAATCAGCCCGGAGATGATCGCCCAGGCCATCGGCGGCCACAGCGTCGACTGGGTCAAGGTCAACGGCACCAGGCCGGCCACGGTGGTGGCCGTGGTGAGCAGCACCGGCCGCGTGCGCCGGGCCACCGCAGCGACCACCGCCTCGCCTACGGAGTGACCCTGGCGGCGGTTGGCATTCATCAAATCGATCAGCACGATGGCGTTGTTGACCACGATGCCGACCAGCGCCACCACGCCGAGAATGGCAGTGAAGCCGAACGGCTGCCCGGTCAGCCACAGCCCCGGTATCACGCCGATGATCGCCAACGGCACGGTGGTCAGCACGATGGCCAGTTGACGGAAGGAGTTGAACTGCGCAAGCAGGAACACCGCCAGCAGCAAGCCGCCGATCGGGAGCGTCTGGAACAGCGCGGTATTGGCATCGTCGGCCGACTCCGCCGCCCCACCGATGGTGTAGCTGACCCCGTGAGGCAGCTCGAGCGCTTCCAGCCGCGGCAGGATCTCACCGAGTACGCCGTCGTAGGTCCAGCCATCGGCCACCTCGGCCAGTATCGCCGTCATGCGGCGCAAGCCACGATGCTGTATGACCGCCGGGCGCCAGGACAGCGCCAGAAAGGCGATTTCGCCGAGCGGCACCGAGCGCCCATCGGCTGCCGTGAGGCGCAGCCCCTCCAGCCCCTCGACGGAGAAACGCTCGCCTTCGGGCGCACGTACCAGCAGCGGCGCCGGATCGCGACCGGCACGCCAGGTGCTGACTTCGATCCCTCGGCTGGCGCCAGCCAGGGCCATGGCCACGTCGCGCCGCGAGAGGCCGTACTCGGCGGCACGGGCATCGTCGGTCTCGACCCGCAGGGTGGCCAAGCCTTCACCCAGGCGATGACGCGCATCTCGCGCCCCTTCGGCCCCGCGCACCACGCTGAGAATACGGCCGGCGGCATCGGCCAGCGCGGCGCGATCATCGGCATAGACACGAATCTCCACCGGGGCTTCCAGGGGCGGCCCCTGGCCCAGTCTGCGGGCCACCACCTCGGCTTCGGGCAGCCTCTCCGGCGCCACCTCCCTGACCCACGCCATCAGGCCGGCCAGATCATCGGCATCGTCGGCCTCCATCACCAGCCGCGCCAGGTGCGGCTGGCGCGGCTGCTCGACCAGGTTGTAATAGAAACGCGGGCCGCTGAAGCCGACGAAACGATGCACCGCCTGCACGGCCGGCCGCTCGGCCAGCGCGGTGGCCAGCACTTCGGCCTGATGCGCGGTATAGTCGAGATGAGTACCCTCGGGAAAATTGAGATCGACGATCAGCTGGTTGCGATCGGTATCGGGAAAGAAATCCTGGTTGAGCAGCGGCATCATGGCCACGGCACCGGCCAGCAGTACGCCCGCACCCACCAGCACCCAGACCGGCCAGCGCACGGCGAACCGGCCGATTCGCCCGCCCCAAGCCTGCAGCCACTCACGCCGCGCACCCAGGCGCGGCTTGAGAATGCCCGCAGCGAATACCGGGGTGACGAATACCGCGTACAGGTAGCTCACCGCCAGCGTCAGCATCACCATAATCGGAATCGCGCGGGTGAAATCGGCGGTGTTGCCGCTGGAAAGCAACAGCGGAACGAAGGCTGCCAGGGTGGTACCGGTGGCGGCCAGCAGCGGCGTGGCAAGCTCGCGCACCGAACGAGTCACGGCCTGAGCCGCCGAGCGCCCCTGGTCGCGGTGCCACTGGATGTTCTCGACCATGACGATGGCGCTGTCCACCAGCATGCCCAGCGCAATCACCATGCCAGCCACGGCGATCTGATGCAGCACCCCGCCCCCCATGGCATAGACGGCCAGGGAGGAGAAGGTGACCAGCGGCACGATCAGCATCACGGCCAGCCCCAGCCGCAGCCCCATGGCCAGGAACAGCAGTACGCCGAGGATGCCGATACCCAGCAGCAGCGAGAAGCCGAGTTCCGCCAGGCGCCGCTCGACCCAGCGCGGCTGGTAGAACGTCTCCTCTATCGCCAGCGGGGCATAGGCCGGGCGCAGCTCGTCCACCAGGGCGCGCAGCCGCTCCCCGAAGCGCACGGCGTTGACCGTGTCGTTGGAGAGTACCAGCCCCAGCGCCACTGCCGGCCGGCCATCGTGCCACAGTCGCTCGGTGGCGGGTTCCTGAGGCGCGAGATGCACGTCGGCCAGCTCACCGAGCGGCACCTGATCGCCACGCAGGGTGCGTATCGGCGTGGCGGCGAGTTCTTCCAGCGAACCGAACTCGGTGCGCGGGTCGAGCACCAGCGAGCGCCCGCCGATCGACAGGCTACCGCCGGGCGAAGTCAGGTTACGCGCGGCCAGTTGGTCTCCCAGGGCGCGGGCATCCAGGCCGGTCAGCTCGGCCAGGGTATCGTCCCAGCCGATCACCACCTGCTGTCCGGGGTCGGCGAGCAGGTCGATACGCGCAATCTCCTTGAGCCGGAACAGATCCCGGCGCAGCCGCTTGGCCGCCTCGCGCAGCTCGAGCAGGTCGTCGCTGCCGGTCAACGCCAGCACGATACCGTGAGCATCCGAATCGCGGTCGCTGATCTCGGCTTCGCCCACCCCATCGGGAAACTGCCGGCTGGCGCGGCTCACGGCAATGCGCACCTGCTCCCAGGCGGCGTCGGTATCGTAGACGTGCTCGTGCATCTCGATCGTGACGTGAGCCACGCCGAGGCGCGCGGTGCCGATGATGTCGTTGACCTCTTCGACCTGGGCCAGCTCCTCCTCCAACGGGTTGAGCACCAGTCGCTCGACCTGCTCCGGCTCCGCCCCGGGATAGGGCACCAGTACCTGGCCGAAGCGGTAAGGGAAGAAAGGATCCTCCTGCCGATCCATGGCCAGCCAGGCCGCCAGGCCGAGTAGTGCCAGCAGCAGCGTGACGGTCAGAATCAGCCGCTTGTAGCGCAGCGAGGAGAGCAACCAGCTCATGGCAGGACCCTCACCCGGTCGCCCTCTTCCAGACGACCCTGTCCTGCCGTTACCACCCGTTCGCCCGGGGCAAGCGCCGCGGCCGATACCGTGACCCAGCCATTGGCCAGGCGCCCAGGCGTCACGGCCATACGCTGAACCGTATCGTCTTCAGCGAGCATCAGCACATGCGGCGCCTGGCCACCGGAATCGACCACTGCCGCCAGCGGCACCTGCAGCTCCGGCTGTACGTCAAGCACCAACTGTACCCTGAGCGACTCACCCAGCGCCGGCGCGGGGTCCGACTCGACGGCGATGACTACCGGCGCCATACCCTCTCCCGCACGCCCGATGTCGGCGATCCGGCCATCGAAGCGCCGCGCCCCGAACGCCGCATCCAACCTCGCCTGCCGTCCTACCTCCAGCCGAGCGACGAGACTCGCCGGCACACGAATCTCCACCTCGCGCCCCGTGAGTCCGGCCAGGCTCATCACTGGCTGGCCGGCAGCCACGAAGTCGCCCGGCTCGACCAGCAGGTCGGTCACCTCGGCAGCGAAAGGGGCCCGCAGGGTCAGCTCGTCTAACTGTGCCCGCGCCTCGTCGCGCTGGGCCAGGGCCTGCTCACGGGCCTGGGCAAGGGCCTCGCGCTCCGAACGCAGGCGATCCAGCTCTTCTTCGGCGCTGAGGTTTCGCTCACGCAGCGTACGCGCACGCTCCACGTCGCGCCCCAAACGGCTCAAGCTGGCATCGAGTTCGCGCACCCGGGCCTCGGCGGCCGCGAGCGCCGGCGCCATGGCCGGGTTATGCAGCGTCGCCAGCGGCTCGCCCTGCTCTACCCGCTGCCCCCGTGCCACATGCCGCTCCTGCAACACACCTCCATGCAGGAAGGCGAGGGCCGCGCGCTCGCTGGCCCGCACCGTGCCGGGAAAGCGGTACCTCACTTCATCCTGGGACAGTCGCACCGCCTCACTGCGCACGCTGGGCAGTGGCTCCTCGCCCCTCTCGACCTCAGCGGGCACCGCATCGCAACCCACCAGCAGCATCGCCGACAGCATCAACGAGGCCACTAGGCCCCCTCTCTCCGCCCACCTCATTGTCCTTCTCCTCCATGCACCGGCCTCAACAAACTGGCCGACCGGTCAATTAATGGCGCAAAAAAACACTCACCCTCGGGGCGTCACCCCCTCCATGAAGATTCTGAGAAAATCCTCCAGGAACGCCTCGTTGCTGCCCATTCCGGGCCAGTGCTGGTGATGGCACTTGGCCTCGAACCACTGGGTACAGGTCATCACGAATACGGCGATCACGTGGGTGGGGTTGACGTCCTTGCGCAGCAGGCCGCGCATCTGGGCCTGGCGCACCCACTCGGCCCCCGCCCCGACGAGCTGGTTGTCGAGTTCGCCGCAGTGGCTGTCCCCCTCGAGGTGAGTCCAGGCAAACAGCCGTACCACGCCGGGGTTGTCGCGCAGGAAGTAGAAGTAGGCTTCCACCGAGCTGCGCAGAAGCGCGGCATCCGGCTCGCCGGCTTCCTCGAGCATGGCCATCTGGGCCGTGAAGTAGCGCTCGAAGGCACGATTCTTGACCGCCTCCCAGAGCTGCTCCTTGCTGCCGAAATGGTGATGGATCAGGCTCTTGGTGACCTCGGCCGAACGCGCCAGCGCGCTGAGCTTGACCGCAGAGAAGCCCTGCTCGACGAACAAGGCTTCCGCTGCATCGAGAATGCGAGCGCGGGTCAATTCGGGGTCACGGGTCTGGATTCTTTGGCTCATACCGCGACGATAGCCTTAACTGGCCGGCCGGTCAATTAGTGCATGTTCGCCCGGGCAAGCCCCTCACCAGATGAAGCCGCGCGGCAAGATGAGGTATAATTCCCGCCCATTTGCGACCCACTCAACCCGAGAGCGCCCATGACCGCCACCTCAGGCAAGGTGATCGTCGGCATGTCCGGCGGCGTCGACTCCTCCGTTTCCGCCCTGCTGCTGCTGGAGCAGGGGTATCAGGTCGAAGGCCTGTTCATGAAGAACTGGGACGAGGACGACGGCACCGAGTACTGTACCGCCAAGGCCGACCTGGCGGACGCCCAGGCCGTGTGCGAAAGGCTCGGCATCAAGCTGCACAGCGCCAATTTCGCCGCCGAGTACTGGGACAACGTGTTCGAGCATTTCCTGGCCGAGTACAAGGCCGGGCGAACGCCGAACCCGGATATCCTGTGCAACCGCGAGATCAAGTTCAAGGTGTTCCTCGAATATGCCGAGATGCTCGGCGCCGAGAAGATTGCCACCGGCCACTATGTCCGCGGTGGCGAACGTGGCGGGCGGCCGCGTCTGCTCAAGGGCCTCGATGCCAACAAGGACCAGAGCTACTTTCTCCACGCCGTGCCGGAGGCCGCCATCGCCCGCACCCTATTTCCGGTCGGCGAACTGGAGAAACCCGAAGTGCGCGCCATCGCCGAGCGCCACGGGCTGGCCACGGCGCGCAAGAAGGATTCCACCGGTATCTGCTTCATCGGCGAGCGCCGCTTCCGCGACTTCCTGCAGCAGTACCTGCCGGCCCAACCGGGGGTGATCGAGACACCGGAGGGTGAAGTCATCGGCGAGCACATGGGGCTGATGTACTACACCCTGGGCCAGCGCCAGGGGCTCGGCATCGGCGGACTGGCCAACCACCCCGAGGAGCCGTGGTACGTGGCGGGCAAGGACCTCGAGCGCAACGTGCTGATCGCCGTCCAGGGCAAGCACCACCCGCTGCTCTACACCGACTCGCTGTCCACCGAGGCGATGGACTGGGTGGCTGGCGAGCCGCCCGCCGCCGAGGGGCGCTATACCGCCAAGACCCGCTACCGCCAGAGCGACGTGCCCTGCCACATGCGTACGCGCCCGGATGGCGGCGTCGAGGTACGCTTCGACGAGCCCCAGCGTGCCGTCACACCCGGTCAGTCGCTGGTGCTCTACGACGGCGATATCTGTCTGGGCGGCGGGGTGATCCGCGACATCTGGAATGCCGAGGAGACCGGCACATGAGCACCACCCCTATTCATCGCGCTCCCAACACCGCCACGGCGCGCCAGGCCCTGGCCCTTGCCGGCGTCTTCCAGGCCGCCAGCCTGGTCGACGAACTGGCCCGCACCGGCCAGGTCGATAGCCGCCCCTGGGAGACGCTGATCCGCGCCACCCTGGACACCAATCCGGAAAGCTTCGAGGCGATCTACGGCGGCCACCCCAACAACCTGCGCCGCGGCCTCGAGGTGCTCGAGGCAGTGGTCGGGCGCAAGCAGGCCAACCCGGTGGTGCTGCGCTACGGCTTCTCGCTGCTGCTGCTGATGAACAAGCTGCGTGGCGACAACGACATGATGGCCTCCCTCGGCCAGCACCTGAACCGAATCCAGGGCCAGGCCGAGCACTTCGGCGCTACCCACGAGAACGTCATTGCCAGCCTCGGCGAGGCCTACCAGGAGACGCTCTCGACCCTGAAGACACGCATCGTGGTGCAGGGCGACCCCTCCATGCTGCAGAGCCGCATGATGCCCGAACGGGTGCGTGCCATCCTGCTCGGCGGCATTCGCTTCGCCCTACTCTGGCACCAGCAGGGCGGCCGACGCTGGAAGCTGGTGTTCCAGCGCGGCGCCCTGAAGAACGCCCTGGACCAGTTGGGTTGAGTTCTTTTGCCCTGTACGCCTTTCCCTACACGCCTTTCCCTACACGTATTGGATTAAACGACCATGCAAGCCGCTTCCCTGCCCCTCACCGCCCTCACCGCCCTTTCCCCCGTCGATGGACGCTACGGCAGCAAGGCTGAAGCCCTGCGCGAGCACTTCAGCGAGTTCGGCCTGATCCGCGCCCGGGTGATCGTCGAGATCCGCTGGCTGCAGCGCCTCGCCGAGCAGGGCGGCATCGTCGAAGTACCGCCGCTCTCCGCCGAGGCCACCGCCTTCCTCGAGGCCATGATCCGCGACTTCTCGCTGGCCGACGCCGAGCGCATCAAGGAGATCGAGCGCACCACCAACCACGACGTCAAGGCGGTGGAGTACTTCATCAAGGAGAAGATCGCCGGCCAGCCGGAGCTGCACGCGATCACCGAGTTCGTGCACTTCGCCTGCACCAGCGAGGACATCAACAACCTCTCTTACGGCGTGATGCTCGCCGACGGCCTCAAGGCCCTGCTGCCGGTGATGCACCAGGTGGCCGAAGAAGTCGCCAGGCTGGCCCATGCGCATGCCGGCCAGCCGATGCTCTCGCGCACCCACGGGCAGACCGCAAGCCCGACGACGCTGGGCAAGGAGATGGCCAATGTCGCCTATCGCCTGCGCCGTCAGCTCGCACAGATCGAAAGCGTCGAGATCCTCGGCAAGATCAACGGTGCGGTGGGCAACTACAACGCCCACCTTGCCACCTATCCGGAAGTCGACTGGGAAGCCAACGCGCGCACCTTCGTCGAGGGCCTGGGGCTGACCTTCAACCCCTACACTACCCAGATCGAACCCCACGACTACATCGCCGAGCTGTTCGATGCCATCTGCCGCTTCAATACCGTGCTGATCGACTTCGACCGCGACGTGTGGGGCTACATCTCGCTTGGCTACTTCAAGCAGAAGACCGTCGAGGGCGAGATCGGCTCCTCGACCATGCCACACAAGGTCAACCCCATCGATTTCGAGAACTCCGAAGGCAACCTGGGCCTGGCCAACGCCGTGCTCGCCCACCTGGCGCAGAAGCTGCCGATCTCGCGCTGGCAACGCGACCTCACTGACTCTACGGTGCTGCGCAACCTCGGCGTGGGCCTGGCCTACGGCCTGATCGCCTACCAGGCGGCACTCAAGGGCATCGGCAAGCTCGAGGCCAACCCGGCGCGCCTGGCCGAAGACCTCGATAACAGCTGGGAGGTGCTCGCCGAGCCGATCCAGACGGTGATGCGCCGCTACGGCATCGAGAAGCCCTACGAGAAGCTCAAGGAGCTGACCCGCGGCAAGCGCATCGACCAGGCCGGCTTTGCCGCCTTCATCGATTCGCTGGCGCTGCCGGCCGAGGTGAAGGACGAACTCAAGGCGCTGACACCGGCCACCTATATCGGCAACGCCGAGGCCCAGGCCCGCCGGCTCTGAGTGCCGCCCGCGAGAAACGTTGCAGGAGGGAACGATGGTCAAGCTCACCAAGATCTACACCCGCACCGGGGACAAGGGCGATACCGGCCTGGGTGACGGCAGCCGGGTAGCCAAGCACGACCTGCGCGTGGAAGCCTTCGGCACCGTGGACGAGGCCAACGCCACCCTCGGCCTGGCTCAGCTGCACGCCGAAGGTGAATGGCATGAACTCCTGGCCCGGCTGCAGAACGACCTGTTCGATGTCGGTGCCGACCTGTGCACACCCGAGCAGGAGTCACCCGAGTACCCGCCGCTGCGGGTCACGGCGGCGCAGGTGGAGTATCTGGAGCAGCGGATCGACGCCTACAACGCCGAGCTCGCCACCCTACGCTCCTTCATCCTGCCCGGCGGCACGCCTTTGGCGGCCCACCTGCACCTGGCACGCACCGTGTCCCGGCGCGCCGAGCGCCTGGTCACGGCACTGATGGCCGAGCAGCCGGTCAATCCGGAGGTACTGCGTTACCTCAACCGTCTCTCCGACCTGCTGTTCGTCCTCGCGCGCCGGGCCAATGGCAACGGCGAGAGCGACGTGCTGTGGGTACCCGGCGCCAATCGATGAGCTTCCATCAGGAGAACACCATGGCAAGTGATACGCCCCTGACACTGCTTGGCGGCCTCACGCCTGCCGAGTTCCTGCGCGACTACTGGCAGCGCCAGCCCTTGCTGATCCGCGGTGCCTTTCCCGACTTCGAGAGCCCGCTCGACCCCGATGAGCTGGCCGGGCTCGCCTGCGAGGAGGGCATCGAAGCGCGGCTGGTGGAAGAGGATGGCCCCAACGGCCCCTGGCAGGTGAGCCATGGTCCCTTCGACGAGGCCGTGTTCGGCGAACTCCCCGAGCGCGACTGGACCCTGCTGGTGCAAGCCGTGGACCACTACGTGCCGGAGGTGGCCGAGCTACTCGACCGCTTCGACTTCCTGCCTCGCTGGCGGCTCGACGACGTCATGATCAGCTACGCCCCACCGGGCGGCAGCGTCGGGCCCCATGTCGACCAGTACGATGTGTTCCTGCTGCAGGGCAGCGGCCGACGCCGCTGGCAGCTCGGCGGCAAGGTCGCCGACGACGCCCCCATCATTCCCGGCATCGACCTGCGCATCCTCGAGCGCTTCGAGGTCGAACCGGGCGACGACTGGGTGCTGGAGCCCGGCGACATGCTCTACCTGCCGCCGGGCTGGGCGCACCACGGTGTCAGTCAGACAGACGACTGCATGACCTACTCGGTGGGCTTCCGTGCGCCTTCGGCGGACGAAGCCATCACCTCCTATGCCGACTACCTCGGTGAGCAGCTTCCCCCCTCGCTACGCTTCAGCGACGCCGGCATGGCGCCACCCACCGACCCGGCGGAGCTCGACGATGCCTCGCTCGAACGCATGCGTCGCCTGATCCTCGGTACCCTCGACGATCCGGCCCAGCTCGCCCAGTGGTTCGGGCGCGTGATGACCCAGCCCAAATACGTCGACCAACTGGTGCCCAGCGAGACCCCTACCGATGTCGATGAGCTTGTCGCTCTACTACAGGAGGGCGAGGAGCTTACGCGCAGCCCCGGTTCCCGCTTTGCCTGGCACGCTTTGAACGAGAGTCGCGCCACCCTGTTCGCCGATGGCGATGGCGTCGAATGTGCGCTGCCCCTGGCCCGCGCTATGGCCTCCACCACGCCGATCGACGCCGAGCTACTGGCCTTCGACGGTGCCGCCGAGCTGCTTGCCACCCTGCTCGATGCCGGCAGCCTCGCCTGGTACGAAGAAGAGGAGTGACGCCATGGCGGAGAGCATCGTGATCCGTGAAGGGAGCTGGGCCGAACTCGGCGAAACCGCCGGCGAGATTCGTCGCGTGGTGTTCATCGAGGAGCAGCAGGTACCCCTGGAGGAAGAGTGGGACGGCCGCGACGGCGATTGTCGTCACTTTCTCGCCATGCATGGCGAAACGGCTCTCGGCACCGCCCGGCTGCTGCCCGACGGCCATATCGGCCGCGTAGCCGTGCTGCGCGAAGCGCGTGGCCTGGGCATCGGCGTGGCGCTGATGCAGGCCGCCATCGCCTCGGCGCGTCGGCTGGGCCATGCCCAGGTCGAGCTGGCCGCCCAGACCCACGCCCTCTCCTTCTATGAAAACCTTGGCTTCACGGCGTTCGGCGAGGTTTTCATGGATGCAGGCATTCCGCATCGCAACATGCGGCTTTCGTTACATGTCTGATGCCCCCAGGCTCGGCCGACCCGATCGAAATATGACTACAGGAATGGCCTCCTTCTTGCCACTCTTGTAGTCGAGCTACAACCCTCCTTCCCCACAAGTGATGATTGTCCAGGCCAGAAGGCATGGGGCATAGTGATGTCATGGCAACGTTAAAACGATTGTTCGGTAACGAAGTAAAAATCGCTCGACCACGATTGTGTTAGCGTCCGCCAAGATTCGACCAAGGCCGTAGAGACAGATTCACCCTTGTGGTTGAACCTGACATTACTTCGCAGTTGCAGCATGAAATCCGGAAGCGCCCGGCAGGATGCAGCAAGCGACCGACGAGGCAACGAGCGCCGCCGCATGGCAATCGAGGCCGACGACATAACCTCAGATCGGAAGGATGGCACCATGTCATACAAAGACGACATCAAGGCACTGGCTCAACTGCGTGAGGCCCAGAAGGGCAAGTGGGCGAGCATCAGCCCCGAGAATGCCGCCCGCATGCGCGCCCAGAACCGCTTCAAGACCGGTCTGGACATCGCTCGCTATACCGCCAAGATCATGCGCGAGGACATGGCCGCCTATGATGCCGACAGCGCCCAGTACACCCAGTCGCTGGGCTGCTGGCACGGCTTCATCGGTCAGCAGAAGCTGATTTCCATCAAGAAGCACTTCGGCAGCACCAAGCGCCGCTACCTCTACCTCTCCGGCTGGATGGTCGCCGCCCTGCGCTCCGAGTTCGGCCCCCTGCCCGACCAGTCCATGCACGAGAAGACCACCGTGGCGGGCCTGATCGAAGAGCTCTACACCTTCCTGCGCCAGGCCGACGCCTGGGAACTGAACCACCTGTTCCGCGACCTGGAAGCGGCACAGAAGGCGGGTGACAAGGCCAAGGCCGAGGATCTGATCGCCAAGATCGACAACCACGAGACCCACGTGGTGCCGATCATCGCCGACATCGACGCCGGTTTCGGCAATGCCGAGGCCACCTACCTGCTGGCCAAGAAGATGATCGAAGCGGGCGCCTGCTGTATCCAGCTCGAGAACCAGGTCTCCGATGAGAAGCAGTGCGGCCATCAGGACGGCAAGGTCACCGTGCCCCACGAGGATTTCCTGGCCAAGATCAATGCCGTGCGCTACGCCTTCCTCGAGCTCGGCGTGGACGACGGCGTGATCGTCGCCCGCACCGACTCCCTCGGCGCCGGCCTGACCCAGAAGATCGCCGTAACCAAGGAACCGGGCGACCTGGGTGACCAGTACAACAGCTTCCTCGACGGCGAGGAGATCACCTCCGCTTCCGATATCGACAACGGCGATGTGGTCATCAAGCAGAACGGCAAGCTGGTCAAGGTCAAGCGCCTGGCCTCCGGCCTCTACCAGTTCAAGCCGGGTACCGGCGAGGACCGCGTGGTACTGGACTGCATCACCAGCCTGCAGAACGGCGCCGACCTGCTGTGGATCGAGACCGAGAAGCCCCATGTCGGCCAGATCGCCAGCATGGTCAACCGTATCCGTGAAGTGGTGCCGGACGCCAAGCTGGTCTACAACAACTCGCCCTCCTTCAACTGGACGCTCAACTTCCGCCAGCAGGTGTTCGACGCCTGGGAGAAGGAAGGCAAGGACGTTTCCGCTTACGACCGCGCCAGCCTGATGAGTGCCGAGTACGACGATACCGAGCTTGGCCAGCTGGCCGACGAGTGGACCCGCAACTTCCAGCGCGACGCCGCGCGCGAAGCGGGCATCTTCCACCATCTGATCACGCTGCCGACCTACCACACCGCCGCGCTGTCCACCGACAACCTGGCCAAGGGCTACTTCGGCGACGAAGGCATGCTGGCCTACGTGGCCGGCGTGCAGCGCCGCGAGATCCGGGAAGGCATTGCCACCGTCAAGCATCAGGACATGGCCGGCTCCAACATCGGTGACGACCACAAGGAGTTCTTCCACGGCGAAGCGGCACTCAAGGCCGGTGGCAAGGACAACACCATGAACCAGTTCGGCTGAGCATGGCGTAGCGGTAGAACGACTGGAACCCTTGGGAGGCCTTGCGCCTCCCTTTTTTTCGTTCCTTTTACAGACGCGATGGATCCGCCGTAATGGCAGCCCCCCGGACCAGACATTTCCACATTTTTTACCAGCTTTGCCCTCGTGTTAAGGGGCACTCGTACGCCATTACACTGGTCAAACGATTCATGAGTGGTTAAGCTGATTAGCAAACAGTGTTTCCCTAGACTTGGCAACGGCGATCCCAGACCCGGCATCGGCTTGCTACCAGGAGGTGTACATGAAGCGTCTTCTTCCCGTGCTGGCCATCGGCATGCTGACTCTGGCCGGTTGTGCCAACACCTCGACCATGGGCGGTGACGTCTACCGCGGCAGCCAGGCAGGAACCTCCCAGACCGTGACCTTCGGCACCATTACTGCGCTGCGCCAGGTACAGATCCAGGCCGATAGCCGCATGGGCGGTATCATCGGCACCGGTGGCGGCGCGGTGATCGGCGGGCTGCTCGGCAACCAGGTGGGCGGCGGCTCCGGCCGGCAACTGGCAACGGCCGCTGGTGTCATCGGCGGTGCCGTGGCCGGTAGCGCCGTCGAGGATTCAGCCAACCGCGTTCGCGCCTGGGAAATGGAGATTCGCCGCGACGACGGCCAGAACGTCGTCATCGTGCAGAAGGCCGATCGCCCCTACCAGGTCGGTCAGCGCGTGCGCATGATAGGCAGCGGTGCCAACGTCAGCGTGGCGCCTTACTGAGCCAGCCTGACTCGATGGCCATGGCCATCGAGCCGCAATGCTCTGAAATAGACCGGGGCCCGTGACACATGCCACGGGCCCCAGTTTTTATTGAGTGTTTTATTGAGCGCCGCCAGGTCAGGCGGCACTCATCACATCGATGCACACCCCATCAATGAAAATTGGCCTTGTCCATGGCCCAGCCAGCCACTTTCTTGACGACCAGAGCCAGGATAGCGATGACGATCGCGGTCAACAGCATGTCGATGGGGCGCACCAGCGTCGTGGCACCCAGCACGGCAAGCGCGATGCTCCAGATCCAGCGGTTGTCGTCGTCGCTCTTGATGACGCGGGGTACCACCTTGTTCAAACCGGCACTCACCGTGGTTTCCCACATCCTGAGGCTGAAATACAGGATGAGGGCGAAGGCAATCAGCCAGATCACGATTTCGGTCATGGGCTCACTCCAGGCAAAAGGTTGGCTCAAATGGGACAGGAAAAGGATCACGCTAGGGTAGCCGCGAGGCACCGGGGGCGCAACCACGCCAAAAGGCGTGAATGGTACTCAGGTCAAGCTTCGATAAGCTGAAAAAACCGCATCCCCCCTGACAGCTCCGGCCTCGCGCGTTACCATGGTTGGTACATGCACTCACCGAAAGGTTCATCATCAATGCAGATTGCGCAAAACTCCGTTGTCGCGTTCCACTACACCCTGACCAACGATGCAGGTGAAGTGCTGGACAGCTCGGAAGGCCGTCAGCCGCTGACCTATCTCCACGGCGCCGGCAACATCATTCCTGGGCTGGAAAAACAGCTCGAAGGCCGCGAAGCCGGAGAGAAGCTCAACGTGACCGTTTCCCCGGAAGAGGGCTACGGCGAGGTGCAGCCTCAGCTCGTACAGGAAGTGCCGCGCGATGCCTTCCAGGGCGTCGAGGCCGTCGAGCCGGGCATGCAGTTCCAGGCCCAGACCCAGGGCGGGCCGCTGATGGTCACTGTGACCAAGGTAGAAGGCGACACCGTAACGGTCGACGGCAATCACCCGCTGGCCGGCCAGAAGCTCAACTTCGACGTCGAGATCTCCGAAGTGCGCGAAGCCAGCCAGGAAGAGATCGAGCATGGCCACGTGCATGGCGAAGGCGGCCATCAGCACTGAACGCGACACCGTCCGCGAACACTCAGGGGCAGCCGTATGGCTGCCCCTTTTCTTTCGCTCTCTTCAACGCGATCCAGTGCGCCGTTCGCCCCGCGCGTCTTCCAGCTCCCGAAGCGTACGATAGCCTCCCCATAACCGCGTGGTGGTGGTAATCAGGCACGCCATGGCAAAGAGCGTGGCCAGCAGGGCAAAGTGATTCGGCAGCAGGCAGAACAGTACGAAGGCCAGAATGGTCTCCGTGCCCTCGGTCAGGCCATGCAGGTAATAGAATGCCTTCTGCTGGAACCGTGGCCGTTCGAGCCCATGGCGTGTCGCCATGATGGCAAAGGCCAAAAACGAGGTTCCGGTGCCGATGAAGGCGAACAGCAGGAAAGCCGCCGCCAGCGCGTTGCTCGCCGGGTCAGCCAGGGCGAAACCCAGCACCACGGCAGCGTAGAACACGAAGTCGAGGCCGATATCGAGAAAGCCGCCCGCATCGCTCGCCCTGCCCGTGAGCCGGGCCAAGGCACCATCCACGCCATCGCCCAGACGATTGAGAAGGATCGCCACCAGGGCTGCGGCATACCACTCCATGGCCAGCAGCGGCAGGCTGAGCATGCCAATGACGAAGGCCGCCAGGGTGACCCGATCGGGCCGGACTTCCCAGGCCATGAGCCACTTCGCAATGAGCGACAGCGGTGCCTGTGTCAGGGGCATGGTCCAGCGATCAAGCATCCTTCCTCCTCGTCTCTCTCATCATCTTCCTTTGCGTCTCGGTCGTCGCTTCCCCGGATGCACCTCGGCGCCAGGCAAAATAGCGGGCCAGCCAGCCGAGCAGGCGCTCGGGCTTGTGGGCATTCTTCCATACGCCTGCGGTGGCCTTGGCCGCCTCCGACCAGGTGGGATAGGGATGCACCGTGCCCAGCAGCTTGTTGAGACCGATGCCATGGGTCATCGCCAGGGTGAACTCGGCCAGCAGCTCGCCGGCGCCCTGCCCCACCACGCTCGCCCCGAGAATCCGATCCTTGCCCGGCACCGTCAGCACCTTGACGAAGCCTTCGGTCTGGCCCTCGGTAATGGCCCGGTCCAGCTCGGCAAGCTCGTAGCGGGTCACCTCGAAGACGATGCCGCGGGCACGCGCTTCGCGCTCGCTGAGTCCTACCCTTGCCACCTCCGGCTCGGTGTAGGTCACGGCGGGCAGCGCCCGGTAGCTGACCCGGAAGCGCTTGAACTCGCCGAACAGTGCGTTGACCGTGGCATGCCACGCCTGATGGGCACTGGCATGGGTCAGTTGAAAGGGGCCGGCCACGTCGCCACAGGCCCAGACGTTGGGCAGTACGCTCTGCAGGCTCTCGTCCACCGCCAGGGTACCGTCCGGGCGCGTCTCAACGCCCAGCGCCTCGAGCCCCATGCCAGCCACGTTGGCCTGGCGCCCCACCGCTACCAGCAGGCGGTCGAAAGGCAGCCGGTGCGTCTCGACCTTGCCCGATGCCAGGCGACGCTCCACCTCCAGCACATGGCCTGCGTCGGGCACCTCGCCCGGCACGATCCGCACGGCACGGGTGTCAAGCCATAGCAACACGCCTTCCCTCTCGAGGCGCCGGCGCAGCGCGTCGGCAGCGTCGACGTCCTCACGGGGCAATAGCTGCGGACCCATCTCGACCAGGCTGACACGGCTGCCCAGGCGAGCGAAGCTCTGGCCCAGTTCGCAGCCGATGGGACCACCGCCCAACACCACCAGCCGCTCGGGCAGGGCCTCGAGCTGCCACAGGTTGTCCGAGGTCAGCGGCTCGATGGCCTCGAGCCCGGGCAGGGCCGGAACCTTCGGCCTTGCCCCACTGGCGATGACCACATGCCGGGTAGTAAGTACGCGCTCACTACCGTCGCCCGACACGCGCACCCGCCACGGATCCTGGAGGCAGGCCTCGCCGGCGAGCACCTCGACGCCGAGTCCCTCGTAGCGTTCGCGACTGTCGTGAGGCTCCACTTGATGAATGGCGCGCTGCACATGCGCCATCACCGCGGCAAAATCGACGCGCGGCTCGCCAGCATGGATGCCATAGCGGCCGGCGCCACGAACCTCCTCCGCCAACCGTGCCGCTCGAATCAGCGCCTTCGACGGTACGCAGCCGGTATTGAGACAGTCGCCACCCAGCTTGTCACGCTCGACAAGCGCCACTTTGGCCTTTACCGCCGCGGCGATATAGCTTGCCACCAGGCCCGCCGAACCGGCCCCGATCACCACAATGTCGTAATCGAAGCGTGTCGGACGGTGGAAGCGCTGCGCCAGACGCCGACGTTTGGCGATGCCCACCAAGCCGCGAGCCAGCCAGGGAAACAGGCCGATCAGCACGAACGAGCCGATCAGCCCCGGCGAAAGGATACCGGAGAGCGACTGCAGGTTGCCGAGTTCGCGCCCGGCATTCACGTACACCGCCGTGCCCGGCAGCATGCCGATCTGGCTGACCCAGTAGAAGGTCCATAGGCGCATGCGGGTCAGCCCCATCACCAGGTTGATGACGAAGAAGGGAAACAGCGGAATCAGTCGCAGGGTGAAGAGATAGAAGGCGCCCTCTCGCCGGATCCCGGCATTGATGCGCTCGAGTTGCGTGGCAAAGCGCCTCTCCAGCGGTGCCCGAGCCAGGGTACGAGCGATCAGCGCGGCCAGGGTGGCCCCCAGGGTGCTGGCGAAGGAAATGATCAAAAGTCCCCAGCCGAGCCCGAACAGGGCGCCGCCGAGCACCGTCAGCAACGTGGCGCCGGGCAGCGACAACGCCGCCATGAGCACGTAGATGGCGAAGAAGCCGCCCACGACCGTGACGGGATCATCGGCCAGCCAGGCCTGGAAGCGCGCCTGCTCGGCCTGGAGGTTGGCCAATGTCAAAATCTCATCGGCGCCGCTGACGAAGTAAGCTGCCACGACGAGGGCAAGGATCAGGGCAAGAATCAGACGACGACGCGTCACGGGCGTCTCCTGGATTGATCTACTGTTAACAGAGCCTATACGGAACCTGTGTCGCCTGACAGCTTCCAACCTTACAGTCTGCAACGAAATGAAACGAGGTAATCCGTCATGATCAGGATACGAAGCGTCTTGCTGGGTGGGCTGGTGCTCTTGACGTTGCCCTTTGGCAAGGCCATTGCCAGCGAGGAAACCGCCAGCGCCGTCTTCGGTGGCGGCTGCTTCTGGTGCGTGGAGGAGGCCTTCGACAAGGTCGATGGCGTCGTTTCGACCACCTCCGGTTTCAGTGGCGGTCACGTCGAGAACCCCAGCTATCAGCAGGTGGTAGACGGCAATACCGGCCACGCCGAAGTGGTCAGGGTGGAATACGATCCCGCTGCTGTCGATTACGCTACGCTGCTGCACGTGTTCTGGCGCAATATCGATCCCTTCGCCGTCGACCGCCAGTTCTGCGACGCGGGGGAGGCCTACCGCAGCGTGATCTACTACGGCAGCGACGAGGAGCAGGCTCTGGCCGAGGCCAGCCGAGACGAACTCGCCGAGCGCTTCGACCGTGAGATCGCCACCGAGATCACCCCCTTCGAGGCCTTCTATCCGGCTGAGGAGTATCATCAGGACTACTATCGCAAGAACCCGGTGCGCTACAACTATTACAAGTCGGCCTGCGGCCGCGAGCGTCGTCTCGAGGCGGTGTGGGGCGACGAGGCAGGCGGCCTAGGGGGCTAACGACATCCGCTCGTGGATTCGCTCGCCGCGCCATAGCCATAGTGCGATGCCGAGCGTGACGCCGAGCAACAGCCAGGAACCGATGGCGACGCCGAACCAGCCGCCCCGCTGCCAGAACGGCTCCAGCCAGAGGCTGCCGAGGCTAGCGCCCAGGTAGTAGAAGACCAGATAGAGCGCCGAGGCGCTGCCTCTCGCCCGCTGCGCCTGGCGACTGACCCAGCTCGAGGCCATCGAGTGGGCCAGGAAGAACCCTACCGCATTGACGGTCAGCCCAGCGACGATCCAGACCAGGGAGTCGACCAGGGTAATGAAGGTACCGGCCATCAGGATGAGTATGCCCAGCATCATGCTGGCCGGTTGGCTGAGGTGACGTGCCAGCCGGCCGGAAAGCGCCGAACTCAGGGTGCCGCCCAGGTAGGTAAGAAAGATCATGCCCAGCCAGCGGGCGCTCAAGCTGAATGGCTCCTCGGCCAGGCGGAAGGTGATGTAGCTGTACTGGTTGATGAAGATCAGGAAGTTGATGCCACCCAGCAGGTAGGCGGCCAACAGCAGCGGATGGCGCAAGTGACCGCCCAGGTCTGCCAGGGCCCCGCGCAGCTCGAAGCGCCGCGGCCTGAACTGGCGGGGCGGCGGCAGCAGCTTCCAGAACAGCGCCACGCCGGCCAGGGTCACCAGGCCAACCGTCAGGAAGCCGACGCTGGCCCCGCCGATCTCGCCGATGCCCCCACCGATCAGCCGCCCACCGATACCACCCAAGGTATTGGCACCGATATAGAGCCCGACGGCAGCCATCAGCGCCGGGCGCTCGAACTCGTCACCCATCCAGGCGATGGCTACCGCCGGCAAACCACCCAGCACAAAGCCCTGGACCAGGCGTAGTACCAGCAAGGCCTCGAAATTGGGCGCAAACGCCAGCCCGAGTGAACACAGCCCGGCCAGCAGCAACGTCACGCGCATGATGCCACCACGGCCAATGGCGTCGGACAGCGGGCCGAACACCAGCAGCGCCCCGGCCAGGGCAAGTGTGGCCACCGACATGACCAGGCTGACGCCCAGGGTCGAGACGCCAAATGCCTGACGCAGTTCCGGCAGCAGCGGCTGCGGTGCATAGAGATTGACGAACACCAGGATGGAACCGAGGCACAGCGCCAGGGTGGCGCGCCACCAGGCGCGGGAACGAGCGGCGATCATATAGGAACCTGAACTAAATCTTGCCTCACATGATCGGGCAGGCAGAATGATAAGCCAAACAGAATAAAAAGATTGACTCCATCTACTTATCTTATCGAGGAGCCTCCATGTCCCTTCCTTTCGACCTACGGGCCCTGCGCGTCTTCGTTACGGTGGCCGATCGAGCGGGCTTCAGTGCCGCCGCCCGCGAGCTGCATGTCGCTCAATCCGCCGTCAGCCAGACCATCGCCAACCTCGAGCGCCAGTTGGAACTGACCCTGTTCCACCGCCATGAGCGGCGTATCGCCCTGACACCGGAGGGCGAAACCCTCTACTCTCACGCCAGCGAACTCCTGGAACGCGCCGAGGCCACCCACCTGGCCATGCAAGAGCTTCACGGGCTGGTCAAGGGAGAGGTGCGTATCGGAATCCCGTCGATGCTCGGCTCGTATTACTTTCCGCCGCTGCTGATGGGTTTCAAGGCGCGACACCCCGGCATTCGCCTGACCGTGGTGGAGGCCGGCGCACGCCGTTTGCAGAGCATGATCGCGGCTGGCGAATTGGATCTCGGCGTGGTAATCGATGACGAACAGAGTCGTCACATGGAGCGGCGCCACTTGACCCGGGAAGAGATGGTGATCTGCGTGCCGCGCTCACACCCTTTTGCGCAGCGCAGCTGTGTCAGCGCCGCGGAGTTCTTCGATGAGCCGCTGGTACTGTTCCAGGACGGCTACTTCCATCGCGAATTCATCGAGGCCTTGTCGCGACAGACCGGGCTAGTGGCCAATATTGCCTTCCAGTCGAACCTGATCCCGCTGACCAAGGCCATCGTACGCCAGGGCTTCGGTATCACCACCTTCCTGCGCCGGGTGGTGGATGAACCCGGCCTCACCGCGGTTTCCTTCGAGAGCCCGGCCTGGCTGGACCTGTCGCTGGCCTGGGCCCGGGACGCCTACCTGTCGCGGGCCGAGAGTGCTTTCGTTGAATACGTCATCGGCCACCGTGAAGTTCTATAAGACTGAAGCAATGCTTCTCGAGCGATAGGAGTTGGAAAACCGCCGGGCGCAGGCGCTTCTCAGCCTTCTCCCGGCTCGGTGACGCGCTGCGCCAGGGTGGTCGGTTCCAGGGTGCGGCGCGCCTGCCAGTAGTAGCGCTGCCAGTAATTGCTGTCGAGTTCGGACAGCATGACGCCCTGGGAGGTGGAGGCGTGCAGGAAGTAGCCGTCGCCGACATAGATGCCGACGTGGTCATAACGCCCCGGCGGGCGGAAGAAGACCAGGTCGCCGACCTGAAGCTCGGCGCGGGAAATCTGCGTACCCTCCCGCACCTGCTCGCCGGTTGAGCGAGGAAGCTGCAAGCGGAAGGTTTCACTGAAAATGGCCTGCACCAGAGCCGAACAGTCAATACCGTTGCGGCCGGTGCCACCAATCCGATAGGGCGTCCCGGCCCAACGTTCATGCTGCGCCAGCAGGGCTGCGCGGACCAGTTCGGGGGGCGGGTTGTGCAGGCTATCCACCCGCAGGATGGGATTGTCCACCGGGGACATCATCGGGTTGAACGAAGACGACATGCCAGGCAGCTGTCGCGCAAAGTAGTCGTCCGGGGCTTCCAACGACGATTTCGACGGTCCGGCACACCCGGACAGCAACGCCAGCGACACACCGAGCACAGCGATACGACTCGATCCCGTGGCCAACATCTTGCGAGGTCCTCATTCCTTGGGCCGCGCGCTAACCCGGGTCGGGCGATAAGCCCTACCTGACAGACCCGAGAGGATCGCTGTGGTAGTGGTGCCTGGCATCGATTGCCCGTACCACTGCCAGAGCGGCCTTGCGCCGGCTCGCGACTATTTTGCATGAAGGCTCCCGTCAGGGAGCCGTTTCATTAAACCAGCTGACTATAAACCACACTTCGACACCAGAGCGAGCCCTAATGTAGCGTCTTGATATCGCCCGGTAACGTGTCGATATGCATGGGAGCCCAATGACGCGGCCTGGCCCCGGGGAAATCCAGGCTGGCCCAGGAACCGGCCAGCGGCGGCGCCCCCGACAGCCAAGCGACCAGGGCCTGGCGGAAACCGCCGAGGAAGCCCTCGCGCTCGGGCGTTTCGCCCATGAAGAAGGAAAAACCTGCGTAGAGACCGCGTGCGTAGGCCTCCCAGCTGCCGTAGTGCGCCGCCGCCAGCGCATGGGCTCGTTCCAGCACATCGCTGAAGGCGGCGCCGTCCAACCAGCCGAGCTGACGTCCGGCAATGGCCAGATCCACGGCCTGGGCCAGATCCCAGGCGGTCATGTCCAGCTCATTGCAGCCATCGGTATTGTCGCGCACCCGCTGCAAGCGCAGCAGGTGGGTGCGATCCTCCTCGCTGCACTCGCCGGTTTCCAGCATGGCGATTTCCGAAGCCAACCGCTGGGTATTGAGCGTATAGGGCGCATAGTTGATCTGGTACTCCTGACGGTCGCCCGCCTCGAGCAGGAAATCGAGAAACTCCTTGAGCTCGGCTTGGCCATGCAGGCCATAGTGCCCATCGATCCATTCCCTGATCGAGACCGCTTCCCTCTCACTCTCCACCGGAGGCTCGCTCCAGGAGGCATTGTTGAGTGGCCCCACCAGGGCCATGGCGGTGAAGCGGGACAGCGAGGGACGCGGCCCGGGTTCCTGCCATTGGCTCGAATGCCAGTCGAGCCAATGGAACGGGCTGCCCGGATCGTCCAGGTGCCAGCGGATCTCATTGATCAGCGGCGGATACTCCCCTTCAGGCAACAGCTGCTCCCACTGGACCCAGGCTTCGAGCAGACGACGGGCATCGGGGTAGAAGCGACACAGTGTGCCACGCAATGCCTCGGCCAGGGATTCCAGCGCCGAGGACTCGAACGCCTCGCTGTCCATCGCCATCTGCAGATAGAAGGCATACTTCTCGGCCATATGGATGGTCGCCGCATGGCGGCTGCCCTGCTTCAACGCTACGAGGCTTCTCAGGTCATCGGCCTTGGGCCGCCCGAACGGAGTATCGGCTGCGGGCAAGGCACCATGGGCAGCGTCGGCCGCCAGCTGATTGAGATGGTGTGCCTGGGCCGGCAGCCAGTAGCGGGACAGCACTTCCACACCCTCTTCGGGGTGTAACCCCAAGGTTTCGTCGAGGTAGCGCAAGGCATCGGCACGCCGCTCGACGGCGACCGACACGGCAGGCCCCTGGCGCATACCGAATTCGGGCTCGCGTACCGAGGCCAGTGCCAGAACCCAATGGCGTGGCGAACGCCGCCAGGCCGTGATCGAACGCCGCGATGCCTCCTTCTCTTCCTCGCTCAGCAACTGCTGCAGCGGTGCCCGCCACGGGCTGACGGGGGAGTTGAGCAACAGGCCCCAGTCACGCTGCATGTCAGCCAGCCGATCATGTCCCTCGAACAGGCTGCAGCCCCGCTGATAGGCACGTGCCAGCGCCGACCAGTCACTGTAGCGACGCAATACCAGGTCGGCGCCGTGGGTGGCAAAATCCTGGGCTTCTGCCACATCGAGCCAGCCCACACAGGCGCCGGCCCAGGCAAGGTCGACCAGCCGCAGCCAATCCCAGGCGGCCCACTCCAGTGGTTCACCGCGCTCGATGAAGGCAAGCAGTACGCGGCCGTAGTCACGTTCACCGCTGGCCAGCCCCCCGAGCCACGCCTGCCGCTCGTCGCCCGGCGCCGCCAGCAGGCGGGTGGCATCGAGATCCCAACCCTGCCGATGGCCATAGCCCGCCAGCCAGAGCAGGCTCTGGACCAGACTCGTGCGGTCATCGACCTGCCAGTAGCGCCACAGCCACTCTTTTACATCGGGCCAATCCGCCTCACCAGGCGGCACTTCCACCACCGGCGCGAAGGCTGCCCGCAGGCGCCAGGCATGGGCTTGAGGAACATCGGGCCAGAGCGCAAGGGACTTGTCCTTGCGCTGCAGGGCAACCCACTCGGTCAGGGTGTCCCAGGTAACGCCCTCACCGTCACGCTCGAGGGCCGCCAATGCCTCGCAGGCCTCCCAGAAACCATCGTCACCGCGCACCCAGCCTTCGGAACTCTTGGCATGTCGCAGCGCCTCGAGCCAGCTCTCCAGATTGGGATAATGACGGGTGATCTCGTCGGTCAAGCGCACCAGCCAGCTGTGCAAGCGCGACTCGCTGAGCCAACTGGCCGAACCGGCCAGGGCGAGCAGCTCGAGTGTCGCCAACAGGCGCGCCGGATCGGCAGTGCCGGTACCCAGGGCCTCGACTAGACGCCAGCCCAATTCACCGCGATCGGCGACGCCCAGCGCCTGCAATCTGGCGCCGGCCTCCTTGGCCTCGATCGTGTTGGGTTCGGGCTCGAAGGCCCAGTCGCACAGGACCAGCTGCTGAGCCCACCAGGCGTAAAGGGGGTCGACCAAGTCTCACCTCGACGTTCAACCAGCAGAGTAAAGGTGCAGCACTATCACACCAGGGAAATCGGCGCCTAGTGTAGCGGAAAGCGCAGCGCTCGCCGATGGCTACTGGCTGCAAAAAAAAGCATGGAGACCGATCGAGTGTAGTCTTGGCGAGACGTTTTAAATAATGCACACTCGACAAACAAGATAATCAACACGCGGAGCCCGTATGACACTCCCTGCCGACATCTTCATCGACAAGGCCTACATCGCCGGCCAGTGGCGCGACGCCGAGCGCCGCTTCGAGGTGACCGATCCCGCCACCGGCGAAACGCTGGCCAGCGTGCCGGACCTTACCGCAGACGACGCCCGCGACGCCGTGGCGGCGGCGGAGGCGGCCTGGCCGGCATGGCGCCGTCAGCCCGCCAAGCAGCGCGCCGCCCTGCTGCGCGCCTGGTTCGACGCCATCATGACCCACCAGGAGTCGCTGGCTCGCCTGATGACTCTGGAGCAAGGCAAGCCGTTGGCCGAATCCCGCGGCGAAGTGGCCTACGGAGCGTCGTTCGTGGAGTTCTATGCCGAGCAGGCCAAGCGCATGGCCGGTGAGACCCTGCCCAGCCATGGCGCCGACAAGCGCATCCTGGTCTTTCGCGAACCGATCGGCGTGGTGGCGGCCATCACCCCATGGAATTTCCCGCTGGCGATGATCACGCGTAAGTGCGCTCCGGCACTGGCCGCCGGTTGCCCGGTGGTGATCAAGCCCGCCGAGGCCACGCCGCTGACCGCCCTGGCCCTGGCCAAGCTGGCCGAAGAGGTGGGCTTCCCCGCCGGCGTGCTCAACGTGATCACGGCGAGCCGCCCCGCCGAGATCGGCGAGGTGCTGACCACCGACCCGCGAATACTCAAAGTCTCCTTCACCGGCTCCACGCCGGTGGGCAAGCGTCTGCTCGCGCAGTGCGCGGGCACGGTCAAGAAAGCCTCCCTGGAACTCGGCGGCAACGCACCATTCATCGTCTTCGACGATGCCGACCTGGACGCCGCAGTGGAAGGCGCGGTGGCCTCGAAGTTCCGTAATTCGGGCCAGACCTGTGTATGTACCAACCGCCTGCTGGTGCAATCCGGTGTCTATGATGTTTTCGTCGAGAAGCTAGCCGCCCGAGTCGGCGGGCTGCAGGTAGGCAGCGGTCTCGAGGAGGGAGTGGTGCAAGGGCCACTGATCAACCAGGCCGCGGTGGACAAGGTGCAGTCTCACATTGCCGACGCCCTGGCCAAGGGTGGCCGGCTGGTGTGCGGCGGCGAAGCGCATGCCTTGGGCGGCACCTTCTTCCAGCCCACGGTGATCGCCGACGTTACCGACCAGATGCGTGTCGCTCGCGAGGAAACCTTCGGCCCGCTGGCGCCGGTTTTCCGCTTCGATACCGACGAGCAGGCCATTGCCATGGCCAACGCCACCGAATTCGGCCTGGCGGCCTACTTCTATGCCCGCGACTATCGCCGCATCTGGCATGTGATGGAGGGTCTTGAGTATGGCATGGTGGCCGTCAACGAGGGGATTCTCTCCACCGAGCTTGCGCCTTTCGGCGGCGTCAAGGAGTCGGGACTGGGCCGTGAAGGTTCACATCACGGCCTGGATGAATTCACTGAACTAAAATACGTCTGTGTCGGCGGCCTGTGATCGCCAGCAGCGACTTTCCATGGAGGTCTAGATGAACAACGCACAGCTCAACGAACTCAAGCAGCGCTACGTCGCCAACGGCGCCGCCAGCCCCGCCACCCAGTTCGCCGATCGCGCCGAGAACGCGCTGATCTGGGACGCCGACGGCAATCGTATCATCGACTTCGCCGGCGGCATCGGCGTGCTCAACGTCGGCCATCGCCACCCCAAGGTGGTCGAAGCGGTGAAGGCACAGCTCGACAAGGTGATGCATACCTGCCAGACCGTGATGCCCTACGAGGGCTACGTCAAGGTGGCCGAAAAGCTCAGCCAGGTCACCCCGGTGCGCGGACACGCCAAGGTGATGCTGGCCAACTCCGGCGCCGAGGCGCTCGAAAACGCGGTGAAGATCGCCCGCGCCGCTACCGGCAAGAACAACGTGATCTGCTTCGACGGCGGCTACCATGGCCGTACCTTCATGACCATGGCCATGAACGGCAAGGTCGCGCCCTACGCCAGCGACTTCGGCACCATGCCGGGTAACGTCTTCCGCGCCCCCTACCCCGTGCCTTACCACGGCGTCAGTGAGGACGAGGCGCTGCGCGGCCTGAAGATGACACTCAAGACCGACGCTAACCCCCGCGATACCGCAGCGATCGTGCTCGAACCGGTACTCGGCGAGGGCGGCTTCTATCCGGCGCCGACCAGCTTCCTCAAGGCGATCCGAGAAATCTGCGACGAACACGGCATGCTGATGATCGTCGACGAAGTGCAGTCGGGCTTCGGCCGCACCGGTAAGCTGTTCGCCATCGAGCACAGCGGCATCGAGCCGGATATCATCACCATGGCCAAGAGCATGGCCGACGGCATGCCGATCTCCGCCGTGGTGGGCACTGACAAGGTCATGGACGCCTCCGGCCCCAACTCGCTGGGCGGCACCTATACCGGCAACCCGCTCTCCTGCGCCGCTACCCTTGCCGTGCTCGAGGTCTTCGAGGAAGAGAACATCCTCGCCAAGAGTCAGGCCCTGGGCGACAAGCTGGCCAAGCGCTTCAGCCAGTGGCAGAGCGATTTCGACTGTGTCGACAATGCCCGCAACATGGGCGCCATGGCCGCCATCGACCTGGTATCCGACAAGAGCAAGCACACGCCTGACGCCGACCTGGCCGGCGCGCTGTGCAAGAAAGCCCGCGAGAAAGGCCTGATCCTGCTCTCCTGCGGCCTCTACGGCAACACCATCCGCTTCCTGATGCCGGTCACCATCGAGGACGAGATTCTCGAGGAAGGGCTGGATATCGTCGAAGCCGCGCTCAAGGAGCTGGTCGGCAGCAAGGCCACCGCCTGATCTCGGCCACGTAGCGAAACGCCCGCCGGCACATGCCGGCGGGCGTTTTTGTTGGCACCGTATCGTCGAGCGCAGGCAATCAGGCCGGGATGTCGTTGGCCTTGGGATCGCGAGCCCACACCCGATGCTGCCCCATGGCCTCGCACAGCGGCGTGAAGACGTCATCCACCGTGGCGCCGGTCAACACGCCCTCCTCGCCGGTGGGCACGTCCGCCGCGTCCAGCAGCAGCTTGCCCTCGCCCACGGCGGCGATCGCCTTGAGGTGCTTGTAGGCCTCCTGCACGTAGTAGCGGCCGAGCCCCGACTGGGCCAGAGCATCCACGCTGTCGCTGCCGCCAGGCACCACCACTGCGTCCACCGCCACCGAGGGCATGCCGTTGAGCATGGCGTCAGGCGTTATGCTCTTGCCGTTCGCCGCCTTCACCGGCGCCATGCTGGGCGCAATCACCTTGCCCTCGGCACCTTCGGCCGCGAGTTTCTTCCTGATCGCCTCGACCTGATCGGCATCGACGCCGTCGGCCGCCAGGATCGCCACCTTGCGGAACTGAATATTGCCCGGCAGGCGCGCCATCAGGCTCAGGGCCGGGGATTCCAGTTGGGAACTCCTGCCCAGCTCCTCGGCGGGCGCAGGCTTCTCGGTGGGCGCCTCGATGCCGTGGTTCTCGCCGACACGGCGGGCTAGCTCCAGATCGATGTTGGGCAGGATCTCCTTGATCACCCGCTCGCGGATCCAGGGTCGCTGCACCTTGGAGAGCTCGAAAGTGTAGGCGGCAATGATGTGCTCCTTCTCCACCTCGGTCTGGCTGTTCCAGAACAGCGTGGCCTGGGAATAATGATCCCCGAATGAGGGGCTGCGGGCACGGACCTTGTGCGCGTCGATGCGCTCGTAATGGGACTCGAAGCCACCGTTCTCCGCCGCCGCCGGGGTTTCGCTGGGCCAGCCGCCGTCGATGGAGTTGGGCTCGTAGGAGGCCTGCCCCTTGTCGATGGTCTGGCGGTGCATGGAATCGCGCTGGTTGTTGTGGAACGGGCACACCGGCTGGTTGATGGGAAGCTCGTTGAAGTTGGGACCGCCGAGCCGCAGCATCTGGGTGTCGAGGTAGGAGAATAGCCGACCCTGCAACAAAGGGTCGTTGCTGAAGTCGATGCCCGGCACGATGTGGGCGGGGTTGAAGGCGACCTGTTCGGTCTCGGCGAAGTAATTGTCCGGGTTGCGGTTGAGCACCATCTTGCCGATGGGCGTGACCGGCACCAGCTCTTCGGGAATCAGCTTGGTGGGGTCGAGCAGGTCGAAGTCGAACCTGTGCTCGTCCTCCTCTTCCACGACCTGAATGCCGAACTCGTACTCGAGAAAATCGCCGTTCTCGATGTCCTCCCACATCATGCGGCGGTTGAAATCGGGATCGCGCCCCCACAGCTTCTGTGCCTCGTCCCAGATCAGCGAGCAGGTACCCGCCAGCGGCTTCCAGTGAAACTTCACGAAGCGCGCCTTGCCCTGCCTGTCGATCAGGCGAAAGGTATGCACGCCGAAGCCTTCCATGTTGCGGTAGTGCCGTGGGAAGGCACGGTCGGACATGGTCCACAGCACCATATGGGTCGATTCCGGCATCAGCGAGACGAAATCCCAAAAGGTGTCATGGGCGGACTGGCCCTGGGGAATCTCATTGTGCGGCTCGGGCTTCACCGCATGCACGAAGTCGGGAAACTTGATCGCATCCTGGATGAAGAACACCGGCATGTCGTTGCCGACCAGGTCCCAGTTGCCCTCGTCGGTATAGAACTTGGTGGCGAAACCGCGCACGTCGCGCACGGTGTCGTTGGAGCCGCGCGCGCCCTGTACGGTGGAGAAGCGCACGAAGACCGGCGTCTTCTTGCCGGGGTCCTGGAACAGTCCGGCCTTGGAGTACTGGGCGGCGTTGTCGTAGGGCTGGAAGTAGCCGTGCGCCGCCGCGCCGCGGGCGTGCACGATACGCTCGGGAATGCGCTCGTTGTCGAAGTGGTTGAGCTTCTCGCGGAAGATGAAGTCCTCGAGCAGCGTGGGCCCCCGCTCGGCCGCCTTCAATGAGTTATGGTTGTCGGCGATGCGCGCGCCGTGGTTGGTACGTAGATCGTGCCCGGTGGCATCCCTGCGGTACTTCTCCAGATTCTCGGACTTGCTGTGTTCGGTGGTCTTGAAATCGGTATCGTTGGGCGCGCCACTATTGGGCGTGGTGTGGGGGTTGTTCGCCATGCTCGAGCTCCTGTAGCCAGTGTGGTTCCATCCTTCCTTGCGTACGTGGCGCTCCGCCTTGGCCCGGCGGTTATGGTTCTTGTGCTTCGATTGACAAGGTAGTCCCGCCCCCAACGGCCGCCAATTACTCCGGCCTATGGCAACAAAAGAAAACATTAATCGGGTTAAGCTGCCGGCGACCAGGGCCGATACTGGCTAACTGAACGAGGGGGGCGCACCACCGCAAACGATGGCAAACCGAGGAGTGAGTCGATGAAAAGGATGACGGCCACCGGCGTGATCGCCACGCTGTGCCTACTGGGCACGACTCAGGCGTATGCACAAGACAATCGAATGACGCTGGGTGCCGTTGCCGGCACCACCGGCGTAGGTGCCGACATGGCGTGGCGCTTCAGCGAGCGCCTGGGCGTTTCCGCGCGCTACACCGGCGGTGTGGACTGGAACACCGACTACAGCACCGATGACGTTCACTACGATGGCGACGTCAGTCTGGCGGCAAGCAAGCTGACGTTGGACTACTACCCTTTCTCTGGTGGCTTCTTTCTCAGCGCCGGCCTCATGCTACCCGATATCGAAGCCGACGTGGTGGGCCGGCCGCGCAATTCGACCTATCAGTTCAATGGCCAAGAGTATCCAGCCGATGCGCTCGGCACCCTCAACGGCACGGTGACCCTCGCCGACGGTATCCAGCCCTACGCCGGGGTGGGCTGGCGCCAGTCGCATCGCAGCGGCTTCGGCGTCTTCGCCGAGGTCGGCGTGATTCCCACCGATCCGGACGTTTCGCTGAGGACATCGAGGGGCTTCGAGGACATGGACAATCCATTGTCAGCCCAACTGCGTCAGGATATCCGCCAGGAAGAACAACGGCTCGAGGACGAGGCCGAGAAGTGGCCCGTCTACCCGATAGCGGTAGTGGGCGTCAGCTATACCTTCTGATGCCACTTGGACAATAAAAGAGTCGGCCCGGGCATTGCCCGGGCCGACTCGTGTCACCTTCACCAAGCCAAGTCTATCGAACCTTGGAGATGATCCACAGCAGTAGTACCGCCCCCACCGTGGCCGTGACCAGCGAGCCGACGAAGCCACCGGCCTGCAGCCCCAGCAGGCGAAACAGGAAGCCGCCGATCACGGCCCCCACGATACCCACGCCGATGTTGGGCAGGATGCCGAAGCCGCCGCCACGCATGATGTTCCCGGCGATCCAGCCTGCCAGCCCACCGATGATCAGCCAGGCGATAAGTCCCATGTCGTCTCTCCTCTCCCTTTGATCGATTCGGTCCTGATTAGGCACCTTGATAGTGCCTGAGCGCAACTTGCCTGCAAAGGGTAGCTCAGAACGACGAGCCGGGATGTTTCAGGAACGCCAGCTCCTCTTCACTCGACTCCCGGTTCAGGATGGCATTGCGGTGCGGGTAGCGACCAAAGCGCAGCAGGATGTCGCGATGCAGGTGCTCGTAGCGCAGGTTGTCCTCGAGCCCGGGCTGGTCGAACAGGCGCAGCGCCTCGTCGTGGATCACGAGCGATTCGCTGTGCATATAGGGCATGTAGAAAAAGCGACGCCAGTCGATCTCCAATTCGCGGTCGCAGCCCTGCGCTACGGCCTCTTGTGCCAGAGCCAGCCCCATGGCGTCTTGAGCGAAGGCGCGTGGATCGTCGCGGTAGAGGTTGCGCGAGAACTGATCGAGTACCAGGATTTCGGCCAGCCGTCCCCGTGGCGAATCGCGCCACTGCCACAGCTCGCCGGCCGCCGCCGCGGCATGCAGCGAACCGAAGCGTTCACGGATCATGCCGTCCAGCTCGGTATCCTTGCGAAACCACTGGGCAGGCTCGAGCTCGTCGAACCAGAAGGCAATCACCGCATCGCTGCCGGGCAACTTTTCGTTCATGTCGTGTCCTCGTCGTTTACGCTCCTGATATCATGGACTTGGGTTGCAAATTTTTCACCCTCGGTTGCCACGGGAGACGCCATGACGCCCATGCTCGGCATGTTCACCTTCGTCTTCAACCTCGTCGGCCTGGTCATCTGCCTTGCCGGCCTGACGTTGGCCCAGCGCCGGGGGAAACGTCAGCAAAAGCGCTGGCCGGGTTACGCCTTGGCCGGGTTCGGTTTCCTCACCGCTACCACGCCGATATGGGCACAGTGGCTGCTAGGCCAATGAAGCAGCAGTTCGGATGTCCCTATCGGTGGGATATTGGTCATTGCAGACATCCCCCACCCGGAGGAGACTGGCATGACATCTCGTCGTGAGAGATCGCCATGTCGCGCACCATCGTCCTCCTCGCCTACCCCGATTGCCAGTTACTCGACGTCAGCGGCCCATGGCAGGTCTTCGCCTCGGCCAATGACCTGAGCGGCCGTGAACTCTATCGCCTGCATTTGGCCGCCGAAGTGCCAGGCAGCGTGGCAACCAATAGTGGCCTGCCGCTGCAGGCCGACACGGCCTGGAGCAAACTCTCCGCGCTCGGCCCCGTAGATACGCTGCTCGTTGCCGGTGGGCGCGGTGTCGCCGCCCAGCGTCAGCGCCCGGAGCTGCTCGATGTCTTGCGCGGCCAGGCTCGGCAGGTTCAGCGGCTGGGCTCGATCTGCACCGGCGCCTTCCTGCTCGCCGACGCCGGCCTGCTGGACGGACACCAGGCTACCACCCACTGGCGGCACTGCGCCCAGTTGGCCAACGACTTTCCCAAGGTTCGCGTGGTGCCCGATGCCCTCTACGTCGAGTCGGCCGGGCGCTTGACCAGTGCCGGCGTCACCGCCGGCATCGACCTGGCCTTGTCATTGATCGAGGCCGACCACGGCAGCGCCCTGGCCGGCCAGGTCGCCCGCGAGTTGGTACTGTTCCTGCGCCGCCCCGGCGGGCAGTCGCAGTTCAGTGAAGTGCTGGCCAACCAGCACCGCGCCAGCGGTGCACTGCGGCAACTGCTCGATCACCTCCACGCCGACCCCAGCGCCCCCCACCACTTGGAAGCGCTGGCCGACTCGATCGGGGTCACGCCGCGCCACCTCTCGCGTCTGTTCCGCCAGCAACTGGCCACCACGCCCGGCGCCTACCTCACCCGGCTACGCCTGGAGCAGGCCCGCCTGGCACTGGTGGCCAGCGAGCGACCACCGCCGCTGGACCGTCTGGCCCGACAGTGGCGGCTAGGCGGCGCAGAGCAGCTGCGCCGGCTGTTCCAGCGCCATTATGGCGTTTCCCCCACACTGTATTACCAGCGCTTCGGCCCAAGCGCCCAAGCCACCACGTCCACTACCCTGAACAATGGATGAACGCGCCCAGGAGGCCGCCATGCCCTTCAATGTGATGCTGCTGTCGCTGTGCCAGGCCCTGCTGGTCAGCGGCAATATTCTGCTGATCGCAGTCTCGCCGTTGATCGGCGCTCGCCTCGCCCCCGACCCGGCCTGGTCCACCGCGCCGGTTGCCACCCAGTGGCTGGGGCTGATGTGCGCCACCATCCCCGCCTCGCTGATCATGGCGCGGCTGGGGCGCAAGCGCGGCTTCCTGTTGGGTAACCTGCTGGGGCTCGCCGGGGTGGCCGTCGCCGCCCAAGCCTTGGTGGCCGAGGCCTTCTTCCTCTTCATGTTGGGCACCTGGCTGATCGGCATCGGTATCGGTTTCGGCCAACTCTATCGATTCGCCGCGGTGGAAGCCGCCCCCTTGGCGCTGCGCGACCGAGCCATCGGCCTGGTGATGGGCGGCGGCGTGCTGGCCGCCTTCTTCGGCCCGTGGCTGGCCCGTATCAGCCGCGAAGCCGCCGTCACGCCCTTCCTCGGCAGCTTCCTCGGCCTGGGCGCGCTCTACCTTGTGGCCCTGCTCGTACTGCTGGCGACCCGGCTGCCGCCCCCCGAGAAAACTCATGGCGACGGCCAGCCACGGCCGCTCGGCGAGATCGTGTGCCAGCCGGTGTTCCTCGTGGCGGTGCTCTCGGCGCTGATCGGCTACGGCGTGATGAACCTGGCGATGACCGCCACTCCACTGGCCATGGCCGGCGCCGGCCATCACTTCGATCATGTCGCCACGACGATCCAGTGGCACGTGCTGGCGATGTTCCTGCCCTCGTTCGCCACCGGGCACCTGACGGCACGCTTCGGCGCGCCACGCATGATCGCCACGGGCTGCGTGCTGCTGGCGGCGAGCGGCCTGGCTGCCCAGGTCGAGGCGGGAGTGGCGGGCTTTCATTTCGCGCTGATCCTGCTCGGGCTGGGCTGGAACTTCACCTTCCTGCCGGCCACCGGCCTGCTCACCGAGGCGTATCGGCCGGTGGAGAAGGCCCGTACCCAGGCTGCCAACGAGTTCCTGGTCTTCTCCACCGTGGCGGTCACCGCACTGCTGGCGGGCCCGCTGGTCAACCTGCTCGGCTGGACGCTGCTCAACGCTTTGTTGGTGCCGCTGTCGCTGGTGCCGATCGCGCTATTGGCCTGGCAGCGCCTTGCCAGACGCCGCCAAGACCCTCACATTAGCGGCTGACACTGCTGTGAAGGGATTCCTCGCCAATGCGCCAGTCGCTCACCCGGGAGCTGACCGACCTGATCGAACGCGGCCGTGACCGCCAGCTACGCCTGGCGGTCACCGGGCTTTCGCGCTCGGGCAAGACCGCCTTTCTCACTTCGCTGGTCAACCAGCTGCGCCATGCCGGACTCGAGGCACGCCTCGACCTGATGCCGGCGGCCCGTGACGGGCGCCTGCTGGGCGCCCGTCGGGTCAGCCAGCCCGACCTCGGCGTGCCGCGTTTCCCCTATGACCAGGCCATGGCGGCACTCGACGGCGAGCCGCCGCGCTGGCCCGAGCCCACCCGCGGCATCAGCGAGCTGCGCCTGTCGATCCGCTATCGCCCGGCGCGGCGCGGGATACTGCGCAGCGAAACCGCCGAACTCAGCCTCGACCTGTTCGACTACCCCGGCGAGTGGCTGCTCGACCTGCCGCTGCTGGATCATGACTACCCAGGCTGGAGCCGAGCCATGCTCGCAGGTGCCGGCGAGCATCGGCGCGCCCTGCTGGCGGAATGGGAGCGCGTAGCGGCCAGGCTCGACCCCACCGCCGAGGCCAACGAGGCCGAGCTCGCCGACATTGCCGCGCTCTATGCCAGGAGCCTGCAAGCCGCTCGCGAGGCAGGCTTCGCCAACCTGCAGCCGGGCCGCTTCCTGCTGCCGGGTGATCTGGAGGGCGCCCCGGTGCTGCAGTTCTTTCCGCTGCCGGCGTTGGCGGATGCCGACGAAGCGGCGCTGGCCAAGCTGCCGCCGGAGAGCGTCTATGCCACTCTCACCACGCGTTTTCGCCATTATCAGCAGCATATCGTGCGGCCTTTCTATCGCGACCATTTCCGCCGCTTCGATCGCCAGATCGTGCTGGTCGACGTGCTTGGCGCCCTCAATGCCGGCCCGGAGCGCTTCGAGGACCTTTCCCAAGCGCTGGCCACGCTGATGCAGAGCTTCGATTACGGCAAGCGCAGCCTGCTCTCGCGGCTGTTTACACCGCGCATCGACAAGCTGGCGATCGCCGCGACCAAGGCCGACCACGTCACCCCGGAGCAGCACGTCAACCTGACTGCCCTGCTCGAGGCGCTGCTGGCCGAGCCGCTGCAGGACCTGCGCTACGCCAACGTGCCGGTGAAGGCGCTGTCGCTGGCCGCGATACGCGCTACCGAAGCGCACGAGGTGAGCCACAAGGGCGAGCGAACCCCGGCACTGCGCGGCACTACCCTGGAGGGCGAGGAGGTACTGGTGTTTCCCGGCGAGGTCCCGGCCAGGCTGCCCGAGGCCGAGTTCTGGGCCCGTCAAGGGTTTGACTTTCGCGCCTTTCGCCCCGCTCCGCGGGAAGGCGGCGCCCTGCCCCACATCCGGCTCGATGCCGCTCTCGACTGGCTGATAGGAGACAAGCTGCAATGAGCGACCGCCGTGACGAGCCGCGGGGCGACGACCCACGGCCGGCTCGCCGTTTCACCCTCGATGAACCAGCCGCACCAGACCTGGAATCGCCGCGGCCACGCCTGGAGTTCGACAGCCAGCTACCCACACGCCCAGTGGAGGAGACCCCGGTCAGTCGCGCCGAGCGCGACCTGGCGGCAAGCCTCGGCCGCCCGCGCAAGCGGCGCTGGGGGCTGCTGGCCCTGCTGGGTGGCGGCATCGCGCTGGGCACCGCCGAAATGGTCCTGCGCCTTCCCGATGCCCTCCTCGGTGGAGATTGGCTCAGCGGCGGCTGGCACCTGCTGGGGCTGGGTGCCATCGCCTTGGGTGCCGGGGCACTGCTGCGCGAGGCCTGGCGCCTGCGCCGGCTTAAGCGCCACGATGCCCTGCGTAGCCGACTAGCCGAGCTGCCCCAGGCCGATGCCAAGCAGGCGCTTGACCTTGCCCAGGTTCTCAAGCATCAGCTCGGCCTCGACGACGACCACCCCCACTGGCAGGCCTTTCTCGCTGCCCGTGAGCCGCACCACGGCGGTGCGGAAGTGCAACAACTGCTGGCCCACCACCTGCTGGCTCCGCGCGACCGCCAGGCCCGGCGCATGATCTCGCGCATGGCCGGGGAAACGGCAGTGATGGTGGCAATCAGCCCGCTGACGCTGGTCGACATGTTCCTGGTGGCGTGGCGCAACCTGGCGATGATCGATCGTATCTGCCGTTTGTATGGGCTGGAACTGGGCTATGCCAGTCGCCTGCGCCTGCTGCGCAACGTGCTCTACAACATGGCCTTCGCCGGCGCCACCGAGATGGCCAGCGATGCCGGTGTGGATCTGCTCTCACTGAATCTGGCCGGGCGACTCTCGGCACGCGCCGGCCAGGGCATGGGGGTAGGCCTGCTGAGTGCCCGCCTCGGGCTACGCACCCAACGCCTGACCCGCCCGCTGGTGTTCGGTGAAGGCGAGGCACCGCGCATGGCTGACCTGCGCAGCGAACTCTGGCAGCAGCTACGGCGGCTGGAGGAAACCCAGCGACCGGGCGACGACCCGCCGAGACCTTGATCCGGGTCATGACGTCTCGGGTTCAAGGGTCTAGGCTCGTGGGTACGGACCGCTCAACTGCCGCATAAGGAAAACGCCATGTACACGTCCATCCTGGTACCCGTCGACGGTTCCGAAGGAGCCAAGAAAGCCCTCGAGGTTGCCTGTCAACTGGCCAGCCAGGCCGATGCCACCCTGCACATCCTTCACATCCCCGAGGAGTTCACTCACGAGACCACGCTGGTGTGGGGCATCGGTGCCATTGCCATCGAGGCATCCCGCCAGGAGCGCCAGGAGCCCCGGGTGCGCCGGGACATCGGCAAGCAGATCGTCGACAGGGCAGCCGAAGCGGCACGTGCCAACGGCGTTACCCAGGTCGAGACGGTAATCGGCCAGGGCGACCCGGCGCGCGGCATCGTCAGCGAAGCTCGCCGCCGCGGGGTCGAAGCCATCGTCATGGGCAGCCGCGGCCTGAGCGACCTGCGCGGGCTGGTGGTGGGTAGCGTGTCGCACAAGGTCAGTCACGTGGCCGAATGCACGGTGATCACCGTTCGTTGATCTGCTGCCAACAAGGCCGCCGCCCGGCGGGCGGCGGCCAGACATGGCTCAGGCCAGACGCTTCTCCGTCTCGCTGTCGAATAGCACCGCACGGCCCATGTCGATACGCAGCGTCAGGCGCTCGCCTGCCTTCACCCGGCACTTGGGGCCGACCCGAGCCGTGGCCTCACCCGCGCCCAGCTTTAGCTGCAGCAGGATATCCGCCCCGGTGGGCTCCACCACGCTGATACGCGGCGTGAACGCCACACCCTCGGCGAACTCGCCGAGCCGGGCATCGTCCTCGGCGAAGTGCTCCGGCCGCAGCCCCAGGATCACCCGCTGCCCGATCCGCTCGGCCATGGCCGGGGTTTCCCGCTCGCGCGGCCAGGGTAGCTGCAGGCTCTCCTCTTCCGGCGTGTCCACACGCAGCCGGTATTCTCCCGCTTCCTCTTCCAGCGTGGCAGCCAGGAAGTTCATCGACGGCGAGCCCATGAAGCCGGCGACGAAGATATCCACGGGGTTGTTGTACACCTCATCGGGCGAACCGAGCTGGAGGATACGGCCATCGCGCATCACCGCGATGCAGTCGGCCAGCGTCATCGCCTCGATCTGGTCGTGGGTGACGTAGACGATGGTGGTACCCAGGCGCTGGTGCAACTTCTTGATCTCGGTGCGCATGTCCACGCGCAGCTTGGCGTCCAGGTTGGAAAGCGGCTCGTCGAAGAGATACACCTTGGGCTCACGCGCCAGCGCCCGCCCCATGGCCACCCGCTGGCGCTGACCGCCAGAGAGCTGCGAAGGCTTGCGCGCAAGCAGGTGTGTGATCTGCAGCAGGTCGGCGACCCGCTCCACGGCTGCCTCGCGCTCGGCCTTGGGCACCTTGCGCATTTCCAGGCCGAAGCTGATGTTCTGGCCCACCGTCATGCTCGGATAGAGCGCATAGGATTGAAACACCATGGCGATGTCACGTTCCGCCGGGGTCTGCCAAGTGACGTCCTCGCCGGCGATGCGAATCTCGCCGGAGGTGACCGGCTCGAGCCCGGCAATGGCGTTCATCAGCGTCGACTTGCCGCAACCCGAGGGCCCCACCAGGATCAGGAACTCCCCCGAATCGATCGCCAGGCTCACATCCTTGAGCACCTGCTCGCTGCCGAAATCCTTGCAAACATTGTTGATTTCAAGCGCTGCCATGTCGAAAACCTCTGTGATTATTCTGTTTCTCAGCCCTTGACCGATCCGGCCGTGAGGCCGCGGACGAAATATTTGCCGGCCAGTACGTAGACGACCAGCGTGGGCAAGGCCGCAATCATCGCCGCCGCCATGTCGACGTTGTATTCGCGAGCCCCGGTCGAGGTGTTGACCAGATTGTTGAGTGCTACCGTGACCGGCTGGGTGTTGTGGGCCGAGAACGCCACGCCGAACAGGAAGTCGTTCCAGATCTGGGTGAACTGCCAGATCACCGAGACCACGATGATCGGTGCCGACACCGGCAGCAGGATGCGCCAGAAGATGCGAAAGAACCCGGCACCGTCGAGCTTGGCCGCCGACACCAGCTCGGTGGGTACTGCCACGTAGAAATTGCGAAAGAACAGCGTGGTAAAGGCGATACCGAAGATCACGTGGACCAGGATCAGCCCCGCCCGCGAACTCGACAGCCCCAGCCAGCCCAGTGTCTGCGCCATGGGTAGCAGCACTACCTGGAACGGGATGAAGCAGCCGAACAGCATCAGCGCGAAGACCAGCTCCGAGCCCTTGAAGCGCCACTTGGTCAGGGCGTAGCCGTTGAGTGCACCGATGATCGTGGAGATCAGCACGGCGGGCACCACGATGGCGATGGAGTTGAAGAAATAGACCCCCACGCCTTCGCAGCGCATGCCGGTGCAGGCTTCGCCCCAAGCCTTGGCCCAGGGCACCAGCGTGGGCTCCCGAGGCAGCGAGAGCAGCGTGCCGGGGGTGATCTCGGCCAGCGGCTTGACCGAGGTGATCAGCATGACCGCCAGCGGCAAGAGGTAAAAGAGCGCGGCCAGCACCAGTACGGCATAGAGTACGGCCCGACTCAGCCGGGCGCCGAAGGTACGGCGTCGAATCACGTCAGCCATGGCGGCGGTTCCTCAGCTCGGAATAGAGATAGGGAATCAGGATCGCCAGCACGCCGCCCAGCATCAGCATGGCGCTGGCCGAGCCCAGCCCGATCTGGGCCCGGGTGAAGGCGTGGGCGTACATGAAGGTGGCCGGCAGGTCGGAAGCGTAGCCCGGCCCGCCGCCGGTAAGCGCCACTACCAGATCGAAGCTCTTGATGGCGATGTGCGAGAGGATCATCACTGCACTGAATACCACCGGCCGCAGGCAGGGAATCACTACTCGCCAATAGATGCGCGGCAGGCTGGCACCGTCGAGCTGGGCAGCCTTGAGAATGCTGTCGTCGATGCCGCGCAGCCCGGCGAGGAACAGCGCCATGACGAAGCCGGAAGCCTGCCACACCGCGGCGATCACCAGGGTGTAGACGGCCATGTCCGGGTCGACCAGCCAGTCGAAGCGAAAATTCTCGAAGCCCCAGCTGCGCACCATGGCCTGGATGCCGAGACCGGGGTTGAGCAGCCACTTCCACACCACGCCGGTGACGATGAACGACAGCGCCATGGGGTAGAGATAGATCGTACGCAGCGCTCCCTCCTGGCGAATGCGCTGGTCGAGCAGGATGGCGAGCACGAGCCCCAATGCCAGGCAGATGGCCACGAACAGACCGCCGAACACCACCAGGTTGGTGGAAGCCACCCACCAGCGGTCGTTGGCCATCAGTCGCGCGTACTGCGCAAAACCGACGAAGTCGTAGCTAGGCAGCATGCGCGAGTTGGTCAACGAGAGGATGAAGGTCCACAGCATGAAGCCGTAGACGAAGAACAACGAGATGGCGATCGAAGGTGCCAACACCAGCTTGGGCAGCCAGGCCTGGAGCAGGCCGGAATGGCTGCGCCCGGAGCCGGTAGCCGGCCGCACCGCGGGACTCGACAGGGTCATAGTGGGAAACCTCGGACGTGAGCGGCGTGCCACCGGGACCGGGCCTGAAGACTCCAGGCCCGGCCCCACCTTGCGGCGGAGGTCAGGAGAGAGTGGATCTAGAGCGCGGCCTGGGCAGCATTCACCATCCGTCGGGCGGCCTCTTCTGCCGCCATGTCACGCGAGTTGAAGTAGTTGGTCACGACATCGAAGATGGCGCCCTGCACGTCGGCGCGTACCGCCATGCCGTGGGCCATGCTGGGCACCAGGCCGCCTTCGTCGGCGGTGCGCTGGAAGTCCTCCATGGAGCGCTGGGCGCACTGGTCGAACTCGCCCATGTCGAGATCGGGGCGGGCGGGAATCGAGCCCTTGGCCAGGTTGAAGGCTTCCTGGAAGGTCGGCTCCAGCACCAGCCGCGCAAGGGCGTGCTGGGCTTCGCGCTCCTCGCCCTCGACGCGGAACATGGCCAGGCTGTCGATGTTGAAGGTGAAGGCGTCCTGGGTGCCTGGGGCCGCGGCGCACAGGTAGTCCTCGCCGGCGGTGAGGCCGGCGGCGGTGAATTCGCCCTTGGCCCAGTCGCCCATCAGTTGCATGCCAGCGTCGCCGTTGATCACCATGGAAGTGGCGATATTCCAGTCACGGCCCGACATGTCATCATCCATCAGCTCGCGCAGGCGCTTGAAGGTTTCCAGCGCCTCGATCATCTGCTCGCTGCCCAGGGCCTCTTCATCAAGCTCGACCATGGTCTGCTGGTAGAACTCGGTGCCACCGGTAGCCAGCAGCACGGTCTCGAATACGGTGGCGTCCTGCCACGCCTGGCCGCCGTGGGCCAGCGGGATGTAGCCCGCCTCGCGAATCGCCTCGCCGGCGGTGAACAGCTCATCGAGGGTGGTGGGCATCTCGACGCCGGCCGCCTCGAGCACCTCAGGGTTGGCCCACAGCCAGTTGACCCTGTGCACATTGACCGGCACCGCGACATAGCTGCCGTCGTGGCGCATGATCTCGGCCACCGTGGGCGGCAGCAGCTCATCCCAGCCCTCGGCCTCGGCCACTTCGTCGAGTTCGCCGAGCAGCCCAAGCTCGCCCCACTCCTGAATCTCGGGCCCCTTGATCTGGGCTGCAGAAGGCGGGTTGCCGGACATGGCGCGGGATTTCAGCACGGTCATGGCAGTCTCGCCACCGCCACCGGCCACGGCGAAATCCTCCCAGCCATAGCCCTCGGCTTCCATCAGCTCCTTGAGCACGTTGGCGGCCCGGGCCTCGCCGCCGGAGGTCCACCAGTGCAGCACCTCCACTTCAGCAGCTTGGGCAGTGGAAAGCGTGAAAGAGGCCGCCAGCGACGTGGCCAGGGCGAGCGCTGTCTTGTTGAATGAACGCTTGAACGAGGGCATGGCATGCTCCTGCTGTTGTTATTGAATCCGGTAACCACCGGAGTATCAGTAACGTTAACCGAGAGCAGCCACGCCTAGGGTTACGTAGTCCTGCAAAGTATTGAGCAAATATTACAAGGCCGTAACATTTCTCGGCCGCGGCACGATGATGGTAGCCTCCAGCCCACCCCCGGCAGGGTTGGCGAGCACGATGTCGCCGCCCATGGCACGGGCGATATGGCGGGCAATGCCGAGCCCCAGGCCACTGCCGCCGGTGTTGCGGCTGCGTGAGGGTTCGAGGCGTACGAAGGGCGCGAAGACCCGCTCTTGTTGTTCTTTCGGAATACCCGGGCCATGGTCGCGAATGACGATCGTCAGTCGCTCGGGAGTATCGTCGAGTGCGACCTCGGCGCGCCGGCCGTAGAACACGGCGTTCTCCAGCAGGTTCGCCAGGCAGCGCTTGAACGCCAGCGGCTTGACCGGCAGCGGCTCGGCATGCCCCGAGACGCTCACCTCCCCCCCCTGCAACGCCAACGCTTCTGCCAGCTCCTCCAACACCGCCCGCGGATCGATCTCCTCCACCACCTCGTGCAGATCGAACCCTTTCACCGAGGCCAAGGCTCCCTTGACCAGTAGGTCGAGTTCGTCGAGGGATGCGCAGAAACGCTCGCGCTGCAGCGGATCGTCGAGCATCTCGGCACGCAGGCGCATCCGCGTGATGGGCGTCTTGAGGTCATGGGAGATGGCCGAGAACAGACGCTCGCGCTCGTCGACCTGATCGCGTATGCGCTCCTGCATGCGGTTGAACGCCGCTGCCGTGGCCGCTACCTCACGCGGACCGCTCTCGCGCAGCGGCGGCGCGTCGAGATCATCGCCGAGCTGACGTGCCGCCCGCGACAGGCGCGCCAACGGTCGGGTCACGCTGCGGATGCCGAGCAGCGACAGGCCAATCACCGTGAGCAACACCATCAAGCTTGCCAGCAGCCGCTCGCCGGAGAGCCAGCGGTATTCGTTGAACAGATCGGGCACCGGCAGCAGCGTAGCTACGTAGAGCCAGGTCTCGGGTCCGAGTTCCATCTGCACCACCAGGATCGGTGGCGAGAGCGGCTCCATCAGCAGGCTGTGCTGGCCCCAGCGCGGCGGCAGGTCGTACAACAGCACCTCGTTGTTGTAGACGCGCAACGTCTCAGGCCGCGAGAACTCCACCAGCACGTCATCAATGTTCAATTCAGCCGTGAGTATTTCGCGAAAGTTGTCGACCACCAGCGCCTTTTCCGGCCCCGAGCCGATGTCCTGCACCGGAATGCGCCGCTCGTTGACGCTGACGAAGAAGCGCGTGCCGCCCATGTTGCGCAGTTGGTCAAGTACGATGTGTCGATATTCAAAGGGCAGCGAGCGAAAAAAGCGCATGGTCGAGGCCACGCTGTAGGCGACGTTGCGCGACAGCTCGTCGAGCTGCTCGAGCTGGCTGGAGCGCACCTGGGAAGTCCACACGGTGTAGCTGGCCAACTGAGCGGAGAGCACACCGACGAGCATGATCAGCACGAAGCGACCGCGCAGCGTACGTGGCAGGAAACGCACCAGGTGGCGACGCCAGCGCTTGAGACGCCCTTCGTTCACGTCAGCGCTTCGACCCGGGCGGTAAAGACGTAGCCGGTCCCGCGCACGGTGCGGATCAGCTGATGGTAATGGGTGTCCTCACCCAAGCGCTGGCGCAGCCGGCACACGTGCACATCGATAGAGCGATCCAGCGGCGGTGACGGCCGGCCGCGGGTCAGTTCGTACAGCGCCTCACGCGAGAGCACCTGTTCGGGATGCTCGAGGAACACCTGCAGCAGCTGAAAATCGGCACCGGAGAGCGGCGTGCGCACTTCGTTCTCGTCGATCAGTTCACGGGTCATGCGATCGAGGCGCCAGGTGCCGAAAGCCACCAGCCGTGCCCGCACTGGATCGGCGGCCACGCCTCCGCGGGAGCGGCGCAGCACCGCCTTGATTCGCGCCAGCAGCTCGCGGGGGTTGAACGGCTTGCCCAGGTAGTCGTCTGCGCCCAGCTCGAGCCCCAGGATGCGGTCGGTCTCGTCGGCGCTGGCGGTGAGCATGATGATCGGCACCTCGCTCGAGCGGCGGATGTCACGGCAGATGGTGAAGCCGTCGTCGCCGGGCAGCATGATGTCGACGATGAGCAGGTCGGCGGCTTCGCTTGCCAGCAGGCGATGCAGCGCCTCGGCATCCTCGGCGGCCAAGGCGCGGTAGCCGTGGCGCCCCAGGTAATCGACCAGCAGTTCGCGGATCTCGGGGTCGTCATCGACCACGATCAGGGTGGCGGGCGTTGTGGTCATCGTCGTCCGATGGCAGGGGGCAATGCCGAGGCAATAGCCGTGAATCGTTGTCGTTATTCGGCTTCGATGATGGGCAAGCACGGCCGGCGCGGCAAGAGGCTCTAGACCAACGTCGCAACGTCCTATCTACCGGGAGACCGCTCTACAAGGAGAACCGCTGCTGCAGATGCCTGGCCACAGCGGTCTCGGCATGATGGCCGATGCGGCGGGCCACGGGCACCCGTGCGGCCAGCTCAGGGTGAGCATTGGCCATCACGTGCGCTTCACCAGCGAGCCTGAGCATCTCGGTGTCGTTGAGGTTGTCGCCAAAGGCCAGGCAGCGCTCGCTCCCGATCCCAAGTGCGCCAAGCAGCGCCTCGAGCGCCGTGCCCTTGTTGACACCACCGGCCATGATCTCCAGCGAGTTGACGGTGGAATAGGTAACGTGCAGGCGCTTTCCGTGGCTGACGCGAATCGTGGCCTCGAGCCCGGCCAGCCGCTCGGGCTCGCCGATGTAGAGCACCTTGCCCACGCCCTCTCCGTCGAGACTCGCCGGCTCGACCACGCGATAGCCGAAGCCGGTATGGGCATGATAGGCCAGCAGTCGCGGCTCGGGAGCGTCGATCAGCCACTCGTCCTCGAGGTAGAGATTGAGACGTACGCTGTCATGACGCTCCAGTGCGATCAGCTCGCGCGCCTGCTCGGCCTCCAGGTGACGCGACGCCAGCAGCTCGCCTTCGGGGTCGTGCAGGTAGGCACCGTTGGTGCTGATCACGTGGATCGGCACGCCCAGCCGGTCGCGGAAGGCCAGCATGTCGCGAAAATGTCGCCCCGAGGCGAAGGCCAGGCGATGCCCTCGTTCGGCCAGCTGGCGCAGGGTCTCGATGGTTTCGGGGTGCAGGTCGTGATTGGCATCCAGCAGGGTGCCGTCGAGGTCGGAAACGATCAGGTGCGGTGTCATGGGCATCCATTGCATCGAGTACCCGATAGAGGCTAACGCAGCATGCCGGGGGTTGCCCAGCGGACTGGGCGCTTTTAGGCCTGTCGGGCATAGAAGTCCCAGCAAGCGACTGTTTTGTCGTGGCCGACCAGGCAGGGTTTGGCGCCGGCTCCAGGAATCCGTATAGTGGCCCTCCTACCCCGCCACACGTTCGTGATCATGCTGCAGAACAACCCGCTGCTCGCCCAGCTCAAGCAACAGATTCGTGAAGTCACCCCCCGCGCCGAGGGGGTCATCAAGGCCACCGACAAGGGCTTCGGCTTCCTCGAGACCGACGACGGTCAGTCCTATTTCGTGCCGCCTCCTGCCATGAAGCAGGTGCTGCACGGCGATCGCGTCCAGGCCGTGATCCACGAGAATGGCGACAAGACTTCCGTCGAACCGGATACCCTCATCGAAGCGGGCCTCAGCCGTTTCATCGCCCGGGCGCAGAAGCGCGAGGGGCGTCTGGCCGTGGTACCCGACCACCCTTCGATCAAGACTTCGCTCAAGGCGCGTATCAAGAACAGCCTCGACGAAGCGAGCATCGGCGATGCCGACTGGGTCGTGGCGCGGCTGGTACGCCACCCGCTCAAGCCCGACGACCGTGCCTTCTTCGCCCAAATCGACGAACTGGTGGCCAAGGCCGACGACCCGGCCGTGCCGTGGCGCGTCACCCTGGCCCGCCATGCCCTGGAGCAGGAGTGCCCGGAGGCCGGCAGCGACTGGCCGCTGCGCGACGAGGGCCTCGAACGCGAAGACCTCACTGCCGAGCCCTTCTTCACCATCGACAGCGAAAAGACCCGCGACATGGACGATGCCCTGCGCATCGAGCCGCGCGAGGGTGGCGGCTGGCGCCTGACGGTGGCCATTGCCGATCCCACCGCCTATGTCGAGGAGGGGCATGCCGCCGACCTGGAAGCACGCACACGGGCCTTTACCGTCTACCTGCCAGGTCAGAACGTCACCATGCTGCCCGAGCAGCTGGCCGACGACCTGTGCTCGCTGCGCGAGGGCGAACAGCGTCCTGCCCTGGCCTGTACACTCGAGGTGAAAGCCGATGGTAGCCTCGGCGACTACCGCTTCTTTGCCGCGACGGTGCGCTCCCAGGCCAAACTGGTCTACGACCGTATCTCCGACTGGCTCGAAGGTCAGGGCGAGTGGACGCCGGCCGAGGAAATCGCCGGCCAGCTCCAGGCACTGCGCGACATGACCGAGGCGCGCGCCGCCTGGCGCGCCGAGAATGCACTGGTGTTCAAGGACCGCCCCGATTACGTCTTCGACCTCGACCCGGCAGGTAACGTGCTGGATATCCGCATCGAGGAGCGGCGCATCGCCAACCGCATGATCGAGGAGTCGATGATCGCGGCCAATGCCTGCTGCGCCCACCTGCTCGCCGAGCACGTCGGCCATGGCATCTTCAACGTGCACCGCGCCTTCGACCCGGAAAAGGCCGAGGCCGCCCACGAGTTTCTCACCGCCCAGCAGATCGAGGTCGAGCTGGAAGCGCTCTCCGAACTGCCGCGCTACAAGGAACTCAAGCGTGCACTGGAGAGCCGCGACGACGCCTGGCTCGATGCCCGCCTGCGTCGCTTCCAGGGCTTCACCAGCATGTCCGCCCGACCCGGCCCGCATTTTGGCCTGGGCCTGGCCGCCTATGCCACCTGGACCTCGCCGATCCGCAAGTACGGCGACATGGTCAACCATCGCCTGATCAAGCGCGTGCTCAAGGGCGAACAAGCCCCGGCAGAAGCCACCCAGGCACTGACCGAGCAGCTCACCGAGCGTCGCCGGCTCAACCGTATGGCCGAGCGCGACGTCAAGGACTGGCTCTACGTGCGCTACCTGACCCCCGCGGCCAAGGCGCAAGAAGCCTTCGAGGCCGAGATTTTCGGCATCAGCCGCGGTGGCATGCGCGTGCGCCTCACTGCCAACGGTGCCACCGCCTTCGTCCCGGCCCCGATGTTGCACAGCGATCGGGACAAGGTCGTGATTGACGACAAGGAAGGCCGTATCCAGATCGAGGGCGAGGAGCGCTACAAGCTGGGTGACGTGATTCGCATCGAGCTGGTCGAGGCGCGCGAGGAGACCCGCTCGCTGGTGGCACGCCCCTCCGCGTAAGCGGTAAGACGCGCCGACTTCCTGCTTGTCGCCACCGAACGAAAACCACCCGATACCTTGATATCGGGTGGTTTTCTGCTTCTTTTCGCCACTCGCATTACCCCCTGCCTTGTGGCATGTTGTGACTGACAAAAAACATACTTCAAGCATGACCTTTCTCGGTCTTGCCGCAGCGGGGAATCAGTACACACCATGGCCGCACGATGGGGGCTGCGTGGCAAGTCGGTTGCGACGCTGCTGCTCGCCTGTCTTCTCTCGTTGATCCCCGCCGTCCTGCTGGGCTGGAAAGCGATCGACGATATTCGACGTCACTTCGCCAACGCCTATGCGGAGAACTATACCCTGCTGCACATGCAGAGGATCCTCGCACCGGTGTCACGCGAACTGGCCCTGGCACAACGCTTCGCCAACAGCCTGGTGCTGCGGGAATGGCTAGCCAACGAGGAGGATGCGGACAACCAGGCGCGCTTCTTCGCCGAAGCCGAAGGGTTCCGCCAGGACTTCGCCGACCGCTCCTACTTCGTGATCGTCGATGCCAGCGGCGACTACTACTACACCGACGACGACAACGCCGACAGCCGCACGCCACGTTACCGCCTGGACGTCACCCAGCCGAACGACGCCTGGTATTTCCAGCTCCGCCGAACCAACGAGCCCTACAACCTCAACGTCGACCTCGACCGCGGGCTCAACGTGACCAAGGTGTGGCTCAACGTACTGGTACGCGATGGCGATACTCTGCTGGGTCTTGCCGGTACCGGCTTCGAGCTGGACGACTTCCTGAACGCCTTCCTCCGCGACGAGGCCGAGGGCCTGACGCCGATGATCGTCGACCGCCAGGGCGCCTTGCAGGCGCACCCTTCGCTCGATCGCATCGCCTTGGGCTCCGGTATCGGTGGGGGCGAGGTCGATGGCGAACGCACCATCCACGCCCTGCTCGGCAACGACGAGCAGCGCAGCGAGCTGACCCGCGCCATGCAGGCGGCCCGCCAAGCGCCGGAGACGATCCAGACCCTGTGGGGCACCCTCGAGGCTCGCGAGGGCCTGATCTCGGTGGGCTATATTGCCGAGCTGGACTGGTACCTGGTCACCGCGCTGGATATCGGCGTCGCCCAGATTCTCGACCGCCGCTGGCTGTGGCCGCTGTTGTTCGCCGGCGCGCTGATTCTCGGTTTCCTGCTGACCATCATCGCCGTGGCCACCGAGCGCCTGATTCTGGCGCCACTGACCCGCTTCAAGCAATCGGCCCAGGCCATCGCCGCCGGCCACTACGACTCACCGTTGCCCACCGCGCGTCACGACGAGATCGGCGAACTCTCTCAGGCCTTCTCGCACATGGCCGATCAGGTGCAGCGACATACCCGCGAACTCGAGGCCAAGGTGCGCGAACGCACCCAGGCCCTGGAACGGACCAATGCCGAGATGGCCGCCACGCAGAAGCAGCTGGGCGATTCGATCGATTACGCCAGCTTCATCCAGCGTGCCATCCTTCCCGACCGCCAGCTCGATCTACACCTCGAACATCACCATGGCGTGCTATGGAAGCCGCGCGACACGGTAGGCGGCGACTTCTACCTCTTCCGTGCCGATGCCGGCGGCTACCTGTTCGGCGTGGTGGATTGCGCCGGCCACGGCGTGCCCGGCTCGCTGATGACCATGCTGGCCCGGGCCATTCTCGACCACGCCATTCTCAAGGCGGGCTGCCAGGATCCAGCAGCGATCCTCGCCGAGACGGATAGCCAGAGCCGCGAGCTGCTGGGCGCCGAGCAGCTGCCCGCCTCGATTGCCACGCATATGGACGCCGGCCTGGCCTGGGTCGATCTCGCGACCCGCCAGATTACCTTCGCCGGCGCCAAGATCGGCCTCTACGCCAGCGACGGCGAGACGCTGACCCATCTCGCCGGCGACAAACGACCACTTGGCCACAAGCGTCGTATCGAGTATCGCAACCAGAGCGTCGACCTGCGCCCTGGCTGGACCTATTCACTGTGCACCGATGGCTTGCTCGACCAGGCCGGCGGCAGCGACGGTTTCGGCTTCGGCAACACGCGCTTCGAGGCGCTGTTCATGGCCCAGGCGCAGCGCCCCTTGCAAGCGCAGATGGAAGCCTTCGAGCAGGCACTTCGCGATTATCAGGGCGACTTGCCGCAGCGCGACGACATCACCCTGTTGAATTTCCGCTTCACCGAGCAGGACCACCCGCCCGGCAGCGAATCGACGCCCCCGCTTCCTGCCCCGGCAGGTGCCGCATCACAGGAGAAATCGTGATGAACCTGTTGAGTATGCGCCAGAGCTATCTCGAGCAGCGCATCATGCTGTGCTTCAATGGCCCCATCTCGCGTAGCCTGATCGAGGAGATCGGCAACGCCCTGCGCAACTACCTGAACTCCCAGCAGGCCACGCCATCCGACGCCATGGATGTCTTCGCCGCCTACATCGAAATGACCCAGAACATCCGCCACTATTCCATGCGCCTGGGCTACGACGAGGAGTCCGCCTCGGCCACGGTGGCGGTAGCCAAGGACGCCCAGGGCCGCTACACGGTTTCCGCCGGCAACCTGGTGGAATATGGCGATGGTGAACAGCTGGTTCGTACTATCGAAGCCCTCGCCGTGCTCGACAAGCAGGAATTGAAGCAGGCCTACAAGCGGCAGTTGCGCATGCCCCGCGAGGGGGTAAGCTCCGGCGCTGGCCTGGGGCTTCTTGATATCGCACGCAAGTCGAGCGAACCGATGCGGGCCTCGCTCGAGCCACTGCCCGACGGCAGAGGCTTCTTCAGCCTTACTGCCGTGATCTGATCAGCCGAGTGTTAGTGATGACCAACGATCTCGATATTACCGGCAGCCAGTCCACGCCAACCATCGTCAGCGATTGGCAGGCCGGTCTACTCACCATGCAAGGCGACTCCTACCCGGAGAATTCGTTCGAACTGTTCGACCGGGTGATCGATTGGGTCGAGCGTTTCCTCAGCGACGCATCGCGTCCATTGACGCTGGAACTGAAGCTTGTCTACCTCAATACCAGCTCGGTCAAGGCCATGATGGATATCTTCGACCTGCTGGAAGAAGCCCATCAGGACGGCCGAGAAATAGGGGTCACCTGGCTCTACGACCCACGCAACGAGCGTATCGCCGAGCTGGCCGAGGAATTTCGCGAGGATTGCACTTTCCCGTTCGCCATCACCCCGGCACAGGCCTCGACATGACGCGCGAGGAAGCCGAACTGCTGGCACAGGTCGAAGCGCTGCTGGACGACCCTGCCCATGCGGATAATCCGCTGCGGGCAACGCTGGCCCGGCTGCACGCGTTCCATCGGGCCGAGAAGCAGCGCCTGGAACGCCTGGTGACGATTTCCGACAGCTACCAGCGCTACGTTCGCGAGGATGAACTCAACGCGCGACGGCGCTATCAGAAATCGTTGCGCCGGCAAGAGAAGCTGTCACGCATCTCCGATGGCTACCAGCAACTCATGCACGAACACAACAACGCGCTGCGGGAAGCCTCGACCCATGACCCCCTCACCGGCCTGCCCAATCGGCGTCTGATCGATGAGCGCCTGCCCAAGCTCATCGAACGCAAGCAGTACACCCTGGTGATGCTCGACATCGACCACTTCAAGCAGGTCAATGACCTGCACGGCCACGAAGCCGGGGACAAGGTGCTGGTGGCCATCGCCCAGGAGATTCGTCAGGAGCTGCGCGATTACGACCTGTGTGCACGCTGGGGAGGCGAGGAGTTCCTGTTGCTGTTGGCCGACACCGGCCTCAGCGAGGCCAACGCGATCGTTGATCGCCTGCGCCAGCGGCTGGCCGAGCTGTCGATCCTGGTCGGCGACAGCCGGCTCTCCATCACCGCCAGCGCCGGGCTGAGCGAGTACCGCGACGGCGAAGACCTGCTCGACCAAACCTTGCAGCGTGCCGACCAGGCCTTGCTGCTGGCCAAGCGCAGCGGCCGCGACCGCAGCTGCGTGATCGTGTGACGCACCATGGCCGCATATCCTCGCGGCAATGCGGCCCCGGGAACGGCCGCTTCATCAGGGCTCGCCGGTAGCGGACTACCCTGGGTGCCGCCCCCTTCTCGGCCAGCTCATCGTGACCGGCTACGAGAGGCCATGCCCCGCATGGCGAGCGCGACATCAAGGATTGCCTTTGGCATGCAAATGGAAGAAACGCAGCATCTCCTTGGCCGCATCGGGTCCCTTGGGATCCGTGTAGGAGCCACGCGCATCGCCACCTGACCAGGCATGGCCGGCACCGTGGATCACCCACTGCTCAAGGCACGACTGCCCATCCACAGCCTGATGACAGGTTCGCGTATAGGCATAGCCATTGGGGACCTGCCCCCGCTCCACCGTCTTCCCGGCACCGCCCTGACGACCGTTTGCCGGCTCGCCATCCGCACGCGAGGCGGCGTACTGAGCGGCAACGCGATCCGCATTGCTGGGATGCACCGTGGTGTCTCGATCACCGTGGAAGACGATGGCGGGCACCCGCGATGCAGACACTCGTGCCGATGAAGCGTTGGCCATGGGGCCTGTGCCACCCTGCATCGCCGCCAATGCATCGGGAAGACTCTGGGCCACGCCGTGAGGCAGACCTGAGTGCACGCCCACCGCCGCATAGAGGTCCGGATAGGTCATCGCCAGTGTCGTTGCCATGGCACCACCGGCCGACAACCCTGCGACATAGACCCGGCTCGCATCGAGCCCGTACGTGTCGATGACCTGGCGGGTCATGCCGGCAAGGATCGCCGGCTCACCTCCATCGCGCCGCTGGTCTTCGGCCTTGAACCAGTTCCAGCACCTGGAACTGTTGGCGGTCATCGGCTGGGCCGGATAGAGCACGCAAAACCGTTGCTCTTCGGCCAGCCGGTTCATGTTGGTTCCGGCGGCGAAGTCATCGGGGTTCTGCGTGCAGCCATGCAGCATCACCACCAGCGGTAGTGCCTGGCCGTGATAGCCGCTGGGTAGATACAGCTTGTAATCGCGCGAGCCGGCCTGGCTGGTAAAGCAACCCGCGGTGAACGCACCGGGCTGTGCTGCCTCGTTGGTGCCCCGTTTCTGCTCGGGCTGGGGCATGGAATCACGCCACTGGCGCCACTTGTCGCGCCAGGCAGAAGGCAGCCCGATATCACCGCCCGGTATCGTCCCGGAGGCCGCCTGTCGGGTATGGCCAAACGCCGAGGAAGGCGCGCCTCCCGCTGACGATTCACCTGTCCGTTGCGAACCCGACTCGGCAGACGTTGGCCTTGACGCCGACACCGCCTCGTCAACGACCTGCCAGCTCCCCTCGAAGGTGTTCCCCTCGAAGGTATTACGCGCAGAGTAGGATTTACCCGGCGTTTCCTCGCCTCTCGTCCCGCTCTTTTCGTTCTTCCCACCGGGCAACGCGCCCTGGAGGATGGCCATGGCCTCATGCAGCTTCCCGGCGCGGGTGAGCCGCGTCGCTTCTTCCATTCGTCGCGTCATGGTGGCGTCGATCATCGTCAATGTCCCTATTCAATGATTCAGTGAATTCGATCCGCCAGGGCCGCCTTGACCGCCTTGCTGGCATGCAGGGCGCCCAGGACGACCACCGATTCGATGGTGGCGCGGGCCAGCTCCGGTGATACGTCGTCGGCAATGCTGGCCATGCCCAGGACCTGAATCTGCAGTGTCTCTCCCGCCGACTGCAGCGCTTCCAGATCCGCGCGGCTGTAATGCTCGAGCCCCAGCACGAAAGCCTTGCGAGTCACGGTTTCCCTGACCACCTCGGCATGGGCCGACAGCTGGTTACGGATGGCCGTGCGGATCAGATCGGTGCGATTGGAATAGAACCCTTCCTGGACCAGCAGATCGATCTGCCCCAGGTCGACTACCCCCAGATTTATGGTGATTTTTTCGCTGGAGTCGCCAGTCTTGCGGCGCAGTTCATGCACGCTCATGTGTTATGCCTCGCTGCCCTGAAAATAAAACCTTCGGCAAACTTCAACCATCCCAATGGAATCCATTAACCATCCACATGGATGGTATAATAGGCTTGCCGAGTGAATAGTCAACGTGCATGCAAAAAAATGGCCCGCCTGATAGCGGGCCATCAACCACGTCGTGGGGCAGGGGGTGGATCAGAAGCCGCGCTGACGTTTCTCCTCCGCCCAGTCGATTACCGGGCCGCGCAGTCCATGCCCACCGGCATAGGGAGAAGGTACCGGCGGCTGCCAGCCCTCGAGCAGGGCCGCATCGAGGCGGAACACCTCCACCCCGATGGGGTGACAGGTACTCAGTGGATCGCGGGCATCGGGACCCCACAGGTCCACCGACAGGTCGCCCCCCGGACAGCACGACAGCGCACACAGCAGGTCGATCTCGGCGAACAGTTCGAGGTAGTCGCCTTCTTCGGCCGGGCACGCTTTCATGAAGTACTGGTCGTCGTCGTTGAGCCCGGTGCACTGGAAGACGTTGAGCACGTCATGCACGTCGAACTCGGTAAGGCCATGCGGCAGCACCGCGCGCACCAGGTTGGAATGACAGTGGTGATCGAAGTCTTCGCCGGTGAGCAGGCGGTTGACGTAGGGGTCGCAGCGGGTGCCCAGCAGGTCGTGTATGCGACCGCCCTGCTCGTCCATGCCGCTGCCATCGACGCCATAGTTCGCCAGGGTGTCGTCGATGATGGTCGCCATGGGGCGCAGGTACGGCAGCGTCGACCACAGGCGGTCGAAGGTGGAAACATGGGCACGCTGCAACTGGCGGGTACGCGAGGCCCAGAAGCGCTCACGTGGATTGTGCAGGTTCCACAGATTCAGGTCGCCGACCTGAGGCCCCTCCAGGGTAGAGAGCCGCATCACGTGCCCCGCGGGCACCTTCCAGGCCCTCCCCTCGCGGATCGGCACCACCAGCGAGTCGACGCGCTCCCTCGCCGCCGGTTCGGTCAGTTGCGCATAGAATTGCCTGTCGACATCGAGGACGGATCCTCGGGTCGCCTGGTAGGCGGCAGGTACCCTGGCCATTTTCATCGTAGCTCCAAGTTCGTTCGCCACCAGCGTAGCCGATGCCGACGATAGCCGCCGCCATCCGGCGTCAACGCAACTCACCCGGCTAGCCCCTCATGGCCCGGGCCAGCACGTCGGTGAACGGCTTGAACAGGTAACTGGCGAAGGTGCGCTCGCCGGTATGAATCATGACCTCGGCCGGCATGCCCGCCACCAGCCGCATCTCCTCGGGCAGCAGCGCACCATTCACGGCAATGCGAGCCAGGTAATAGTCGCTTGCGGTGGTCTCGTCCACCAGGCTGTCGGCCGAGAGATGGATGAGTTCGCCTTCGACGGCGTGGGTCAGGCGCTGGTTGAAGGCGCTGAAGCGAATGCGCGCTGCCTGCCCGGGATACAGGCTGTCGATCTCGTTGACCGGCACGCGCGCCTCGACCACGAAACCCTCGCCGGCCGGCACGATATCCAGCACGGGATCACCGGCAGCGATCACTGCGCCATTGCTGTGCAGCCTGAGGTCGACGATGGTGCCCGCGACCGGCGCACGTATGGCGGTGCGCTGCACCTCGTCCTCGAGCGCGGTGATGCGTTCCTCGGCATCGGCGATCTGCGCCTGGACCTCCCGCAGCCGCTCGCCGGCCTCCTGATGGAATTCCTGGCGCCGCACCTGGCGCTGCAGCCGGTTCTCGCTGATCTGCGCCTCGATCCGCGAAACGTTAGCCTCCTGCTGGGCCGTTTCCCCTTGCAGTTCGAGGATGTCGCGCTCCAGCTCGCGTAGACGCTGCCGATCGCCGTGGCCGCGCTCGAACAGACCACGCAGGTCGTCCGCCTCCTCTTCCAACGAATCGATCCGCTGCCGGTTGACCTCGAGCAGTGCTTTCAGGCCCTCACGCTGCTCCTGGTACTGATAGGCCTGTTGCTCGAGGGTTTCCAGCGTGCTGTCGAGCGCTTGCCGCCGGGCGAAGAACAGCCCCTGCTGCACCGCCATCACTTCGCTGACCCGGTGCGACTCGCTGTCGTGCAGCTCGGCGGGAAAGCGCAGCGTCTCGCTCTCGGCCAGCTCGGCCGCCAGCCTCACCTCACTGGCCCGGTTGAGCAGGTACTGGTTGCGCGCCAACTGGAGATGCGAGCGAGCCCGGGTATCGTCGAGCACGATCAGGACCTCACCGGCTTCGACGCGATCGCCATCGGCAACGCGGATCTCGCTGACGATCCCCCCTTCGTAGTGCTGCACCGTGCGCGTGAACGAGGCCGCCGCTACCTTGCCCGAAGCGACGACACCGATCGCCAGGTTGGCCGCCACCGCCCAGCCGCCGAAGCCGCCGAAGGCGATCAGCAGCACCAGCAGGCCGATGCGCTGCCAGGGGCGTCCATCGACGGGCGGCTCGGGAGTGGCGGTGGCGTGTGTCGCTTGACCTCGTTCCTGCGGGTACATCAGACCCGATCCTCCTGCCCTACACGCCGGCGCGCCGACGCCTGGCCCTGGTTCTGGTTCTGGTCCCCCGGCGATGTTTCACGCTTGCGTGCTGTCGTACCCAGCCGTGCCAGCACCTCGTCACGCGGCCCACGCAGGCGCAGGCGTCCCTCGTCGAGCAGGAGCAGCGTATCGACGCTCTCCAGCACACTGCGTCGGTGCGTAATCACGATCAGGGTGACGCCATCGCGCTTGAGCTGCTCCAGCGCGGCCGATAGAGCGCGCTCACCGGCATCGTCGAGATTGGCATTGGGCTCGTCGAGCACCACCAGCACGGGCTCGCCATACAGGGCGCGAGCCAGGGCGAGCCGCTGGCGCTGCCCTCGCGATAGCACACCGCCGGCCTGGCCGAGCCGGGTATCGTAGCCTTCGGGCAGGCGCAAAATCATTTCGTGTACGCCAGCCTTGCGTGCCGCCTCGACGACGCGATGAGCGCACAGCTCGCCGAAACGGGCAATGTTTTCACCGACCGTACCGTCGAAGAGCTCGATCTCCTGGGGCAGATAGCCCAGAAAGGGACCCAACGCAGCGCGGTCCCAATGCTCGATACTGGCTCCATCGAGGCGTACCGCACCCCGCCCCGGGGGCTGGGCGCCTACCAGCAGCCGTGCCAGGGTGCTCTTGCCGGCGGCACTCGGCCCGACGACCCCGACGTGCTCGCCGGGGTCGATGCGAAAGGAAACGTCATCGAGTATGGCCCTGTCTGACCCCGGCGCCAGCACCGTGATCGATTCGACCGCCACATCGCCAAGCGGCGCGGGCAGGGCCAGCCGTTGCCGTTCGGCGGGCATCTCCCTGAACAGCGATGCCAGCCGTCGATAGGCGTCGCGGGCGCCCACGAAGCCCCTCCAGCCCCCGATCATGCCGTCGATGGGCGCCAGGGCGCGCGCCAGGATGATCGAGGCTGCGATCATGACGCCCGGCGTGATACGACCTTCCAGCACCAGCAGCGCACCCAGGCCCAGGATCAACGACTGCGAGGCCAGCCGCAGGGTCCTGGCGAGCTGGGTCAGGCCACTGGCCCGGTCGCTGGAGCGCGACTGCATGGCCAAAGCGGCCCGGTGCCTGGCGAGCCAGCGCTGCCGTAGCGCCGGCAACATGCCCAGCGATTGAGCGACCTCGGCGCCGTTGAGATTGTCGGCAACCTGCCCACGCGCCTCGCGGTACCTCTCGCCCGCCTCCCTCAGAAGCCCCCGTGTCGCCTGCTCGTTGGCCAGCGCCAGGCCGAGCAGGACCAGGCCTGCCAGGCTGGCGAAAGCGCCGAGCCAGGGATCGAAGAGAAACAGCAGGGCCAGGTAGAGCGGTACCCAGGGCGCATCGAAGAAGGCAAAGAGTCCATTTCCCGCAATGAATTGCCGTAGCGTGCGCAGGTCGTCCAGGGGTTGGACCGATGAGCGCCCCTCGCCGGAGAGACGCTGAGCGAACACGGACTGGTGCAGGCGTGCGCCCAGTCGAGCGTCGAGGAAGTTGCCGATGCGCACCAGCAGCCGGGCACGCACGACGTCGAGAAGCCCCATGACCGCCATCAGGAAGAGTGCCACCAGGGTAAGCAGCAGCAGCGTCTCGCGACTGCCGGTGGTGATGACCCGGTCGTACACCTGCAGCATGTAGAGCGCCGGCACCAGCATCAGGGCATTGACGAAAAGACTGAAGCCGAGCACCCACAGCAGAGCCGGCCGGCATTTGCGCAGCGCTTCCGTGAGATCGTTGGCGGTTTCGGAGGCCATGGCTTGCGTCCCCTCCCGAAGATAGGTCGCCTGCACGCTCGTTGTTCGAACCTGAAGCTGGGCAAGACAATAAGCAGGGCAGCCTAACAGAGCCGCAGCGAAGCCTTGACTACCGAATGATGGTTTTCGTAACGGTGGGTTTTGATGTGTTTCGCCCCGCTCGTCCATCTCCCTCAATACGAGGAAGCCGCTGACGCTTCCCATCACCTTTCGACGTCTTTTTCTATATTTAATTAGGCGTTACAAAGCAGAGATACCTGACGAAATTCCTGACTTTCGCTTTCCCGCCATCTGTCTTTCCTGCTTCGCAGCGGTTAGCATTCCGCCGCCCGTCACATCGCGATGTCTCGAAAACAAAGCGCATGAGGAGAGACGATATGTCCGTGTTGAAGGCCGATACCTCGACCACGGCAGAAGCACTGCAGACCCTGATCGACGACGCACCGAGTGGCTCCACCATCGAGCTTTCGGCGGGCGAATATACGCTCGACAAGGCCATCACCATCAACCGCTCGGACCTCACCCTCACGGGCGCAGGCTCCGACAGCACCCGCCTGACGTTCACCCGCGACGCCCTGGACCAAGGCCACGCCATCAAGCTGGATGGTACCGCCGACAGCCTGACCCTCGGCACGCTCGATGCTTCCGCCCAGCAAGGGGATACGAGCATTGCCCTCGATGCCGAGCTGGACGTCGGCGATACCCTGCGAATCTGGCAGGACAACGACGGAGCCTTTCTCGACGAGATCGGCGATAGCGCGTGGCGCAAGCAGCAGCACGCCGAACTGCGCACCAGCATGGCCAAGGTCACGGCAGTGGAAGACGGGCGGATCAGCCTGGATCGCGGTGTACATTTCGACTTCGAAGCGGGCAAGACCCAGGTGGAAAGAATCGCCAGCGTCGATGACGTTTCACTGTCCGGATTCAGCATCGACTTCAAGCTAGGCAGCCCGGATAGCTCGGTCTTTCGCAACCTCGAAAGCGAGTTGACCGGCTTCCATGGCATGTATCTCGACGGCACGGCCGATGCCGAACTCAGCGATATCAGCGTCGTCAATGGCCCGTCCACCGCCTTTCATTTCTCCCGCACGTTGGATGTGAATGTCGCCGATATTCATGCCGACGGTGCCCTCAACAAAGGGAGCGGTGGCAACGGCTACGCCTATGAATTGCGCGAGAGCTATGACGGGAAGTTCACCGGCCTGGAGGACAGCGGCATGCGTCATGGTCTGCTGTTCGCTTCATGGCGCTCTTCCGTCGACAACGACATCGAGATCGCACGGACCGATCGCGATGTCAACTTTCATGGCGGTCGCGACCATGGCAACCAGGTTCGGGTCGAGCGCTCCCTTCGCGACCCCGAAGACGACGGCCTGTCACCGGTACTGTGGGTGAACGAGGGCGGACATACCTTCGGCGCCCCTACCGACCCCGATGCCAACGAGGTTCGCTTCGACTATGTCATCGGTTCTCGGCGCGACGACGCGATTCAGGGCAGCAATGATGGCGTTTACCTCAACGGTGGCCTGGGCCACGACATCCTGGTCGGCGGTGCCGGCAACGATATCCTGCAGAGCGGCCCCGGCCATGACTGGTACGACGGCCAGGACACGCTGATCGGCGGTGGTGGCACCGATACCGCGCTCTATACGGGCGATTTTGCCGACTATCGCATCGACTTCATGGATGAAGAGGTCAGGGTTCGTGACGACATGGGCACCGACGACACGCTGATCGACATGCAGTACGCCGTATTTGGCGACGGTACCACCCTGCACGTCGCCTCGCGCAGCCTGTTCGAGGCCGAGCCGATGCCGACGCCAGACGAACAGCACGTACTCTCGAGTGACGGCCTGCTGCCCCCGCTGATCGACGACACCACCGATCTCGTCGTGACGGGCAATACGACCAGTGAATGGGACGATGGCCATACCGCCGAAATCTTCATCGAGAACGTGACGAACGAGACGCTGGCCGTGCCGGAACTGCGCGTCGAGCTGAGCGACGAGCTGGATACGCTATGGAATGGCGAGTTCAGCCGCGAGGGTAATACCTATCGGATCGGCGACTCGCAGGAGCTGGCACCGGGCGAGGCCTGGCGCTTCGCCTACCGGGCCCATGGCGACGACAAGCGGCTGCCGGAATCCGTCGAGGCAGACGATCTGGAGGTTCAGCTGCTGGGCATGGACGCCCCGCACTTCGATGAGGCGCTGGCCTGAGCCGGGAGTGACATGGAGGAAAGCGGGAAAAACGGAGGGCGCCTCGATGAGGCGCCCTCGCGTCGTCACCCGCAGTAAGCAGCGCTTACCAGCCGGTCACGTCCTTCAGTGCATCGCCGATCTCGGCCAGGGAGCGGACGGTACGCACGCCGGCGTCTTCCAACGCAGCGAACTTCTCGTCAGCGGTGCCCTTGCCACCGGAGATGATCGCACCGGCGTGGCCCATGCGCTTGCCCGGAGGGGCGGTGACACCGGCGATGTAGGACACTACCGGCTTGGTCACGTTGGCCTTGATGTAGGCCGCGGCTTCTTCTTCGGCGGTACCGCCGATCTCGCCGATCATGACGATCGCCTCGGTCGCCGGGTCCTTCTCGAACATCTCGAGGATGTCGATGAAGTTGGAGCCCGGGATCGGGTCGCCGCCGATGCCCACGCAGGTGGACTGGCCGAAGCCGTGGTCGGTGGTCTGCTTGACGGCTTCGTAGGTCAGGGTACCGGAGCGCGACACGATGCCGACACGGCCCGGCTTGTGGATGTGACCCGGCATGATGCCGATCTTGCACTCGCCCGGCGTGATCACGCCCGGGCAGTTCGGACCGATCAGGCGTACGCCCAGCTCATCGCACTTGACCTTGACGTCGAGCATGTCGAGCGTGGGGATGCCTTCGGTGATGCACACGATCAGCTTGATGCCTGCATTGGCGGCTTCGAGGATCGAGTCCTTGCAGAAGGCAGCCGGGACGTAGATCACGCTGGCTTCGGCACCGGTCTTCTCGACCGCTTCCTTGACGGTGTTGAACACCGGCAGGCCCAGGTGCTCCTGGCCGCCCTTGCCCGGGGTCACGCCGCCGACCATCTTGGTGCCGTAGGCGATCGCCTGCTCGGAGTGGAAGGTCCCCTGCCCGCCGGTGAAGCCCTGGCAGATGACCTTGGTGTTCTTGTCGATCAGGATACTCATTACTTGCCCTCCGCTGCCTTGACGACCTGATGAGCCGCATCGGTCAGGCTGGTAGCAGCGATGATGTTCAGTCCGCTGGAAGCCAGCTTCTCGGCGCCCAGCTCGGCGTTGTTACCTTCGAGACGTACCACCACCGGCACGTTGACGCCGACCTGCTCGACGGCACCGATGATGCCCTCGGCGATCATGTCGCAGCGCACGATGCCGCCGAAGATGTTGACCAGCACCGCCTTGACGTTGTCGTCGGAGAGAATCAGCTTGAAGGCTTCCGCCACGCGCTCCTTGGTCGCACCGCCACCTACGTCGAGGAAGTTGGCCGGCTTGCCACCGTTGAGGTTGACGATGTCCATGGTGCCCATGGCCAGACCGGCGCCATTGACCATGCAGCCGATGTTGCCTTCCAGCGCCACGTAGTTCAGCTCCCAGGCTGCCGCTTCGGCTTCACGCTCGTCTTCCTGCGACGGGTCGCGCATCGCCTGCAGGTCCGGATGACGATACAGCGCGTTGCTGTCCAGGTTGATCTTGGCGTCGAGGCAGTGCAGGTTGCCTTCGTCGGTGATCACCAGCGGGTTGATCTCGAGCAGCGCCAGGTCCTTCTCGTGGAACAGGCGCGACAGGCCCAGGAAGATCTTGGTGAACTGCTTGACCTGGTCGCCCTTCAGGCCCAGGGCGAAGGCCAGCTCACGCGCCTGGTACGGCTGCGCGCCGACCAGCGGGTCGATCTCGGCCTTGAGGATCTTCTCGGGCGTTTCCTCGGCGACCTTCTCGATCTCGACGCCGCCCTCGGTGGAGGCCATGAACACCACACGACGCGTGGTGCGGTCGACGACCGCACCCAGGTAGAGTTCGCTGGCGATGTCGGTGCAGTTCTCGACCAGGATCTTGGCGACCGGCTGACCCTTCTCGTCGGTCTGGTAGGTCACCAGGTTCTTGCCCAGCCACTGCTCGGCGAAGGCCTTGGCCTCTTCCGGGCTCTTGATCAGCTTGACGCCGCCGGCCTTGCCGCGGCCACCAGCGTGGACCTGGGCCTTGACGACCCACATGTCACCGCCGATCTTCTTGCAGGCTTCCGCCGCTTCCTCGGGGGTATCGACTGCGAAGCCCTTGGATACCGGCAGACCATAATCAGCAAACAGCTGCTTGCCTTGATACTCGTGAAGGTTCATCGATTCATGCCATTGGTTGCATGTGACTCGAATGGCAACCGCGAAACACCGCCTGCGATGGTCGATGTCGGGTCACCCCCGTCCGCGCCCGGTACATTGCCGGACACGACGCGCCATCTCGCTGGATGGCGCTCGTTGTTACGTCTACTGCGTGAGCTGGCTTACTTGCGCTTCTTGCGGTTGGCCATGTGAATCGCGTGTCCGTCCACCGCCAGGGCCGCTTCGTGAATGGCTTCGGAGGTGCTCGGGTGCGCATAGCAGGTCAGCGCCAGATCCTCGGCGCTGGAACCGAACTCCATGGCGATCACGCCCTGGGCGATCAGCTCGCCAGCGTGCTGGCTGACGATATGCATGCCCAGGATGCGATCGGTCTCGGCGTCGGCGATGACCTTGGCCATACCCTCGGGCGCATTGTTGGCCAGCGCCCGGCCGTTGGCCGAGAACGGGAAGCTGCCGGTCTTGACCTCGATGCCCTTGGCCTTGGCTTCCTGCTCGTTCATGCCGACCCAGGCCACTTCCGGTGAGGTGTAGATCACGCTGGGGATGGCGTCGTAGTTCATCTCGGCCTTATGGCCGGCGATGATGTCGGCGACCATCACACCCTCTTCCGAGGCCTTGTGGGCCAGCATCGGGCCGCGCACGCAGTCGCCGATGGCGTAGATGCCCGGCACGCTGGTACGGCACTGGTCGTCGACATGGATGAAGCCGCGCTCATCCAGGCCCACGCCAACGCCCTCGTCGACCACACCTTTGGTGTAGGGACGACGGCCGACACAGACGATCAGCTTGTCGAAGGTCAGCTCCTGCTCGCCGTCCTTGTCGCTGTACTTGACCACCACCTCGTTGCCCTTGATCTCGGAGCCGGTAACGCGTGCACCGAGCTTGATGTCCAGGCCCTGCTTCTTGAGCAGCTTCTGGGTCTCCTTGGCAATGGCGGTGTCGACCATCGGCAGGAAGGTGTCCATGGCCTCGAGCACGACGGTCTCGGCGCCCAGACGGCTCCATACGCTGCCCAGCTCCAGGCCGATGACGCCGGCGCCGATCACGCCCAGGCGCTTCGGCACTTCGGTGAACTCCAGCGCGCCGGTGGAAGTGACGACGATGTCCTCGTGCAGCGGGGTCGGCGGGATCTCCACCGGCACCGAACCTGCGGCGATGACGATGTTGTCGGCCTCATAGGTGCTCTTCTCGCCATCGTGGCCAGTGACTTCGACCTGCTTGGTACCGACGACTTTGCCGGTGCCATCCAATGCGGTGACGCCATTGGCCTTGAACAGGGCGCTGATACCGCCCACGTTCTTGGCGATGACGGAGTTCTTGAACTCCAGCATCTTGGCCACGTTGGCCTTGGGTGCTTCCAGATCGATGCCGATCTCGGCGAAGTGATCGCGCGCCTCGACGAACTTGTGGGATGTCTCGAGCAGCGCCTTGGAGGGGATGCAGCCCACGTTCAGGCAGGTGCCGCCGTGAACGGTCTTGCCTTCCTTGTTGACCCACTTCTCGACGCAGGCGGTCTTCAGTCCCAGCTGGGCGGCGCGGATGGCGGCCACGTAGCCCCCGGGGCCCGCACCGATGACGATCACATCAAATTTGTCGGCCATGTGGTTTTCCTGTTGATCGGTTCGCGTTTGAGTCCGTTGGTTCGGGCGCCGTCAGATATCCAGCAGCAGGCGCGCCGGATCCTCGAGCAGTTCCTTGATGGTGACCAGGAACTGCACCGCATCCTTGCCGTCGATCATACGATGGTCGTATGACAGGGCCAGGTACATCATCGGGCGGATCTCGACCTTGCCGTTGACGGCCATGGGACGCTCCTGGATCTTGTGCATGCCCAGGATGGCGGTCTGCGGCGGATTGATGATCGGCGTCGACATCAGCGAGCCAAAGATGCCGCCATTGGTAATGGTGAAGGTGCCGCCCTGCATCTCGTCGATGCCGAGCTTGCCGTCACGCGCACGCTTGCCGAAATCGACGATGCCCTTCTCGACGTCGGCGATCTTCATGCTGTCGGTATCGCGCAGTACCGGCACCACCAGGCCGCGGTCGGTGGAAACCGCCACACCGATGTCCTGGTAGCCGTGATAGACGATGTCGGTGCCGTCGATGGAGGCATTGACGTCGGGGAAGCGCTTGAGCGCCTCGGAGGCCGCCTTGACGAAGAAGCCCATGAAGCCGAGCTTGACGTCGTGCGCCTTGAGGAAGGTGTCCTTGTACTGTGCACGCAGATCCATCACCGCGCCCATGTCCACCTCGTTGTAGGTGGTGAGCATGGCGGCGGTCTGCTGGGCCTGGACCAGGCGCTTGGCGATGGTCTGGCGCAGACGGCTCATTGGCACGCGCTTCTCGGGGCGCTCGCCCTCGAAGGCCGGTGCCGCAGCGGCGGCCTGCTTGGGCGCAGCGGCAGGAGCAGCGCTCTTCTTGGCCGTGCCGGCCTGTACGGCGCGCTGCACGTCTTCCTTGAGGATACGGCCACCCTTGCCGGTGCCGTCGATCTTGCTGACGTCGAGGTCGTGCTCGGCGACCATCTTGCGCGCCGCCGGGGCCAGGATCTTGTCGCCGATCTTCTCATCGCCGGAGCCATCATCGGCGGAAGCCGCTGGCGTTTCGTCTGCCGCAGTCGCGGCACCACCCGCGCCCTCGGTGAAGATGGCCAGCACCGCCTCGGATGCGACCTGGCTGCCCTCTTCCGCCTTGATCTCGGCAATGGCGCCATCGGCCGGTGCAACGACCTCGAGCACCACCTTGTCGGTCTCGATGTCGGCCAGCACCTCGTCGCGCTTGACCGCCTCGCCGACCTTCTTGTGCCAGGTGGCCACGGTGCCTTCCTGGATCGACTCGGGAAAGGTCGGTGCCTTCACTTCGTGTGACTTGCCACCAGCAGCCGGCGCGCTCTTGGGCTCCGCCTTGGCTTCGTCTTTCGGCTCGGCCTTGGCGTCGGCCTTCTCGCCCTTCTTCTCGCCGCCCTTGGCGCCGCCTTCACCGATCCTGCCCAGCACCTGCTCGGACTGCACGGTGTCGCCCTCTTCCACCAGCACCTCGGAGAGGGTGCCGGCTTCCGGCGCCACCACCTCGAGCACCACCTTGTCCGTTTCGATCTCGACGATCAGCTCATCGCGCTCGACGCTATCCCCCGACTTCTTGTGCCAGGCAGCCACGCTGCCTTCGGCAACGGATTCCGGAAAGGTGGGCGCTTTGATCTCGGTAGCCATGTCGTTTCCCTTGTATGTTCTCTCTCGTCCCGGTGGGTCGCCTCAAAGATTGAAGGCGTCTTCCACCAGCTGGCGCTGCTGTTCGGTATGCACGGACATGTAGCCCGCCGCGGGTGCCGCCGATGCCGGGCGACCGGCAAACTTGAGTTCGCCGCCCAAGCCACCCTTGAGCATGTCGGCCACGGCCCGCATGTGGTGCTGGCTCGAGTACCAGGCGCCCTGGTTGAGCGGCTCCTCCTGACACCACACCACGCTCTCGAGGTTGACGTAATCCTTGAGCGCCTCGAAGAGCTCCTCCTTGGGGAAGGGGTAGAGCTGCTCGATGCGCACGATGGCGGTATCGTCACGCTCGTTCTCGGCACGCCAGGCCGCCAGGTCGTAGTACACCTTGCCGGCGCACATGACGACGCGCTTGACGCGCTGGGCGTCGAGGTTGCCCTGGTCCGGCAGCACCATATGGAAATGGCCATTGGCCAGATCGTCGAGGCTGGAGGTCGCCTCCTTGTGGCGCAGCAGGCTCTTGGGCGACATCACGACCAGCGGTTTTCTCAGCGGGCGGATCACCTGGCGGCGCAGCAGGTGAAAGATCTGCGCCGGCGTGGTGGGAACGCAAACCTGCATGTTGTGTTCGGCGCACATCTGCAGGAAGCGCTCGAGGCGCGCGGAGGAGTGCTCGGGCCCCTGCCCCTCGTAGCCATGAGGCAGCAGCATGGTCAGGCCGCACAACCGGCCCCACTTGGTCTCGCCCGACGAGATGAACTGGTCGACCACCACCTGGGCACCGTTGAAGAAGTCGCCGAACTGCGCCTCCCAGATCACCAGGTCGTTGGGTGCCGTGGTGGAATAGCCGTACTCGAACGCCAGCACCGCTTCCTCCGAGAGGAAGGAGTCGTGGATGGTGAAGCGCGGCTGCCCGTCGGACATGTGCTGCAGCGGCACGTAGGTGGTGCCATCCTTCTGGTTGTGGACCACCGCATGGCGATGGGAGAAGGTGCCGCGACCCACGTCCTGGCCGGTGATACGCACCGGATGGCCCTCGTCGAGCAGCGTGGCGTAGGCCAGGGTCTCGGCGAAGCCCCAGTTCAGGCCCAGGCCACCGGCCTGCATCTTGCGGCGGTCCTCGTAGATCTTGGCCACCTGGCGCTGCACCTCGACGCCGTCGGGAATCTCGCACATGCGCGCGGCCAGGCGCTGCAGGCGCTTCATATCGACGCTAGTGTCGGCGTAACCGCTCCACTCGTGGCCGAGGTAAGGCTTCCAGTCGACGAACAGCGAGGTGTTGGGCTGCTGCACCAGGGCGTTGGCCACGTGGTTACCGGCCGTCAGGTCCTCGCGGTAGGTCTCGATCATCGCCTGGGCCTCGTCCTCGCTGACCACGCCCTGCTCCACCAGACGCTGGGCATAGAGGGTGCGCGACGAGGGATGATCCTTGATCTTCTTGTACATCAGCGGCTGGGTGCCGGACGGCTCGTCGGCCTCGTTGTGGCCGCGACGGCGATAGCAGACCAGGTCGATGACCACGTCCTTCTTGAACTGCTGGCGATAGTCCAGCGCCACCTGGGTGGCGTGCAGCACGGCATCCGGGTCGTCGCCGTTGACGTGGAAGATCGGCGCCTGAACCATCTTGGCGATATCGGTGCAGTACTCGGTGGAGCGAGTGTCCTGCGGGTGCGAGGTGGTGAAACCGACCTGGTTGTTGATGACGATGTGCACCGTACCGCCGGTCTTGTAGGCGCGGGTCTGGGACATCTGGAAGGTTTCCATGACCACGCCCTGCCCGGCGAAGGCGGCATCGCCATGCACGTTGATCGGCAGAACCTTGGTGCCGTCGAAGTCGTCGCGGCGATCCTGGCGGGCACGCACCGAGCCCTCCACCACCGGCGAGACGATCTCCAGGTGGGAGGGGTTGAAGGCCAAGGCCAGGTGGACCTCGCCGCCCGGCGTCATCACGTTGGAGCTGAAGCCCTGGTGGTACTTCACGTCGCCCGAGCCGCGCTCGATCAGTTTCTTGCCGTCGAATTCGTCGATCAGCTCGGAGGGGTTCTTGCCGAGGATGTTGACCAGCAGGTTGAGACGTCCACGGTGGGCCATGCCGATGACGACTTCCTTGACCCCGTAGCCGCCGCCACGTTGGATCAGCTCGTCCATCATGGGAATGAACGACTCACCGCCCTCGAGGCCGAAGCGCTTGGTGCCGGGGTACTTCGAGGCCAGGTAATTCTCCAGGCCTTCTGCGGCGGTCAGGCGCTCCAGCAGGTGCTTGCGCACGTCGTCACTGTACTTGGGTGCCGAGCGAACCGACTCGAAGCGCTGCTGCAGCCAGCGCTTCTCCTCGGTATCGACGATGTGCATGATCTCGCAGCCGATCGAGCGGCAGTAGGTCTGCTCCAGCGCCCCGACGATCTCGCGCAGCGGCGCCTTGTCCATCCCCAGAAAGAAAGAGCCGGTCTGGAATTCGGTATCCAGATCGGCCGGTGAAAGCTGGTGGAAGGAGAGGTCGAGGTCGGGAATGGGGGCCTGGCTGCGCAGCTTGAGCGGGTCGATATCGGCTTTCTGATGACCCCGGAAGCGGTAGGCGTTGATCAGCTGCAACACCTTGACCTGTTTCTTGCTCTCGCCACTGTCGGCAGCCGCCGCCGTCGTGGCTCGCCGCGCACGCGCCAGCTGCTGGAACTGATCGCGTACGGGACTGAGGGGGACATCATGGGAGGCGCTGCCTTCGACATTCGGCAGCTGATTGAAGTAGGTCCGCCACTCGTCGGGGACGGAACCTGGGTCGGCGAGGTATTGCTCGTAGAGCGCTTCCACATAGTGAACGTTGCTGCCGCTCACGTGGGAGCTGTTCCACATCAACTCCATTATGCCTTGTTGCATCTCTCGGTCACCCTACACTGATGGGGTGTTGTCGGCGCCGTCGCGGGCCAGCCGCGACGGCTTGGCTGGTGCCCTGCCGGAGGGGCGTCTTCTCTTCCCGGCGGTTCCAGCCGCGAGGCCGGAATCCTTGCAATTCATGCTCAAGAGCCGGTACCTGTGGCACCGGCTCTCTTGCTGCTGGCTGCGAGCCGACCGCGACATGACGTCGCGGTCGCACTGCGGCCAGTATGATAGCAAGCTACGCGCCACGATTTAAGTGGCATTCGCCAGTAGCATGTCGCGGATCTTGCCGATCGCCCGCGTGGGGTTGAGCCCCTTCGGACATACCGCGACGCAGTTCATGATGCCGCGGCAACGGAACACGCTGAACGGATCCTCCAGCTCGGCCAGGCGTTCGCTGGTGGCGGTATCACGCGAATCCGCCAGGAAGCGGTAGGACTGCAGCAAACCGGCCGGGCCAACGAACTTGTCCGGGTTCCACCAGAACGACGGGCAGGAAGTCGAACAGCAGGCGCACAGAATGCACTCGTAGAGACCATCCAGCTTGTCGCGATCCTCCGGCGACTGCAGGCGCTCGATGGCCGGTGCCGGCTCGTCGTTCTGCAGGTACGGCTGGATGCGCTCGTACTGCTTGTAGAACAGCCCCATGTCGACCACCAGGTCGCGCACCACCGGCAGGCCCGGCAGCGGGCGCAGCACCAGCTTGTTGTCCTTGACCACATCGGATATCGAAGTGATGCAGGCCAGGCCGTTCTTGCCGTTCATGTTCATGCCGTCGGAACCGCACACGCCCTCGCGGCAGCTGCGACGGAAGGCCAGGGTGGTGTCCTCGGCCTTGAGCATTTCCAACACGTTCAGGACCATCAGGTCACGGCCCTGGGTGTCGAGCTGATACTCCTGCATGTAGGGTGCGGAGTCGGTTTCCGGGTTGTAGCGGTAAATGGATACCTGAAGCATCTCGTGACTCCCCCTTTAATAAGTACGGATTTTCGGCTCGAAGGTGTCGACGGTCTTCGGTTTGAAGTTGACGTCGCGCTTGCCGACCCGCTTCTCGGCCGGGAAGTACATGGAGTGCTTCAGCCAGTTGGTGTCATCGCGATCCGGATAGTCGTAGCGCGAGTGGGCGCCACGGCTCTCCTTGCGCTCCAGCGCCGCGATGGCGGTGGCTTCGGCCACTTCCATCAGGTTGTCGAGTTCGAGTGCCTCGACGCGCGCGGTATTGAAGGCGCCGGACTTGTCGACCAGATGCGCCTCGGCGATGCGGCCGCGCAGGTCGGCCAGCTTCTTGACGCCCTCCTGCATGTGATCCTCCTGGCGGAACACGCCGAAGGAGTTCTGCATGATGCTCTGCAGCTCGGTCTTGAGGTCGGACACGGACTCGCCGCCAGTGGACTCGTTCCAGCGCGTGATGCGCTTCATGGCCGCGTCGATGTCCGAATCGGTGGCACCGAGGTAGTCGATACCCTCGTTGAGCGCACCCTCGATGAACATACCGGCCGCACGGCCGAACACCACCAGGTCGAGCAGCGAGTTGCCGCCCAGGCGGTTGGCGCCGTGCACCGAAACGCAAGCCGCCTCGCCACAGGCGAACAGGCCGTTGACGATGTGATCGTTGCCGTCGGCATCCTGCATGATCGCCTGACCATGCACGTTGGTCGGAATCCCGCCCATCATGTAGTGGCAGGTCGGCACCACGGGAATCGGCGCATTGGTCGGATCGACGTGGGCGAAGATCTTCGACAGCTCGCTGATGCCGGGCAGGCGCTTGTTGAGCACCTCTTCGCCCAAGTGATCGAGCTTGAGGAAGACATGGTCGCCCTTCTCGCCGCAGCCGCGGCCCTCGAGGATCTCCATGACCATGGAGCGTGCCACCACATCGCGGCCGGCAAGGTCCTTGGCATTGGGCGCATAGCGCTCCATGAAACGCTCGCCGTCCTTGTTGACCAGGTAACCACCCTCGCCGCGACAGCCTTCGGTGACCAGCACGCCCGCACCGTAGATGCCGGTGGGGTGGAACTGCCACATCTCCATGTCCTGCATGGGGAAGCCGGCGCGCAGCGCCATGCCGATACCGTCACCGGTATTGATCAGGGCATTGGTGGTGGAGGCGTAGATCCGCCCGGCGCCGCCGGTGGCCATGACGGTGGCCTTGGACTGGACGTGCACCACTTCACCGGTCTCGATGCACATGGCGATGCAGCCCACTACGTCGCCGTTGGCGTTCTTGACCAGATCGACCGCGAACCACTCGTTGAGGAAGGTGGTGTTGTTCTTCAGGTTGTTCTGGTAGAGCGTGTGCAGCAGGGCGTGTCCGGTACGGTCGGCCGCGGCACAGGTGCGCGCCGCCTGGCCACCCTCGCCGAAGTTCTTCGACTGGCCACCGAACGGACGCTGGTAGATGCGGCCGTTGTCGAAACGCGAGAACGGCAGGCCCATGTGTTCGAGTTCGAAGACCGCCTTGGGGCCTTCGGAGCACATGTATTCCGCGGCATCCTGGTCGGTGATGTAGTCGCCGCCCTTGACGGTGTCGTACATGTGCCAGCGCCAGTCGTCGTTGGGGTCGGCCGAAGCGATGGCACAGGTGATCCCACCCTGAGCGGAAACGGTGTGCGAGCGAGTCGGGAAAACCTTGGACAGCACGGCGGTCTTCTTGCCGGACTTGGCCAGCTCGAGCGCGGCCCGCAGGCCGGAACCGCCACCACCGATGATGATGGCGTCGTAGGACAAGGTACGCATGTTAGACATGAATCAGGCTCCCCACAGAACTTGGATGCCCCAGACCAGGAACACGAAAACGGCCAGGATGATGACGATCTGGACGCCGAGGCGCACGGGCGTGGATTTCAGATAGTCGGTGGTCACGGTCCAGAGACCGACCCAGGCGTGTGCAGCAAGAGAAATGAAGGCCAGCAGGGAGAAGATACGCATCCAGGTCTGGGCAAACAGGTTGCTCCAGGTAACATAGTCGAGCGCGGGGTTGAACAGCAGGTACGCGACGATGAAAATCGTATAGAGTGCCAGGATAACAGCCGAGACACGCTGGATCAGCCAGTCGGAGAGGCCGCTACGACCCAGATTGGTGATGTTGGTTACCATACCCAGACTCCCGCCAGAATGATCAGGACGGCACTAATGACCACGGTGGCCTGTGCCTTCTTCACGCCACCTTCAAGGGTCACGCCAAAACCGGCATCCATCAGCATGTGCTTGATACCGGCCACTAAGTGGAACGCCAGTGCCGACAACAGGCCCCAGGCGATCAGCTTCGCCAGGATGTTATTGGCCAGGGTATCCCTGACGGCCGCAAAACCCTCGGGGGACGACAACGACTTGTCGAGGGCCCAGAAGGCGAAGATGAGACCAACGAACAGGATTACGCCGGTGATGCGGTGGGCGATCGACGTCAAGGCGGGAAGCGGGAAATGTATCGTGGTGAGATCTAGGTTGACGGGTCGTTTGCTATTCACGGCTCTATACACACTCTCTTGGCTCGCTCTACGACCGATGGGACCAGGCTCGAGCGGGCGGTGGTTTGAGGTAGGGGGCTCGCCGCTGCCGGGACGGGCATGACAACGAGTACCTGCCAGTCGCGCGGTGTGGATTATAGGGACATGAACCCCCAGTGACAAATGCGCGGCGCCCTGACTCGACCATGGTACAAGCCTTGCGTCACGGTCAGGCGGCTATCATACGGACCTTCATGCAGACCTTCATACGGACCTTGCCCGACAGTTGGCGGGCTGCGGGGCTTTCCAGTGGTGCAAAGCACCATTTCTTGTACTAAATGCTATACACCAAAACGCATCTCGTACAATGAGCCGGTCGCTTTGGCCTAATTGACAATCACGGGAACGCTTCTATAGTGGGCAAACCTTTTTCGCGGGCCAGCGGTTCAACAGGGTTTGCGAAAGAATGAGTTAACGTTCTTCGAGAGGAGGCCAGAATGGCTGACAGGAAAGCGACACTGACGGTAGACGGCCTGGAAAAGACGATCGAGCTGCCTGTCTACTCAGGCACCCTGGGCCCTGACGTGGTCGATGTTCGCGGCCTCGGCGCCGACGGCCTGTTCACCTACGACCCTGGCTTCATGGCAACCTCCTCGTGCCAGTCGGCCATCACCTACATCGATGGCGCCAAGGGCGTACTGCTGCACCGCGGCTACCCGATCGACCAGTTGGCCAAGGAGTCCAACTTCGTCGAGCTGTGCTACACGCTGCTGTTCGGCGAGCTGCCGACCGACGAGCAGTACGCCGACTTCGAGTCGCGGGTCCGCAACCACACCATGGTGCACGACCAGATCAACAACTTCTTCAAGGGCTTCCGGCGCGACGCCCACCCGATGTCGATCCTGTGTGGCGTGGTCGGCGGCCTGGCGGCCTTCTACCATGACCACATGGACATCACCCAGGAAGAGGACCGCGTGATCAGCGCCATCCGCCTGATCGCCAAGATGCCGACCCTGGCGGCAATGTCCTACAAGTACAATGTCGGCCAGCCCTTCAACTACCCGCGCAACGACCTGAGCTATGCAGAGAACTTCCTCTACATGATGTTCAGCAACCCGTGCGAGGAGTACAAGGTCAACTCGGTCTACGCCAAGGCCATGGACCGCATCTTCATGCTCCACGCCGACCACGAGCAGAACGCCTCCACCTCCACGGTGCGCCTGGCCGGCTCCACCGGCGCCAACCCGTTCGCCTGTATCAGCGCCGGCATCGCGGCACTGTGGGGCCCTGCCCACGGCGGTGCCAACGAGGCGGTGCTGAAGATGCTCGACGAGATCGGCGACGACTCCGAAGAGAACATCCAGCGCTTCATCGACAAGGCCAAGGACAAGGACGACCCGTTCAAGCTGATGGGCTTCGGCCACCGCGTGTATCGCAACTTCGACCCACGCGCCAAGGTAATGAAGGAGACCTGCGACGAGGTCCTGGCCGAACTGGGCATCGACGACCCGCAGCTCAAGATCGCCAAGCGCCTGGAGCAGATCGCCCTGGAAGACGAGTACTTCGTGGAGCGCAAGCTCTACCCCAACGTCGACTTCTATTCCGGCATCATCCTCAAGGCCATGGGCATTCCGACCAACATGTTCACGGTGATCTTCGCCGTATCGCGCACCATCGGCTGGATTTCCCACTGGCACGAGATGCTCTCCAGCGACTACAAGATCGGTCGCCCGCGTCAGCTCTATATCGGGCACACACAGCGCGACTATCCTGCCAAGTAAGCCAGCAGGACGCGGCCCTGGTCGCAGCGCAGTCGAAAGCCGCCTTCGGGCGGCTTTCTGCGTAGTGGCCTACCGTTAACGGGCCGGCTTGCTGGCAATCTCACCAACAAGCCGCAACCATCAAGCCAGCACCCACAAGAGAGGGAAATACAATGCAAGAGCAGATCTCCACCGTCGCCTTCATCGGCCTGGGCGTGATGGGCTACCCCATGGCCGGCCACCTGGCCCAGGCCGGGCTCGCCGTGCGCGTTTACAATCGCACCGCGGCGAGGGCCGAGTCGTGGGCCGCAGAGTACGGCGGGAGCCACCACGCCACACCGGCGGAGGCCGCCCGCGGAGCCGACCTGGTGCTGGTCTGCGTAGGCAACGACGATGACGTCAGGCAGGTCACCCTGGGCGAGCAAGGCGCCCTCTCCGGCATGACAGCAGGCAGTCTGCTGGTCGACCACACTACCGCCTCGGCCGATCTCGCCGAGCAGCTCGACGCTACTTGCCGCGAACGCAGTATCGGCTTCGTCGATGCTCCGGTCTCGGGCGGCCAACAAGGTGCCGTGAACGGCGTACTGACCATCATGTGCGGCGGCGAACAGGCCGACTTCGATCGTGCCGAGCCCGTGCTCGACCACTACGCGCGCGCCGTCAGCCTGATGGGTCCCGCCGGTAGCGGCCAACTGACCAAGATGGTCAACCAGATCTGCATCGCCGGACTGGTCCAGGGCCTGGCCGAGGGCTTGCACTTCGCCGAACAGGCTGGGCTCGACCAGCAGCGCGTGGTCGACGTGATCTCCAAGGGAGCCGCCGGCTCCTGGCAGATGGAGAATCGCCACAAGACCATGATCGCCGACGAATACGAGCACGGCTTCGCCGTCAACTGGATGCGCAAGGACCTCGGGATCTGTCTCGAACAGGCGCGACGCCTCCAGGCCCGCCTGCCTGTCACCGCCCTGGTCGACCAGTTCTACGGCGATGTGCAGGTCATGGGAGGCGGGCGCTGGGACACCTCCTCCCTGCTGCGTCGCCTGCGCACCCGCGGAGACGACTGAGCCGGCTCACGACCATTAGACGCTGAGAGGCGTCGCCTATCCGCGACGCCTCTCAGAAGAAAGTACCAGAAAAGTGGCCAACCGATCTTGACAGGACCCACTTTACACGGAGCGAATCACGGCTCTCCAGCGGCCTGAACGTTTTCCACACATTCTGTGGATAACCCTGTTCACAACCGCAAGAAAACATCATCGGATCGGCATGAGAAGGGGCTTCTACTTAGATTGGCTATTTTTTGATCAATTTTAAGTTACTGATACTTATGATTTTTTGCAGCTGCACACTCGCTCAGCGCCATTTCGGGCAATTACACACAGGAGGAAAGCCAAGACACTGAGCAAGTGGACAAGTCAAGCCTAAAAGGCTGAAAAAACGGCCTCTTCAATGGGCTTTTCACGCAAAGAAACATGTCGTAACGCACTCATACACCGAGCGCCAAAAGCACTAGTGAGGCGATGAGCCAACAGAGGGGGCAATCGGAAGAAGTGGCGTCCCATAGGGGGTTCGAACCCCTGTTCCCGCCGTGAAAGGGCGGTGTCCTGGACCACTAGACGAATGGGACGCAATGTCGCTCACGGATTGGCACATGAAGATTTGGTGGAGCCTAGCGGGATCGAACCGCTGACCTCGACACTGCCAGTGTCGCGCTCTCCCAGCTGAGCTAAGGCCCCACATGTGCCGTGAAGACGGGGCGTATGTTACTGATTCACCCCGCCTTCGTCAAGCGGGAAAATCAGGCGCGGCTGCGGGCTGCGGGCTGCGGGCTGCGGGCTGCGGGCTGCGGGCTGCGGGGTGGATTGTCGCTCGCAGCCCGTAGCTCGTGACTCAAAGCTCGCGAAACTCCTTCTCGAAGCGCTTGGCCTGCTTCTTGGAAACGCCGCCGAGCACTTCGATGGCATGTCGCAGCCGCGCCCGGGTCACGTCGGAGCCCAGGATCGCCATGGCGTCCATCACCGAGGTGCTCGCCGTGGAGCCGGTAATGGCAATGAAGACAGGCGCCAGGAAATCCTTCATCTTGAGTTCGAAGTGGCCGGCCAGCGACTTGACCTCGGCGAGCAGCGTCTCCTTGTGCCAGGCCGGTACCGCCTCGAAGCGCCACACCAGGAACTGCAGCAGCTTGACCAATTCCTCACGCTCCAGCTTGACGGCCTCGAAATCGTCTTCGCGAATCGCCGGCACACCGCTGAAAAAATGACCAGCCAGCGGAGCCACCTGGGACAGCGTCTCCACCCGCGTGCGCACCTGAGGCAGAATCTGACCCACGTACTCCTCATTGAACGCCCACTGCATCAGCGCCTCGAGGAAGGCCCTGTCATCCAGGTCCTCACGAATATAGAGCCCGTTGAGCCAGGTCAGCTTTTCCAGGTCGAAGACCGGTCCGCCCAGCGACACCCGCTGGATGTCGAAGCTTGCCATCATCTCGTCGAGACTGAACTTCTCGCGTTCATCCGGCATCGACCAGCCCATGCGGCCCAGATAGTTGATGACCGCCTGCGGCAGGAACCCCATGCGTCGGTAATAGTTGATGGAGGTGGGATTCTTGCGCTTGGAGAGCTTCGACTTGTCGGGGTTGCGCAGCAGCGGCATATGGCACAGCACCGGCATATCCCAACCGAAGTACTCGTAGAGCAGTTGGTGCTTGGGTGCCGAATTGATCCACTCCTCGCCACGCAGCACATGGGTGATGCCCATGAGATGGTCGTCCACCACGTTGGCCAGGTGGTAGGTAGGCATGCCGTCGGACTTGAGCAGGATCTGGGCATCCACCTGCGCCCAGTCCACCTCGATAGGGCCGCGCAGCATATCATCGATCACGCAGGTTCCACTGGAGGGCACCTTCATGCGCACCACGTACGGCCAACCCTCCCGCTCACGCCGGCCCTCCTCTTCCTCAGGCAGCGCCAGATCTGCGGGCTTCAGCGCCAGGTGCATGCCGGAGGCCTTGCGTGCCTCCCGCAGCTCGTCCAGCTCTTCGCTGGTGCGGTAACACTTGAAGGCGTGGCCGGCTTCGATCAACTGACGGGCGTGCTCGGCATAGATGTCACCACGTTCGCTCTGGCGGTAGGGGCCGTGAGGACCACCTACGTCGGGCCCTTCGTCCCACTCCAGCCCCAGCCAGCGCAGCGAGTCGAGGATCATCTGCTCGGATTCGAGCGTGGAGCGTACCCGGTCCGTGTCTTCGATTCTCAGGATGAACTGCCCGCCGTGCTGCCTCGCAAAGCAGAGATTGAACAGCGCGATATAGGCGGTGCCTACGTGAGGATCGCCGGTAGGTGACGGCGCAATGCGAGTACGTACAGTCATGTGGTCCTTTATCCAATCGGGTATGCGTATGGCGGCATTATACGCACCTGAGTCGACACAGGCAGCCGCACCGGCGTCCTTGCAATAGCCAATGCGGACAAGCATATATAGAATGATTCTTATTAGCCAATGCAGCGAACAACAGCCAAAGGTCGATTTATCGTTGACGCGTTAAATTTGCACAGTTAACACAGATCATTGACTATCGACTTTCTTTAGTACCCACAGTCGTCAGGTTAATGAAATGGATTCATTGGGCGAAAGAATCAAGCACTTACGTTTGCAGGCAAATCTGAACAAGGCCGCCCTGGCAAGGAAGGTTGGCGTTTCTGACGTCACGATCTCGTATTGGGAGTCGGGAGCCATCAAGCAAATTGGCCATGAGAGGCTGGTTGCGCTGGCGGATGCCCTTGGCTGCACGCTGGCTCAACTGCTCGAAGGCGATGTTCGGTTGACGCCAGCACCGCTCTATCTACGCGGGCAGCCTCCCGTGCCATGGCTGGACCCCAATGCCAATCGCTTCACGCTATCCAACGAAATACTGGCAGGTGTCGACTGGCAAGGTGAGTGCTACCTCGTCACTCCCGCACCAGGCGAGCAGTTCGATTATCTCGAAAGTGGCGACCTGGCTGCCTTCGGCCCCACGGAGAACTGCGACCAGCCTGGCCGCTATCTGATCGAAGGGGCTGGAGGGCTGTATATCGGTCGACTCGAGTATGGCAACAGCGGTGAGCTGCTGTTCAGCAGCGAAAACGACCCCAAGGGGTTACCGATCCCGCTGGATGAGACCGAGAGGGTCGTGGGAAGGCTATTGGCTCGTTGGCGAAAAGATGGCGCCTGAAGGCGCCACCGCATTCATTCGACTTCCAGCACTTCTACCTGATCGGTGGCCCGACGTGGCTCACTGCCGATCAGGTAGCGTCGCGAGTAACTTGCCACCTGCCCCAGGCCATGGCGAGCACTCCGGACCAGCGGGCCCTCGAGATATTCGCCTTCATCACCGATTCGTTCGCGTACGGCGGTTGGCTGGACGCTGGATTCCACCAAGTTGACCGTGATGGTGTAACCGCCATCGGGCAGGCCACTACCCGGCCCGAACGGCCCCGCGGCAAAATGTCCCTCCGACACTGAAGTTCGTGACTGCCAACGCACTCCGCTCAGTTCACGCTCCACCACTATCAGAAGGCGCGTCTCATCCGGCAGGTTGCTCTCCCCATCCACCATTAGCCGGCGATCGCTGCGTAACGTAGCCGATACGTGGATCTCGACCGGCAAGGGGTCTACCGCAACCGGTTCTTCTTCTGGCTCACTCACGATATCGACCGGCTGTTCAGGCTGCGTCTCTTCCTCTGCTGTCGTGTCGTTGCCATCACCACCGCAACCCGACAGCCACAGCACCGTCAGCAGCCCTGCGCAGGATCGCCGCCATGCCTTCATGCCCTTCTCCTGACCGAACATTGCCTTCCTAGACTAACACTCGGGTAGGCGGCAAGTCCTGTCCGGGGCGGCTAAGGCTCTCCCTCCTGTTCAGCGCAGTCGAGACAAAGCGTAGCGTAGGGAATCGCTTCGAGTCTCCGGGGATCGATCGGTTCGCCACAGCGCTCACACAGCTCGCCCTCGCCCTCCTCGATGCGCTCGAGCGCATGCATGACCTGCCCCAGCTCCTCTTCAGCCTCTTCCTCGAGAGCATCGATCACGTCTTCGTTCTCGAGCTCGATAGCCTGCTCTTCCATGTCCCGATCCAAGGGATTTTCCAGGCGCATCTTGTGGACCTTGTAGCGATCTACCCGTTCGACAAGCTCATCACGTAGAGCTTCGAGCAATTCCTGACGCTGTTCCATCATTGCACCTCCAGAAGCGCTCACTCTCCTCTTCTACATAGCACATGATGGCAAGAGCGACTCTCCTGCAGTGTCAGCCTCGGCCTGGCGAAGTGCGTTGAGCCTGCCCGTAGGACATGCAGTGGGAGGTATGTTCACCCGCCCGGGACAGTCGATCGGCGATCTCGATGCACTCGCCTTGGGTCAGGAAGGGGCCGATGGTCCGCTCCCGGCCCCGGGCATGCAGCATTAATTCATGAAGTTCGGGATGAAATTCGCCCCAGTCATCAAGCCGTTGGGCATAGGTATCGACCATAGCCGCTGCATCGGAAAAGATGCTGCACAGGGTCTCGTAATGGTCCAGGGTCGCGGGCCGTAGCCGCACCTCCTGCTCCCGGTCCAAGTATTCCGTCATCAAGCAGTAGTATTTTTTAGTATCGAGAATGCTCAGGGAACGAGAAAATATATCCTCATCATAACGCATGAGCTCGGCTGCACTTTTAGAGTAATAGGCACTCACTTTCTCGTATCCAACATCTTCTACCTCCTCCCCTGAAGCCGCATTAATACCAACCCAATGCGGCCAGAAAAGTATCCAGGCCATGAATAACAGGAGCAGCGTTATTGCGAAACCTGGCCCTTTGTCATCAAGAAATTTCGACCCCAATTTCCATGTTAGCCTGATCATTCTTTTTCCCCTGCCTCACCAGCTCCAAAGTGAGACTCAAGTCAAATTCATTTAAACTCCTTTAAGTACACATTTTCACTCAGTCATTCGCGGACCTATTTTCTTGGCCCCAAAAGCCAATAGCAACGCGGCCTTCCCCTCCGGCTCCTCGTTCACTCTGTACAGTGCCACTAAGCCGCTGCGAGCGAATTAACCCAAGTTAAAGTTCCGCGTAAAATTTTTCCTGTCGGCAAGGCGATGTCAGGCCATTGAATCTTCAGCCTTTTTCCTGAACCCCAGCAAACTCTCGGCAATATCCGCTGTCGACAACAAAAAAAGAAAGCCCGGCACAAGGCCGGGCCTCAATTCCTGGTTCCTTTCCAGCTCACCATGACGATCCTGTCATGCATCCTTGGCGTCATCGAGCTTCCTCTGCTCGGCTTTCCCTAATCCCCACCTCCTTGCGAGATACTTGCCAGCCTAGTGGCGAAACCTGCTATTGACTAATAAGCAAACTTCATCGCTACCCTCAAGGCGGAAAGGTTCTGACAATCCTCGATCGCCACAACGCGACACCTCCGGGCCGGCACGCCTGCAAGCAGCAAGCATGAGGTAAGCCCGGCATGCAGCCGGGCTCGTTTCGATTCCTTCCACACTCCACGGCATCCTTGCCATAACTCCCTGATTACAAAGCCATCCTAGCACATTCTTCCTTGCAGAGCCTCCCTGGCTCGACCTGGGACAGCTTGACAGATCAGACATGGAAAAGATGCTACCTTCGTCTCTTCGTTCTGTAAGACATTGCCGACACGGGTTGTAATCCACTTGCTCAAGAGGCGACGTCAGCGCACTCCCAAGGCAGCATACCCCCGCGAAGTGACCTCGATACGCTCCAGCCCTCCTTCATCATCACGCCACACCCTGGCCAGTCCATTCGCTTCCAACCCAGCCGCATGTTCTTTCATATCTGACACCAGGCTATCCTCACCAAGGTGACCGAAGGGAGCAGCAAGCACGCCGCCATGTTGCAAGGCACGCGACAGGAGTTCTATTTGAAGATCCGTCAGGTCGTCGCTCATGTGGCCTCCTTGCTCGTCGTGGAGACAGGGCATGGTGACAGGATTTCCTACTCTTCTTTATCTTTAAAAAGAAGCAGCCCCCTCACCATCAAGATGAGGGGGCTAACAAGCTTCACTACACAGGTCATGCAGTTGGAACTTCCTGGCCACCGTGACATCCTGTCTCGATCCGCCTTCCCTGTTTCATTGCTCAAGCTTCCTGCCATCAAAGGCATCCTGCCTTTGGAAGGCTTCCATGCCTTGCTTACATCCTCAGAATAGTTCGACATTGGACCTGTTCAAGGCGACTTGGGAAAAGTAATGTTCCTATCCTGTAACAAAACGTCAATCCTATAATCGCTCGTCTCCTTCATCCTGCTCCCATCATCCGCTGCCTGACTGCGCCGGCCACAAAAAAGCCTGGCCGTCAGGCCAGGCTGAATTTTTGCTTCCTTACATCCTTCTCAAGCATCCTGCTCGAGCATCCCTGGTGCAGAGCCGTCCCTGACTCGGTCTTCCTTGTTGGGCTCTCCTTGCCCGACATGCTCACTGTGACAGCTAACGGGACGCTCTATCGTTAACCTGGGATAAGTCAGCATGTAAAAGATCACCAACAATTTTCTTTTGGATAGGCAAGGCCCCAGCCATCCCTGGCCAGGGCCTTGCAGGCGCGCTTCTTTTCTTCCTTGGCGACCGGGGCGAATCGATCGCTTATCGAAGCGTCCCGTCTAACCTACCAATCGCTCGGTAGTGGTGATAGAGCCAAACGCTTACGCTGTTGTAGGAAATTTGCCATTCATGCCGCATGGCGTGCTATTGCCGAACGTTCGGCCCCCCAGGCCGACCTCACCCAGCGAGGGATAAGGCTGCTTGTAGAAGATTGCCGACACGGCTTGTGAGCGTTCACTTCTACAGGCAGCCCAGCCAGGCCGCCATCTCCAGGCCAAGTCCCGCCCTGTCTCTTTTTTTGCCCGATGCACCGACAATGGCTAATTTTCATTAGCTTTTGCCTGTTGCCTGGAAGCGGCGCTGTCGAGAATACTGTATAAAACGACAGCAACCCAAAGGGACTCACCATGACACTGGCAAAGCTCATCCCGGCTCATCGCGAGCCGCTATCGCTTGCGCTTCCCTACCCGCTCGCCCTGGGCCGCGCTGGCCTCAGTGGCTTCCCCAGCCCCGCCCAGGACTACGAAGGCCGCACGCTCGACCTAAACGAGCGCTTCGTGAAGCGCCCCTCGGCGACGTTCTTCATGAGCGTGACCGGTGACAGCATGGAGCGCCTGGGCATCCACGAAGGCGATCTGCTCCTGGTCGATCGCTCACTCGAGCCTCGCCCCGGCCATATCATCGTCGCCATGGTCGACGGCGAAATAACAGTCAAACGCTACGAGCTGAGGGGCAACGTGCCGTGCCTCTGCTCGGGCAACCCTCGCTACGCCCCTATACCGCTCGTCGACATCGAGTGCCAGGTCTGGGGGGTCGTTCGCTCGGTCATCCATGAGTACCAGGTATGAGCATGATCGGCCTGATCGACTGCAACACGTTTTACGTCTCGTGCGAACGCGTGTTCCAGCCCCGGCTGCGTGGCCTGCCGGTGGGCGTGATGTCGAACAACGACGGCTGCGTCATCGCGCTCTCCACTGAGCTGAAGGCCCTCGGCATCACCATGGGCACGCCGGCGTTCGAGCTACAACATCTGGTGCGACAAGGCCGCATTCATCTCCTCTCAAGCAACTACGAGCTCTACGGCGACATGTCGGCCCGCGTGCTGGCGGTACTCGAGGAGTACGCCCCGGCCGTCGAACCCTACTCCATCGATGAAATGTTCGTGCGCTTCGATGGCTTCAAGCACGACGCACTGCTCGCGCATTCCCGGCAATTGCACCACAAGGTGCGCCAGTACACCGGCATTCCGATCTGTGTGGGCGTCGCGCCCACGCGCACCCTCGCCAAGCTGGCGAACCGTGCGGCAAAGAAGATCCCGGCTTACCAAGGCGTATGCGTGCTACATCCCGACAGCCTGGAAACCCGCGGCCTGCTGCAGCGGATCGAGCTGGGCGATGTGTGGGGCGTCGGCCGCCGGCTCGTCGAGCGCTTGGCCATTATGGGCATCAAGAGCGCCTGGGACCTCGCCCAGGCCAACCCCAAGGATATCCGGCGGCGCTTCTCTGTCACCTTGGAACGTACCGCCCTGGAGCTACGCGGCGTGCCCTGCATCGAAATGAATGACTTCGATGAAGCTCGAAAGCGCATCATGACCAGCCGCAGCTTCGGCAAGCTCACCGACGACATTAAGGAGATTCGCGAGGCGATCCGACAGTACGGCCAGCGTAGCGCCGAGAAGCTGCGCCGCCAGAACGGGCTCGCCAAGGCGGTGCTGGTATTTCTCAAGACCAACCCGCACCGGCAGGACCTGCTCCAATACTCACCGAGTCTGGCGCTCGAACTGCCCCGCCCAACGGCCGATAGCCGCGAGATACTGCACACCGCCGGCCAAGCCCTGGAGCGGATCTACCGCAAAGGCTACCTGTACCAGAAAGGCGGCGTGATGCTGATCGACTTGGTCGACGCCGACCGGCAGCAGCTCTCGCTGCTGGATACGCCGCAGAGCGATGCGGAGCGACAGCGCAGTGCGAAGCTGATGTCAGCAATGGACGCGCTCAATCAACGCATGGGGCGTGATACCGTCAAGCTAGGTATGCCGAGCCCTGGGGCGGCGTGGCACCTTCGCTGTGCCCATCGCTCGGCGCGGTGGACCACGCGTTGGGACGAGCTACCAACGTTATACGCAGGATAACCATCACAATCAGGCTGCGATAAGGCATGGAGGGCGCAATGCCCTCCAGAGCTTGTTATGTGATTATTTTTTCTCTTTCAAAAACAACTCTAACTCCTTCAAAACATCTTCCTCAGAGTTAATAGATCTCATAGTGAACACTTTTCTGGCCTCTTTCTCCCAGCGGTTTAGAAGCTCAAAATCAAAACCTATTTTCAGAAACGTCAACCACTTAAGTCTTATTCCAAAATCCCTTTGCAAATATATTCGATACACAGGAAAAATCGAGTCATATCGCAGATAAGTATACAAAATATATACCGCAGGAATAAACATTGCAGCAAAATAAGGAACAATGATATATTGCCTTAGCGCTAAATAACTAAACAGTGTCTCATAATCTTTTACCAAGCCCATCAGAGCATATACCACAATCCCCAAACCAATAAAAATTAGAACCGACTCTGTTATAACCTCAACAGATTTATACTCATCCTTTTTTTCTACATAAACATTAACCATTGCTACAAGAGCTGCAAAAGGAACAAGAAAAATTTCAATATACAAAGGCATAGTATAGAAATCTATCAAAAAAGAGACCGTAAAAAATATCAAAACCTGCCATCTTAAAATTGACGAAAAACTTGGCGGATTATTCATGTTGTTCAATATATTAAAGAGCTGAACAAAAGAACCAAAAGCCCAAAAAACGGCCGTCGTTGTAAGCGCTAACTCCCAAATCCCTATGAAAGAAGCCAGAAAGACACCCAGAGTAAAATAAGCCAGCAAAAAAATCCAAACAACCAAGAGATGCTTATGAAAAAAAGCTTTAACCAAAGCTCTTAAAGAAGACCTTAACTCAACCTTAGAAAGCATAAAGATGATGATCACCACACACCATATTATTATTGCCATCTCACGACTATTTGGCATGCTCGCCTCGATTTGTTCAAACACTTCTATCAGTTATTCATACCACTACCGGCCGGCAACAGCCTGTTAAGGCGTGGAATCTGCCTTTACTCGGCCACCACAACGCCTAGTCCACGGGCTAGCTTGGGATAGGCGTTGTAGGAAGCGAAGCGGCCGCACATTGAAAAATGATCCAGATAGAATAAATTAATAAGGTTTGCGGACCCAAGCCAGCGTATGAGAGACCTGGCGTGGCGCCGCAAGCGAAACACTTAATTGATTCATCACCCTTTCAACCGATCTTTGTCGATAAGATCCGCAAGCCTGAAAGATATATTATAAATCGAATCAAGGTATTTTTTCGAGCTTTCTTTATCTAGATCGGAAGACTGACCATGCGCAAGACGGTGCCTAATATTTCTAAGCATAAGAAGAACGGCGTACTCACTTTCCGATATCAAACCCTTCGCCCTTAGAATTAAAATCTGATCTAAAACAGAACTACCTTCATACTCAGGGAAGTTATGAGAAACAATCTGGAAAATCAATCTTTCCAGCTCCGCCCACCCCTTCATAATAATAAAAACCAGCTTCCTTTCATCGTCAATATTTTCATCCAGACTGAGCTTATCGAGAAATTTCTTGTTAGTTAAAAATTTGTAATCAGACCAAAAATCTTCATTCAACAGCTCATTCCTGTCAATTATATTATTCTTTTCACTCAACTTCGCATAAGGGTTCTGATAGTCTTTGTTCTTTGAAACTCGATCTGCTCTGATACGAGATGTGGCATTATCTCTTGCAATACTATTGTATTTCTTTTTTCCTGATTGATACGCCAACGAAGGCTCATTCCGGTTAGTGCGCTCTGCGCGCTCAGGCGGTTCAGACGGTTCAGACGGTTCAGACGGTTCAGACGGTTCAGACGGTTCAGACGGTTCAGACGGTTCAGACGGTTCAGACGGTTCAGACGGTTCAGACGGTTCAGACGGTTCAGNTCAGACGGTTCAGACGGTTCAGACGGTTCAGACGGTTCAGACGGTTCAGACGGTTCAGACGGTTCAGACGGTTCAGACGGTTCAGACGGTTCAGGCGGTTCAGACGGTTCAGACGGTTCAGACGGTTCAGACGGTTCAGACGGTTCAGACGGTTCAGACGGTTCAGACGGTTCAGACGGTTCAGACGGTTCAGACGGTTCAGACGGCTCAGACGGCTCAGACGGCTCAGACGGCTCAGTCAGTTCTGAAGGCTCAGGTGCAGTCAGAGGTTCTTTCTGGTTATCTTTAGATTCCTTCATTTCCGAAGATAGCCAGTGTACCAAGTCTATCTCCATACCCAGTCCTTTTACATTCGAAACACGTGAAATTAAAAAAGATAGCTGGCGCTTAAAAATAAATGCCACTATGACAAATGCCATTGGCCATGCAAGACTACTCAATGCGTTAACGAAAAACCCAGCACCTAGAGAAAAACGAAGAAACAAATAAATCGAAGCCGCCAGCACGGTAATTTTCAAACAATTATACGAAACACCATACGATTTCAAATGTCTTCTAAATCTTGCCAGTTTAACATTCATAAAATAGCCTTAAAGCACCTTCAATAGGTTGCTTATCACGAAACCCGCCCAATCCTTATCTCACACCGCCCCAGGATCTCCACCTCCCCCATCTGCTGCGGTGTGATCATCTCGGGCTGGTAGTGCTCGTTATCGCTAATCAAATACAGCGCGCCGTCGGCGAGGCGCTGCAGACGCTTGATGCGCCGCTCACCACTCACCATCAGCAGCCCCCTTCCTGCCGAATGTCGCGGTTAGCCAAAGTGCCCACCAGCGACTGCCCACGCGCCCCGATACCACGCCCCAGCCGCACGCCAACTCCGCCTCTGCTCTGGGCTCGCCGCTCCTTCTTGCGTACAATGGCCGGCCATCTCATTTCTGCTCCCTGCTTCTCGTCACGCCCAGCGAGCCGGTTACGTATCGATACCTTACGGTCGTTGTCTCGATAGTACCGAACGCAGGCACGTGGCGAAATGAGCAGGATCAAACGGTAATGACGGCAGCATCCCTGGAGGCCATAGATGAGCAACACGACTGGAAACGACCCGCTGGCTCGGGCGCGCCGGTTTTCCGTGGCCCCCATGATGGACTGGACGACCCGTGATTACCGGGCCTTCGCCCGCACCCTGACGCGCCAGGCGCTGCTCTATACCGAGATGGTGACCACCGGTGCCATTCTGCACGGCAGCCCGCGCGAGCGCTTCCTCGGCTATGACGAGGTCGAGCATCCCATCGCGCTGCAGCTGGGCGGCAGCGACCCGGGCGAGCTGGCGGAGTGCGCGGCGATTGCCGAGGCGTGGGGCTATGACGAGGTGAACCTCAATGTCGGCTGCCCCAGCGACCGGGTGCAGAACAACCTGATCGGCGCCTGCCTGATGGGCCACCCGGAGAAGGTCGCCGCGGCGGTGCGCGCCATGCGCGTGGCGGTGAGCATTCCAGTCACGGTGAAGTGCCGCATCGGTATCGACGATCAGGACGAGGACGCCGACCTGGAGCGCTTCATCGCCCTGGTGGCAGATGCCGGCTGCGAGGTGTTCATCGTGCATGCGCGCAAGGCGTGGCTGCAGGGGCTCTCGCCCAAGGAGAACCGCGACATCCCGCCGCTCAACTACCCGCGAGTGCACCGTCTCAAGGCCAGCCGGCCGGAGCTGCACATCGGCATCAACGGCGGCATCAAGACGCTCGACGAATGCCGCGAGCAGCTCGCCCACGTGGATAGCGTGATGGTCGGCCGCGAGGCTTACCAGAACCCCTGGCTGCTGGCCGGTGTGGACCAGGCGCTCTACGGCGAACCCGGGCCGGCCGTGAGCCGGCATGCCGCGGCCCGCGCCTTCCGCCCCTACATCGCCCGCCGGCTCGAGGAAGGCGCCAAGCTCAACCATGTCACCCGTCACCTGCTCGGCCTGTTCCAGGGCCAGCCCGGCGGGCGCCGCTTCCGGCGCCATCTCTCCGAAAACGGCCACCTCGACGGCGCCTGCCTGCGGGTGTTCGACGATGCGCTGAGCCTGGTGCCGGAAAGCGATGCCCGTGAAACCGAACCCAGCCTCGCCGAAGCTTGATCAATAGAGCGGATCGGGCGGTGGCTCGAGGCTGGAGTGGAAGTCCTCGATGGCACTCTCGGCCTCTTCGATGGCATCGAAGCGGGCGATATGGAACAGCGCTTCCCCTTCGTTGGCCAGCGGCAGCCGGCTCATGCCGATCACGATACCGTCGGCCATGGCCTTGACCGCAGCTTCGGCGTTGCCGAAGGGGTCTGCCACCTTGCCCAGCACATCGCCCTTGGCCACCCGCGCACCGAGCCGTACCTTGGGCCGCAGGATGCCGTCGATGGGGGCCCGCGCCCAGCTCGAGCCGTTGGCCAGCTCTGCCGCTGGCGGCGTCCGCCGACGATGCTCTCCCGCCAGCATGCCCAGCCGACGCATGACTCGCAGTACGCCACGCACCCCGGGCGCAATTGCCCACTCGTCGAAGCGCAACGCCTCGCCGGCTTCATAGGTCAGCACCGGAATGCCCCGCGTCTGGGCGTAGTGGCGCAGGCTGCCTTCGCGCAGCTCGGCATTGAGGATCACCGGTGCGCCGAAGGCGTTGGCCATGCGCTCGGTCTCACTGCCCGGGCTGAGCTGGGCGCGGATCTGCGGCAGGTTGGTGCGGTGAATGGCCCCGGTATGCAAGTCGATGATGTGCGTGGCGTAATCGACGATCTGCTCGCGAAACAGCGCCGCCACCCGCGCTCCCAGCGAGCCCGTCTCGCTGCCGGGAAAGCAGCGGTTGAGGTCGCGCCGGTCCGGCAGGTAGCGGCTGTGCTGCATGAAGCCGAAGACATTGACGATGGGCACACCGATCAGGGTGCCATTCAGCCCCTGAATCTGCTTCGAGCGCATCAGCCGACGCACGATCTCCACGCTGTTGATCTCGTCGCCATGGATGCCCCCACACACCAGCATGACCGGCCCCTGACGGCGGCCATGCACCACTTCGACGGGAATGTGCAACGGTGCATGGGTATAGAGACGCGCCACCGGCACGTCGACCTGTAGACGGCTACCGGGTTTGATCTTGGTGCCATTGAGCTCGAAGGATGCGCGGGGCATGGCTCTTCCCGAAACAGAACGGTGTTCGATCCGTTATACCCTGCCACTGCGTGGAATACGAGAGATGGACATACGAGAGTTGGACAGGGATGGCGCTGCGCAGCGAAGCATGACATACATATACGAATGTAAGCTCGCCAGCGCTGCGGTAGAATGGCAGAAACATGACAGCTCCGAGGAGAAACGACTCACCATGGCCCGACGTACCAAGGCAGAAGCCGCCGCCACGCGCGAAGCCCTGCTCGATGCCGCCGAGGCTGTCTTCCTCGAGCGTGGCGTGGCTCGCACCTCGCTGGAGCAGATCGCCCGCGCGGCCGGGATGACCCGCGGCGCCGTCTACTGGCACTTCAAGAACAAGGCCGACCTGTTCCGGGCCATGCTGCAACGGGTGCGTATGCCGTTCGAGGAACTGGTCGAGGAGATCGGCGACCCGGGGCTCGCCGAAAGGCCGTTGGATGCCATCCACCAGGCCTGCCAGCGCGGCTTCGAGCGTCTCGAGCAGCCGCGCTATCGGCGCGTTCACGCTATCCTGATCCACCACTGCGAGACCTTCGCCGAGATCGACCCGTTGGCGATGCAGAACGAGATGGCCGAAGAAGCCTGCGGCGCCCTGCTCGACTACTTCGGCTGTGCCGCTCGGCTCGGCCATCTACGCGATGACATCCCGCCGGAAGTCGCCGCCCGCCTGTTCCAGGCGATACTGGGTGGTCTGTTCCACGACTGGCTGCGCAACTACGAGACCTTCAGCCTGCGCGAACGGGGCGCACAGCTCGTCGAGACGCAATTGAAGCTACTACGTTCCTCCTAGCACCACGCTATAGCGGCGCCTCGGCCCCGCCATGGCTCGGCCCGGCACCGCCGCCTCGTGCCAGCCGCAGCCGGCGCAGGTGCACGCGCGCCTCGCAGTAGCGGCTCTCCGCCACGCTGCGGTAGGCGCCCTCCCCGGCCACGTACTTGACCAGCACCCGCCGCTCACCAGGGCGCGGTAAATCGCCGGGCTTGGCGTGCAGGCGCACCTCGCACGCGGGGTCGTCGACCACGGTGGCCGTGGTCCAGCCCTGCGCATTGGGCGCGAAGCGTACCTGCACGACTTCACCCAGCAGGCAGCGCGGCCGAGCCCTAGCCACCCGGTGGAAACGATGATGCAGTGCATGGCACAGGCTTGCCGCCAGCGGTGAGGCGAGGACGAAAGCCGCCCACAGCACCGCCACGCCCACGGGTATGCGAAACAGGCCCAGCGGTAGCCAGCGCAGCACGGCCAGCTCGATCGCCAGGGTCATGGCACCGGCCAGCACCAGCAGCACACTGAGGGCAAAGGTGACCGGCACGCCGGCAAAACCCAACGCCACCATGGTGCTTGCCAGGTGATCCCCTTTCAGGCTGTCGCGCGCGAACAGCTCCAGCGGCGCCAGGCGCAGCAGCGCCAGCAGCCAGTAGAGCAGCACCAATGGCAGCAGGGCACTGAACACGACGACGGGAAAACTCAGGGCAATCTGACGCAGCGCTTCCATGGCGGCCTCCTCGCGATGGACACTCGACTCACCTTCAGCCTAGTCCAAGGGGCTCGGCGCCGGGCATGCTTCAGGTCATGAAGTGAAGCGGGGCGCCATCCCGCAGGATGCGCCCCGTCTGCCGCCCATGGCATGGCCGATGCTCAATGCTCGGCTGCCGTCTCGTGTCGGCCGCGCAGATGGTAGCGCAGCCAGTCGGAGATACGGGCGATCACGGCGTAGAAACTCGGCACGAAGAGGCTGCCAAGCACCGCCACCGAGGCCATGCCCACCGCCACGGTGGTGCCGATGTGGTGGCTGCTGACGTCGCTCGCCCCACTGGCGAGTGCCAGCGGCAGCGTGCCGAAGATGAACGCCAGCGAGGTCATCACGATCGGCCGAAAGCGCAGTTCCGCCGCCGTGATGGCCGCCTCGCGGATCGACTTGCCCTGCTCCTTGCGTTGCAGTTCGGCGAACTCGACGATCAGGATGGCGTTCTTGGCCGCCAGCCCCACCACCACCAGCATGCCGATCTCCACGTAGACGCTGGTATCGAGCCCACGCAGCACGATACCGCCGATACCGCCCAGGAAGGCAAAAGGCGTCGCCGTGAGCACCGCCAGCGGCAGCGACCAGCTCTCGTACTGCGCCGCCAGGATCAGGAATACCATCAGGATGCCGAAGACGATGGCCAGCGTCGCGGTATTGCCGAGCTGGCTTTCCTGGTAGGCGGTACCGGTCCAACCCATGCCCCAGCCGCTGCCGAGAGTTTCCTCGACGATCTCCTCCATGGCGGCGATCGCCTGGCCGGAGCTGTAGCCCGGCGCGGGGCCACCCTGGAACTGGGCTCCCAGGTAGACGCCAAAGCGCGACACCACCGCCGGCTTGGCCTGGCGCTCCAGCGTGACGAACTCCGAGAGCGGTATCCGTTCGCCATTGCCACCGCGCACATAGACGCTGCTGATATCGTCCGGGGTCTTGCGGAAGTCATCCTCGTTCTGCAGGTAGACCTGGAAGTTACGGTTCTGGTAGCTGAAGAAGTTGACGAAACCGTTGCCGAAGGTGTTCGACAGGGTCGCGTTCAGGTCCTCCAGCGCCACGCCGTAACTCAGCGCCTTCTGCTGGTCGATCACGGCGCGATAGCCCGGCACGTTGACGTTGAAGGTAGTGAATACCTGCTGCAGGGCGGGATGCTGGTTGGCCGCCTGCATCACCTGTACCGAGGCCTGGAACAGCTCTTGTGGCGAAGCCCCTGCGAAAGATTGCAGATAGCCGGTGAAGCCGCCGGTGGTGGAGAGCCCCATGATCGGCGGCACGTTGAACGCCATGGCCGAACCGCCGGGAATCTCCGCGCCCAGCTGCATGATGCGCCCCACCAGTTCGGTGGCGGTCAGCTCACGCTCGTCCCACGGCTCCATGTTGATGAACATGATGCCCCGGGCGGTATTGACCGAGCTGGAGAGAATGTCGTAGCCGGCTACGGCAGTGGAGTACTGCACCCCTGGAATCTCCTGGATGCGCGAGCTGAGTTCGTCCATGTAGCTCTGGGTACGCGCCAGGGAAGCGGAGTCGGGCAGTTGAACGCTGGCCAGCACGATGCCCTGGTCGGTCTCGGGCACCAGGGTCGAGGGCGTAACCTGATAGAGCCACCAGGAAGCGCCGATGACCAGCCCCGTCAACAGCAGCGCCAGACCCCAGAAACGCACCAGCACCTTGACCGTCCACATATAGGCGGCGGTGATCCCGGCAAACAGCCGATCGAACAGCCGCAAGGGGGTATTGATCGCCCGCATCAGCTTGGACTGCCCCACGCCCTTGGGCTTGTGCTTGATGAAGATGGCCGAGAGTGCCGGGGTGAAGGTCAGCGCCATGAGCGCCGAGAAGGCCACCGAGACGGCGACCGTGATGGCGAACTGCTGGTAGATCTGCCCAGTGAATCCCCCCAGGAAAGCCACCGGCACGAACACCGCCGCCATGATCAGCGAGGTGGCAATGACCGGGCCGCCGACCTCCCGCATGGCACGGATGGTGGCCTGGGTCACCGTGATCTCGTCGTCCTCGCTGAGCACGCGCTCGACGTTCTCCACCACCAGGATGGCATCGTCTACCACGATGCCGATGGAGAGTACCAGGGCGAACAGTGTCAACAGGTTGATCGAGAAGCCGAACATGAAGAAGCCGGCGAAGGTGGCCAGTACCGACACCGGCACCACCGACATGGCGATTACCGTGAAGCGCCAATTCTGCAGGAAGATGAACAGGATCACGCCGACGATCAGGAAGGCTTCGATGAAGACGTTGGTGACGGTATCCACCGAGGCCCCGATGAATAGCGTGGTGTCGTAGGGCACCACGTATTCGAGCCCGGGCGGGAAGCGCGTCTCCAGCTCGGCCATGGTCTCGTGCACCGCCCGCGCCGTTTCCAGGGCGTTGGCACCCGGCTGCTGGTTGATGATGATCGGCGTCATGGTGGCGCCGTTCAGACGCGCCTGCACACCGTAATAGGAAGCCCCCAGTTCGATGCGCGCCACGTCGTCCAGGCGCAGGGAAGAGCCATCGGGGTTGGTGCGCAGGAAGATGTTGCGGAAGTCCTCGACGTCGTTGAGCCGCCCGCCGGCGGTGATGGTATAGGTGAAGGCACGGGGATCACGCTGCGGCGTAGCCGCCAGGCTGCCTGCCGGCACCTCGGTGTTCTGGGCGCGAATCGCCCTGGCCACCTCGGTGGGCGTCAGGTCGTACTGGGCCAGCTTGTCGGGGTCCATCCATACGCGCATGGCGAACTCGCCGCCGCCCAGCACCGACGCCTCGCCGACGCCGGGCACCTGGCGCAGCTCGTCGAGGATGTTCAGCGTGGCATAGTTCTGCATGAAGACGTTGTTGTAGTCGCCCTGCGGCGAAATCAGCGCCACCAGCATCAGGATCGAGCTTGAGCGCAGCTCCACCGTCACGCCCTGGGCCTGCACGGCTTCCGGCAGGCGCGACAGCGCGCCCTGCACCCGGTTGTTGACGTTGATGGTGTTGATGTCGCCGTCGGTACCGATATTGAACGCCACGTTCAGGCTCATCGAGCCGTTGTCGCCACTGGTCGAGGTCATGTAGAGCATGTCCTCGACGCCGTTGATCGCCTCGGCCAGCGGTGCCGCCACCGTCTGCGCCACGGTTTCAGCGTCGGCACCCGGGAACTGCGCCTGCACCGACACCGTGGGCGGTACCACGCTGGGATACTGCTCGATAGGCAGTACCCGCATGCTGACCACCCCCATCACGGTGAGGATGATCGCCAGCACCGTGGCGAAGATCGGGCGCTTGATGAAGAAATTGGAAAAATTCATGCGTCGTCCTCACCGCCCTCGGCGGCTCCCTCTCCCGGCATGGCCTCGGCGGCTTCCTGCTCCTGCATGGCCTCTGCAGCCTCCTGTTCGGCTTCGGCTTCGGCCTGTTCGACCTCCTCGACCAGCGCCTGCGCATCGCCTTCGAAGGGCTGCGGGTCGATGGGTGTGCCGGGGTCGATGCCGGCCGGGTCGCCAACCACCACCCGCTCGCCAGGCTCCAGGCCGCCGCGGATGATCTGCCACGGCCCCGCCACTTCGCCCAGCTCAACGGTCCGTGCACGGGCTACGTCGTCTTCATCCAGGACGAACACCTGCGGCCCCATCAAGCCCTGAGTGATGGCGATCTCGGGAACCGCCAGTACGTCGAAGCGCTTGAGCCCCTCCAGGCTGACGCGGGCGAACTGGCCGGGCAGCACCTGGGCCTCGGGATTGGGGAAGGTGGCACTGGCCTGGACCGTACTGGTGCGCTCGTCCACGCGCGAGCCCAGGAAGTCGAGCCTGCCGGCCAGGGTCTGGCTAGCGGCGCCGTTTCCACCTGGAGCTTCGAGTACGGCACGAATCGACTCCACGTTGCCATCCGTCAATTGATGACGCAGTTCGAAGGCATCGCGCTGCGGCAGTTGAAAACGTACCTCCAGCGGATTCAGCGGTGTGATGGTGGCCAGGGTCGTGCCGGGGCTCACCAGGTTGCCGACGTTGATCTGCGCCAGGCCGATCACACCCGATACCGGCGCGGTAACCTCGGCGTATTCGAGATCGATGCGGGAGCTGGCCAGCGCCGCTTCGGCCTGTGCCACGGCGGCACGTGCCACGCCCAGATCCGCGCGGGCCTGGTCGACCTGCTGCTGGCTCACCGAGTTCTGGCTCAGCAGGCGCTCGAAACGCTCGGCATCCCGCTGGGCACGGGAGAGTTCGGCCTGGGCGCTCTGCAGGTTGGCCTCATGCTGATTCACCGCGGCCTGATAGACGTCCGGCTCGATGGAGAAAAGCCGCTGGCCTCTCTCCACCTGCTCGCCGGGCTCGAAGTGGCGCTGCTCGAGGATGCCCGTGATCCGGGCTACCAGAGTGACCTCATCGTCGCTGCGCAGCAGCGAAGGGTAGGATTTCTCCAGCGCAATGTCCTGACGCTCGATGACCACGACCTCGACGGGATGCGGCTGACGCTCCGGAGCAGCCTGCTGCTGCGCCTGGGGGTTCTCCTCCTGGCCACAGGCGGCCAGCAACAGTCCGGCGGCCAGCGCCATCAGGGTGGCCCGGCCGAGTCGAAATGTTCTTTTCATGATGTGCGTCGTTCCCGTTGATACGTCAAAGGTCGACAAATCTTACATTCATGCTTGTATGGATGTAAATCGAATGGCGAATAAGCTCAGTCGCTGCGCGGCCGGCTGCGCAGGATCCTCCCTTCGGGGTGCACCTCGATCCGGCCGCCACTGCCGGAGCCCACCACGTCGTCGCGCCACATGTCACCGCGCTCCCGCTGACGCATGCCATCAGGGCGTGGTGGCTCGCCCGGTCGGGGCGCATGGCCCCAGGAAAAATAGGGATCGAAGAGCGACCAAGGCAGTTCGATGGTGAACGAAGGGTCGCGGTGACTGCGCTGGCGCCAGTGCTCGCGGTGCCAGACCAGGGGAGAGAGAAGCGGCTTGAAGCCAGCAGGATGCTCGCCTGGATAGGCACCCCCCTGCGCAGCCCCGGCAGAGGGGGTTACGGCAAGCCAAGCCACCAATACCAGCGCCAGCCGGGAAAACCACAGGAACTCACTCTGGTACTTCTGCATGCTGCCTCCCCCTGCCATCACTTTCCCCCCCTGCCATCACCGCGTCGGAATGCTAGGAGTATAGCGATCACAGCCGATAGCTCAGCGACAGCGCACCGTGCACGGTACTGCTCTCCTGCTCCTCGAATTCCTTGCTGCGCCAGACATGCGCCAGGCTCACCTCCCATTTCTCCCAGGTCAGCGCCACTCCCAGCACGGCGTCACCGACCAGCTCGCGGCGGTCGACCGATTGGCTGTCACGCACGGTATTGCCGTCCAGTAGCAGGTTGTGCGCTACGTAACGTCCCTGTAGAGCGGCGAAGACGTGCCAGCCACTGCCCGGCGACGTCGAGACATGGCGATAGCCGCCCTGCTCCGCCCCAAGGGAGGGCCAGCCCATGGCGTTGTCCAACCCTTGACCAAGACGCAAGCCATAGCCGGCCCCGGCCTGGACGATGAAGTTGCCAAGGGATGCCGAGAGCCCCGGGCCATGCTGCATTTCCAGCCGCCCCAATGATTGACGATGCCACCAGTGGCGACGGTACGACGCATTGAGGATAGGTTCGTTGCCCAATTGGTAGGACCAGCCGCGGGGCCGCTGGGCGTTGGCGAACCGGTGCACCTCGCGCTGGACGCTGTCTGCCGCCGTGACCGGCCCGACGACGCCGATATCGAACTGCAACGCGTCTTCGCGCTGCCAGGCACCGCTCGACCGCTGCCGGCCGTACACGGAGAGTCCTCCCAACACCAGGCCGGCATAGGGACGGTCGTCCTCGATCAGGTCACGTCGCGCCACCTCCACCGGCGTGTACATGCGATAACTCAGGTGGTAGCTCAGCGCATCGACCTGGTTCAGCCAACCGTTCGGAAGTCCCCCGGCGATTCGCTGGCTCCAGTGATCCGGTGCCGCCGCCTGGGTCCAGATGAGTTCCGCGCCGGCCGTATAGTTGTCGTCATCGCGGCTGACCATGCCATCGTTGTCGACCTGCAGCGTCAGGACACCTGGAGCTGCCAAGGCCGGCGTCGCCAACAGCCAGCCAACGACCCATACGCCAGCAAGAGCGCCAATACGTCGGTTCATGCCGTTTCTCTTCCTTGAGCAAGCGAATAAACATACTTGAGTGTATGTACCGAACGGCAAATCAGGCAAGCACGCTCAAACGAACCCTTGAATGAATGGGCCGCTCAGCAGCCCTGCTCGATGGCGGCTACGGCACGCTCTACGCCGCCTCGATAGCCGCTACCGAACAGCAAAAGGTGGTTGAGCAACGGATATAACTGGAACAGGGCCTCGCGCCGTGGCCAGTCGTGCTGGGCCTCGCCATCCCAGTAGGCCTCGAAGAAGGCCTCGCCGGGTGAGCCGAACAGTGTCAGCATGGCCAGGTCCACCTCCGGGTAGTGGCGATAAACCGCGGGGTCGATGACTGCCGGCCCCTGCGGCGTATACAGCACGTTGCCCGACCAAAGGTCGCCGTGCAGCAGGCTCGCCGGCGCGTCCGGCAGCCACTCTTCGAGCGCCTCCGCCAGCGCCTCGATGCGGCCACGCAGCCGGTTGTCCAGCAGCCCGCGCTCGTGACAGGCCCAAGCGAGCGGCAGCAGGCGCCGCTCGCGCTGGAAGGCACGCCCGTCGGCGAGCGGTGCATTGGGCTGGGGCGTGCGTCCGCAGGCGTTGTCCCGCGGCCAGCCATGCTCGCCTGCGCTATGCGAGTGCAGCTCGCGCAGGCCTTCGCCCAGCGCCACGACGGAACGCGGCGAGCGCGAACCTGACTCGAGCGCCTCCATGATCAGCCAGCCGTCGCCCAACGCCAGTACCTCGGGCACCCGCAGCGAACAGCCCGTCTTGCGCAGGGCCTGCAAGCCATCCGCCTCACCCGCCAGCCGTTCGGCGTCATCCTGCTTGGCTACCACCGGCCCCTGCGACGTTTCCAGCCAATAGACGGTGGCGATGTCGCCACCTCCGAGGGACCGCAGCGGCTCCTGGAGGGAGAGCCCCCGTGCCTCCAGCAGTGCAGCAAGCGTTTGGTTCATCCGTCTCCTCCCTGGCCGGTAACTACAGTTAGGGAGAAACCATGCCATGTCGTAGTCCATTGCCCAAGGGCACCCAATGAAGGTGACGTATGGAGAAGCGCAACGACAGCCATGACACGGCAGCCACGGAGTCCATGCAGCCGCGGCTGTTGGCATTGCTCGAGGAACTGGTCCAGGAGACGCAGCCCAACCGGCGCGATGTCTCTCCCGTGCGGTTGAACTCACGCCTGGACCGGGACCTGGGCCTGGATAGCCTCGCTCGCTCCGAGCTGTTGTTGCGCATCGAGCAGGCTTTCGGTGTTCGCTTGCCCGAGTCGGCGCTGCTCGCCGACACCCCCGAAGCCCTGCTGCAATTGCTGCAGTCCCACCCTGCCGCGCAGCAGCGGTCAGGCGAGCCTCGTGCCACCGTCTCGCCCACGAGGCCTGAAGCCACTCATGGCGGCTTCGGCCCAGCAACCGGCGCCCCGACAGAGGCCACCACCCTCAATGCCGTGATGGACTGGCACCTGCAATGGCACCCGGATCGCCCCCACCTGTACCTCTATGGGGAGGAGGACGAGCCCCAGATCATCAGCTATGCCGAGCTGGAGCTGGGCGCGCAGCGGGTTGCCGCGGCGCTGGCGTCGCGCGGCATACGTCACGGCGACCGCATCGCCCTGATGCTGCCGACCTCGCGAGACTACTTCGTTGCCTTCTTCGGCGTGCTGCGAGCCGGCGCCGTGCCCGTTCCCATCTATCCCCCTGCCCGGCCCGCCCAGCTCGAGGAGCATCTGCGGCGCCATGGGCGCATCCTGGAAAATGCCGGCACCGGCCTGCTGATCACCGTCGCCGAGGCGCGCTCGCTGGCGCACCTGCTGCATGCAGAGGCGCCCCAACTGCGCCATATCGTGACCCTGGCGGAACTCGACGCCCAGCCTCCGTCGGCGTCACCTCATCCTCCCGAAGCCTCGAGCCTGGCCCTGCTGCAGTACACCTCGGGGAGTACCGGCGACCCCAAGGGCGTGCAGCTCTCCCACGCCCAGTTGCTGGCCAATATTCGTGCCATGGGCGAACGGCTGGAGGCCACGCCGGACGACGTCTTCGTCAGCTGGCTGCCGCTCTACCACGACATGGGGCTGATCGCCGCCTGGCTCGCCAGCCTCTACTACGCCATCCCGCTGGTGGTGATGTCGCCACTGGCCTTCCTGTCGCGCCCGCTGCGCTGGCTGGAGCTGATCGACCGCCACCGCGGCACCATTTCCGGCGCCCCCAATTTCGGCTACGAGCTGTGCCTGCGCGCCATCCCGCCGGAGCGTGTCCAAGACCTGGACCTGAGTTGCTGGCGGGTCGCCTTCAACGGCGCGGAGCCGGTCAGTGCCTCCACGATGGAAGGCTTCACCGAGCGGCTGGCTCCCGCTGGGCTGCGCAGGGACGCGCTGATGCCGGTCTACGGGCTGGCCGAGGCCGCGGTTGGGCTGTGTGTGGCCCGCCCCGGCCGCGGCGTGGTGGTCGATTCGGTCAATCGTGATCGCTTCGCTGCCAGCGGTGAAGCACGCCCCGAGTACGATCCGGCGGCTGCGCAGAGCTTCGTCAACTGCGGCCCGCCGCTGCCCGGCTATACGCTGCGTATCGTCGACGACCAGGGGCACGAGCTTGCCGAGCGCCAGGAGGGTGACATCGAGTTCCGGGGTCCCTCCGCCACCGACGGCTACTTCGATAACCGCGAAGAGAGCGAGAAGCTGCTTCACGACGGCTGGCTGCGCACCGGTGACCGTGGCTACCTCGCCAACGGCGACCTCCACGTCAGCGGACGGCGCAAGGACGTGCTGGTGCGCGGAGGGCGCAACCTCTACCCCTACGACATCGAAGCGGCTGTTGGCCGCCTCGAGGGCATACGCAAGGGGTGCGTGGCGGTATTCGGCAGCCTCGACCAGGCGACCGGCGTCGAGTCGCTGATCGTGGTGGCGGAAACCCATGTCGAAGATCCCGCACGACGCCGGGAGCTGCACAACGCCATCGCCGATACGGTAGTGGATATCGTCAACGTACCGGCAGACGACATCTGCCTGGTACCGCCGCATAGCGTGCTCAAGACATCGAGCGGCAAGATCCGCCGTGCCGCGACTCGAGACTTCTATCAGCAAGGGCGATTGGGCGAGCGGGCTCCCCCGGTCTGGCGCCAGGTGGCCGGGCTGACGCTACGTTCGTGGCACCGTCGGCTGCGCCTGGGCTTGGCCGAGGCGCGCAGCTGGGCATACTACGCCTATGCCTGGTCGCTATTCGGGCTCGGGATCGGCCTGTTCGCGCTGGTGGGCTTGCCCCTGCCCCGGCTGGCCTGGCGCTGGCGTGCCGCCCACACCATCACTCGGGCTCTGATGCCCCTGGCCGGCATACGCCTCCATGTCCAGGGTCGAGAGCGCCTTCCGGGCAAGCGCCCCTGCGTGCTGGTCGCCAACCACGCCAGCTATCTGGATGTGCTGGTGCTGACCGCTGCCCTGCCCTGTACCATGCGCTACCTGGCAAAGGAGGAACTCGAGCGCCGCACCATAACCCGTGTGCTCCTGACCCGCATGGGAGCACTGTTCGTCGAGCGCTTCGACCCGCGCCAGGCGGAGCGGGACATGCGGCAGGTGGAACAGGCCGTGGCGTCGGGCGATACCCTCGCCATCTTTCCCGAAGGCACTTTTCACCCCGAGCCTGGCCTGGACGACTTTCACTTGGGGGCATTCCTTACCGCAGCGCATGCCGGCGTGCCGGTAGTCCCGGTCGCCCTCGAAGGTACGCGTCGGCTATTGCGGGGCAGGGAGTGGCGCCCCCATCCCGGCCGGGTCGCCGTTCACGTCGGCTCTCTCCTGCAGCCTGAGGAGAGCGGCTGGAACGCGGCGCTGCGGCTCAAGAACGACGCCTATGACCATATCCTGCGTCACTGTGGCGAAGGCCGGCGGCGGAACTGAAGCATGAAAAAGCCACCCCATGGGGTGGCAAGGCAGCCACAGAAGCACTGGCTGCGATCACTCCGGAAGAAGCACGCCATCGATCACGTGAATGACGCCATTGCTCGCCTCGATGTCGGCCTGGATCACGCTGGCGTCGTTGATCATCACGCTGCCGTCCATGGTGGTGATGGTGATGTCCTGCCCCTGGACGGTCGTGGCGCTATCCAGTCCCATGGCGTCCTCGGCCATTACCTTGCCCGCCACGACGTGATAGGTCAGCACCGCCTGGAGCTGCTCGCGATTCTCGGGCTCGAGCAGACTTTCCACGGTGCCTTCGGGCAAGGCGGCAAAGGCCTCGTCCGTCGGGGCAAAGACGGTGAAGGGGCCGTCGCCCTTGAGGGTTTCCACCAGGCCTGCCGCCTCCAGCGCGGCCGCCAGGGTCTCGAACTGGCCGGCCGCCACGGCGGTATCGACGATATCCTTTGCGCCACCATGGTCATCGGCCTGAACGGCGCCCGCCAAGGTAACACCCAGCATGCCAGCTCCCACCCAACCGATGGCCACTCGTTGCAACGTTTTCATCTGTACGTACCTCATGAGGTGAACGATGAGGGTTCGCGTCGAATCGACCAAACCCTGTACAGAATCTATATCTTGTACAAATACTGGACAAGTATTTTTTTGCGCCCATCGATAGGTATTTTTCTAAGCATGGCGACGTATCATGGGAAGGAGCCATGCACTGCAAGGAGAGGAAACGATGTACAAGCTTGCCTTCTACGTTCCGCTCGAGGATGCCGAAACGGTCAAGGAAGCCGTGTTCGCCAGCGGTGCCGGACGCCTCGGCGACTACGAGGCGTGCTGCTTCGAAACCCGGGGCACCGGTCAGTTTCGCCCGTTGGACGGCGCCAACCCGCACATCGGCCAGGTTGGCGATCTGGAAAAGGTGGAGGAAGTGAAGGTGGAGCTGGTCTGCGAGGATCACCTCATCCGCGAAGCCGTCGAGGCCCTGCGCGCCGCGCACCCCTACGAAGAACCGGCCTTCGACGTGTGGCGGCTGGAGCGTTTTTGATGCCGCAGCGCCTGCCCGGCCAGCTCCCACGGCAGGCGCAGCCTCCGGCTGGCCGCACGACCTGGCAATCACAGCAGGGCAGTTGTTCGCATAACGAATTCCATTGCATGTTGCCTGTCAGTGCGGCATCTTGAATTTACGTTTCCTGCGCACGCCAGTGAGACGGGCTTATAACAAGATCAAGAGGTAGGAAGCTTGCCAGAGTGCGCGCGAAGGGGGTTCGGCCGGCTCCGCTTCAAGGTGGTAGCAGCGGCGTTGTGTTCGGTCATCGTCGTCAGTGTCATTGGTTGGATCGGACTGTCCTATACCAATCAGGTCGCCACGGTCGTTACCCGAACCACCGACACTCAATACCCCTTACTGACCAATGCGATGAGCGCCTCCAACGCCATGCGCACGCTGACGAGGACGGCCCGGGACATCAGAACGTCGTGCGATCGGGCAGACGGTTCGCACCGAGCCAAATTGGAGGGCGGGCTCTCGACCGAGTTCGCCGCCATCGACGCGCTCGCCGACTTCCTGCGGCACACCGATGCACTCGACACTGAACGAACGGTCCGCGCCGCAAAAGACGAACTGGAACTGACGATCAGCAACCTCTCCTCACTGTGCGATACCCGCGAAACTCTGCAGATCAGTTTCGAAGAACAGCGGCAGCAGGCACTTGCGACCGTAGCGGAGCTGGACGAGCTGGTCCAGTCGATGCATCCCTACGCAGGGGCGGTGTTCCAGCCGGCACGGACTGAATCGAACGAGCACGACGCTCCCTCGCTGGAAGCCGCCCTGCACCTGGCCCACATCAGCATTCATCTGGCCCGATTGAGCAAGGATCTGGCTCGGGCCCACACCAGCCAGGCTCTGGGATATACCAGAGATCAGGAGGCGCACCTGGATATTCTGGCGGCGCTTGAAGGCGAACGCGATTTCCTGGGGGCTGCGCTCCCGGCTCAGGACATCGAAGCGCTGATGGCCCGCCTCTCCCATATTCTGACCGCTCCGGGCGGCCTTCACGATGCCTGGCGTCGGGCACGACTGTTCGATTCCGGCATGGCTGCCCAGATATTGATGGTGAGCCGGGCCGATAACGCTTTGGCCGCCGTGTTGCGAAACCTGGAAAACGATGCCCGAATCCAGTACCGCGAAGCGACCGAGGCGATCGACGACAAGATAGTGGAATCCCGCTTCGTGGTCGCTCTGGTGGCGGCCTCCAGCTCACTGATACTGCTCGTCGCCGGCTTGGTGTTCGCTTCGCGCCTGACCCGGCCGGTGGAACGCTTGACCACCCACGTCGAACACCTGCGCCGGACCGATGACCTGAACCAGCAGACCCCGCTGAGGCTGGTGACCCGTTCCGATGAAATCGGCACCCTGGCGCAATCGTTCGAACAACTGATCATGGAACTCTCCAATGCGCGCCGTCGGCTGGAGGAAGAGTCCCGACAGAACATTCGCATCCAGTACGATCGCCTGACAGCGGCGATCGAGAGCATTCCTCAGGGTTTGTGCCTGACGGATGCCGACGGACGCCTGTTGATGATCAACACCCGCTTTCTGCAGCTGTACGACCTGACACCAGGACAGGTGCATACGGGCATGTCGTTGCAGGAGCTGAGCAAGCTGTGCCGTGAGCAGGGCGCCCGATGGCTGCAACAACCGAAGAGCGAGCAAGAACCGGCGCTTCGCGATACCTGCTTGGTTCCCCAAATGCTGGACTTTCGCAATGAACGGACTGTCGTCGTACAGGTGGCGGATACGCCGGAAGGTGGACTCGTTTCCGTGCATGAGGACATCACCGAGCGGCGCAAGCAGGAAGAGAAGATCACTCGCCTGGCACATCACGACACCTTGACCGGGCTCGCCAACCGCACCCTGTTCCGCAAAAAACTGGCGGCCGCCCAGGCAGATCAGGAAGAGGGACGAGACGTGGCCTTGCTGTGCCTCGACCTCGACGATTTCAAGTCGGTGAACGATTCGTTAGGGCATCCCGTCGGCGATCGGCTGTTGGTTCAAATCGGCGAGCGATTGAGGCACTGTCTCAGCGATACCGACCGTGTTGCGCGGTTGGGTGGCGACGAATTTGCCGTGCTGTTGACCGAGAACGTGACGCCGGACCGGGTAACGCAGTTGGCAAACAAGGTGATTGAACGGCTCGGCCGGCCTTACTGGGTGGAGGGACACACCATCGTTACCGGCGTATCGATCGGCATCGCCATCGCACCCCGGAACGATTTCGATCCGGACGTGCTGCTGAAACGAGCTGACATCGCCTTGTTTCGCGCCAAGCAGGATGGGCGCAGCACCTACCGCTATTTCGAACCGGAAATGGATGACCACATCCAGGCACGGCGCTTACTGGAAATGGACCTGCGCAACGCTATCGAACACGAGAAAATGGAGCTGCACTATCAACCGCAAGTCAGCCTTGACGATGAGTCCCTCCGAGGCTTCGAAGCGTTGCTGCGTTGGCGGCACCCAGAACGAGGATTCGTATCGCCCGCGGAATTCGTCGTCATGGCTGAGGAGATCGGTCTGATCGATCGACTTGGAAACTGGGTATTGAGACGTGCCTGCCAGGATGCGTTGCATTGGCCGGAGGACATCTCTATCGCCGTCAATCTATCCCCGGTGCAGTTCCGCAACGAGGCCTTTCTGGATGAGGTGCGTAATGCCCTTTCGGCATCTGGCCTGAGCCCGACACGTCTGGTACTGGAAATCACCGAAGGGGTACTGCTGGAAGATACCGATCACAACCTCAGTCTACTGGAAGCGCTGAGAAATATTGGCGTGCAAATTGCCATGGACGACTTCGGCACGGGCTATTCCAGCCTGGGCTACCTATGCAAGTTCCGGTTCGACAAAATCAAGATCGACCGGTCCTTCGTGAACGGCATGCTCATCTCACGCGACAGTCACGCCGTGGTTCACGCCATTTGCGGTCTATGCACATCGCTGGGCATCGAAACCATTGCCGAAGGAGTCGAGTCCAGCCAGCAAGTCGATGCATTGCGACAGCTGGGTTGCAAGCAGAGCCAGGGCTATTACTACGCGAAAGCCGTGCCACTGGCCGAGACACTAGACTTCGTGGAATGAAGGGGCCTGTAATGAACGCGAACACCATTCCCCGACGTGAATTCATCAAGCGCACGGTCGGCGCCTTCGCGTTCACGCTGGTCAGTCCAATGTGCTTTGGTGAGGCAAAGCCCCTGCGTTTCAGCGGCTGGGGCTCGGCCGATCGGGCCCGGATAACGAATGAAGCCTTCGCTCTGTTCGAGGCCGCCCATCCCAATATCCGGGTGGAGGCGGTGTTTACCGATTGGCTGGACTACTGGTTGCGACTGTCGACACTCGTAGCGCTCGGCGATACCCCCGACCTGATCCAGATGGATTACCGCTATCTCGAAGAATATGCCCGCAGCAGGGTCATCGAACCACTGGACCCGTTCCTGGGCAACCTGCTCGATATCGATTCCTTCGGCGAACACAACATCGGTTCCTGTCGGGTCGATGGGCGCCTGTATGGCGTCAACCTGGGCATCAATGCCAGCGCTGCCCTCGTCGATCAGGAGCGGTGGCAGGAAGCAGGGATCGAACCACCTTCCCTAGGGGAAAGCTGGCAGACATTCCACGACAAATGCGTTCGGTTTGCCGTCGGCACGCCCAGACAACACTACTACCCGACCATGGATGCCAGTGGCCTGGAATCGGCATTCGAAGCCTGGCTCCTGCAGCAGGGCAAGAGTCTGTACGGACCCCATGGCCAGCTCGGCTTCGAGGCGGCGGATGCAACCGCCTGGTTCGACTATTGGGCGGAATTGCGTGCCAAGCGGGCATGCGTTCCGGTCGACGTCCAGATCCTCTACCGAAACTCCATCGAAACGTCACCGCTGATCCTGGGCTATTCCGCGCTGGATTTCGCGCATTCGAACATGATGCTGAGCTACCAGCAGCAGATCGACCGACCGCTGGGCATCACCGCCTGCCCGGTGACGCCCGAAGGTCAACCCGGCCACTACTACAAACCATCGCAGATGCTATCCATTGCGGCCGGGCTGGATGCGGACAGGAAACACCGGGCCGTCGAGCTAGCGAATTTTCTGGTCATTGATCCCGCTGCGGTGAAGGTCTTGGGCGTGGATCGGGGTATACCGGCCTCCTCGGACATGCGTCTGCAGTTGGCGCCGACATTGGACCACGTCGGTCGAGCAACTTTGACCTACATCGATGACCTGGAACCTTACGTCGGCCCCCTGCCACCCGTTCCCCCTTCCGGTGCAGGCGAAATCGCTATCGTTCTGCAACGGATCAGCCACGAAATCGGCTACGGGGTTTCGTCTACGCTACAAGGCGGTCGGCAGTTGGTTGAAGAGGCCCACGCCATCCTGGCTCGATAGAGATAAGCCGTCGGGGAGCCGTGATCAGCCCAGGCGCTCCGCGATGCGCCGCTCGAGCCGGTCCTGGTCTTCGGCGAAGCGGCGGATACCCTCGGCCAGCTTGTCGTTGGCCATGGCGTCCTGGTTGTGCTGCCAGCGGAATGCGGGCTCGGTAAGCGGTGCGGGGCGCTCACCGGGGGACGGGAACACGACCCGCTTTTCGACCTCGCCCTTCTCGCCCGCCAGTTCCTCAAGCAGCGCCGGCGATATCGTCAGCCGATGGCAGCCGGCCAGTGCCAGCACCTGCCCCGTCGTGCGAAAGCTCGCCCCCATCACCACGGTATCGAAGCCGCCACGACCGGCGTGCTCGCATACGCTGCGCACGAACAGCACGCCCGGGTCCTCGTCGGGGGCGTACTCCTTGCCGGTCTCCTTCTTGTACCAGTCGGTAACCCGGCCCACGAACGGAGAGATCAGGAACACGCCGGCATCGAAGCAGGCCTGGGCCTGGGCATCGCTGAACAGCAGCGTGAGGTTGCAGTTGATGCCCTCCCGCTCGAGCCGCTCGGCAGCACGAATGCCCTCCCAGGTGGAGGCCAGCTTGACCAGCACCCGCTCACGGCCGACGCCGCGGCGCTCGTACAGTTCGATGAGCTCGAAGGCCTTGCGCACGCTCGCCTCGGTATCGAAGGAGAGCTTGGCGGCCACCTCGGTGGATACGCGTCCCGGCACCAGCTTGGCAATTTCCGCGCCCTTGGCCACGGCCAGGCGATCCACGGCGCGTTCGACGCGTGTCGGCAAGTCGCCACCTTCGGCCTTGACCGCGCCAAGCACGTCATCGATCAGCGCCTGGTAGCCGGGTAGATCGAAGGCCTTGAGCAACAGCGAGGGATTGGTGGTGGCATCCTGCGGCCGGTAGCGGCGGATGGCGTCGAGATCGCCGGTGTCGGCGACGACCAGCGAATGGCGCCGAAGGTTGTCGAGTCGAGTCGTCATGGGGCTTCTCCGTGGGCTGCAGTTGAAGATGGAGTGGGTTCAGGCCGGAATGTCATGCTGCGCGGCCAGCGCCTCGCGATACCTCGTGTAGACCGCTTCGTAGGCCTTCACGTTGGTGGCTTCGGGCTCGGCCAGCGAAGCCTCGTCGAGATGCACCAGGCGTTCGCAAAGTGCGGCCAGCGAGAGTTCCCGGCGCTCACACCAGGCCGCCTGCAGCGCAGCCCCCAGCGCCGCGGCATCGGTCACCTGCGGGCAGATCACCTGGGTGCCGGTAATATCGGCCACCATCTGGCGCCAGACTGGGCTTCTCGCGCCGCCGCCGACCAGGCGGATCTGGCTCGCCCCGGCGGCCAGCGGCCCGAGCAGCTCGAGGCCGTAGCGCATGCCGAAGGTGGCACTCTCCACCACCGCCCGGCACAGGTTGGCCTGGGTCAGGTTGCGGCTGTCGAGCCCCAGGAAGCTCGCAGTGGCGTGCGGCAACGCCGGCACCCGCTCGCCATTGAAGAACGGCAGTACCGTCACGCCCTCGGCGCCGATCGGGGCCGCGGCCAGGCGCTCGCCGAAAGCCGCCAGGTCGAGGTCGAACAACTCGCGCACCAGGGTGCTGGCCGAGGTCACGTTCATGGTGCAGATCAGCGGTAGCCAGCCGCCGTGGCTGGCGCAGAAGTTGGCGACCATGTCGCTTTCGGCGCGCACCGGCTCGGGCGAATAGGCACAGACGGTGCCCGAGGTGCCGAGGCTCAGGGTGACGATGCCGGGAACGATGTTGCCGGTGCCGATGGCGCCGAGCATGTTGTCGCCACCCCCGCTCGCGACCAGGATGCCCTCACCCAGCCCCAGCTCACGGGCCACTTCCGGGCGCAGCGTTCCGGCAGGTTCACGGGAGTCGATCAACCGCGGCAGCACGTGCTCGGGGTCGAGCTCCGGGGCGATCTCGGCGAAGACGTCGTGACGCCACTGCCGGCTGCGAGTATTGAAGTAGCCGGTACCCGACGCATCGCCCGCCTCCGCCACCTTCTCGCCGGTGAGCCAGAAGTTGAGATAGTCATGGGGCAGCAGGATGGCATCGATGCGCCGATAGACGTCCGGATGAACCTCGCGCAGCCAGGCGACCTTCGACGCGGTGTAGCCGGTCTGAAGCACCAGCCCGAGCCGCTCGAGACAACCCGCCGGGCCGCCGAGGCGCTCGACCAGCGCGTCGTTGTGCGCCGCCGTCTCGGTATCGCACCACAGCTTGGCCGGATGCACCGGCTGGCCCTTGGCATCCAGCGCCACCATGCCGTGCTGCTGGCCGGAAACGCCAATGGCGCGGATCGCGCGACGCTCGATGCCGGCCCGACTCACGGCCTCCTCGAACGCTCCGCGGAAGGCCTCGAGCCACTCCTGGGGCTGCTGCTCGCGGCGCCCGTTCTCGCCCTCCACCAGGCGGTGCGGACGGCTCGCCTCGGCGAGGATCGCCTCGCCCTCGACATCGACCACCACCACCTTGGTGCTCTGGGTACCGCAGTCCACCCCGATATACATCACTCCGCTCCTTGTTCTCGCTCCCCGGCCAGGGCTTCAAGGGTAGCGCGCGCACCTCGTTCATGCAGGCTCTTCAGGGCAGCCAGATAGGCCTCGCGGAAACGCTCGTGCTCGGCCAGGTCACCGAACAGCTCACGGTTTTCGATGAAGGCAGTGGGCCGCGTACGGTTGGCAGCGGCCAGCACCATCAGTTCGTCCTTGAGGCGGTCGACCACCGCGATGGGCTGGCCCTGTTCGTCGATGCCCTCCGCGTAGCGCGCCCAGCTTGCCACCACCGCCGCGCTGCGGTGGATCTCGCCGCCTGTCGCGAGCTGCTCGCGAATCACGGGCACCAGCCACTTGGGAATGCGATCGGAGCTCTCGGCACAAAGCCTCGCCAGGGTGTCCTTGATCTCGGGATTGGCGAAGCGCTCGATCAGGGTCAGACGGTACTGCTCGAGATCTACCCCCGGCACCGGCGCCAGGGTCGGGCTGCCTTCGTGGCGCATGTAGCCGAGCAGGAAGTCGACTAACAGCGGGTCCCGGCACGCCTCGTGGGCGTAGCGATAACCCGCCAGGTAACCGAAGTAGCACAGCGCCTGGTGGCTGGCGTTGAGCAGGCGCAGCTTCATCAGCTCGTAGGGTTCGACATCCTCGACCACCTGCACGCCAACCTGCTCGAAGGACGGCCTGCCGCTGACGAAATGATCCTCCAGTACCCATTGCGTAAAGGGCTCGCATACCACCGGCCAGGCATCCTCGACGCCGAACTCACGCGCCAGCTCCTCGATATCCGCCGGCTGGGTCACCGGCGTGATGCGGTCGACCATGGCATTGGGAAAGGCCACCTCGGCTTCGAGCCACTGCCCCAGGGCAGGGTCGCGTGCCCGGGCGAAGGCCGTGAACATGCGCCTGGCCACCTCGCCGTTGCCCTGGATGTTGTCGCAGGACATGATCGTGAACGGTGCCAGGCCGCGCTCACGCCGCCGGGCCAACGCCTCGACCACCAGGCCGAAGGTAGTACGCGGCACCTGCGGGTGGTCGAGATCATGGCGCACGTCGGGGTTGCCGAGGTCGAACTCGCCGCTCACCGGATGGAAGTTGTACCCTCCTTCGGTGACGGTCAGCGAGACGATGCGAATGGCGGGGTCGGCCATGCGCTCGATGGCGGCCTCGGGGTCGTCGGGGGCGAACAGGTAGTCGAGCATGGCGCCGATCACGCGCGGCTCGCGCTCGCCATTCGGATGCTTCACCACCAGCGTATAGAGATGGTCCTGCGCCGCCAGCGCTTCCTGCATGCGCCGGTCGCCGGGCATCACGCCGACCCCAACGATGCCCCAATCGAGCGCCTCGCCGCGGTTCATCAGTTCGTCGAGGTACATGGCCTGGTGAGCGCGATGGAATCCGCCGACGCCGATGTGCACGATACCCGGCGTCAGCGCCTGGCGGTCGTAGCTCGGCACGGCGATGCGTGGATCGAGGCGGGTGAGCGTGGCGTTGCTGAGAGCAGGCATGAGGGCACTCCTTGCCGCGGGCGGCAATGAACGAAAAATGATGGATGGCAACGGCAGCGTGACGCGGCCTAACGCCAGTAGAGGTCCGGCGCGACGGATTCGCGCTTGATCAGCCGGGCATTGAGCATGTCCTTGTTTCGCGCCTTGTCGACGGCGCCCTGCTGCTCCTGGCCCATCCCCAGCCAGCGCTGGATCAGGCGCGCCTCGAGCACTTCGTCGGCCACCTCGAGGAATAGCGTCATGTCGAACAGGGCGTGCAGTTCGCGCCACGGGTCGCGATCGAGCAGCAGGTAGTTGCCCTCGACGATGACCAGGCGATGCTCGAGGGTAATCAGGCGCCCGCCGGCCCGGGCCAGGTCCAGCGGGCGGTCGAACACCGGCACCGCTACGGTTCTGTCGGCACGGCGAATGCGCTCCAGGTCGTGCTTCAAGCCATCGGGGTCGAAGGTCTCCGGCGCCCCCTTGATCGGCAGTTGGCCCAGCGGCTCGAGGATGGCGTTGTCGAGGTGGTAGCCGTCCATCGGCACCACCGCGGCAATGCCTGGCGCTCTCTCGTTTAGCTCGCGACACAGCCACTCGGAAAGGAACGACTTGCCCGCCCCCGGCGGCCCGGCCAGGGCGACGATGAAGCGTTGCCGGTTCTCGGCGGCCTCCAGTAAACGCACCGCCATGTCATGAATATTGGGGTTCATTTTTTCAACTCATCCAGTTGCCACCGTCGACATTTAGAGTTTGGGCTACGACATATTCGCTATCATCCGAGGCAAGAAACACCGCCGCCCCGGCATGATCCTCCGGCCTGCCCATGCGCCCGAAGGGCACTGCCTCACCCACCAGGCGCTTCTTCTCGCCCAGCGGGCGGTTCTCATAGCGGGCGAACAGCGCATCGACCTCGTCCCACATCGGCGTGTCGACCACGCCCGGCGCGATGCCGTTGACGCGAATGCCGTAGCGGATCAGGTCGAGCGCGCACGACTGGGTGAGGCTGATGACCGCCGCTTTGGTGGCGCAGTAGGTACTCACCAGCGCTTCACCGCGACGCCCCGCCTGGGAGGCCATGTTGATGATCGCCCCGCCCTCGCCACGGGCCACCATGTGCAGGGCCACCGCCTGCAGGGTAAAGAACAGCCCCTTGGTGTTGACGGCGAACTGCCGATCGAAGCTGCCCTCGCTGACCTCGAGCACCGGTGCCATGTCGAAAACCGCCGCGTTATTGACCAGGATGTCGATGGCGCCGAGGTGCTGCGTCACGGCCTGGATCATCGCCGCGATCGAGTCGCGATCGCAGACGTCGAGGCGCACCCCCATGACGCGGTCGGCCCCCAAGTGACGCAAACCCGCTACCGCCTCCTCCACCGCGGCCACGTCGATATCGGCAACGGCGACCCGCGCCCCCTCGGCGAGATAGCGCTCGGCGATGGCCAGGCCGATGCCGCGTGCGCCGCCGGTGATGACAGCCACCTTGTCTTGCAGTTTCATCTCGGACTTTCCTCGTTGGTTTCGCTCGCGGCCGCACTCGCGCTAACAACGCGACCTTCGTGCCATTGTTGAATCAATGCCTCCAGGCCATGCATGGCCGGCAGCACCCGCCACGCCCCCGCCTGGTGCAGCCGCTCGGCGTGGCCGTCCTCGATATGGCTGGCACCGGTGAAGCCGATCACCGTCATGCCCGCGGTATGCGCCGCCGTCACCCCGGAAACGCTGTCCTCGACCACCAGGCAGTCGCCCGGCGCCCGGCCCATCCTGCGCGCCGCCAGCAGGTAAAGGTCGGGCGCCGGCTTGGGTCGTTCGACCTCATCGGCCGTGAACAGCGGCACCTCGCCCAGCCGGGCGTCGAGCCCGGTAACGGCGAGCGACGCCAGCACCCGCTGGCGGCGGCTGTTGGAGACGATGGCCAGCGGCAGCTCGATCCGAGCCAGCGTTTCCGCCACACCCTCGACGGCACGTAGCTCCTCAGCCAGGCGCGCCTCGATGGCGCTGTCGATGCGCTCCAGCGCATCCGCCGGCAGCCGATGCGCACTCTGCCGCTCCAGCCGGGCGAGGATCGCCGCGGTAGTCATGCCCAGCGCCTGGCGTAGGGCGACATCCTCGGAGATGTCCGGCAACAGCAGGTTGAGCTGTTCCAGCAGCGTCGCCTCGGCGACGACCTCGCTGTCCACCAGCACGCCGTCGCAGTCGAAGATCAAGGTTTCCATGCCTACCCCGCTCATTGGCCGCTGGCCACGCTTGGCGTGCGGTTGTCCTGACGGTTGAGCCCGGCCAGGGGGTGGCGCGACAGGCTCGGCAAGGCCAGGTCCGCGGCGTCGAAGAGATGGGCACAGGCGCGATCGAAGCCGAAGCGCAGGGTATCGCCGACCCGGCTATCCACGTTGCCGTCGGCACTCACCGTGACCAGGGTGTCCTGCATGCGCACGTAGAGCGAGGTCACCCCGCCGAGGCGCTCGATCACCTCGATGCGCCCCGAGAGCGGCCCTTCGGGCTCGATCTGCAGGTGCTCGGGGCGAATGCCCAGCGTCAGTGACTCATCGTTCAGGCCAGTGCCGTCCACCGGCACCTCGCGGGTCGCCCCGTCCGGCAGGCGCACCTCAACCCCCGAGGAAGAGGCATTCACCAGCTCCACCGTCAGGAAGTTCATCTTCGGCGAGCCGATGAAGCCGGCCACGAAACGGTTGCGCGGATGGTGGTAGAGCTCCATCGGCGAGCCCACCTGCTCGACCACGCCGCCCTGCAGCACGACGATCTTGTCGGCCATGGTCATGGCCTCGATCTGATCGTGGGTGACGTAGATCATGGTGGCGTCGAGCTCCTCGTGCAGGCGCGCCAGCTCGATGCGCATCTGCACCCGCAGCGCCGCGTCGAGATTGGAGAGCGGCTCGTCGAACAGGAAGATGCTGGGGTTGCGCACGATGGCGCGACCGATCGCCACGCGCTGGCGCTGCCCACCCGAGAGCGCCTTGGGCTTGCGTTCGAGCAGCGGCTCGAGCTGCAGCACCGACGCCGCCTCACGCACCTTGCGGCGGCGCTCCTCCTTCGGCACGCCGGCAAGCTTGAGGCTAAAGCCCATGTTGTCCTCGACGGTCATGTGCGGATAGAGCGCATAGCTCTGGAACACCATCGCCAGGCCGCGCTCGGCCGGGCCGACCTCGTTGATGCGTTGCCCGTCGATCAGGATGTCGCCCGAGGTGGCGCTCTCGAGGCCGGCGATGATGCGCAGCAGGGTCGACTTGCCACAGCCGGAGGGGCCGACGAAGACCACGAACTCGCGGTCGTTGACCTCCAGGTCGACGCCCTTGATGACCTGGGTGTCGTCGAACTGCTTGACGATGTTGTTGAGTTTTAGCGTTGCCATGGGGAAACCTCGTTACTTGACGGCGCCGAAGGTGAGGCCACGTACCATCTGCTTCTGGGTCAACCAGCCGAAGATCAGGATCGGCGCGATCGCCATGGTGGAGGCGGCAGACAGCTTGGCCCAGAACAGCCCCTCGGGACTCGAGAATGACGCGATGTAGGCGGTAAGCGGAGCGGCGTTCGAAGACGTCAGGTTGAGGCTCCAGAACGCCTCGTTCCAGCTCAGGATCACCGACAGCAGCCCGGTGGAGGCAATGCCGGGAAGGGTCAGCGGCAACAGCAGGTAAAGCACTTCCTGGAAGGTGTTGGCCCCGTCCATGCGCCCCGCCTCGAGGATGTCCCGCGGCAGATCCTTGAAGAAGGTGTAGAGCATCCAAACCACGATCGGCAGGTTCATCAGGGTGTAGACGATGATCAGTCCGGTGCGGGTGTCGAGCAGGCCGAAGTCGCGAAAGATCAGGTAGATCGGCACCAGCACACCCACCGGTGGCAGCATCTTGGTGGAGAGCATCCACAGCAGCGTGCCCTTGGTGCGCTTGGTCGGCAGGAACGCCATGGCATAGGCCGAGGGAATGGCAATGGCCAGCGCCAGCAGGGTCGAGCCGAAGGCCACCACCACGCTGTTGAGGGCGAACTTGAAGTAATCGGCCCGGGCCTGCACGGCGACGTAGCTTTCGAACGTCGGCGTGAAGATCAGGCTGGGGTCGGCGATCGCTTCGGCCTCGGTCTTGAAGCCGGTCAGCACCATCCACAGGATGGGGAAGAAGATGACCAGCGCAATGCCCCAGCCCAGCAGCGTCAGCCATACCCGTCGCGCGCCGGCGCTGGGCACCAGCGGCGTGTGACGGGCACGCGCCTCGCTGGCGGCGGAAGCGCTTGCCAGTTGGCCATCGGCCGGCAGGGCCTGCTTTGTCTTGAGTGTGGTCATGAGTGGCTCCTCGCCTCAGCTTTCCAGGTTCCTGGCCACCAGCCGGACCAGGAAGATGGCAACGATGTTGGCCAGGATGATGGCGACCACCCCGCCCGCGGAGGCCAGGCCGACGTCGAAGTCGAGCAACGCCTGGATGTAGATCAGGAACGCCAGGTTAGTGGTGGCGAGCCCCGGCCCACCGGAGGTGGTGACGTAGATCTCGGCGAAGATCGTCAGCAGGAAGATCATCTGGATCATGATCACCACGCTGATGGCACGCTTCAGGTGCGGCAAGGTGATGTAGAAGAACACCGCAATGGGCCCCGCCCCGTCCATGCGTGCCGCCTCGACCTGGTCGTCATCGAGCGACTGCATGGCGGTGAGCAGGATCAGCAGCGCGAACGGCAGCCACTGCCAGGCCACGATGATGATGATCGAGGTCAGCGGCAGCGACGAGAACCAGTCCACCGCCGGCAGGCCGAATACCCCGGCGAGCCACGCCAGCACCCCGTTGGAGGGGTGCATCATCATGTTCTTCCACACCAGGGCGCTGACCGTGGGCATGACGAAGAACGGCGAGATAGCCAGCACCCGGGCGATGCCGCGGCCGGGGAACTCCTGCTGGAACAGCACGGCAAGCAGAACGCCGCCGACCACGGTGATCGCCAGTACCGAGCCCACCATCAGCAGGGTATTGCCCATGGCGCGCCATAGGGCCGGGTCGCTGAACAGGTACTCGTAGTTCTCCAGGCCGGCGAAACCCTCCATGCCCGGCATCAACAGGTTGTAGCGCTGCAGCGAGAACCATACGGTCATGCCCAGCGGGACCAGCATCCACAGCAGCAGCAGCGTGACCGCGGGGGCCTGCAGGGACAGCGAGCGCAGGCCACCGACGGTACGCCCGGAGGCGCGTGTCTTGCTCATAGCATCACCACGTAGCGTTGGGAATTGGCCGCCGAGGCATGGCCCCGGCAGCAGGGTGAGTGCAGCGGATCAGTAACCGGCGCGCTGCATCGTGCGCGCGGTGGCGCGCTGGGCGTTCTGCAGCGCCTGCTCGACGCTGGTATCGCCGGTCAACGCCGAGGCGATGGTCTGGCCCACCTGGGTACCGATGGACTGGAACTCGGGGATGCCGACGAACTGCACGCCGACATAGGGGCTCGGCTCCAGCGTCGAGTCGGTCGGGTCGGCACTGTTGATCGCATCGAGCACGAAGCCGGCAAAGGGCGCCTCGCGCTGATAGTTCTCGTTCGCGTAGGTAGACTCCCGGGTACCCGGCGGCACGCTGGTCCAGCCCTGGGTCTCGCCGACCAGTTCGACGTACTCCTGGGAGGTGGCCCAGGTCAGGAAGGTCTGGGCGGCTTCCTGTTTCTCGGAGGAGGCGGGAATGGCCAGTGCCCACGACCACAGCCAGTGCGCCCCCTTGGGTGTCTCGGCCACCGGTGCCGGCGCGAAACCAAGCCGGTCGGCCACCTGCGATTCGGCCGGGTTGTAGAGCTTGCCCGCCGCCGAGGTGGCGTCGACCCACATGGCACAGTTGCCGCGCGAGAACAGCGCCAGGTTCTCGTTGAAGCCGTTGGAGCTGGCCCCGGGCGGACCGTAGTTGCCGAGCAGGTCGACGTAGAAGCCGATCGCCTCCTGCCAGGCCGGCGAGTCGAGTTCCGGGTTCCACTCCTCGTCGAACCAGCGCCCGCCGAAGGTGTTCACCAGGGTGGAAACGAAGGCCATGTTCTCGCCCCAGCCCGGCTTGCCGCGCAGGCAGATGCCGGCCAGCTGGTTGCTGGGGTCATGCAGCTCGGCGGCCCATTCGCGCACCTGCTCCCAGCTCGGCTGCTCGGGCATCTCGATGCCGGCCTCCTCGAACAGGTCGGTACGGTAGTAGAGCATCGAACTCTCGGCATAGAACGGCAGCGCGTAGAGCGAGCCATCGTGACTGAGGCCATCGCGCACCGGCTGAAGCAGATCGTCCTCGCGATAGGCCTCGGGCAGGTCGTCGAGGGCGGCCAGCCAGCCGCGCTCGGCCCAGATCGGCGCCTCGTAGGTACCGATGGTCAGGACGTCGAACTGGCCGCCCCCGGTAGCGATATCGGTGGTCAGGCGCTGGCGCAGCACGTTCTCCTCGAGCACCACCCAGTTGACCTCGATACCCGGATGGGCCTCCTCGAAGGCCTCGGTCAGGCTCTGCATGATCACCATGTCGTTGTTGTTGACCGTAGCGACGGTGATGGTCTCGGCCTGAGCCGCGGTAGCGACGGCGACCGTCAGGCCGGCCAGGGGAAAGGCGTGAGCGAACTTCATGTCGGGCTCCTGTGTGCGGGCTTGCCCATCGGGGCGTTGTAGTTGGTAGCCGGGAGTCGTTGTTTTGATCAAATACTCAGTTGACGATCAAATGATCGGACACAAGGCAAAAAAAGGCAAAGACAACCCCCTTAGACTTTAGGCTATCCTAGGCGAGGTCTTCGTTCTCGAGGATGAAGCGCGCGGCGCTCTCGTCGGTGATGAGCCCCTTGAGCCAGCCGCCACGCAGCGCGGCAAGAATGGCCGGTCCCTTGTCGCGCCCGCCGGCCAGGGCCACCAGGGTCTGGTTGCGGAACATGGTGAGCGGCAAGCTGGTGACGCGCCGGGTGATGGAGCACTCGATCACCTGGCCGGCCTGATCGAGGGGCCAGCCGAGCAGCTCGCCCACGGCCTCTCGCGAGAGCAGCTCGTCGAGTTCGGCTTCGCTGATGAAGTGATCCTGGAACAGGGTGGCCTGGCGGTCGATGCGCCCCACCCCGATATAGGCCGCCTCGGCATCCTTGGCGATCTCGACGATGGCCTGGAACAGGCGCTGGCCAAGCATCGCCTCCTTCTCCTCCACCGAGCCGGCCACCACCGGCGCCGGCAGCAGGAAGCGCTCGCCGCCGGTCTTGTCGGCCAGCACCATCACGCCGTCGTAGCGGTTGGCCGAGCCGTCGCGGGCGACATTGCCCACCAGCGAGACGAAGCGATGCTGGGGACGCTCGATGCGGCTGAGCGCCTCCACCGTGGCACGCACCGAACGTCCCGTGCCCAGCGACAGGGTCAGCGGCTCGGAGCGCTCGATCAGCCTGGCCAGCCGCTCCGCTCCCGCCACTGCCAGGTAGTGAGCGCTGCTGTCGGGGGCCTCGGGGTCGGCCGGCACCACGTCGCAGAACTCGAGCCCGAAGCGCTTGAGGATGGCATCCGACATCACCATGCAATTGGCCAGCGGATGGTCGATATGCACCTTGACCAGCCCCTCCTGGCGCGCCAGGGCCAGCAGCCGCTGCACGCCGGGGCGCGATACCCCGAGCTGGCTGGCGATCTCGTCCTGGGTTCGTCCTCCCACATAGGAAAGCCAGGCCGCGCGTGCCGCCTGGTCCAGCTTCAGCTCGAACTTGTCCACGTTACCCGTTCCCTCTCGCTTGCCCATCAGGCTGAACCGAAGTAGCGCTCGCGATCCTCGGCGGTGATGTCGCTGATATGCAGCGGATAGTGACCGTTGTCGCGGTCGGCGTAGAAATGGCGCAGGGTGCGCTCGATGGTGGGAAAGGCCAGCTCCTCCCAAGGGATCTCGTGCTCCTCGAACAGTGCCACCTCGAGGCTCTCCGGCCCGGCACAGAAGCTGCCCGTGAGGTCGGCGCGGAAGATCATGTAGACCTGGTTGATGTGCGGCAGGTTGATCAGGGTATAGAGCCCGTGGATGCTGACCTCGGCGCAGGCTTCCTCCCAGGTTTCGCGGGCGGCGGCCTCGACGGTGGTCTCGGCGTTCTCCATGAAGCCCGCCGGCAGGGTCCAGAAGCCCTTGCGGGGGGAGATGGCCCGACGACAGAGCAGGACGCGCGAACCGCTCACCGGCAGCGTACCGGCAACGATGCGGGGGTTCTGGTAATGGATCGAGCCGCAGGCATCGCACAGGTACCTGGGCCGGTCATCCCCTGCCGGGATCGCGAAGCGCACGGGTTGGCCACAGTGGCTGCAAAAGTTCATGGGTCTCCCTGGCAGGCTTGACGTCGGCAAAGGCCCCCGGGTAGAAGGAATCAAAGCCGATGGAAACCCCATGTTAGAGAAACTTCGCAAGCGCCTGCAAGCACACGCTCCCCGCCACATGCGCCTCGCCATGCCTCAGGCCGCGGTGCTGATGCCGATCGTCGACCGGCCCGAACCGACACTGCTGTTCACCCGCCGGGCGGGGCATCTCAATACCCACAGCGGCCAGGTGGCATTTCCCGGCGGCAAGCGCGAGGACGCCGACCACGACCTGCTGACCACGGCACTGCGTGAATCCCACGAGGAGATCGCCCTGCCGCCGGACCGTGTCGAGCTGCTCGGTCGCCTGTCGGACGTGATCTCGCTGCACGGCATCCTGGTCACGCCCTACGTGGGCCTGATCCCACCGGACCTGCCGCTCGCACCCGACCCCGGCGAGCTGGACGCTATCTTCGAGGTGCCGCTGGCGCTGTTCCTCGAGGACCGGCGCCACCACACCGACGTGATCCCGGTGAACGGCCGCCCCCACTACGTGCCCAGCTACCATACCCAGGGCCAGGTGATCTGGGGCCTCTCGGCGATGATGCTGGTGGAACTGCTGGCGGAGGGGTTCGAGCGCCCCATCAGCCTGTTCGATGAGCCGCCACACGGTCGGCTATGTTATTTTCCCGAACGGCTGCTGCGCAGCCCCGAAACCGAAACCCGTATTTCCTGATTTCACCCGGTTCCGTCATTACCGCGGAGGTTCCGCCTCGCCCATGTCGCTTCTCGTTCGCCCGGCCTTCGCGGCCAGCGCCCTGCCCCACCTGGTCGATGCCCTGGTCGAGCAGGGCTGGTTCATCGGCGAAGGCTTTCTCGACGCCGAGCTGTGCCATGACCTGCACCGGGAGCTTGCGGAGATGGCCGAGCGCGAGGCGCTGGCCGCCGCCGGTATCGGCCGCGGTGACGAGCACCGGCTGCGCCGTGACATTCGCGGCGATGCCATCCACTGGCTCGACCGCGAGAGCCTGGCCCAGCGCCGCTACCTGGAAGCCATGGGCGAGCTGCAGCGCGAGCTGAACCAGGCACTGTTCCTGGGGCTGTTCGAGTACGAGGCCCACTTCGCCCACTACCCGCCCGGGGCTTTCTACAAGAAGCATCTCGACAGCTTCCGCGGGCGCGCCAATCGGGTCGTTTCCACGGTCGGCTACCTCAACCCCGACTGGCCTGCGGATGGCGGCGGCGAGATGGCGATCTTCGCCGCCGACGATCCCGGGCGGGAGGTGGCCCGGGTACGCCCAGAGGCCGGCAACTTCGCCTGCTTTCTCTCCGAGAACGTGCCCCACGAGGTATTGCCGACCCGCCTGCCGCGAGCCAGCATCGCCGGCTGGTTCCGGCGCAACGCCTCGCTGGGTGGCCTGGTGGACCCGGCGCGCTGATGGCCAGCGAGATCGAGGCGCTGCGCGCACGCCTGGCCGAGCTCGAGGCCCAGAACGCCGAACTCGAAGCGAGAGCCAGCGAGCTGGACGAGGAGAAGCGCCACTATCAGTGGCTGGCCGAGAGCACCACCGACCTGATCTCCCGCCACGCCCGCGACGGCACCTTCCTCTACGCCTCCCAGGCCGCCCGCGACCTCCTCGGCTACGAGCCCGAGGAGTTGATCGGCGTGTCGGCCTACGACCTGTTCCACCCTTCCGACCTCGCCGACCTGCTCAACAAGTCGCCGCGGGTCTACTATCACGACGGCTTCTATCAGCAGACCTACCGCTTCCGCGCCAAGAGCGGCCTCTACGTGTGGTTCGAGACCACTAGCCGCACCCGCCGCGACCCGGCCACCGGCGAGCTGATCGACGTGCTCTGCGTCTCCCGCGACGTGGGTCGGCGCATTCGCGCCGAGGCCAACCGCGAACGCCTGGCTCGGGTAGTGGAATCCACCACCGACTACGTGCTGTTCTGCGACGGCGACGAGCGGCTGTTCTACTCCAACGAGGCGGCCAGGAGGCTGCTGGGCCTACCACGGGAGGGGCTCGATGCGCGGCTGGAGCAGGCCTATACGCCGGCATCGCTCGCCATCCTGCGCGAGATCGTGCTGCCCGCCGTGGCCCGCTATGGCTCCTGGAGCGGTGAATTGGAAATGCCGGGGCCCAAGGGGGCGGTGCCGGTGCTCAGCGTGGTGCTGGCCCACCGCGGCCCCGGCGCCGAGCCCGATCACCTCTCCCTGCTAAATCGCGACATTGGCCTGCGCAAGGCCGCCGAGGCCCAGGCGCGGCACCATCAGGAGCAGATCGCCCACGCCAACCGCCTGGCCACCACCGGCGAGCTGGCGTCGAACATCGCCCACGAACTCAACCAACCGTTGGGCGCCATCGCCAACTACGCCAGCGGCGCGCTGATGCAACTGCGCGCCGACCCACAGCGACCGGCCAGCGACCTGGCCCTACCGCTGAAACGCATCGACGAGCAAGTGCAACGGCTGGCACAGCGTTTGCGCCATATCCGTACCTTCGTGCGCAAGGGGCAGACCCGGCCACGACCGGTCGCGCTGCTCAATGTGGTCGATGCCGCCTGCCGCCTGTGCGAATGGCAGTACCAGCAGGCTGGTATCGCCCTCGACCACGACCTGCCGGAAGCCCTGCCTCGCATCCAGGCCGACCCCATCGCCCTGGAGCAGGTGATGGTCAACCTGCTGCTCAATGCGCTGGAGGCGAGCCGCGAGCGCCCCGAAGCAACGCGGGTGGAGATTCGCGCGCACCAAAGCGGCCCCCGAGAGGTCACCTTCAGCGTCAGCGACCAAGGCCCCGGCATCGGCGCCGACGAGGCTCAGACGATTTTCACACCCTTCCATTCCAGCCGCCCGGAAGGGCTCGGTATGGGCTTGGCCATCAGCCGCTCGCTGATGGAGGCCATGGGCGGCAGCCTGGTTCTGAGCGACAGTTCCGAGGGCGCCACCTTTACCGGTACACTGCTGGCCGAACCGAGCCCCACTTACCGCAGCAAGCCGCCCCGGAGCCAGCCGTGACCCAACCCACCGCCGCCCCTTGTATCGCCGTGGTCGACGACGACGAAGCGCTGCGCGACTCGCTGGCCTGGCTGCTCGACTCCGTGGGGCTGGCCACCCGTGCCTTCGCCGACGGCGAGGCCTTCCTCGCCGCCGCGCCCGAGAGCTTCGATGCCGTACTGCTGGACGTGCGCATGCCCGGGCTCTCGGGTCTTCAGGTACAGCAGCGCCTCCTTGAGCGAGGCGATATCGCACCGGTCATCTTCATGACCGGCCACGGCGACGTGCCCATGGCCGTGGCTGCGCTCAAGGCCGGCGCCTTCGACTTCATCGAGAAACCCTTCAACCACCAGCAGCTGATCGACGCCATACAGCAGGCGCTGGCCGAACACCAAAGGTTACGCACGGTGCGCCAGCGCATCGATTCCCTGCGCGGCCGCTATGACGCCCTGCGCCCCAAGGAGCGCGAAATACTGGTACACGTGGCCGAAGGCATGACCAGCCGCGAGATCGCCGAGCATCTGGACGTCAGCGCCAAGACGGTGGAGGTCTATCGGCTGCGGGGCATGAAGGCGCTAGGTGCCGGCAACCTGGCCGAGCTGGTGCGAATCTGCGTGGCGCTGGGGCTGGTCGAGGCGCTGCCGACGGAACCACGGCAGCAGTAGGCGTTCGCCTCACGCACGCGCCGGGCCATGCCGACGACCCCCGATTGCGTGCGGTACCGTACAGACAGCGTGCGTGACGGACGCCAACCTACAACTCATGGATTCCCAAGCGCCGACTATCGACATCACTACCGAGCCACGGGCATTGAAGCGCGCCCTGGGTGAGTACCGCACGCCGCGCCTGGCGCGCAGCATAGTGGAACTCATGATCACGGTGATCCCCTTCGCCGCCCTCTGGATACTGATATGGAGCACCCTGAGTGCCGGCTACTGGCTTGGCCTGTTGTTCACCGTACCCGCCGCGGGGTTTCTCGTGCGCTTGTTCATGATCCAGCACGACTGCAGCCACGGGTCATTCTTTCGTTCCCGACGTGCCAATGACTGGGTCGGGCGAGCCATCGGCGTCTTGACCCTGACGCCCTACGATCTGTGGCGACACAGCCATGCCCTCCATCATGCCAGCTCCGGCAATCTCGATCGCCCGCGTGTCGGTGGCATCGATACCCTGACCGTGCGCGAGTTTCGGGGCTTGCCGCGAAGGCAGCGGCTCCACTATCGCTTGTACCGGCATCCGCTGGTGCTGTTCGGTCTCGGCCCGGCGTACCTGTTCATCCTGGACCATCGCCTGCCGGTGGGTTTCATGCGCGCGGGCTGGATGCCCTGGCTGAGCACCATGAGCACCAACGCGGCGATCGCGCTGCTCGTTACCAGCATGATCTGGCTGGTCGGCGTGGGCCCCTTTCTGCTCGTGCAACTGCCCATCACGCTTCTCGCCTCCTCGATCGGCGTCTGGCTGTTCTATGTCCAGCACCAGTTCGAGAACACCCTATGGGAGCACGACGACGACTGGACGTTCCACGAGACCGCGCTGCACGGCAGCTCCCACTATGACCTGCCGGCCCCCCTGCGCTGGTTCACCGCCAATATCGGAATCCACCATGTCCATCACCTCTGCAGCCGCATCCCCTCCTACCGGCTGCACGAAGTGCTGTGCGACCATCCCGCACTCCGCCATATCGGCCGCCTCACCCTATGGCAAAGCCTTGCATCGGTGCGGCTCGTGCTGTGGGACGAGGAAAAGCGTCGACTGGTCTCCTTTGCCGAGGCGGACACAACGACCGCCGACCGGGACAGATGTCAATTTTAAATGTCGCCTCACAAGGTTGGCCCAGATACACCCAGACGATGCTTGATATCACTCATTCATGCTCTCCTCAGTTGATGCCACTCTAATTCTCTCTACCAAAGAGGTGATTGGTAGGCATACCACGCCACGATGGATTGCAATGTGGTACGCCCTGGGACGAGCAGCTTTACTGAATAGCTTGGATTGTAATAATTTCGTAGTCGGTTTCACCTATTTGACGCAGCACGAAAGCAACGTGGTCTTCGGAGTTAATGAATTCAGCCAAAGCTGGATCGGCCAAAGCCAGCTCCATGGTCATGGCAGGCCAACGAAGCTCAGCGATCGGCTCGTGAGCCAGTACCACACTACTGCCATCATCAGCCACCGACTGCACGATACCGACGCCCTCCGCCGTGCGCATTTCCTGATGCCCATGGGCGGCAGTGGAAACATGGTTCGCATGCTTTCCATGCCCATGGTCACTGCTGGCTACGGCTGGCCCAGCGATGAGAAAGCTTGCGACAACAGTCAACTGAAGCATCGTAGTTTTCATCTTAAAGACTTCCTCGAGAGGTAGGGGTACTGAGCACAGCCTCTTCAGAGACAGACTCGGGTAGGTTTCGCCGCTGCCAGAGCCAGTACAGAACCGGGATCAACAATAGCGAAACCAGGGGGGCGGAAATCATGCCGCCAACGACGGGAGTGGCAATGCGTTGCATGGCTTCGGAGCCAGGCCCCGAGTCCAACAGCAAGGGGCTCAGGCCCAGCACCACTGTCAGAGAAGTCATGGCCTTGGGGCGAACCCGCATGACGGCGCCCTCGATAATGGCCTCACGTAGCTCACCACGGGTGCGCGGCTGGCGCTGCTCTACCGCACCGCGGACGTACATCAGCATGACCACGGCAAACTCCGCCGCCAGCCCGATCAGCAGAATGAAGCCCGCCGCCACGGCCACCGAGACGTCGTAAGCCAGCCAATGGAGCAGCCAGACACCACCCACGGCGGCAAAGGGCAAGGCACCCATCAGCATGAAAGTCTCGGCGGCATTGCGGAAGCACAGGTACAGCAGCAGGAAGATCAGCACGATGGTCACCGGCACCACCCACTGCAGGCGCTCCTTGGCCCGCTCCATGTATTCGTACTGCCCCGACCAGGTGACCGAGTACCCAGCCGGTAATGCAACCTGATCCATGACTCGCTGACGCGCCTCGGCCACGTAGGAGCCGATGTCGCGCCCGCGAATATCGACCACCACCCAGCCGTTGAGGCGCGCATTCTCCGTGCGGATCATGGCCGGACCGTCGACGATGTCCACCTGCGCCAGCGCTTGCAGAGGGAGGTAGGCACCAGCCGACGTGATGACCGGCAGATCCCGCAGGCTCTCCAGCGAGTCGCGCCAATCCTGGGGGTAGCGCAAGTTGATGGGATAACGCTCCAGCCCCTCGACGGTTTCGCTCACATTCATTCCGCCGACTGCCGTCTGGATGATTGCCTGCAAATCGCTGACGTTGACGCCGTGCCGTGCCGCAGCCCGCCGGTCGATATCCACCTCGACGTAGCGACCCGCGGCTGTGCGGTCGGCATAGGCCGATGCAGTGCCCGGAACGTCTTGCAGGACGCGCTCGATCTCACGGCCAATGCGCTCTATCTCGCCCAGGTCGGAGCCGGCTACCTTGATGCCTACCGGCGAGCGGATGCCAGTCGAGAGCATGTCGATACGTGTCTTGATCGGCGGCACCCAGACGTTGGCCACTCCGGGAAAGCGGACCGCCTCATCGAGTTCGCGAATGATATCGGCCTTGGTTATTCCCTCACGCCACTGGTCACGCGGCTTGAAGCGAATGACGGTCTCCAGCATGCCGATAGGCGCAGGGTCGGTGGCGGTATCAGCACGCCCCGCCTTGCCAAAGACACGTTCCACTTCCGGTACGGACATGATCAGACGATTGGTCTGCTGCAGGAACTCCCGCACCTTGCCGATGGAAACACCCGGCTCCAGCGACGGCATGTACATGAGATCGCCTTCATCCAACTGAGGCATGAATTCGCTGCCCAGCTTGCCGGCCGGATAGATCATGCTGGCGGCCAGCAACACGGCGGCCACGACGGCCGCCCAGGGGTAGCGCAACAGGGCATCCAGTCCGGGGCGATAGATGGCAATCAGCATGCGGCTCAGCGGGTGAGCGGCCTCGGGGCGTATGCGTCCGCGTACCAAATAGCCCATGAGTACGGGTACCAGGGTGATGCCCAGCCCCGCCGCCGCCGCCATGGCATAGGTACCGGTGAAGGCCAACGGCTGGAACATGCGTCCTTCCTGCCCTTGGAGGGTAAACAGGGGAAGGAAGCTGGCCACGATGATCAGCAGGGCAAAGAAGATCGGCCGGCCGGTCTCCTTGGCCGCCTCGGCCACGGTATGCCAGCGGTCCTCGCCCGGCGGCGCCTTCTCCAACCGCTTATGCAGGTTCTCCACCATGACGATGGCGGCATCCACCATGGCACCGATGGTCACGGCAATACCGCCCAAGGACATGATATTGGCGTTGATACCCTTGGCCTGCATGATCATCAGAGCCGCCAGGATGCCGATCGGCAGTGCGATGATAGCCACCAGTGCTGAGCGGAAATGAAGCAGGAAGACGACACAAACCAGCGCGATGATGAGAAATTCCTGCAGCAGCTTGACCGTGAGGTTGTCCACCGACTCCTGGATCAGCACCGAACGATCGTAGGTCTCCAGGATCTCGACCCCGGCCGGCAAGCTCGGTCGCAACTCATCGAGCCGTGCCTTGACACGCTCGATGGTGGCCAACGCATTCTCGCCATGACGCATGACCACCAGGGCACCCACGACCTCCCCCTCGCCGTCCAGCTCCGCGATGCCACGGCGGGCAGCGGGCCCGATGCGGATCTCGGCCACGTCCTCGAGGAGCACCGGCGTGCCATCGTTACCCAGGCCAACGGGCACCAGGCGAAGCTCCTCGATGCCGGTCAAATAGCCACGCGAACGCACCATGTATTCCGCTTCGCCCATCTCGATGACCGAGCCGCCCGCCTCGCGGTTCGCATCGGAGATCGCCTTGCGTATACCCGACAGGGTCAGGCCATAGGCACGCGCCCGGTTCGGGTCAAGCACCACCTGATACTGCTTGACCATGCCGCCCACCGTGGCAACCTCGGAAACGCCAGCCACCGACTGCAATTCGTACTTGAGGAACCAGTCCTGCAGCGAGCGCAAGTCCGCCAGGTCGAGTTCACCGCTGCGGTCCACCAATGCATATTGATAGACCCAACCCACGCCCGTGGCATCCGGCCCCAGGGCGGGCTGGGCACCCTCGGGCATGCGCGGCGCCACCTGGCTCAGGTATTCCAGCACCCTGGAACGGGCCCAGTAGGGGTCGGTGCCATCCTCGAACAGCACGTAGACATAGGAATCGCCGAACATGGAGAAGCCACGGACATCCCTCGCCTTGGGCACGGCCAGCATGGCCGTCGACAAGGGGTAGGTGACCTGGTCCTCTATTACCTGAGGCGCCTGGCCGGGATAACTGGTCTTGATGATCACTTGAACGTCAGAGAGGTCGGGTATGGCATCCAGGGGCATCTGCCTGCCCGTGAAGATCCCCCAGACAACGAAGATCGCGGTCGCCAAGAGCACCAGCAGACGATTCTGCAACGACCACGAAATGATCCTTTCGATCATGGAGCGCCTCCTCAGTGGTCGTGAGCCGCCGGCTCGATGGCGGTAATTTCGTAGACGAACGCTTCACGCTCGCGCATGCGGAAGCGCATGGCCAAACCTGCGTGCAAGCCATCGAGTTCAAGGTCGTCAGCCACGGCAAAATCCATGACCATGGCAGGCCAGCCCAGCAGCGGAATCGGTTCGTGGTCAACGTTCAGCAGGCGGGCGTCTGGATCGATGGCGAGCAGGCGGCCATCGGCCCAGACTTCGTCAACCGCCTCCTCCTCTTCTTCGCTCATGCGGCCCAGCTCGGCACTGGCTGCCGCTTCGGAGTCGAGCAGGAAGTGGCCGGAGAGAACGACGCGCTCCCCCTCCTGGAGGCCTTCGATGATCTCCAGGTCGCCGTTGGCACGACGTCCCACCTGCACTTCACGGGCCTGGAAGCGCCCCTCGCCCAACGCCAGAATGACCCGGTCCTGCCTGCCGGTACGGATCACGGCCTCAGCCGGCAGGTAGAGCACGCCCTGTAACAGACGAGTCGTTAACTGGACATCGGCATACATGCCCGGCTTGAGCCGTTCACCGGGATTGTCAAAGGCGAGACGAACCTGAACGGTACGGGTAGGGCTGTTCAGGCTCGGATAGATGTAATCGATCTTGCCCTCGAGACGCTCGCCCGGGCGGAAGGGCAGCTTCACGTGGGCGGCGTCACCGCGCGACACGGCGTCCACCTGATGCTCGAACAGGTCGGCAATCACCCAAACCTGCGAGAGGTCGGCAATGGTCATCACCTCGGTGCCCGGGGTGACAAACATGCCTTCCCGTACGTTGAGCGACTCCACCACGCCGCCCTGCCCCGCCCGCACCGAGATCAGTCGGTGCGGCTGGCCGGCCCGCTCGATCTCCGCAATCTCTGCGGCACTGACCCCCAGCGCCCTGAGGCGCTCACGGGCTGGGGCAGCACTGCCACCGCGACGCACCACGTGCAGCAACTCCTCCTGGGCGTTGACCAATTCCGGCGAGTAGAGGCGGAACAACAGTTGCCCCTCCTCGACCCGCTCCCCGGTGGTGCGCACGCTGAGGTCCTCGATCCAGCCCTGAGTGCGTAGGTGCACATGGCTGAGTGTCGCTTCGTCGTAGTCGACGAAGCCGACCGTTTCGACCAGGCGCGCCAGATCGCCGCGAGCCACCGACCCAATACGCACGTTCATGTTCTGCTGCACCACAGGGCTGATGCTCACCGTGCCGGGCGCCGCCGCATCGCCGCCGCCCGCGTAGATTGGAATGAAATCCATGCCCATCTCATCCTTACGCGGTTCGGGAGAGGTCACGGAAGGGTTATGCGGATGCCGGTAGTAGAGGATCTCCCTCTCACCATTGGCCGCGCCCGCCGCTTGCGCGACATGGGCATGCGAATCCGGCCAATAGGTCACGGCGGCGGCGCCTGCGGCCGCCCCCGCACCCAGCAGGACGATGACAGCCAATGCCTTCATACGTTTTCTCCCAACAGATAGAGCAGATCCACCTGCTCAAGGCGACGCTGCGAGCCGATACGCACGGCCTCAATACGCGTTTCCAGTTCGGTCAAACGTGCACGCACGAGTGAGTTGAAATCCGTCGTGCGATTGCGATACCCATACTCGGCGGCCTCGGCGTTATCCCTGGCCTGGGGGAGAAGTCGCTGCGTATACCGATGCTCACGCTCGCTCAGTTGCTGCCACCTGGCCTGTGTCTCCCCCAGTTGGCGCTGCAGCTCGCGGGCCTGTGCATCCCAGGCATACTGAGCGGCTTCACGTCGATGCAGGCTGGCCGATAGATCGCGATCCTGGCGCTGGCGTGTGAAGAGCGGTAGATCGACCATGACCATCGCCGACATCCGATCCGGTATGCCCATGCCGCGCTCCGTTGGCGTGCCATAGGTGAGTTCGACCGACCACTGAGGTTTGTAGCTCTGCCGTGCGAGCTCTACCCCATGGGCATCGGCATCGACGAGAGCCTGTTCTGCGGCGAGCAGCGGGTGCGCCAGCAACGCATCCGCCGGCTCGGCCAGTTCGGGCAGGTCGCGGGACAAGGGGCGGGAAATGTTTTCCTGGCCCACCCAGCGCGCAAGCTGGGCCAGCGCTACCGCTTCCTGTGCCTGGACGTTCAACACGCGGTCATGCAACCGGCTCAACTCCAGCTCGACGCGCAGCAGGTCCTGCTGATCGGCAAAACCGGAAGCGAACTCGCGTTCGGTGATTTCACGCAGATCCTCGAACAGGGGCTGGCTCTTCTCCAGCACGTCAAGAATTGCACGCTGCTCATGGAGCATCAGGTACGCACGGCGCACGGCGCGTACGGCAGCCAGTTCCGCATTGCTGCTGCGCGCCACTTCTGCCTGCGCCATGGCCAATTCCCGCTCGCCTGCCAGACGGCGGCTATCACCTCGGGGGAAAGCCTGGCGCACACCAACGCGAAGTTGGGTCATGGTGTCGTCTTCGAGAGAAATACCATCCCGCGCCACGTCCATGACTTCCACGATCAGCGCCGGATCGGGGAATTGTCTGGCGGAGATGGCTGCCTCGCGGCGAGCCTCGGCCAGCTCCTGATAGCGCAGTGTGGCGGGGTCATCGATACGCGCAAGGCGCTCGGTCTCGTCAAGCGAAAGCATCGTTGCCGCCGAAGCGGCAGCGGGAAAGGCCAGGGTGATTCCCAGCATGGGCCCTTTCAACCTACGTAAAAAATAGGAATACATAACCATGCCTCATGTGCAAGGCGTCCGGCTCGTCATTGAAAATAATCAACTCCCGACGAAACGACTCACCACAAAGAATCAATAGAGTTGTCTAGTACCTCCCGGTTGGCTGGCTTTCACCAGCCAACCGGAATTCAACGAGGCAACAAGACACCATTTATTGGGTCGAGACATTGAGGTTATACCGATGCACATCCCAGCTATCACCAAAACCACCGGAGCTTCCCGATACGACTAGCCTGTACTGACCAGGCTGGAGTTGCTCGACAATTGTGAAATCACCACCGATCGACCGACTTTCCACCAGGACGTCTCCAGATGCATTCAACAACTGGGCGTTCATATGCTGAAGGGCATGATTGACTCCCGGGAAGTGCTCACTCTGGATCTTTACGGTCGAAGCACGTCCCAGTTCCAGCACATAGGTATGGGGATGGCCACTGTTCAGTATCCCGCTGGCATTATTTCCTTCTTCCAGAAACTTCCCTTGCACCGTGGAAGCTCCAAGACCAGCAAAGGCGACAGTGGAAAACAGACTTGCCACGGCAGCAGCGATAGCAATTCTCTTGATTTTCATCAGAACACTCCCCTATATACGCGATAGGCTACCGTTAATTAATAGCCAAGAAAATTTCACATATTCGTCAGGAGGTGTTCATGTGGCTTGAACATGGCCCGAGGTGGTATCGTGTCTTCACCAAGTTCCTGATTGCCACGTATTCTGTTTTATAGGTTTATGCTAACGCCCGGCAGCGGACAGGAACCTGACGCAAAAATGACATTTTTGTCATCTTTCGCCTGAGGAAGCGGAGGGACGGCTTGAAGATACTCATCGTCGAGGACGAACCGAAAACCGGCGACTACCTGAGCCAGGGTCTGCGAGAGGCCGGCTTCGTCGTCGACCTGGCGCGGGATGGACTCGATGGCCTGCACCTGGCGCAAAGCGTGACATACGACCTGATCGTGCTGGACGTGATGCTGCCGGGTATGGATGGCTGGGGCATCCTGCAGATGATCCGGCGATCCGGTCGGGACCTGCCCATCCTGTTCCTTACCGCCAGGGACGAAATAGACGATCGCGTGCGGGGACTGGAGCTCGGAGCAGATGACTACCTGGTGAAGCCATTCGCTTTTTCCGAGCTATTGGCTCGTATTCGGTCCTTGTTGAGACGAGGTAAGGCGCGCGAGCCCGAAGTGTTCCGGGCCGCAGACCTGGAACTCGATCTGCTCAAGCGACGAGTCATCCGGGCCGGTGAACGTATCGACCTGACCGCCAAGGAATTCGCGCTGCTAGAACTGCTGATTCGGCGGCAAGGGGAAGTTCTGCCTCGCTCACTGATCGCCTCTCAGGTCTGGGATATGAATTTCGACAGCGATACCAACGTGATCGACGTTTCCGTCAGGCGGCTACGCGCCAAGGTCGACGGCCCTTTTCCCCATAAACTCATACGTACCGTGCGTGGTATGGGATACGTGCTTGAGCCAGGCAACGACCCATGAAGCCATTTCCCCTATCGCTGACGTCTCGTCTCGCCGTATTGTTCGCGCTGCTGGTTGCCGGCCTGCTGCTCCTGCTGGGGCTATGGCTCGAGCAACTGATTCGTGGTCATTTCGATGAGATCGATTATGCGGAACTGAATGCCAAACTGACCATGATCGACAACCTCCTGGTCCGCATCGATAGTCCAGAGGCACTGCAGGCACTTCCCCGACAGCTCGATGACATACTGGCAAGCCATGCCACGATATCCGTCGCCATTCGAGACGAACGAGAGCAGATCCTGTATGCCTATCGCCCTGAACTTCTCCAGCCCATGAAGCAGCACGAAGTGACCTCACCAAGTGCCCGCTGGAGCGTGAACGGGCGTGAGTTCATCGGCAACGAGGCACTGCAGCGCCTGCCACTGCCCGAACCATTACCCGTTCAGGTCTTGCTGGGGCTGGACATCAGCCACCATGTCCATTTTCTCGACGATATACGCCGCTATCTGTGGACCGGCATCGCCATGGCTGCGTTCCTGACTGCCTTGCTCGGCTGGTGGTTAGCTAGCAAAGGCTTGGCGCCATTGAAGCGGATAACTGCGACTGCCAGGCGACTTTCCGCCCAACGTCTGGGCGAAAGACTCGACGAACGAGACACGCCTCCGGAAATGCTCGAACTGGTCCATGCCTTCAATGGCATGCTGAACAGGCTCGAGGCCGACTTTCAACGGCTCAGTGAATTCTCAGCGGATATCGCCCATGAGCTGCGCACCCCCGTCTCGAACCTGCTTACCGAAACCCAGGTGGCCCTGTCACGGCCACGCAGTTCAGTGGAGTATCAGGACGTTCTTCACTCGAACCTGGAGGAGTTGGAACGCTTGGCCCGTATGATTGCCGACATGCTGTTCCTGGCCAAGGCCGACCATGGACTCTTGCCCAACCCTGCCGAGCCGGTTCATCTGGATCAGGAAGTTGCCGCCCTGTTGGAGTTTTATGACGCTCTTGCGGAAGAGCGCCAGGTTATGATTCAGGCTAATGGCACGGCAACCATCACCGGAGATCGCCTCATGCTACGCCGGGCTGTCGCCAACCTGCTCTCCAATGCGCTGCGCCACACGCCACCGGGAGGCCACATTGCGGTCGTGATCGAACCGCACATCGACGACATCCGCCTTTCAGTGCAGAACAATGGCGACGCCATACCACCCGAACAGCTTGCACGCCTGTTCGAGCGCTTCCACCGAGCCGACAACATTCGCAGCCACCGAGGGGAGGGAGCGGGACTCGGCCTGGCCATCACGCGCTCCATCGTCAAGGCGCACGGGGGAAACATCGACGCTGCATCGGAGGGAGGCGTTACCACCTTCACCATTTACCTCCCTTATCCACAGCCATCTTGACTGGCCCGCTCCGGATCAGCTTGGCTGCCGACAAGAAGTCCATGGTGATTGGTGCCTGGCAATCCTGACGACCTCGACGGGACATGCGGCTGGCCAGCACATCCCGCCTTGACACGGATCAAGCCTCTCCGGGTCCCATTGGACTACGCTGAAAACGTTGTTACCTCCTCACCTGAGCCATCCCCGGCTCCTCAAGCGAGGTCGACCGATGTACGTATCAACCTTTTACGATGTGGTTGAGTGGACACGGGCACTGCACCAACACTTGGCTGAGTGTCTGCAGCATTGCTCAACGCAACAGGAGGAACAGCGCGCCAAGTGGCTGCTGGAGTATCTGGCGGAACACGAGGCGGCCCTGGAAAGGGTCGTGGCCGGCTTCGAGAAGCAGGCCGACCCCAAGGCGCTGAATACCTGGCTCTACGACTACATTTCCTACGCGCCCATCAAGTCCCACCTGTCGTGCAACGCGCCCTATGCGGAAATGAGCTTCGACGAGATCTGCCAGGAAATCTTCGATCTCCACAATCAGGTCATCGATTTCTATCGCTATCTCGAGGGGCGCACCGAGATTCCCGAGACGCGCGAGCTAATCGGTGAACTCCTGAAGCTGGAGCAGCATGAAGCGATGCACCTGGTCCACCAGACCAACCGCTCCAGGGACCTCTGAAGGGTTCATGATCCTGCCATGTCGGCAGCGGATGCAGACTGATCGTGGGAGGGTTCTTCAGCCGACACCTCTCCCGAGACTGTTTCTGCTCAGTGCCATCGGCCTCGGCATCCTGGTGGCGGCGGTTTCGCGAACCCTGCAGCAGGCCCGGCTGCTCGCCTTCTTCGGCCTGTTCCCGCTGATGTTCCAGCAGCTGTCGCTGGCCAGCCCCTTGCGCCATTATCTGGACATCACCCTGGGTATCTTCCTCGAGGGGGCCGGCATGGAGCTCCTGTGGCCCCATGCCCTCGCTCTGGTGGCGATCGGCATCCCCCTGTACCTGGCGGCGTGGTTGATCTTCCGACGCTTAATGTAACGGGTTTCGCGCGGGTTCAGGCAAGCAGTCCTACACCAAGGTAACCATCATGTACGACACCAGGGGTCGCCGATACTGAATCCACTCTGGGTGATCGCAATCATCCTCATCGTCGCAACGCTGTACTGGCTACGGGTTCTTGCCGCACCCATGGCATTCTCTATCACGATCAGGAGAAAAGCACAGGGCCACAGCAAGGCGACGAGAAGCATGCCCCCCTTTCGTGGTAGAAGATTCTCGTCTCGTGCCTTTTCAATCCCTTATCGCTTCCTCCTCTCAGTCGGCGGCGTCTGATGACAGCTCCACGGCTCCTGTCTGGCGTTGTCCTTAACGTTCTGATCAACAAATCGATAATGTTCCTCCTTGAATCGATTCCACCAACCTTGGCTGATTTTCACGGCATGCTTTTTTAGAATTTCCTCGATACAGTCGAGACATAGTCTTGTGGCGTCGTAAGCCAGGTACAGCCTCCATTTTCTGGCGTCGAAAAAAACGCTATCCATCCCGTACAGCTCGTCGATATCAGAGACAGCAGCGAGAATTGTCTCCTCGTCGCTGGGCTCCAGCTTCAGGTGCCGAGTCACCAGATTGATTTCGGATACGCCTAGACGGTGCTCTTTAGTTTTCATGGGTTGCCCTCCTCTTCCTTCAAGACTTTTCGCGCGCGAAATTCTGGAGGCGTTATCTAAATCAACCGCTCTCAGATACGCAGCCGCGCTGTGGCGAGATAAACCGGGGAAGATGTATATGGTGAGAGGCTGGACAGTCGCAATGCTTCGCCCAGCGCGGCAAGGAGAAGAGGAAAGGAAAGCAAGTCGAGGGGTAGCCCCGCGGTGGCTGACATATTGTGCAGCTCATCTGCTTGCATCTTGCCAACACTCGCCGTGATGCCCGGAGAGTGATCATCGCAGCTCTCCGGGTGCAGGGACGGCGACTCATCTGCCGCGGCAAGAGTCGCTTGGCTCACCGGCTCGCCCAGTTCCACTTGGGGCGAGCACGCATAGGCCACTCCCACCGACCAGGCCAGCAGCCAGAGCAGCAGAATTCCCGGCAATCGGGAGAATAGCGATCTGTGCAGTCCGTAGAGGCTCATCGAGATGTGCCCTTTCTTGCCAAGGGTCCTGGCGGTACGCAACGACGGCGTGCCGACAAATCCAGTATGGCGATGGACGACGCCAACCACGTTGATGCAGATCAAGAGCCTGGTGTCTGACCTCCCTAGAAAAGGACGCGGATGCCGGCCACGAGACCAGTGTCCTCAGTGGGCTCGCCATGGGTACGTGCCATATCGGCGGTATTGCCGTAGCTTTTTTCCCAGTAGGCACCGACATAGGGGGCAAACTTGCGAGTGATTTCGTAGCGAAGCCGCAAGCCAGCATTCAACGAGCTCAAGCCACTTCCCATGTGAAACTCCTCGACGTCACTACCTGAAGCCACCAACTCCGCACGCGGCTGCAGGTAGAGACGTTGCGTCAAGCGCACATCGTGTTCGGCTTCCAACTGTACCCAGGCATCACCATCTTCACTGATACGCAGGGCCAGGTCGGTTTCAATGTAGAAGGGTGCCAGCCCCTGCAGAGCAATAGCCGCATAGGTACGCTCGGGATGGTCATTGTTGCCAAACCCTCCTTGGTAACCGATGCCCCCTTGCAGCTCCCAGAAATCCGAGATCAGCCGACTGTAGAGCAGGTCTAGATATTCGATCTCGGCGCCCGCTCCATCCCCTTGGGCATTCTCGCCTTCGGTCTTGAGGTAAATGCGGTGGATGTCACCGCCATACCAGGCCTCGAAATCCCAGACGAAACTCTGCTCCTCCCCCTTGTCGGGCCATGCGTACTCCAGCCGATCGAAGCCCGCCGCCCAGATATGGTGTTCCGCCATCGGCGAGGGCCAGTCTTCCGGAGCGTCGTAGCCATCCTCGGCATGGGCCGCTGCCATCGCCAGCACGGTGAAAGCGGCGCAGGTAGCCATCGGTACGATTCTGGTTTTCATGCGAACTCCTTACGAAACCCTGACGACACGGAACATGCCGGCGTCCATGTGATAGAGCAGGTGGCAATGGAACGCCCAGCTACCCTCGGCATCGGCAGTAATCAGTGCAGAGACCCGCTCACCCGGCTTGACATTGATGGTGTGCTTGCGTGGAATGAGTTCCCCCGCCCCGTTCTCCAATTCCATCCACATGCCATGCAGATGAATGGGGTGCTCCATCATGGTGTCGTTGATCAGGATCAGGCGCAGGCGCTCGTCCTTGCGGAAGTGGATGGGGCCGGTGACCTCGCTGAACTTCTTGCCGTCGAACGACCACATGTAGCGTTCCATGTTGCCGGTCAGGTGTATCTCCATCTCCCGTTCCGGTTCGCGGCGGTCCGGCCAGGGGCGAAACGCCTTGAGGTCGCGATAGACCAGGATGCGCCGCTCGTCAGGATCGATGCCGATTCCCGCCTGGTCATACTGCGAGCCGGGCTGGGCGGTTCCCGCCGGCAACAGGCCACCTACCGAGGCGCCAGGCGACGTGTCGTGCTGCATGCCGGAATGGTCCATGCCCGCCATGTTGGAGTGGTCCATGCCCGCCATGTTGGAGTGGTCCATGCCCGCCATGTTGGAGTGGTCCATGCCCGCCATGTTGGAATGGTCCATGCCCGCCATGTTGGAATGATCCATGCCCGCCATGTTGGAGTGGTCCATGCCCGCCATGTTGGAGTGGTCCATGCCCGCCATGTTGGAATGATCCATGCCCGCCATATTGGAGTGGTCCATGCCCGCCATGTTGGAGTGGTTCATGCCCGCCATACCGGAATGGTCCATGCCGCCATGCGCGCCCATCGCCTCCATGCCCCGGTCGGCGATCCTGCGCCGCTCGGGAACCGCAGCTTCCATTCCCAGGCGCGGTGCCAGGGTCGCGCGGGCGAAGCCACTGCGATCCATGGATTCGGCGAATACCGTATATGCCGTATCCGCCTCGGGAGTGACGATGACATCGTAGGTCTCGGCAACGGCGATACGGAATTCATCGACCGGCACGGGCTGTACGGGCTGGCCGTCGGCCGCAACCACCGTCATCTTCAGTCCCGGAATGCGCACGTCGAAGTAGGTCATCGCCGAGCCATTGATGAATCTAAGGCGCAGCCGTTCTCCCGGCTTGAACAGCGCCGTCCAGTTTTGCTCCGGCGCCTGGCCGTTCACCAGGTAGGTGTAGGTGCTGCCGGTGACGTCGGCGATGTCGCGCGAACTCATGCGCATGCGTGCCCACATCGCACGCGTGCGGGCCGTTTCCCGGAAGCCGTTCTCGCGCATGTCAGCCAGGAAGTCCGTGATGGTGCGTTCCTGGAGGTTGTAATAGCCCTCTGCGGTCTTCAGATTGCGAAAGACCGTGGCCGGATCTTCGTAGGTCCAGTCGGTCAGCAACACCACATGCTCGCGGTCGAAGCGGAACGGCTCGCGCTCGGCGGCGTCGATGATGATCGGTCCCGCGTGGCCCAACTGCTCCTGCAGGCCGGAGTGGCTGTGATACCAGTAGGTACCGTTCTGCACCACGGGGAAGCGGTAAGTGAAGGTTTCCCCGGGAGCGATGCCGGCGAAGCTGATACCCGGCGCACCATCGACCTCGGGCGGTAGAATCAAGCCGTGCCAGTGGATGGAGGTCGGCTCGTCCATCAGGTTGGTGACCCGCAAGGTGGCATCCTGCCCTTCCTGCAGTCGAATCAGTGGCCCAGGGCTCGTTCCGTTGATCGTGATAGGGCGCGTATTGCGGCCATTGATCGCCAGCGTTTCCCGGCGAATGGCCAGGGCGATATCGTTGCCTTCCACCGCCCCTTGCGGGTAGGCATTACTTTGCCCCCAAGGGTCGGCCCAGGCCGGAGCCAGCCCCAGGGCCGCCGCTCCAAAACCGAAGGCGGCCCCGCTCTTGAGCAGTTGTCGACGGGAAAGGGAGATACCGGTGGTGTTCTTGGTCGTCATGCATGGCTCCTGTCAGGGGAACTCCAGGCACCATGATGCGGTGGATTGCTGAAAGCACGCTGAATGGTCAGCTCACCTCATTCAGCGGCAGCACGACCTCGACTCGTAGCCCTCCCTCGGGAGAAGGCTCGAAACGCACCTGGCCAGCATAGCGTTCGACGATCTGACGCAGGATGGACAAGCCCAGCCCGTGGCCAGGCTTGCCTTCGTCGAGTCGAGTGCCGCGCCGCCCCAGGCGACCCAAATCGCCTGACGCAACACCGGAACCGTCATCCTCGACCAGGATCGCCAAAGAGGCGTCTCGCCGCACTCGGCAACGGATTTCATAAGTAGCCCACTTGCCGGCATTATCCAGCAGGATACCCAGCATCTCGGCAAAATCCTGTCGCTCGACGCTGACACTGACGGGTACCGAGGCTTCGATATCGAGCCGGAAATTCCTGCCGGGATAGAGGTTCGAGAACATCTCGATGAGTTGCTCGGCTTCATGCCGGATGTTGGCACGTTGCCCTGCATTGGGACCGGCAATGCGAGAACGTTTCAGCTCGGTGTCCAACTGAGCATGCATGTCCTCCAGGCGGCGCTGCATCTTCTCCCTACGCTCCGGGTCGATGGGGCGTGAGCCGCGCAACACCTGAATGACCGCCGTCAGCGGCGTCTTGAGCGCATGGGACAGGTTGGCCAGGGATTCACGCGAACGCTGGAGCCGTCGCGCGTGTTCATCCATGAGACGATTGAGCTGCGCCACCAGGCCATCGAGTTCGGAAGGCGTGTCGAGATGCAGCCGTTCGCGTGTGCCCGAGCGCAGTTCATCGAGCTGCCTGCGTAGCCGAGAGAGTGGGCGCAGCGCACGGTTGACCGCCATCATGTTGAGACCGATGAGCAGGATCAGTAGCAGGCCGGCAATGCCACCTACCCACCAGTGGAGCGCTTCCAGCCCATCCTCCACCTGGCCAAAATCCTCGCCGATGAGCAGCACGCCCGAGCGACCGTCGAATTCGAAGCGCGTGCGATACACCAGCAGATGACGTTCGCCAGAGGAAACGACGTCCAGCGCTTCACCCTCGCCCTCCAGGTAAGGCGCCAACGTTTCGAGCCAGCGTGGATGCGACGTGGTGATCTCGCCGTCCAGTTCCAGCACGTAGAGGTGGTGGAAGACCTGCAAGGCAGGGCTCTCCGCCTGCCATAACTGCGTCGAGAGATGACCCTGGCGAAACTGAAGCAGCGTATGCTCTGCCTCCTGACGCAATCGCTCACCAAGAAAGCTTCGTGCCAGATCGTGTAACAGGATGCCATGCAGTAACCAGGTCACGCCTACCACGATGAGCGCCACCCCCCCAAGCCAGGCCAGCAGGCGAAAGCGCAGACTGCGACGCTCAACGCGATGCAAGGAGATAGCCCTGGCCGCGCCGAGTCTGAATGGCGTTCTTGCCCAGCCGGCGTCGTAGCTTGGCGATATACACCTCCACCAGGTTCGGGGCAGGAGCGTCCTGTTCCAGAGAGTAGAGCTGATCGAGCAGCTGCGCCTTGGACAGGACGCGGTCGGGATGATGCATCAGGTAGCGCAGCAGCCGAAATTCCGTCGCCGTCAGCGGCTGCCAACGACACCCGTCAGTGCTGACCTGTCGTCTCTCCTCGTCGAGCTGTATGCCATTGACGCTAAGCATGGCGTTCAAATGGCCTGTCTGCCGCCTCAAGAGCGCATGCAACCGTGCCAATAGTTCTGCTTCGTGGAACGGCTTGGTCAGGTAATCGTCGGCCCCTCGGCGCAGGCCAGCGACCTTGTCTTCCCAGGTATCCCGCGCGGTGAGAGCCAGTATGGGCAGGCGACGTTCCTGACCACGCCAGCGCGCGATCAGGTCGAGCCCTGAACCGTCCGGCAACCCCAGGTCGAGAATCGCCAGGGCATAATCCTCGGTCGACATCAAGGACTCGGCTGCGTGAACCGTCGCAGCCGAGTCGACACTGTAGCCGTTGTCTTCCAGGGTTTCCGACAAGCTCTCTGCCAGCAGGTCGTCGTCCTCGAGAAGTAACAGCTTCATCGTGTTCACCCTTGAAAGTCGATTTTCCCCGCCATTCCAGCTTCGTAGTGGCCGGGTAAGTTACAGGCATATTCCAGCTGGCTTATCCCCTCGGGCACCGTCCAAACGAGCGTGGCGGTCGCACCGGGGGCAATGGTCACGGCGGGCATGTCACCGCCATGCTCGCCCTCGGCCATGTCATGACCGCCGTGACCGCCGTGACCGCCATGGCCACCGTGCCCCCCCATCTCCCGCATCATGCGGCGATGCTCTTCTTGCGCCGCGCGGTCACCAATGACGAACTCATGCTCCAGCACGCCACTGTTGTGTATCTCGAACTTTACCGTTTCTCCGGGGGCGACAGCCAATGCCTCGGGACCGAACATCATCTCGCCCGCTTCGATCTGGATGACACGATCTACCTTCGCCTCGTCAGGCTGTTGCGTACCATCGGCCTGGTGTCCGGGGGCTGCCAGGGAGCTAACAGACCAGAGGGTGAACAGGGCTGCCAAAATCGACTTGTTCATGGTTGTGTCTCGATTCGCCTAAGGGAAACACGAGAATAAGGCATCTCCCTGAATGCAAGCTGAAACAGGGAGAATCGTGGCTAGACCGATAACTCCTCCCAGAGCAGGCTCTCTTCTTCTTTGGCCTCCTCCTCGGGTTTCGGTTCGGGCGCCGGGGCCGGCGTCAGTGCAATGACTTCACCGCTGGGGTTCTCGAGCAGCTCGCGCAGAAGCTCGTAGTTCAGCGGCGTGGCAGGAGCATCGCCATTGCGCTCGAGCATCGCCAGGGTTTCCATCAGCGCGGCCATGCCAGCTTCTTGTTCCTCCAGCGCCTGGTAAACCTGCACGTAGGGCGTATCGCCATCCCAGCCGGCCTTGATCGGCTGATTGATGAGGTGCACCTGCATGCCGACCGGCACGCGCTCGAAGATCGACTCGATATCTTCCGGGTACATGCGGATGCAGCCACGGCTGGCGCGCATGCCGATGCCGTCGGGCAGGTTGGTGCCGTGGATGAGATAGCCGGGAATGTCGAGCAGGATGGCATGCCGCCCCAGCGGGTTGTCCGGCCCGGGCGGTACCACGGCGGGCGCCGTCTCACCACGCGCAGCGGCCTCCTCGCGCACCGAACGCGGCGGATACCAAGCCGGGTCCTTGAGCCGCATGGTGGTCTTGGTCTTGCCCAGCGGCGTATCGAAGCCCTCCCGCCCGATGCCGATCGGGTAGGTCTCCACCCGCGGCGTCTCGCCTTCACCTGTCGGTGGGTAGTAGTACAGCCTGAGTTCGGCCACGTTGATCACGAGCCCCTCGCGCTCCACCGGCGGCAGGATGAAGCGGCCGGGAATGACCACTTCGGTACCCTCGCCTGGCAGCCAGACGCTGACATCGGGGTTGGCCCGGCGGATCTCCTCATAGCCCACGTTGTGTTCGCGGGCGATGTCGAGCAGCGTCTCCTCGTCTCTCGCCTTGACGATGTAATCCTCACCGATGACGTCGCCCTGCTCGGGCAGCGGGTAGTGCCCCTTCGGCCACTCATTGGCAGCCTCCGCCTCGCTCTCCTCGGCTGACGTCTCTTCTTCGGCCCAGGCCGCACCCGCCGACAGGACGATGGCCAGCATGCCGATGAACAGCGGTAGCCATGTCAGGCGCCGCAACGGCCAGTCTTCACGTACCGTGCCGTGATGCTTCATAGTGATTGCCTCTAGTCATATCCATCTTTAGGGGCCTAATGAATGAATGGCCCCATACTAACGATCATTCCGGGTATTCGACAGCCACAGCCTTCGGCCCCCATCACAGCACCGGGGCAAACAGGTAGGCACCTCGAGCAGCGGCCCGGTGCCACAGCGATCTGTCGCTGATCTCCTCGGGAGTCATTCGGCGCGACCTGGCGAAATCCCGTTCGAACATCGCCTCGACATCGCGGGCGAAGTCCCGATCCATCACCAGCGCCGTCACCTCGAAGTTGAGGCGGAAGGAGCGATTGTCGAGATTCACGGTACCCACTGCGGCCCCCACGTCATCGACCAGAAACGCCTTGCCGTGCAGAAACCCCTCCTGGTATCGATGAATCTCGACCCCGGCGTCGAGCAGTGGACCAAGGAAGGCATAGGCCGCATGAAAGGCGAGCAGGTTGTCCGGTCGCTCGGGAATCAGGATCCTTACATCCACGCCGTTCAGCGCCGCCAGCTTGAGCATCGACTGCACACCTTCGTCGGGAACGAAGTAGGGGCTGGAGATCCAGACTCGCTCGCGCGCGGCATGGATCGCCTGCTGAATCATCAAGCTGGCGGTCTCGAAGCGATCGGCTGGCCCTGAGGGTAGTACCAGTGCCGGCGCCCCGTTCGATGTCGGCTCTGCCGGCTCCCAAGGCAGTTCCGGGACCTCCTCGGTGGCCCAGTGCCAGTCCTCAATGAAGACCAATTGCAGTGCCAGCGCTGCCGGGCCTGCCAGCTTGAGATGGGTGTCGCGCCAGGGGCCGAGACTCTCGTGCCCCTCCAGGTACTCGTCACCTACGTTGAAGCCACCGATCCAGGCCTTCGTGCCATCGACCACCATGATCTTGCGGTGATTGCGGAAGTTGAGCTGGAAACGGTTGCCCGGCCCACGCGTGGAATGAAACCGGTGTACGTTCACTCCGGCGTCGCGCAGGTCCTGTAGATAGGCATTCGGCAGCTTGTAGCTGCCGATCTCGTCGTACAGGAAGTAGACATCGACGCCCTCGTTGGCCTTCGCGATGAGTCGCTGCTGGAACTCTTCGCCGAGATCATCGTCGCGCACGATATAGAACTGCACCAGCAGGTAGCGCTCGGCGGTATCGATGCCCGCGAACAGGCTGTCGAAGGTCGCCTCGCCATCTACCAGCAGCGTGGCCTCATTCCCTCCCAGATAGGGCAGCTTGGCAAGCTGCTCCACACCAGCCAACTTTCGGTCATCGTTGGACCACTCCACCCGATGCGCACGCAGCTCGTCGAGTTTCTCTGCCAAGGCCCGGGTCAGCTCGGTATCCTCGTCGCGTCGCGAGAGCACATAGCCCTCAAACTTGTTACGCCCGAATATCCAGTAGGTCGGCACCGCCACATACGGCACGGAGTTGAGCGAAACGATCCAGGCAATCGCCCCTTGCGAGGTGCGGCTCGACATCAGCGCTTCCACCGACGTTACCAGCCCCAGGGCATGCGCCAGTGCCACGAAGATGGCGAGCTTGCCCCAGGAGCGGCGGCGTCCGGCTGGTCTGCGGGAGAGCCACCCCACCATCAGCCTGTCCCTTGCACGGAAGAAGCTGTCGGTGCGGGTTCATCCCTGGGTTGACGCCGTGACCACAGGATGAGTGCCGCCCCAGCGCCGATCATCGGCAGCGTCAGCAGCATGCCCATGGTCACCCAGCCGAAGGCGATGAAACCGATGTGTTCGTCGGGCAGACGCACGAACTCCACCACGAAGCGGAAGATGCCATAGAGCACCAGGAACAGTCCCGAGACCAGGCCGCGGCGCCGTGGTCGGCTCGAGATCCACCACAGCACGACGAACAGCACCACGCCCTCGAGAGCGAACTCGTAGAGTGCCGAAGGATGGCGTGGCTCCGGCCCCATGTGTGGAAACGGCATGGCCCATGGCAGGTCGCTGACGCGCCCCGGCAGTTCGTGGTTGATGAAGTTGCCAATACGCCCGGCCCCCAGGCCGATCGGCACCATGGGGGCGATGAAATCCGTCAGCTGGAAGAAGGCAAGCTTCTTCTTGCGAGCGAACAGCAACGCCGCCAGCAGTACCCCGAGCAGGCCGCCGTGGAAGCTCATACCCCCTTCCCAAATGCTGAACAGCCACAGCGGGTTGGCCAGGAACCGCTCCATGCCGTAGAACAGCACGTACCCTAGGCGCCCTCCCGCAACTACGCCGATAGCGGCATAGAACAGCAGGTCACCAATATCATCGTGGCTCAGCCCGAGGCGATACGCTCGGCGGCGCCCCAGCCACCAGGCACTGACGAAACCCACCACGTACATCAAGCCGTACCAGTGCACTTGAAGTGGCCCGATGGAGATGGCCACCGGGTCGATCTGTGGATACTCGATCATGAATCTTTCCTTAATTTGGCAGCGGTAAGCGCATGGCGACAGCGGATCTCACAGAGCCGACCAGTGCTGGCCGGCATTTTCACTCAGCCACAGATGGCCTTGGTCGTCTGCCGCCACTAACCGACCTGGATCGCTGGGGTCCACCGCGAGATGTATCAGGTAATTCTCGCCCCAGTTCTCGCTTACCAGCGTCCACTCTCGTGTGGCTTCTTCAGCACGCAGCAGCCCGACCCCAAGCATGAAGGCATAAAGCTCTCCCCCGCTGCTCACCACCACGCTTACCGGGTCGCGCTGCGGGTGTGCGGAGCGCCAGCGCAGGCCACCATCAGGGCTCATGAGCAGTCCGCCCTGTGTCGCGGCATAGAGATGTGCCGGGTCGCGGCTGGAAGCTGCCAGGGCAATCAGGCCGGGGGGCGCATCGGCTTGCACCTGCCATTCATGGCCGCCATCTCGACTGACCTGAAGCTTGCCGGCATAGGCACCATACAGCACCTTCGGGTTCGCTTCGCTGATGGTCAATTGATGGAAATCCACCGGCCCATCGGCGCCATGGGAACGTTGCTCCCACTGCTGTCCGCCATCCGAGGAGACCATGACACCCAGGTTCCCGCCCCGTGCGGGATGGCCACTGGCAAAGAGCAGGTTGGCTTCCTCGGGATGCGGGGAGAAGCCCATGAAATCATGGCTCTCGCTGGAGACCTGACGTGCACGCCGATCGCTGCCGACGAGGTACAACCCATGATGGGTAGCCACCAGCAGCCTATCGCTATCGGCCCGATCGAAGGCCAACCCGTGAATGTGCGTCTTCTGCCGCAGTTCGTCCAGGGATAGGCCTGCGGGCTCACTGCTACAGCCAGCAAGTGCCACCGAAACCAGCAGGGCGAAAGCTAGACGTTTGAATGAACTGTCACCGATCAGACCGGAACAGGGTGAAAAAACTCGGCGGTGCATAGCGAGTCCTCAAGACATGAATGGCCGATACCACTCGCTTGAACGAGTGGTGACATCGTGAGCGCAACATTCAGGCGCGAGGAGGGCGTTCCGGGCGATCGCGGGGCGCATGGGAAGGCGCCTCATCGATACCCCAGCGAGGCTCCAGCGAGGGCGGGGCTACGGAGAGCAGCGCCAATGACGAACCGAAGCAGGCTGGGCAAGGAGCGGTACAGGCTGCTTTCTCGGCAGGTTGAGCTTGGCTGTTCGAATCGAAGAGCGCGGCCTGCTCGAACGTCGACGTAGAGTAGGCTTCCATCAGGCAGCCGTCGCCAGCGTCGCTCCAGGCGCTCATGGCAGCCTGCGGCAACGCCAGCGCGATACCGAACAGTAGACAGAGCAACCAGGAAAGGGAGCGAGAATGCATCGGAGGTCGAACAATCCAAGCCATGTCAGAGTCGGGACTAGTCTTCCATGACCGATGAAAAGCCGCAAGCGCCTTCTACCGCCTTCATTTAAAAGCATTAAAAACAACATCTTATACAAACGCTAAGCTTGAGAAGAGAAGCTTTGGTTGATACAGGTCAAATGCCGGCACCACGGGATCGACTATGCTGAACTTGGCTATCACGTCGGAGCGGCATGCCATGCATCAACAGGCAGTCTTGGTCTCACATCGTTCGTTCGCCCTTTCCGGGTGGCGTAGAGGCTGGCTTGCTGCCCTCCTGGCACTGATATTGTCATTGGCATCAGCCTTTCCCGTCCTGGCGCACGCAACGTCACCTTTCGCCAACCATGACACCGCCGAAAATTACGCCGCTGCAAGTCTGCAGCTTCCTGCCCCTCACTGCGAACATGGCCATGGCTGGGAGCTTACGCACGAGGCGTTGCTGCGTGTGGATCGGCAGGATGCCGATAGCCATACGATCCTCTATCTCGCTCAGGTGCCGATACCTCCTCGAGTCGAAACCACCATCGGTCAACCCAACCGTGAACCGCTCCTCGTATCTCCTCCGATTTACCTGCTGACCCAGCGACTGCGTCACTGACGCACCCACTCGCATTTCTGCTCCAGCTTGGCCGCCTGGTTTGTCAGGCCTGCTGCGAGTAGGTGGCATTTCGCAAATACGGGTAGCGGTTCATCACCCTTGGCCATATCACTGGCCATAACGAAAAGGGGCCATGCGCCCCACAGGAATCGATCATGAAAACCAAACTCGCTTGCGTCTTGGGCTTCGCCTTGCTGGTGGGTGTCGCCGGTAATGCATTGACCCAGGAAAGGATGGACGAGGCCTCCGGCATGATGGGCGGCGGCATGGGCGGCGGCATGATGGGCGGCGGCATGATGGGCGGCGGCATGATGGGCGGCGGCATGATGGGCGGCGGCATGGGCCCCGGCATGATGCCCTGCCCCATGATGAGCGGTGAAGCCAAGAGCCTGTTGCCCATGCTCGACCAGGAGCAGCGCAGCGAACTACGCGAGCTGATCCACGAGCATCGCCCCACCCAATTCGAGCGCATGGGGCAAATCATGAACCTGCGCGACGACCTGATGGCCGCAATGCACGCCGAGCGCCCCGATCCCGAGGAGGTCCAGGCCCTGCATGCGCAGATGGCGGAACTCCATGGAGAGATGATGGCCGAGATGGTGCGCCTACGTAACGCCATGCACGACCTGATGACCGAGGAGCAGCGTCAACAGCTACAGCAGGCGATGCCGGATACGACCGTCGCTCCCGAGGATCACGAAGCTCACCATTGAACGGGCTGAACGCGTTTTCGAGCCGGGCGGCCTTCACGGGACGCCCAAGGAGAATTCACAGCCAGGAGCATGTGAATGACTGCAGCTTCGAGAAAGATAACCCTGACGGTACCCGGCATGGGCAGCGACCACTGCGCCGGTATCGTGCGCCAGACGCTCCAGCGCCAGGATGGTGTGGATGAGATACAGACCAATATCGCCAGCCATCGGGTCAGTGTCAGCGTTGCCCCGGATGGACCCGACGGCGACATCCTGAAGAAGGCCGTCGAAGGTGCCGGTTACGACGTCGCGGCGGTAAGTATGCAGGCTGAGGAGGACGGCGAGGCCGACGCGGCCATCGAACAGGAATACCTCAGCCAGGCTCGCAAGCGGCTGTGGATTGCTGGCGTGCCCACCACGCTGATCATGATCCTGATGATGCCGCACATGTTCTGGCAGCCGATTCCCGGCTACCTGGCCATCGTCGCCCTGCTCGCCTTCCCGGTGGTGTTCCTTCATGGCGGTGCGGCCACCCACCGATCGAGCTGGCGCTCGCTGAAGAACGGCACCTTCAACATGGACGTGCTGATCTCCATGGGCAGCCTGCCTCCCTACCTGATCGGTCTGATCGGTTTCGTCTACCCGATGACCTCGTTCATCGAGATGGCCGCCACCATCATGACCTTCCACCTGCTGGGTCGCTATCTCGAGGCACTGGCCAAGGGGCGCGCCTCACAGGCCATTCGCCGGCTGTTGACCCTCGGCGCCAAGACAGCTCGGGTGGAGCGCAACGGAGAAGAGGTGGAAGTGCCGGTGAAGGAACTCGAGCCGGGCGACATCATGATCGTGCGCCCGGGCGACAAGATCCCCACCGACGGCGAGGTGGTCGATGGCGAGAGTCATCTCGACGAGTCCATCGCCACCGGGGAATCGATACCGGTCTACAAGGGCCCCGGCGACAGCGTCATCGGCGCCACCATCAACAAGGAGGGGCGGCTGCGCGTCAAGGCCACCCGGGTCGGCGGCGATACCTTCCTCTCCCAGGTAGTACGCCTGATCGACCAGGCCCAGGGCTCGCGGGTGCCGATCCAGGAGTTCGCCGACCGCATGACCGGCCGCTTCGTGCCGGCGGTGCTGCTGATCTCGCTGGCCAGTCTGGTCGCCTGGCTGCTGCTTCCCGACGTCTTGCGCCCGATCCTCGACTGGGGCGCGAACTTCCTGCCCTGGGTGAACCCGGAAGCCAGTACACCGGTGCTGGCACTCATCGCCGCCATCGCCGTGCTGGTCATCGCCTGCCCCTGCGCGCTGGGCCTGGCCACGCCGACGGCACTGATGGTCGGCTCCGGCATCGGCGCCGAGCGCGGCATCCTGATCCGTTCCGGCGAGGCGATCCAGACCTTCAAGGACGTCAAGGTGATGGTGCTCGACAAGACCGGCACCATCACCCGCGGCGAACCGAAGCTGACCGATGCCCTCCCTGCCGTCGGCGTCGACGAGAAACGTCTGCTGACCCTGGCGGCGAGCGTCGAGAACGCCTCGGAGCACCCCATCGCCCGGGCCATCGTCGACGGCGCCCGGGAACGCGGCACCTCGCCCGGCGAGGTCAGCGAGTTCCGCTCCACCGGCGCGCGCGGCGTCTCCGGCAAGGTCGATGGCGAGACCGTGCTGATCGGTAACCGCCGTCTGCTGGAAGAGGAAGGCGTGACCGGCCTCGATGCGCTGGATGACGACATGCAGGCACTCGAGGGCAAGGGACGCACCGTGGTGATCGTCGCCGCCAATGGCCAGGCGTGCGGCATCGTCGCCGTGGCCGATACCCTCAAGACGGAATCGATGGAGGCCATTCGCGGCATGCACGCGCTCGGCCTGCACGTGGTGATGATCACCGGCGACAACGAGCGCGCTGCACGCGCCGTGGCCGACGAAGTCGGAATCGACGAGGTCCAAGCGGGCGTACTGCCGGAAGGCAAGGTCGACGCCATTCGCAAGCTTCAGGAAAGGTACGGCAACCACGTGGCCATGGTGGGCGACGGCATCAATGACGCTGCGGCCCTCAAGCAGGCCAATGTCGGCATCGCCATCGGCGCCGGCGCCGACGTGGCCATCGAGGCCGCCGACGTGACCCTGGTACGCGGCGAACTCACCGGCGTGGTGGAAGCCATGCATCTCTCCCGCGCCACCTTCGGCAAGATCGTTCAGAACCTGATCTGGGCCAGCGGCTACAACGTGGCCGCCATTCCCATGGCAGCCGCCGGCCTGCTCCACCCCATGATCGGCGTCATCGCCATGACGGCCAGCTCGCTGTCGGTCATCGGCAACTCACTGCTGCTCAAGCGTCGCTACGCTCGCACCCAACCTGAAGGAGACGTGTCATGAACCGCATTCGCTCCAATCCCCGGCCGCAGGGTGACCACAGCCAAGAGACCACTGACTCGGCGGCCCAGCCGCAAGGTTCTCGTTCGAGGGGGCTGCACGCCTGGATGATGCCCCTCTGCCTGATCCTGATGGGGAGCGCCTTCCTGCTGGTCATGTGGCGCGGCGAGACGGCCGGCGGTGCCTGGCTGCTGCTTCCCATGATGCTATGCCTGGGCATGCATTTGCTGATGCATCGCCACGGCCATCCTCATCGGGACGACTGACGCGGCTGGAGGACACCAACCTTTCGACAGGAGTTATTACCATGATGACCGACTGCCTCGCCCTGATGGGCCATATGAGCTGGCTCGGCTGGCTGATGCCGCTAGCCGTCCTTGCTCTGTTGGGCCTGGGCATTGCCGCTCTGCTCAAATACCTGTTCAGCTCTACCAAGTCCACGACTGGAGTAAGCTCATGAATCGTCGCACCTTGAATCTGCTGCTTTCCACCGGCCTGCTGCTGGGTGCCGCCAGTGGCGCTCACGCTGCGCTGCCCGACGAGGCCACGCTTTACAAGAACCCCCAGTGCGGCTGCTGCGACGAATACGCGCGTCAGCTCGAGGAGCTGGGTGTGACGGTGCATATCGTCGATGACATGGACATGGGCAAGATCAAGCAGGACGCAGGCTTGCCCTACGGCCTGGGCTCCTGCCACACCACCCTGATCGGTGGCTACGCCATCGAAGGGCACGTGCCCTTCGAAGCCGTGGAGCGGCTGTTCCAGGAGCGGCCGAAGATCGGCGGCATCGGCCTCGCCGGCATGCCCATCGGCACACCGGGCATGCCGGGGCCCAAGCGCGGCGACTGGGATGTCTATCAGTTCACCGATCAAGAGCCCATGCCGTTCATGACGCTGTAAGGCCTTGCCGGGCGCCGACCCAGGTCGGCGCCTCTATCCGAGCCGATCAGAAGAACGTCAGCCCGACCTGGAACAGCCGCTCGACGTCGCGGATGCGGCGCTTGTCGATCACGAACAGGATCAGGTGATCGCCCGACTCCACCACCACGTCGTCGT